>JASJCR010000023.1 GCA_030065875.1 Ardenticatenaceae bacterium | reverse complement strand
GAATGAAGCGCCAAAAGGATACGGCTTAAATACGATTTGCATGGCAAATGTGGCTTGCGGGTCGTCAACTGAACAGGTTCCCTTTGGTTATTGTTAAAAAAAGCCACGGATTAACACGGATTTTCACAGATTCCCCTCTCTAATCTGCGAAAATCTGCGTAATCTGTGGACATTTATTTCATAAAACATTTTGTAATCCACTTAATTGAGTATTACCGATGTCTGAATATATGGAAATTGAAACGGAGATTGATGATGAGTTTCCGGACCACATCTATTTTTACACCAATATGCCTTTGACGCGACCTGACGCGCCTGCAGAGCGATATGAGTCGGCAGAGGAGATGGCTGAAGGGTCAGCTTTGGCTCAGGCCCTAACGGCGGTGGAAGGCGTCCTGACCCTTGAATTAGAGGGAACGGAGATGACGGTCATTCGCGATCTGGAAGCGCCGGAGCATGCGATCGTGGCCGATATTTCAGCCGTGCTTAAGGATTTTTTTCTGTAATTGTGGGAGTGAGGTGATTCTCAAAAAAACGTCAAAATCAAATTACAACGATGACACTCTATGCTATAATATTTAATCACCTGGGGATGACTGGCTTCGACGGGGAAGGCTGATCCTGGGTTGCAAGTCGAGTATGCTTCTCACCTCGTAAAACTGGAAGCACACAATTAAGTGCCAATGCACGTAATTACAACGCGCTCCCAATGGCTGCCTAGTAGCCTTTAGGAGCGTCCTACCCCACAGATGGGTAGCGTCCACTCTCTTCCGCTCGCTGGTCGGATGAGCGCTGGGCGACAACAATGCCGGCGTGCGCCGGGGCGACACCGATAGCCCCGGCAAAGATGCATCGGTTAGCCAATCTTCAACCCTGTTGGCCGGGGTGTGAGCGGCGAATCTCTAAATAGGCTGACTAAGCTTGTAGATGCTCAGAGGTCGAATTTTTCGGACGCGGGTTCGATTCCCGCCATCTCCACACACAGGTGATAGGTAATGGGTGTTGGGTATTGGAAAAACCATCATCCATTACCCAACACCTAACACCCATCACCTAAATATCCCTTCAAAAATTTCCCTAATTTCAATCGGCCGTAAAAATTGCCCGATATAAAATTCATCTACCCGGATCTCATAATGCAAATGGGCGTCTTCGCTGTCGCTGATTAAGGAGCCCGGCGACCCGGAGTTGCCCACAAAGCCGATGATTTGCCCGGCCGTCACCGGCTGACCTTCGCGGATGGCGGGATCAATCCCTCCCAGATGCACGTAACGTGTAATTATCCCCTGTCCATGATCGATCCAAACTTGCCGGCCGCGGAAAAAATCAAGCATGTCCGGATCGGAATACCCCTGGTTGGCCGCCAACGCCCGCCAGGCGGCGAATTGCTCTTCTCCCGGAGCTATATAGGATAGGGTGGCCCGGACGATTATCCCGTCGGCCGTCGCCCGCACCTCCCGGCCGGGTCCCCAGTAAAAGTCCGCTCCCTCGTGAATGCCCAGCCGATAGTGGCGCGGAGCCCCCGGCATGCGTAAATCTCGATCTGAAACCGCCAGGTTTTCGATTGGGGAAAGCATGGGGGGCAGCACGGTCAGGGTTTGAGGATCGTGCGGCCAGCGGCCGGTAAGCAGCAAATCGTCTTGGGGGACAACGTGATTCATCTCGCTGCGGCCGGGAAAATAAACGGCGTCGCGGCCGGCTAAAATAAGCTGACCATCAGCCGTGGTGGTCAACGCCGTTACGGGAAATGACAGGGTGAATGATTCTTCCTCAATTAACAGGCCGGTTGAGGCTTCTAGAGCGGTTACCCGAAGTCCGCCCTGATCGAGCAAAAAAAGGCGATCTTCCGAGCGGTGGAGCGCGCGGGGACGCTCGATCTCGACGCGGGGGTTAAAGCGCCGATTGACCTCACCCTGCTCATAAAAAATGATCTCGACCACTCGACTGTCCCGCTGCTGCTGCAGCACATGGGCTTCGCTGCGTCCGTCCAGACGCAAAGCGGCGATATCGATAAAATAAGCTTCATCGAGCGGCCAGCCATTGATCGGCAAAGCGGCCGGGTCATCGTAACGAAGACCGTAGCTGTAGCTGGTTTCCAACAGGTAGCGATCAAGGCCGGAGGAATCCAGGGCGGTGTAATAGTGGGAAGAGGTTTCCCCGATCGGCCGTTCGTTGCGCTCCATCACCCACTCCCCCAGAGTCCAGTCAAGACGATAAACGTTGCCGGCGCGGTCGAGGACGTGCAGGCCAGCGACAGAGACGCTGAGATCTAACGGTTCGAGAACCGGCATGCCATCGATGAGCTCTCCCGGCCGAAGCAAAATCGTTGGGAGAGGGCCGCCCTGAGGGGATACGCGGACAATTCGCCCCGCATCGAGAAGATAAAGGTTATCTTGCCACACTTCGATGGCCAGGGGGTGGATGAATAACGCTCCCTCAGCGGCTGAGAAGCACCAGCGGCCGGCATCTTCTAGCTGAGGTGCCTGGCAGGGGACTGGTGTGGCCGTTGGAACCGGTGTGGGGGGTGCGGTCGGAAAAGGGGTTGGCGTTGAGGTTGGAGCTGGCGTTGCCGTTAGCGTGAAGGTCGGCGAAGCTTGGGCGACCGCCAGAGGAGTTGGTGTGAGAGGTCCTATTTCCTCTGAGGGAGGCTGCACGACCGTGCAGCTGGTTAAAATCGCTGCCAGCGCCCAAAAAGCGGTTTGCAGGCCAGGGTAGGAACGGTTTTTTTGTGGCCAGAACACGACATAATTGTAGCAAAAACGTAGGAATCTGCTTTGATTCCTCATGTGGCATTTGGCGGGCGCTGGAATTAATGGGATGTCAATCTTGCCGTGCTACAACTAGGTCATCATTCCAAATTTATTAGGATTACCGCGCTTATGAGGAAAAAAAGAAAGATGAATTGGATAACCATTTTGGTCTCAATCGCTGTTGGGATCGCTGTTTTGATTGTGCTCGCCCGATTTTTTGTGCAGTCCAGCAGCCCGATGCCTTCGGTGTTAGGGGTGCGCGATGGCTCGCTTTCCGCCTGTCCTGATTCCCCTAACTGCGTTTCCACTCAGGGACAAGATGAGATTCATCAGATTGAGCCGCTGCTTCTAGAAGGGAGTGAGGCCGAGGCCCGCGCGCGGCTCATCGCCATTATAGAAGAAATGCCCAGAGCGACGGTTATTGCCAATGAGCCAAATTATATCCATGCTGAATTTCGGTCGTTTGTTTGGGGATTTGTCGATGATGTCGAGTTTTTTATCGATGAAGAACAGGGAATTATTCATAATCGCTCGGCCTCCCGCCTCGGTTACAGTGATTTGGACGTCAATCGTAACCGCTATGAGGAAATTAAAGCGAAATTTGACTCCTAAGTTTACGGTGGTGGAATTCGTGAGGTAACCCGGCCGATTAATAACCTGCGGGGGATCAGCCCAAATTGACGGCTGTCGGAACCAGCTCTGGAATTTTCGCTCCGCAGGTCGAGCCGCTCATCTTCACTGACAGCTACAACTCGCTTGATAATGGTTAGATTTTTTTGGTGAGGGTGGTGAGCGACGACAACATCACCCGGTTTTGGCAGGTCGGCCGTGTAGGCCCGGCGGTCGACCAAAACCAGATCACCAGGCATAAGGATAGGCTGCATCGATTCCCCGGTAACCCGCATCCGCAGCCGTCTGCGAATCAGCCACAGCAACCACTCGCGGGCCGTCGGTAAAGGGATTGGAGAGGGAGAAGTTGACATCAAAAATTGATCGAACCGTCATAAAAAAAGGCCGAGTGAGAAGTCACCCAGCCCAATTAAGCGAATCGTAGGTCGATCTGCCGATATTACGATGCGGTATAGTAAGTAACGTCCCGGTTTTTGGTTGCCCAGAAGATATTGTGAATATTTTCAATCGCTTCCATCAGCTCGTTGGCATGCTCCAGGCTGACTTCAACCTTACAAGCGGAGCACAATTTGGCTGCGTTCCAAAACGTGGTGTGCAAATCGGGGTATTGTTCCAAATGAACCGGTTTAAAATAATCTGTCCACAAGACCAGCAGCTCTGACTTGGCCAGATGAGCCTGTTCTTCCTTGATCGCCACATAGCGGGAAAGGGTGTTGAGGTAGCTGGCCCAGGCAGCGGAATCACCAGCGCTTGGTGGCTGGAGCGCCAAGATTTTCTTGGTCATGGAAAGCACCGCTTCGGCCGCAATGCGGGCCGAGGCCGGATCGTAAACTCCGCAGGGGCCATCACAATGGGCGCTGACCTCCGGAGCATCAAGTTGATGAGCAAACTTAGAGATGGCTTTAAACAACATAGCTCGTCTATCCTTTCCTTTTAGATATGATTTTGTCTAACTGTCGCTGAAAAAATTCTGACCTTATACACCATCCAACTATCTTGGCGGTATATCATCGTGCCGACTATACAAAGGGCAAGATCAGTTGTCAAATAAGCCGTGAAATACCCAACATGATCTTACAAACCGCCTAAAAATTCGATATTTAGCGGTTTGTGTAATTTTGCACAAACCCCTTTTCAAAATTTGAAGTGTTGGGTACAATTGCATTTGAGCTGTTAACCCTAAACTTAACCAAGGTTAAACCTTTGGATAGTGTGAGGAGATATTAAATATGACGCATATCGTTACCCGTCTATGCTTGCGCGATACCGCTTGTGTAGAAGTTTGCCCGGTTGAATGTATGGTGCTGGGTCAACCTCAGGAAGAGTGGCCATGGCTTTACATCGATCCAGACACATGTATTGACTGTGGCGCTTGTATTCCAGAGTGCCCATACGAAGCGATCTTCCCCGAAGAGGAAGTCCCGTTTGACTTTGTCGCTCAGCCAGGTTTGTGGATCGTCAATACGAAGGAGCTTTTGCCGGAAGGTCAGCCATTTAAGGGCGAGATCGATGGCCATGAGGTTGATGTTCTGAATGCAGCCCAAGTTTCTGAAGAGACCGTTTTGGATCTGACCGAAGATATTATGCCCAACTACGATTTCTTTTCTGAAGGTCCAGGGTACGACGTCGCCTAAAGCGATCAAATTTCATTTTTTTGAATAAAAACGGCTCACCGAGCCGTTTTTTTTTGTCACGGTCATACCGGCCGCATAAATCGGTAGTACATAGATACCAATTTCCGCTAATAACGCCCCCGCATATTGTCATTTGCCTGGATCATGGCTAATATTTAATAAACATAATCGTGGCAAGTTGAATACAAAGTAAAATTGATGTGAGCATCAATTTTTAGAAAGATGTATAAACAGAGCATGCGTCGTTCTCTATTTTCACAAAAACCGTTGGTGACAATCCCCCAAATTGTAATATTTCTCGTGATCTCTGTAAGCCTCATAATTGCTATCGACATCAATCGCCGGAACCGCATGGGTCAGGTGATGGGAGGAGGGGAAATCGCCCTGGAGGCTCAGGTTGAAGCTGAACAAACCCGTCAGGTGGAACTGCAGGCCACCTTGGCTTTTGTGCAAAGTGATGACTATGTGGCTCAATACGCCCGCAGTGAGGCGGGGTTTTTACTGCCCGGTGAAAGGCGGGTGGTTCCTTTAATTATCGAAACTTCCGTCGAACCAACCCCGGTTCCAGCACCAACGATCGACCCCCTGCAAGATGCCCAGCCGTGGCAAGCGTGGTGGCAGCTCATGCTCGATGCTGAGCAACCCTCTTCGTATGAATGAATAAGTATTTGACATGACGAACGCATCTTTATTACTCGTCATTGCGGCCACGTTGAGCTTATTGGCCGTTTTGCGGTTGAGTCGTACGACACCCCGATACGTTTATGTGTTGGTGGGTATTGCCCTGTGGGGTGTGTTGTCATCTGTGATTCATTTATGGATGGACGAAGGTGGTTTAAAGTCGGTATTTTTGTATCTTGGCTATACAGCGGTGTGGGCTGGGTTGTTTACGCTCATTCTAGACAATGATGAATTTTATTGGAATATTCCACTAATCCTGGGTTTGGCGGTATTGATGATCCTAGCTCCCCAGCTAACGCTTGATCTGCTGCAATGGGGGGCTGTGGTGGCGATTCCGTTGGTCACTCGTCAATTTTTGTTGATGGAAGAAGATTTGGATGAATTTGCGTTTGGTGTATCGGCCGATTCCTTCGCCTCAACCCTAGTAGGAAAATTTGATCAGGCCAGCTTAGATCAAGACCGGCCGGTTTTGGAAGCCCTCCACATCGGTGTGCTGCTGTCCGATCCCAACGGTGATATTCACTATGTTAACGGCAAGGCGGCCGCCCTGCTGGGGGTCTCTCGCAATGACCTGATCGGGCAGTCGATTATGACCGTATTGTCTCGACTGCCGATGATTGCCAAACCATCAGAAGATCATCATCGCCCTTCGCCCACTCGTTTTGAATTAAACGGCCGGCACATTGAAGGACAAATGTTTATCGTCAACGATCCTGGCGAATCGCTGCTGGGAACCATTGCCATTTTGAGTGATGTGACGGAGATATTTCAGTCTGAACGGGCCAAGAACAGCTTCCTGACCACTGTTTCCCATGAACTGCGCACGCCTCTGACCGCAATAAAGGGATATGTAGAAATGTTGGAAGGGGATAATTATCAAAATTTGACGCAGGAACAGCGGTCATATTTGGAGACGATCCAGCGCAACGTATCTCGGATGGTGCAGCAAATCAACAGCCTGATTTTTGTGGCCGCGATAAAAGACCCCTCGCTGGACATTCAACATGCGGTTGCCGACCTGCGCCAAATTGTGCCTGAAATCGGCAGTCAGCTGGAGCCCTTAGCCACCAGAAACCAGCTAGAAATAAAATACACGCTTGATGGTGACCTCCGGCCGATTCAGGCTGATGCCCAACATGTGGCCACTATTCTTCAAGAATTAATATCGAACAGCATCCGTTTTACTGAAAGTGGAGGGGTTATCAATATTCGGGTGCGGTTTGAAAAAGGATCTACGCTGGCTCAGTCGTTTGTGGTTGTTGAAATTCAAGATACCGGAATTGGGATCAGCAAAGAGGATCAAAAAAGTATTTTTGATGAGTTTTATCGCCAGGATGCTCAAGCCGTAAATCGGAAAAGGAGCATCGGTGTTGGATTGGCAATTGTGCGGGCTTTGGTGGAAGCATACAACGGCCGCATTTGGTTAGAAAGTGAAGTAGGTGAAGGAAGCAAATTTACCTTCATTTTGCCGACCAAACAGCCTGTGGATGAGCAGCTGATTTTACCTGTTGACTAATTTAAATGGTCAAGGGTGAAAAGGAATCAGTTAAAAGCGAACAGCGGTTTGCCTGGTCTGTTTGCCCATTTCGTCTGCTGATCGTGGCAATTTGACATTATTTTCTTTGATTATGCACCGACTTTGTAAAAAATGTAACACGCAATAGGAAACAATCACCATTTGCTTGCCAACTTTACATATGATAATATGTAAACCCATTAGTTGACATATTGTTATCACTGGCTTACGCTACCGGACCAAAAAATTGGCGGGTATGCTGTTGTTGCCTGCAATATTAAATTTAAGGATTACTTTATGGATCGGCGACGACTATCAATTTTGTTGCTCTTAGCCCTAGCAATCATCATATTGCTTGGTGGCGCTGGGTTCCTCATTTTTGGCGGTGGGTTAGAGCTTTTGGGTCTGACTCCTACAGCGACCCCAACAACACCCCCTCCGACGGCCGTGCTGCCGGAAGGGATTCCGTCACCCGTGGCTACAGTTGATTTAGAATTAGATGAACTGGTTGAAGTAGTTGTTTCGCTACAGACCGTCCCACGCGGATTTCAGATGTCTGAAACCGAGTTGTCTACCGAGCTCCGCCTGGCGGCCGATGTAAATGACAATATGGTGCGGTCCATTGATGAGGCGGTGGGGCTCTTTGCCCGCACCGATATTTATCAGGGGGAAACGTTAACCTATGACTCCCTCGTTCGAGATTTGACCCTGGATGGCCAGCTTGATTACGGTCCCTCATCCCTCATTCCGCCCGGATATTTGGCGATGTCGGTGCCGCTGGATCGTCTTGGCAGTGTGGCTTACGGAATAGAGGGTGGCGATTTTGTCGATATTTTGGTGACGTTTATTTTGTTCCCGGTTGACGAGCAGTTCCAAAGCCGTCTTCCCAATGACGCCACCTTTTTCCTGGAAAATATTACCGATGGGCCAGCTGAATCTTCTGAGGAAGGCGGGTCAAGCGATCCATCCGATATTTCATCCGAACTCTATACCCTGTCTCCCTACGGCCGGTTTGAAACGTTGGCCGATGGCTCAATTGTTCACGTGAGTCCTGCAGAATCAACGCAGCGCGGGGTTCACGTCTCATTTGTGATTCAAAATGCCAAAGTGATTCAGGTTGGACCTTTTGAACCGCCGCTGCCGCCACAGCTGCCCACGGCAACCCCAACACCAGATCCGAACGCTGAATCTGGGGAATTTTCTGAGACTCCCGAAGAAAGCTTACAACCCACCCCGATTCCCCCCGCTGATGTGGTCGTCGTTGCGCTTCCTCCGCAGCAGCAGCTGGTGTTGAAGTATGCGGTTGAAACCAACTCGATTATCGATTACGCACTGCGTGGGGTTAACGACGGTGAATTGTACGCGGTGGATAATGTCACATTTGACTACATCGTTGACCGCTTCAATGTAGAAATCCCGCCAGACTTTGCTTATATCGTCAATACCCGAGACAACATGTTTGTGAAAGTCTTTATTGATGATGAAGGGCTCAATCCGGAATTGGTGGTAACCGTCATTCCTACTCCTGAACAAATCGGTGATGAAGCCAGTCAAAATACATCGGGTGGGGAGGATCAATAATGATTGAAATACGCCAACCTAAATCCCAAGTACGCAGTTTTTTGACGCTGCTGGCCCTTTTCTCAGCGATCGCAGCAATTGTTTTGATGCCGTCGATCTTTGGCGGGGGCGGTTCGGGTCCCGATAACGGACAAAACCCGCAGCAAAACGGCTTCTTTCCTCCATTAGCCCCAATCCAGCAGGAAGGCGGTGAGGATGGCGATGAGGAGCCCCCAGCAGAAGAATCAACCATTGCTGAACCGGAACAGGCCGGTGAAGATGAACCGCAAGCCCCGATTAGCCTGGTTGAGATCGTTGTGGCCACAACAGATATTCCAGCCGGGACTCGCTTAACCGCTGATTTACTCGAGCTGGAAGCACGGCCGGTGGACAACGTGGCTATCCGGGCTCGCGTTTATGTCGATGACCCCGAAACGTTAGTCGGCCGGATTGTGAAGAATGACGTACCGCGTGGGCAGGAAATCCTCACCCCGATGATTGCCCTTTCATCAACCGATCTGGCTAACTTTGGCTCAGATCTATCCCTGTTTGTCGATCAGGGCCGGGTTGCTGTGGCCTTCCCCATGGATCGCTACTCCGGTATCGCTTACTCAATGCGCTCCGGTGATTTTGTCGATATGATGATGACCTTCAACATGGTTGAGCTTGATCTCGAATTTCAAACGATCTTGCCCAATCGTCTAGAGCGCGTCAATGAAGCAGCACTTGAAGCCGGCCAACCGTTTCTCTTTCCGGCCACCAGCCTCGGCCGTTTGGAAGTTGTCGAAGAGCTGGGTAATCAGGTGGTGCAAATTACGCCGCAATCAATTTTTGAGAGTCAGGACGTGATTGTGAGCGAAAGTGGTGAAACTGTTGAAGGAGACGGAGATTTCAACGTGCAATTCCCCACATTTCAACGCTCGCGGCGAACCACCCAGCTAACGATCCAGCAGGCTGAAGTTTTGTGGGTTGGAACGTGGGACGTGACGGCCGATGATATCCGATCAGCTGAACCGATTGAGGATGACAGTGCACCAATTGACCCGGTTGAAGAAGGGGTCGCCGTGATCGAGGCAGAAGAACCCGTTGATCCTCGTCAGGGATTACGCGGTGAACTGCGGCCGGATGTGGTCATTGTCAGCCTCCCGCTGCAGGATGCCCTGGTGTTGAAGTGGGCCCTTGAAGAGCCGGGTGCTGATGTGGATCTGGCCTTGCGGGCCCAGGGTGATAACGCGCTTTATGTGACCACCAGCGTCAACCTGCCTCAGCTGGTTGAGCAGGCCGGATTGGCCATACCGGAACCGGGTCAATTTGACCTGCAGCCGCGTATTGACGGTGGAGGCGTGCCGCGTCTGCCAAGCCGATCACCTGAACAAGAACAGGGTGGTCCAAGATAATAGATTGAGCCTGTTTTAGCTTTAGCAAAAAAAGCGCCCAATTATGGGCGCTTTTTCTTTTTACTGTACTTTTTTGGCCAATAGCCCCCACCTCAATCCTCCCCCTCAGGGGGAGGAAGCCAGCCTCCCCTCCCTTGGGAGGGGAATGAGGGGAGGGAAAAATCCGATTAATTGATCAGCAGCTCATCCAGCGTATCCAGCGTTTCGTCAAGGGTGCGGTTCGCCGCGGCCGGCTTGCTCAGCAAATCTTCAGCTGCGCTTTCAAGCTGCTCCTGCACGGCCGTTAAAGTATCATCCCCATCCTCAGCAAGGTCAGTAGCTGCATCCAGAGCGATGGCCAGAGCGTCATTGGCCGCCTCAATATCATTTTCAGCCAGATGGATTTTGGTACGCATGACCAGCCCCCACAGCCGCCAAACGGCAAAATCACCGCTGCTGTTGACCACCACGGCGGCCGGTGCCCCGTCATCACCTTCTTCATCGCCGACGATGGGAGCCGCGGCCACCGAATCTTCGAGATCATCAATTTGAGTGTCGATTGCCGCAACGCTGTTCACCAGACCGTCAACGGTCGCGCCAATTGAATCAAGATCGGCATTGCTGGCGGCGATATCCTGCTGAAGCGCAAGCAGGGCTGACCCCAGCGCTTCTGATCCGGTTTGCAGGTCGTCAATGGTGGTGTTGAGGTCGCTGCCAACCGTAGACAACCCATCAATCACGGCCGCCTGTTCATCGAGGGCGGTTTGCATTTCAGAATTGGCGGCTGCCAGCTCGTCCAGTTGATCTTGAAGCGCCTGTAGATCTGCATCAAGCGTTTGATTACTGGCGCGAATTTGATTTTCAACATCGTTTGCCAAGACCATCTCCTGGTCAATTCGGCTGATTCGCTGTGATTGGACGTCGTTGATCGTGTTGATGTAGCTGATTTGCTGCCAGCCGAGATAGCCCAGAAAAACACCGGCCGCTATAAAAACCAGCAGCAGCAGAATTTTCATCAGGCCGATAAAGAAACGGGTTGCACCGGAACGTTCAGAGGTTGTTTGATTTGTCACTTTGGTATTGCTCGTCATTTTTTAACTCGATTTCTGAAATATTTGATTATCAAAGTTAAGTGGTAAACAAAAACTTTTCTAAAATAATTTGTCCGCAGATTACGCAGATTTTCGCAGAGCTCCGAAGGAGCAAGAGAGAAATCTGTGAAAATCCGTGTTAATCCGTGGCTTTTCTTTAACAATTCTTTTTATAAACTACTTAAGTGATACGCTTATCGTTTACCTGCACTTTGGGCAGACGTAACGGCAAGATTTTACGGATTTTGAGTCGGAACCGCCAGCGGGGTGGGGGACGGCCGCGGGGTTCGAGTCGGTTGAACCGTGGCCGCTGGGGGGCTTTCGCCTGGATCTCCACCAGCATCAGATTCGACCGGTTCTGGGACCCCTTTTAATCCAACCAGCAAATCACGGAGGCTGGTTAAAAATGTGTCCAACTCTTCAGTGGATCCAGCCACGGAATCGATACGCTCATTCATCAGCGTATCAACTTCTTGAAGTGCCGCATCAATTTCCTGCAAATTTGTTATTTCCGAATTGGTTGTGGCCAGCGCGGTTCCCAAAGTCGCCACCGCATCATCAAGCGAGGTGATATCGGTTGATAAAGTGTCTGTATCGCTGCGGACGGCATCAACATCTCCAGATATGACCCCCAGGTCGCTCTGCAACTCATTGATTAGGGCCGCTTGTTCCTGAATTTGATCAGCCTGGGTGGTGATGGTATCTATTTGATCGGTGATCGTGGCGGTTTGCTGGTTAATCGTCTGCTGCAGGGCGGTGGCGTTGCTGCGAGAGGCGAACACCAACCCGCCGTTGAGTAACGATAACACCGTTAAGGTGATGCCCGCACCGATAATCGAGCTGATTAAAACGGTTAACCAGTCAAGCCGCCGCCGTCTTTCGACGGCCGGTGCCGGCTGCGGTTCAGCGCCAACGCTGGGAGCAGCCACCGCGGCCGCGGCCAGGGCCTGGATCTCTTCTTCTGGTTCTATTTCTTCGGCGATTTGCGGTGCAGTCGAGAACGAGGCGATCACTTCCTCATCACCGGTTTCTATTTCTACCGCTTCCTCTTCTGCTGTTTCTTCTTCTGCTTCAATCACATCACCGGAAAGATCAGCATCCACTTCTACTTCTAACTCGACCGGTTGATCGTCGGCTTCCGCTATAACCGCCTCGATATCCGATGAATAAGATGATTCATCGCTTTGGCCGGCCACCTCTTCAACTTCTAAACCCGAAATGGACGCTTCGCTGACGGCTTCTGCGCTTTCAGGTTCAATTTCGCCGTGATCGGTTGGAGTGTCAACCAGCTCATCTTCTGTTTGATCGGCGAGTTCATGATCGGCTGGATCGGCCCCCTCAGCGGCTTCAATATCTTCGACGGCCGGCTGCTCATCGTCATCAACTGCGGCTTCATGATCTTCCTCATCCGTGCCAGCCTGATCGCTGTCGGCTGTATCTTGAGAGTCATCCTCAACTGCGGCGACCGCTTCCTCGGCCGGTGATTCTTCCAAGTCCTCGGCGGCGGCCTCTTCATCCGCCATCGCCTCTGGTGATTCGGCTGAGGCGACCTCAGCATGCGGCTCACTCTCGTCGCCGACATCTTCTGCGCTACTGCTCTTATCCGGCTGTGATTCTTCCTCGGTAGACCCGTTAGAACCGGTTGAGGACACGGTGATCAGATCTGAGAGATTTCGAACCATTTTTTCGGAAATGCCGGGAACGGCCGCCAAATCGGCCACATCTTCAAAAGGGTGAATATTTTCCCGATATTGGACGATGCGTGATGCCAGCCCTTTGGCAATACCGGGCAGCTGCCCAAGCATTTCTTCATTTGCTTCATTTATATTGATTCGTTGGTCGCTCATGTTTCCCTACTTTTTAATTAGACCGGATGTAAAACAATAAGCTCATTGTACTTTGAGCAGTCAGGCTAAACGAATGTTGGAAGAATAAAATTGTGGAAAATCCTATTCCTTTTATTATACCTGATCAGACAGACACACAAACAAAAATAGAGAGGTTTTGTTTATTGATAACCACTTTCTCATCTAATTTTTGCTGTTTCCTTGGGCAATCTGTTTTTGATTTGCTTGCGAACTTTTTCAGAGGTTCGGGTTGCCTATAACTTTACTCGTTTTTTGAAAATTATTTTAGTCGAATAGTACCATTGAGCCATTTCTAAGTGCGCTCTTTTACGAAAATTCGATTGACAAAAGATGCCCCCCTTCATATACTGCCAAAACCCTTTTTTTGTGGGATGTGAGTGACAATGACCCGATCAATCAGCAACTCGAAGCCCAGGCTTGTGGTGCGACGGGGGCCTAATCCGGATATTTTCTATATTTTACGACGCGCGATTACCATTGTCGGCCGTGAACCGCTCAATGATGTGGTGATTCCCGACCCGGAAGTTTCCCGGCGGCACGCCCGAATTTTTTGGGAGGAAAGCTCATTTAATATAGAAGATTTAAACAGCACCAACGGAACCTATGTCAACGGCCGGCGGATAGACCAGGAAACCCGCCTGGCCAGTGGAGATATCATCGATTTTGGAGAAACAGTGCGGGTGATTTTTGAGCACGATATCGCCCCAACTTCAGAATCTTCCAGCTACCACACCCCGTTCCCGGTTAGCGCCGGAGAAACGGTTTATGATACCGTTCTACCTTTTCCCGGTGATCGGGCTACCGCCAGCCCGATGCGGCCGACGGTTCGTCACAAAATGATCGAAACCAGCCAGCATGATCGGCCTGGAGAGGGCGCCAACCCCTCCGAAAACAAATCCCGGCCGGCCGATCGCCAAGATGGAAATCCCACGCAAATTTCTTCAAGCTGGTTTTTTGCCTTTGGATTTGGGTTTATATTGGTGATAGCCCTTAGTGCGCTGGCCCTCTATTTGTATCTGTCAAGCAGCAATCTGACCTTATTTTAAGAGTCGCCCGCAACGGCAAAATTTGAGGGCTCATCTTAATTGGAAATACCCCAATATCGATCTTTAGCCCGTTCTGCACCGGCTCCCTTTTCCTCTTAATATTATGTATAATAGCGTTGTAGAAGATGCGTTTTTATTCGCTGTTGATGCGTTTTTTAATCTTTATACACTATAAATAACCCCATCTCACCTTTTACAAGGAGTAAAAATGGCGGATCAATATGATGTAATTGTGCTCGGCGCCGGACCTGGTGGCTATGTGGCCGGAATTAGGGCTGCGCAGCTGGGCTTGAAAACGGTTGTGGTTGAAAGAGAATATATTGGAGGAGTCTGCTTGAATATCGGCTGTATTCCCTCTAAATCTTTGTTAAAAAATGCGGAGTATGTTCACACACTCAAAAACAAAGGCAAAGAGCTTGGGTTTTCTTTTGACAACCTGGAGGTCGATTACGGGGTGGCTTTTAAGCGCAGCCGCACCAATTCAAATCGCCTTACAAAAGGGATCGGTTTTCTGTTTCGTAAGAACGGGGTTGAGTTAATTGAAGGGACCGGCAAGCTGCTGGATGCGAATACCCTCCACGTTAATAAAAATGACGGGGGAGAAGTAACGTTATCCGGCAAAAACATTATTATTGCCACTGGTGCCCGGCCGCGTGAGCTGCCGGGGCTGGAATTTGATGGCGAGAAGGTCATCAGCTATATCGAAGGCATTATGATGGACTCCCTGCCCAAAAAAGTGGTTATCGTTGGTTCTGGGGCGATCGGCGTAGAGTTTAGCTACATCTGGTCAAATTATGGGGTCGAGGTCACCCTGGTTGAGATCCTTGATCGGATGCTGCCGCGTGAAGATCCAGACGTCAGCGCCGTGATGGAAAAAGCGTACAAGAAGCTAGGGGTTGATTTTAAAAAGAAAACCACGATTGAAGCAATTGATAAATCGGGTGAAGGGGTCAACGTGCGGTTTAGCGACGGATCGGAACAAAATGTAGATTTTGTGATGGTCGCCGCCAGCTTTGTGCCCAACGTTGAAAACGTGGGTCTGGAAGCGGCCGGCGTTTCGCTTAACGATCACGGGATGATCGAAATTGATAAGCAAATGCGCACAAACGTCCCCCATATTTATTCGATAGGTGACGTAACCGGTGAGTTGATGTTGGCTCATGTGGCCACCGCGATGGGTATCGTGGCTGCAGAAGTGATCGCCGGTCACGAAACCATTGAGCTGGATTACCGCATGATGCCTCGAGCAACCTATTCGGTTCCTCAGGTGGCCAGCTTTGGATACACGGAAGAAGAGGCGAAGGCGGCCGGTTACGAGATAAACGTCGGCCAATTCCCCTTTAGCGCCAACGGCCGGGCCCTTGGCATCGGTGAAAAAGACGGGTTTGTCAAAATCATCTCCGATGCCAAATACGGCGAACTGCTTGGGGCTCATATGGTCGGCCCCGACGTGGCCGAACTGCTGCCCGAGCTGACTTTGGCTCAGCAAATGGAACTAACGGCCGAGGAAATCGCCCGCAATGTTCATGCCCATCCCACTCTGAGTGAAGTCATTATGGAAGCGGCACATGGGGTTGAAGGGCAGCCGATTCATATTTAGGTTATGGGTTATGGGTGATAGGTTTTGGATAATGTACTGTGGAGATTCCTGATCGGCAACTCCCAGCACCCATTACCTAACACCCGTTACCTATTTAAATTTTGAGCAACCCAAACTCTTCCCAAAACCAGATGTCAAGCCTGACCCGGCTGCTGTTAATCGCCGGGGGCTTTTCGTTGGTTGTTTACTTTTTGCAAGATTACCTGGGCGTGCAGTTTGGGTTTTTTGGAGTGATTGTCTGGCTTTCTTTTTTAGCTATCATATTTTTGGGGGGAATCGCTTATCACGCTCTTTTCATCGTGCCGGCCGGGGTGGAAAATTGGTACACCGAAGGGATGCAGCTCATCTGGCAATATTTCCTCTCAAATACCCCCAAAAAAGAGGCGGTGGAACGAGATGGCGTGCCACCGAGCATTGAAACATTGGGGGCAGGCGTGGTTGAAAGCCACATCGCCCTGGCCCTGGGCAAGGGCAGCGGATTTAGCCGAGCGGTAGGACCGGGCTATATTAAATTGGATCCGGGGGAATACATCCGCCACGTGATCGATTTACGGCCGCACACCCGCCGTCAGCGGCTCAAAGCGATGACCCACGATGGTATCCCGCTGGAGGCGATGGCTACGGTCGTCTTTCGGGTCCGCCGGCTGCCAGAAGGGGAAGCATCCGCCAACGAGCCGTTTCCTTACGACAAAAAGGCGGTTTTTCAGGTCAGCTATTTTTGCAGCGTGGCTGAAGGCGGGGGAGAAATTTTTTGGACCGATCGAGTTGGTCCTCTGGCGGCCGCGGCCTTTACCGCAGAGCTGTCGAATTACACACTCGATACCCTTTATCCTTTTGATGAAGGTCAACAACCAAACCCTGGCTCTCATACCCGTATAGAGCGGTTAACCCATCACGTCAAACAGCGTCTGGCTCAACAGCTCGCTGAAAACGGCATCGAGCTGGTTGATCTGCAGCTGACCGACATTGAACTGCCGGCCGATATCACCCATCAGCGCATCGAACATTTACAAACTGAATGGCAGCGGGCCTCTCAAATCGCTCAGGCTGATGGCGACGTTGAACTTTTACGCGAGCTGGAAGATGCCCGGACCACCGCCGAAGTGGAGTTGATCCGCCAAATAGTCGATACAATCGAGCGACTTAAAGTATCAGATCGCAGCGAATTGGGGGACGTGATTACTTTGGTGACGATCGAAGCGCTGGAAAAAGCGGCCTTGGAAGAGCAGTTGAGCGTTCATCCGCAAATTTTACAAACCCTTTCCCAAGTTCAGTCGATGCTGGCATTTCCGGCCGAGCAAAATGATCGTCCACAGCTTCCGCCTCACTCTCAGGATACGGAACTGTATGATTCGGATGTTGATGAGTGGGGGATTGGGGAATAGGTATTGGTTATTCGTTATTGGTTATTCGTTATTGGTTATTCGTTATTGGTTATTGGTTAATAGTTTATTGGTCTATTCGTGTAATGGTCTGATTGTATATTAGTTTATTCGTATATTGGTTTATTCGTTTATTGGTTAATTTGTGTGTTGATCTTTTGATGATAGTTCAACGTCAATACACCAATACACAAATACACTAATACACTAATAAACTAATAACCACTAACTAATAACCACTAACAATTATTACTTTTTGTTGTTTTATGTCTGACGCCAACCGAAACAAACAATTTGGCATTATGGTCATATTGAGCCTGACGGCTTTGATGTGGTTGGCCGGTTGGTACATGGAGCGAATTGATTATGCTTTGATTCCCCCTGACGGGACACTGCCGATTATCGGGCCGATTCACGTGATTATGGCTGAACTCTTCCCGTTTGTGACCCAGCTTCTCTCGTTTCGCGTGTGGCGTCACCTCATTCCGGTAGCGGCCGGATGGTGGCTTTCTCGTCAGGCTGGTTTTGATCTCGTGCAGGCGCTGTTTGATTTGCCTTCCCGCCAGTCAGCCAAGGCGTTTTTGCAGCGGGCTCAGTCCACCGAAAATCCACCCGGCCCGGCGGTGACTCTGGATCGGTCAAACTTCGCCAAAGACCGACTGCAGCGGCCGCTGCTGCGCTACGGCGGCCCCGGATATATCAAGGTCAACCAGGGCGATGTGGCCTGGACGGAGCGAAACGGCCGCTTTCAACGGGTTTTGGGCGCAGGTCGACATTTGCTGGAGCGATATGAGTACGTTCGCGGCGTGCTCGACCTCAGGTTACAGGAGCGCAGCCGCAGCGGGATTCCGCTGGTCACCCGAGATGGCCTGGAGCTGCAAACACAGGTGACTGTTTTGTATCACATTCACCGCGGTGAAGAGGTGGCCACAGAGCGCAATCCGTTTCCGTATGACGAAAATGCGGTGCGGCTGGCCGGGTATACAGAATCTGTTTTAATTGACGGGCATATTGACGGCTGGGACACTCTACCGCTGCGCCTGACCATTGAGGTCTTGCGCGACATTATCGGCCGGCGCACAATCGATGCCCTTCTGTTTCGGGAAACAGCTCGGCCGCTAGACGACATTCATGCGCAGCTGGAGCGTGAAACCCGCCGTCAGCTCAGGAAGCACGGGATTCATCTGGTTAATATCCATCTCGGCCGGCTAGAAATTCCCGATGCGGTCATACAGCAGCGAATAGAGCGGTGGCAAACCTATTGGCAAGAGAGACAGCGTCGCCGGGAAATGTTGGGGCAGGCTGAAACACTGGTGCGTCTGGAAAAAGCGCGCGCTGAAGCCAAAGCCTCGGCCATCGAGCGCATTTTGAACAGCATGCGCGCCGGTCAGCAAACTTTGGGATCCGGCGGAGCACGCGAAATGGTCGCTTTGAGATTGGTCGATGCGCTGGAACGCATCAATCGCCAGTCGCAGCCGGAACTACAGGCGAAAGAGCTTTCTTCACGCATTAACCGTATTCGAGAGGAAATTCAGGAGGAGTAACACCCCACCGGCTCGTACGAATCGAACCAATCGTACTAATCGAACCAACCGAACCCGTGTATAATTAAATCTCCAGTTTAAAATCGTTTTTCCCAATATTTCAACAATCATAAATCACCAATCCTATGTCTGATTATATTCTCATCATCGGTGCAAGTTTAATGGATACGAAGGGGAAACCCACGGCAGGGCTTGAGCCGGGCACCTCAAATCCGGCTCAGATTCGGTCGACTCGAGGAGGGACAGCCCGCAACGTGGCTGAGAATCTGGCTCGTTTGGGCGCGGAGGTAAAGCTCATTACGGCCGTCGGTGATGACGAGACCGGCCGCTTGCTGCTTGAAGGGACGGCTGAAGCGGGGGTCGATTTAAGCGAAGCGCTGGTGGTCGACAATGCCCATTCAGGCTCCTACATGGCCGTTCTCGACGATCGGGGTCATTTGTCGGTGGCCCTGGATGACACGAGCGTGATGGTTTCGATCACCCCCGAGCGGATACACGCCCTCGAAAATTTGTTTGCTGAGGCTTATCTGGTGGTGTTTGACGGCGGTTTAACGGCCGAGGCGATTAAAGCCGTGGTTGAGATGGCCCAAAAACACGGCAAGCCTGTGGTTTCCGATCCGTCATCCACGCGGCTGGCTCCCAAACTGGTGCCGTATGTGCCTCATTTGAGCCTGGTGGTGCCCAATGAGCTGGAAGCGTCGGTGATCTGCTCCTGCGAATTTCCCGGCTATGACCCCCAAAATAGCCTGCTCATGGCCCGAACCCTGGTGAGCAAAGGGGTGAAGACGGCCGTGGTGACCCTCTCCGATTTTGGGCTGGTTTACGCCACCTCGGAGGAGAGCGGTCATATTCCCGCCCGATATAACAAGATGGTTGATTCGACCGGCACCGGAGATTCGATCACGGCCGCCATCATTTTTGGCATGATAAACGACCTGTCTACCCTGGAATGCATGCGCCTGGGAGCGGCCGCGGCCGGTCTGACCCTGCAAACTGAAGATTCGGTCGTGCCGGATTTAAGCCTGGATATGCTGTATGAGCATCTGATAGTATAAAATCGACCTTCTAGCGATTGGCAGTTAGCAAATAGCTATTTGTCAATGGCTGATTGCTAAATTGCCTGTATGCCAACAACCTTTGGACTTCTCTACTGTACGCTCTACATTCTCGGCTGCATCGCGGTCGGAGAAGGCTTAAGCCGAATTTTTAAGCTGGGCTCTGATTTTTCCCGCAAGGTGGTTCACATCGGGGTGGGGATGGTGGTGTGGTTCCTCCCCATTTGGTTCACGACCCCCTGGCCGTTTGTGGCGATGTGCGGTGTATTTGCCGTCATCAACTTTCTCGACTGGAAATTTGGGCTGCTGCCCGGCATGAACAGCAGCGACAAGCAAAACCTGGGGACGGTTTATTTTCCCATTGTGACGGGGCTGGTATCGATTATTTACTGGGGATACACCCCGTTGATGGTCGCCGCCATGATGCCGCTAACGTGGGGAGACGGCATCGCTCCTATTATCGGCCGGCGGTTTGGGCGACAGCCATACGAAATTTTGGGCAACACGCGCACAATGGAGGGGTCGTTTGGCTTTTTTGTGTTTGCCACCGTTGCCTCGGCCGCGGCTATGCTTTTTTTGCCCGGCCCGCCCCCGCTGGAAACCAGCATGAGCCTGATTATGGCCCTGCTGTTGGGGGTGTTAACCGCCGTGACCGAAGGGGTTTCCCCATGGGGATTAGACAATCTGACAATCCCCATGGTCTCGGTTATTTTGCTCTTGCCGCTGGCGCTTTTTTAGCTCGGGGCTGACGCCCCTTATAGCACGGTGCTGCGCACCTGTCAGCGCGCCGCTGCGCGGCTTTTAGCTCGGAGCTTCGCTCCTGTTAGCTGTCGGCACGGCCCTGCGGGCCTTCCAGCTTATCAGCTTAACGCTAAGAGGGGCGTTAGCCCCGAGCTGAAGGCTAAAAGGCCTGAAAGGCCGTGCTAGAAGGGGCTTCAGCCCTGAGCTACTATACCTCAATCGTCTCCTCAATTTCCATCACCACCGGCTTGGCGTCGGTCTCCAGGTCGACCCGCTTGGCCCACGCGTCGGCATCCTGCATGATGTAGCCAAAGGTGTTGTAATGGCAGGGCACGACCACTTTGGGTTTGAGATAATTAACCGCCAGCAGGGCGTCGTCCGGCCCCATGGTGAAGTTGTCGCCAATGGGCAGGATGGCCAGGTCAATATCGTGCGCCCCGATCAGGGCCATATCGCTAAAAAGAGCTGTATCGCCGGCGATATAAATGTTTTTGTCCCCTTTGAGTAAAAAGCCGCCGGCCATCCCGCCGTTGCTGCCGTCAGGGAGCATTGAGCCATGTAAGGCCGGGGTCATTTTCAGGTAGCCAAAGGGGTGCTGAAAGCCCCCTCCTAGATGCTGTGGATGGGTTTTATCGTGGCCGTTGCTGTTGATCCAGCCCACAATTTCAAAGTTTGAAATCACCGTCGCCCCGGTGCGCTTGGCGATCGGCAGGGCATCGGCGACGTGATCACCGTGGCCGTGAGTTAGCCAAATGTAATCGGCCTCGACTTCATCGGCCGATTTGACGGCAACCGGACTGTTACCCTTCAAAAACGGATCGACAATCACCTTGGTGCCGTTCAGATCCAGCGAAAAGGTTGAATGACCGTGAAAGGTGAGAGAGTAGCTCATCAGGTCCTCCTAATGTGTTGATTGTTGTGGTTTGACGGGCAAACCCGTCATGGGGGTTTATTTAGATTTGTTTTTCAGTATATGAGGATTTTGATGACCCGTCAACGAATATTTTCGTCGTTAAGCTTGGTTTCGTCACCATCAAAAAGCCAGAAATCCGCCGTATTTCCGCTTAGAAAACCGTCGACAAACTGCAGTCGTTCCGGCACCGCCTCCCTAGGCAGTTCAAAGGCCACCCAGCCCCGAACTTTGGTGCCAGGGCTCAAGTAGCGGGTGCCGCCTAAAAACGGTTTGCCGTTGTTCTCGTACAGCCAGCGGTTGCTCCCCTGGGCTTCATAGCTGTATCCGTCTTCATCGTACAGCCACCATTGATTGCGACGCCCCTCAATTTGTTTGTCCGCATGTGGGTTGCGGTATATTACCTCGACAAACAACACGCGCGGGTCGTTGGGGTTTGGCGGTGGAGAAAGGGTCACTCCTTCATCCAGCACGATTTTGGGTCCCTTTTTGTGGGTTGTGGTATCAAAATTGATGCGGAATTTATCGATCAGCCGGTCGTCATAGCCGGCAACGCAAATTTCATGATTGTGGACGCGAACCCATTGATTTAAACCGATCACGCGAATTTCCCCCGGTTTGACGGTTGTTTGATATTGCGCCAGCGCCCTGTTCATTTTCCCGACGTTGGATAAAAAACGCCAAACCTGACGCAGCGGATTTTCACTCATAAGCCACAGGGTAGCAAATGTTTTTCCCCGCTTCAAGGGGAGAGATGTCACGGTGGAATAATCCCGGTACAATCCACATTTGAAGGGGCTTGGCTAGCCAAGCCCCTTCACAAAGGCTGCTGTCGATTTTAATCTGCGTACATTTCATCATCGTATGATTACTCAAATCAAAAGAATCAATCCCAAAGTGCCAGAGTCCGAGGTGATCGAGCAGGCCGCGGCCGTGATCAACGCCGGCCGGCTGGTGGCTTTCCCGACCGAAACCGTATACGGGCTGGGGGCGGATGCGCTAAACGAAGCGGCCGTTAAAAAAATTTTTGCGGCCAAGGAGCGACCGTTTCACGATCCAATTATCGTTCATATTGCCGACGCGGCCGATTTGCCCCGCCTGGCGAACCCCGTGCCCCAAATCGCCTACAACCTGGCGGCCGCGTTTTGGCCTGGCCCGCTGACCCTGATCCTGCCGCGAACTTCCCTCGTTCCTGATGTGATCACGGCCGGCGGCCCGACGGTGGCCGTCCGCTGTCCGGCTCACCCGGTCGCCCAAGCCCTTATTGCGGCCGCAGGGACTCCCATCGGGGCCCCCAGCGCCAATCGGTTTTCCCGCACCAGCCCCACAACCGCTCAGCACGTCTATGAAGATTTGCGCGGCCGGGTCGATATCATCCTCGACGGTGGCTCGACGCCGGTGGGGGTGGAGTCCACTGTGCTGGACCTGACGCGGGAGCCGCCGCTCGTGCTGCGGCCGGGTGGGGTGCCGCTGGAGGCGCTGCGCGCCATATTGGGTGATGGGTTGTGGGTGATGGGTAATGGGGCGGAAGTCGAAGGGTATAAGGCGGAGGGTGCGCTGCCATCGCCGGGGATGATGGACCGCCACTATGCGCCGCGAACCCCCCTGTGGCTGTTCGACGGACCGGATACGCTGGTGCGGCCGGCCATGCTGGAAGCCAGGCGGAAGGCCCTGGTGGCCGGGCAGCGCGTGGCCTTGATGGCGGCTGCTGAGGATGAACCTTTTTTCCCAGCGGAACAGCTTTATATCGTGGGTTCGCTGACAAATCTTGAGGGAGCTGCCCAAAATTTGTTTCGCACGATGCGGGCGATAGATCGGGCCGGGATCGATCTCATTCTGTGTCGCAACTTCCCGGCCGTTGGGCTGGGGGCGGCAATTCGGGATAGGCTGCGCCGCGCGGCCGAAAAACAATTAACAATTACTAATTACTAATTGCTAATTACTAATTGCTAATTGCCTACATTCTAAAGGTGCCGAAGCGGTCGTTGGGAAGTGGGGCGTTGAGAGCGGCCGAAAACGCCAGAGCCAGGGCCATGCGGGTTTGCACCGGGTCAAGGATGCCGTCATCCCACAGGCGTGAGGTGGCAAAATACGGATCGCTTTCATGGGCGTATTGATCGAGGACCGGCTGCTTAAATTGTGCCTCAGCGGCCGCGATCTCTTCCGGAGTTGGATTCTCTAATTCTCGCAGCACCCGCTTCTGCCCCACCGTCCACAGCGTGCCGGCCGCGGCGTCACCGCTCATGACGCTGATGCGGCTGTTGGGCCAGCTAAACAGGAAGTTGGGGTCGTATGACCGGCCGCTCATGCCGTAGTTGCCCGCCCCGTGGCTGACCCCGTGCAGCAGGGTAATGCGCGGCACGTTGACGTTGCTGACCGCCTGTACCATCTTCGCCCCATCTTTGGCGATCCCGCCGTTTTCATACGTTTTACCGACCATAAAACCGGCAATATTCTGCATAAAGAGCAGCGGTGTACCTCGCTGGCCGCACAGCTGGATGAAGTGGGTTGCCTTTAGAGCTGATTCGCTAAAAAGCAGGCCGTTGTTGGCCACGATGCCCACCGGGATGCCGTGGATGTGGGCAAAACCGCAGACGATTGTTTGCCCGTAGCGGCTTTTAAATTCATGGAGATCGGAATCATCAATTAGCCGGGCAATCACCTCGCGTACGTCATACGTTTGGCGAGTGTCGGCCGGAATAATGCCGTACAGTTCGGCCGGATCGTAAGCCGGTTCGGCCGCTTCACGAAGGAGCACCGGCCGGTTTTTGCGACGATTGAGATGGCTGATTACTTCTCGTACGCGAATCAGCGCCTGCTGTTCCGTTTCGGCAAAGTGGTCGCTGACCCCACTGATGCGGGTGTGGACCTCAGCTCCACCCAGTTCTTCGGCCGAGACGTCTTCTCCAGTAGCCGCTTTGACCAGCGGCGGTCCGGCCAGAAAAATCGTGCCGTTGTTTTTGACGATGATCGACTCATCGGCCATGGCCGGGATATACGCCCCTCCGGCCGTGCAGCTGCCCAGTACGGCCGCAATTTGCGGGATTTCCAGGCCGCTCATGCGGGCCATGTTGTAAAAAATGCGGCCAAAATGGTCTCGATCTGGAAAAACATCCGCCTGAAGGTGTAAAAACGCCCCGCCTGAGTCAACGAGGTAAATACACGGCAAATGGCACTGGGCGGCGATATCCTGCGCCCTGAGGTGTTTTTTGACAGTTTCTGGGAAATAAGTGCCCCCTTTGACCGTTGGATCATTGGCGATGATCATGCATTCGAGCCCTTCGATGCGGCCGATGCCGGTCACAATTCCGGCGTTGGGTGCCTCGCCGTTGTGCTGGCCGTAGGCAGCCAGGGGCGAGAGTTCGAGAAACGGGCTGCCATTGTCGAGAATCGCCTCGATTCGCTCGCGCACCAGCAGTTTACCCCGCTTGTGCTGCAGGTCGACCGCTCGAGTGCTCCGTTCTACGGCCGCCTGCTGCTGCCGTTCGTGTAGCTGCTTGGCCAGCGACTCGTTGTGCTTAAAATTTTCTTTGTAATCTGCGGAATGGGTTTGGAGTTTGGAAACAATCTGACTCATAAAAATTGTCAATTCCTAGTTGCCAATAGCTAATAGCTAATAAATAGTTGATGGTCAATGGGGGTTTATTGGTGTATTAGTTTAATGGTTAATCGAACCAATCGAACCAATCAAATAATCGAACTAATCGAATAATCGAACCAATCGTAAATCGTATTTCGTAAATCGTCAATCGTAAATCTGCTATAATCCCCTCCATGTCTTTTTCCAAACTTTTGGTGGCCAATCGGGGTGAAATTGCGCGGCGGATTTTCCGCGCCTGTCGCGAATTAAATATCGTGGCCATAGGAATTTACAGCGAGCCGGATGCAGATGCGACCTGGCTGGATGAAGCGGATGAGATTTACCCTCTGCACGGCATCTCGGCCGCGGAAACCTATCTGAACATCGAGAAAATTCTCGAAATTGCCGAAACGGCCGGGGTGGAGGCGATTCACCCCGGCTATGGGTTTTTGAGCGAAAACGAAGGGTTTGCGGCCGCCTGTAGTGCGCGGGGGATTAAATTTGTAGGCCCCTCACCTGAGGCGATTCGCCTGATGGGCAGCAAGGCCGAGGCGCGACGCATCGCTGCTGACGCAGGGGTGCCGGTTACGCCAGGGGTGGACGGCCAGAGCATGTCATCGGAAGCGCTGCAGAAAGCGGCCGTTGATATGGGTTATCCGGTCATGGTTAAGGCCAGCGCCGGTGGGGGCGGCAAGGGGATGCGTATCGTCTATCGGGAAAAAGATTTTCTCGATGCCCTGGCGGCCGCCAAACAAGAGGCGCTTTCATCTTTTGGCGATGACCATATCGTGCTGGAGCGATATTTGCCGGAGATTCACCATATTGAAGTGCAAATTTTGGGCGACGAGCACGGGCATATCGTGCATCTGTTTGAGCGGGAGTGTTCGATTCAGCGCCGCCATCAAAAAATTATCGAGGAGTCGCCTTCTCCAAACCTGACCCCCGAACTGCGCGAGCAAATTTGTAGCGCTGCGGTGCGCCTGGCGGCGGCCGTGGGATACACCAGCGCCGGCACGGTTGAGTTTATGATGACCCCCAGCGGTGAATTTTACCTGCTGGAAATGAATACCAGGCTCCAGGTTGAGCATCCGGTGACGGAATGGGTGACCGGCATCGATCTGGCCCAGTGGCAAATTCGGATCGCGGCCGGGGAGCCGCTGGGCTTTAAGCAAAGCGATCTGCATCAAAATGGACATGCTGTAGAGTGTCGCCTTTATGCGGAAGATCCGGCCCGGGGTTTTTTGCCCTCAATCGGCCAGATCACACGCTATGATCCGCCAAAAGGGTTAGGTATTCGGGTAGACGACGGGATTGCCAGCGGATCTGAAGTCACGCCCTACTACGATCCCATGCTGGCCAAAATTATTACCTTTGGACAGGATCGGCCGCATGCGCTGCGCCGTATGGCCCTGGCTCTCGCCCAAACGGTGGTGCTGGGGGTCACGACCAATCTTGATTACTTGCAGGCGATTTTGGCCGAGCCGAATTTTGCGGCCGGAGAGACGTTAACCCGCTACCTCGAAGATTACTTTGTGGAGTGGACCGGCGTGCCTGAGCTGTCAGATGATCTGCTGCTGGCTTTGGGCGCGGCCGAGACCTTGTTTGGTGAAGGCCGCCCGCGACGCACGCTCACCCCCACCAACGGCGAAATTCAGGACGTGTGGGATTTGCCAACCGGGTGGCGAAACGTGAAAAATAGTCAATAATCAATTGGCAATAATCAATGGTTAACGGAGTGGTTATTGTGTCTTAGTGTATTGGTGTATTGATTTATTCGTTTATTGGTTATTGGTTTAGCTGCATGAAGATTCATTCGTAAATCCAAAATCGTAAATCTTTATCAAGCCCACCATCTTTCGTATCTCGTATCTCGTATCTCGTATCTCGTATTTCGTATCTCGTATTTCGTATCTCATATCTCTTATGTTTGATTTCTTCAACCAAAACGTACTTATCACCGGCGCGGCCGGAAATTTGGGCCAGGCTGCGGCCGAGGCTTTTTTTGCGGCCGGGGCCAATTTAATTCTGGTCAATCGTACGGTTGATTCGCTGGAAAAGGCGTTTCCCCAATGGGCTGATGCGGCCGGGGTGGGCTTCTTTGCCGCGGATTTAACTTCTGAAGACGATGTGGCGGCCGCGGCCGGCAAAATATTAGAGGTTGTGGGGCACATCGACGTGCTGGTCAATATTGCCGGTGGCTTTAAGATGGGCGACCCCGTGCACAAAACCGATCTGAAAACGTGGAATTTTCTACTGAGCCTCAACGCCCAATCGATATTGTTGACGGCGCGGGCGTTTGTGCCGAAGATGATTGAGCGTCAGGCTGGAAAAATCATCAATGTTGGCGCGCAGGCCGGTTTAGAGGGACATAAAAATATGGCCGCCTACAGCGTGTCCAAAAGCGCCGTGATGCGCCTGACGGAGAGCATGTCGGCCGAGCTAAAGTCGCAGGGCATCAACGTCAACTGCGTTTTGCCGGATACAATTGACACGCCCATCAACCGGGAAGCGATGCCAAAAGCGGATTTTTCTAAATGGGTAACCCCCGCTGATTTGGCGCAGATCATCTTGTTTTTGGCTTCCCCGGCCGCCCGGCCGATCCATGGAGCGGGAATACCAGCATAATAAATTGTTATTTGCTAATTGCCAATAGCTAAATTTGGTTTATCCTTTTAGCAATTAGCAATTAGCAATTAGCAATTAGCAATTAGCAATTGGCAATTAGCTATTTTTTCTCCGCTTGCCGGATCATGCACCACGCCCGCAGGTATTCCGCCACGCTCCATGCCTGGGCGGGGCAGCCCCGAGGGAAGAAGGGGGGATCGCCATCAAAGATTTCACTAATGCTGCCCAAACCATGTTCGTTGAGATGGGTGAGGGCCGGATCGAGGTAGGAGCGGGCCAGCGCTGGGTCTTTATACACGCGCAAATGAGCGGCGATAAACGGACCGATCAACCACCCCCATACGGTTCCCTGATGATAGACGCTGTCCCGCTTGCGAATATCACCCCCGTAGCGGCCGGCGTAATCATCGTGGGCTGGGGCCAGCGTGCGCAGACCGTGAGAGGTTAACAACTCGCGAGTACAAATATCAAGCACCATTTTTTGGCGATCGGCATTAAGCGGGCTATGCGACAGGGAGACCGCCAGCAGTTGATTTGGCCGCAGGCTAATGTCGTGCCCCTCCGGCCCGTCGATGACATCGTAACAGTATCCTTCAGGGGAACACCAGAATCGCTCAAATCCGGCCTTGACTCGGGCGGCCAGAATCTCATACGATTTGCCGTCTCGCCCAAGCCATTTGGCAAAATGGACCATGCTCATGAGGGCGTTGTACCACAGGGCGTTAATTTCCACCGGTTTGCCCGTGCGCGGCGTGACGACCCAATCTTTGATTTTTGCATCCATCCAGGTGAGCTGAATTCCTTCTTCTCCGGCGTAGAGCAGGGTGTCAACGGGATCAACTTTGATGCTGTAGCGGGTGCCTTTTTGCAGCCAGGCAATGATATCTTCCAGAACAGGAAAAATTTCCCGTAGAAAATCTAAATCGTGCGTGGTTTCCATATAGGTGCGAATCGCCTGAAAATACCACAGGCTGGCATCGGCCGTGTTGTATTCGGGAATTTCCCCTTCATCGGGAAAGCGATTGGGGAGCATCCCCTGATCGACATATTGGGCGTAGGTGTGCAAAATACTGCGGCCGATATCAGCCCGGCCGTTGCATAAGGTTAATCCAGGGATGCTGATCATCGTGTCTCGCCCCCAGTCGGAAAACCAGGGGTAGCCGGCGATAATTGAGTGTCCATTTTGATTTTGGGGTGAGGAGCGCTTGACGATAAATTGATCGGCCGCCACCAC
Organism: Ardenticatenaceae bacterium; assembly: GCA_030065875.1. Classification (GTDB taxonomy): domain Bacteria; phylum Chloroflexota; class Anaerolineae; order Promineifilales; family Promineifilaceae; genus WTJY01. Next base: position 130,066 of record JASJCR010000023.1, on the reverse strand, counting down.
CATATGCTTCATGGCCTCATCAACCGGCCCCTGAACTTCTTCAGCCAGGGCGATAATGCGGGCTTCGTGGGCCTGCTGTTCACCAAAGGCGGCCGTGCCATCCAGATTGGGGTCCGGGCGGGTGGACGCGATCATGGTTACCGACTCTCCAGGATTTAGCTCAATGACAAAATCGGCGATATGAAGGTGATCTTCAACGACATCGGGCATGCCCCGGAATTCTTCCAGCGAAAGGTAATAATCTTCGTGCCACTCGTCTTGCGGATAGACATCTCCTTTGCTGTGGAACAGATAAAGAGATGGATTTGTGTCGTCAAAGTTAATTTTGAGGCCGTGATCGATCTCTTCGACGGTGGGGGAAATTTCCCCGGCGATTGTCGTTTTATGGTAGTCGCGAAAGTTGATCATCGCTTTGGGATAGAGCCAAAGCGGGGCACTGCCGCGCAGCATGGTGTATTGAATATAGGTGGTGTTTTCACCCTGCTGCATCCAGATTCGTTTATTTAGCAGGGCATCGCCACAGGCGTAAGTCCAGTGGGGAGTGGTTCCAACCAGGCGAAAGCGCTCGATATTAAAGTGTCCGTTGGGTTTGTACAGCCCTGGTTCTTCGTGTAGATCACCATACCACTGGTCGATATAGAGCGGATAATATTGATTGTTGTAGTAAACCGTTTCGTCTAACTTGGCCAGCATCAGCTTGCGGCCGAGGGGCGGATTGAGGGCAGCAACAAGCAGGCCATGGTAGCGACGGGTCAACACCCCGGCGATGGTTCCCATGGCAAATCCGCCAATCCCGTTGGTGACGAGCCATTCACGGCCGGCAGACACATCAATTCGGCCGGTCACATCTCTTCCAAAATCGATCATTTATGTACCTCTCTTGCTGCACTTAAGTGCTTGGATCTAGGTCCATGGGCAAGTAGGGTAGATGATAGCCTTAACTTAGAGAACAGACAACAGACTTCAGACCTCAGTGGGTCAAATCCACGTTGATGCTATTTTGTAGTCTGAGGTCTGATGTCTGTGGTCTTCTGCGAAGAAAATATGCTTAAATGGATCACCATCACCTTTGGTTTAATGATTTTGCTGATTATCGCCGTGGCCAATACCGCCCCGGAGTATTTGTATCTGTTTTACAGAGTTCCGGGAGGGGATAAGTTTGCTCACTTTATGTTAACTGGCACGATGGCCCTGCTGCTCAACCTGACTCTAGGCAATCGCCACTGGCGATGGCGCGGCATACCGATTTTGTGGGGCTCTGCGGCCGTGCTGATTTTCATGACGGGTGAGGAGTTTTCCCAAATTTGGCTGCAAACCCGCACCGCATCACTGGTCGATCTGCTGGCAAACATCAGCGGGATCGTGGTGGTGGGGTCCCTCAGCTTTCTTGTTAAGACCACAGACGTCAGACATCAGACATCACTGTAGGGTATCCCTTCTGAAGTCTGTGGTCTGTTGTCTGTGGTCTGGAGCCTGTTGTCCCAAAATCCACCCCTCAACCACCCTGATTTGGTCATCGGCCGGCTCTCCCGGCGGCTGATGACCCAGGACAACGTTGAGCATTCCCAGCAGCCCGACAACCGCATCAAATGGATCTTCACCGGCCGCGCCTGGACCAAACCCCTGCTTGATTAATTCGATTAAATAGGAATCGGCCAGGATGCCATTGGTGTTGATCCAATTCAAAAGCTGGGGCGCGTTGGCCTGGCGCTCAGCCTGAACCCGCTTGCCCGATTTTTGTCCTGACCGGCGCGGAAATTTAATCTGCAGATGTCTGTAAAATTCGGCTGGATACGCCTCGGCCACAACGATTTGATGGGTTGCCAGCAGGTCGAACAGCTTTCCAGCAAACGGCCACAGCCCGATATCGAGCTGCGGGTTGCGCAAAGCGGGCAGCAGCGCTTCGCGCCAGGCGGTTAGAGCCGCTTTGCCAACCTGCTGAGCCCCGAGCGTCCAGAAAAGGGGGGCGGCCGCCCCGCGATCGGCGGTGGCCAGGTCGCATTTCCGACGCAGATCGTCGATGTGGGATACACGCAGGCCGTCGAGCAGGTGCTGCCGCTGCGTACCGCCAGGTCGGGCCGGATAAAACGGCCGGCGCAGGGAAATGTCGGCTGGATCATCAGCCGGTTCAAAAAAAGTGGCCCATTCCGGCCGCTCAAGCCATCTTAAAAATGTTGAAAAATCGGGACAGTGGATTTTTTGAGCGTAAGCGAGGGGTAGACCAAAGGGCACGTCAAAACCGATCAGCACGGATTGGCTATCTTGCTTAAATAGATAGGCTGGCAAAAGCGGGGCCAGCATCGGGCCGGAAAGCGCATACGTTTGCCCCTGCCGCCTGGCTGCGGCCATCCAACGCTTGTGCGGCTGGTTGCCCCAGTCGCAGTGAATGATGAGATCGGGTAATGACATGGGAAATACGAGATTAGAAATACGAGATGCGATTGACGGTTAGTCATTAGCAATTGACAATTGACGATTAACCATTGGTTATTGATATTTTTTCCTCATATTTTTCCGCCTGGCGATCCCAGCTAAACAGCTGCTGCCAGCGGGCGCGGCCGCTGTAGCCATAGGCAGCCCGCTGGCCGGGGTTTTGCAGCAGGTTGAGCAAATCGGTCGCCACCCCGGCGATATCCCCCGATGCGCGCAGCAGGCCGTTTTCCTCGGATACTACATACTCGGGCACCTGGCCAACCCGCTCACCGACAACCGGCAAACCGAGTGAAATCATGTCGGCCAGCTTGACCGGGCATTTGGTGCGATTGAGCAGCGTATCGTCCATCAAATACAGCCCAACATCGGCCGCCAGGATCGCCGCGGGCAGTGCTTCTTCTTCCAGCCAGCCTAAATCGATCACCAAATCGAGCAAGCCTGCCCGACGAAAATGCTGTCTTAAGTCGTGATGATCTTCGCCAAATAAGCCGGTACCGATAGAAAGGATGGCCAAATTGGGCAGCTTGGCGTGCACCTGCTTTAGAATTTTGGTTAGACGGGCGATATCAAATTCAAACAGACGGCTGTAGAGTAATACCGTCGGCCGGTTTGATAAGCCGAGAGTTTCTTTTTTGGCGGTGATTTCGGTCAGCCGTACTGGGGCTGAAGAGATGCCGGAGCCGTTTGGCAGATAGAGTATTTGATCGGTTGGCTGCCCCAGGCGGCGGCTTTTTTGCCCCAGCGCACGACTGGCCACGGTTAAAAGGTCGTTGTGGGTTAACCCCCAGCGTTCCTGCCAGGCAAAAAAATACTTTTGGACGGTGGAGTAAGGGGCGATGTCATTCCAGCCGCCCCACCCTTCCCAATCATCTGTGTCGGTGACCAGCAGCCGCTTTTTTGACCCGAATCGTTGTCTTTGCCACAGCCACCACATCGCCAGGCCGCTGTGTGCCTTTGGTTTAAACCCGTGGATCACCTGAGAATCAAATGCTCGAGCCGCGGCTACCATCCGTCGCACCGTTGGCAAAACCCCACCCTTTAAGTTGACATAAATTAAATCAACCCCGTTTTCCCGCCACCGTTTTCCCGCTTCCTCGGGCGTTTGCCAGGGGGGCATCACAAGCTGCACCTTGTGCCCTCGGGTCACCAGCGCCTGAGCCAGGGGAAATGCCCGGCTGCGCATGGTTTTATTGGGGTGAAAGCCAAACGGACCCAGAAACGAGATATTCATCGATCTCGATCCTAGGGCGTGGGCGTCTCGGTCGGCGTGGGAGCCAGGGTGGGGGTGGCTTCCAGCTCGGCCGTTGGTGAAGCGATCGGCTCTATAGTTGCCGTCACCGTGGCGGCCGGTTCCAGGGTGGCTGTTGCCGTCGCCGTTGGCTCAGCCGTTGAAGTTGGTGAGGGCGTCACGGTTATGGTGGCCGTTGCGGTTGCCGTCGGTGTTTCCGTGGGGGTGCTGGTGGGGGTAGGTGTGGGTTCCAAAACCGTCAGCGGCAGCAGCAGTTCCTGAGTGATCGGGTCTTCCTCCGGGGTAAACGGGTTGTCAGGCCCGAATAAAATCACCTTTAAGGTGAGGGCGCCGGTCGCGATTTCACTTAAGTCCCCTTCAAAAAGCGATCCGTTGTTTACCGGCGTATTGCGCCGTTCCTGCACGTTAGCAAAGCCGCCCGGATCATGGGTTAATCCATAATCAATTTGATAGCCGTCGAAGTTGGGGGCATTCACGGAGCCGATCACGTTGACTTCGCTCTCAACTTCAGCAAACGGCCGCGGCTCGCTGATTTCCAGGATCGGCCGCGCTGTGGTGCGATCACAGCTGTTTTGCGGTGGAAATTGCAGGGGGATGGCGATATTGCGGCTCGCGGCCCACTGCCGGCCGCTGTTTGTTTCTTCGATCCAGCGACGCGCCTGCTGCAGCTCACGCTGGCGCACGGCGTCCCGGCCGCTGACCAGCAGATTGGCAAAATTCGCCTCATAGACGTTTTCGTCGCAGTTGTCATTGGCTTGCAACCCGGTCCACAGGTCGATCGGGACCGCCTGCAGAAAATCCTGATCGGCCGGCAAGGGCGGATTGTTTTGCGAGAATATCTCCCGCTTGCGATTGGTACACGAGGGGGATGGCAAGGACCCGGAATCCGCACAAACTTCAAGATCGACAATGCCGGCCGGTCGGGCAAACGGCACCGCCGGCTGCTGGGTCAGCACCCCGGTCATAAAGCGGTTCCAGATCGGGGAGGCCACCTGATAGCCAGACGCCCCCTCGGCCAGCGGCTGATTGTCGGTGTTGCCGACCCACACGGCCGTCACCAGGCTGGGTGAAAACCCGATTGTCCAGCCATCACGCACGTCAAAGCGGTCGGTGCCGGAGGTGCCGGTTTTGGCCGCCACCTCAAGACCGGGAACCACCAGGTTGTTGTTTAAGCCAAAGCTTGGCTGTCGGGCCCCGTTATCGGACAAAATATCAGCGATGAGGTAGGCGTTTTCCGGCTCGACAATTTGCACGCCGGGAGGTGCCTCTCGCTCAAACAAAATATTTCCGCTGCGATCCTCGATACGGGTAATCGTATAGGGCTGAACGAGTTGGCCGCTGTTGGCGATGATGCCATAGGCCGAAGCCATCTCTAGCGGCGTGATTTCACCGCCGCCCAAAGCGAGGGCCAGACCGTAATTGGTGGAGGCCCCCAGATTAGCGCACCCTTCTTCGGATAAGCTTGTGAGCTGCAGGTTGTTGCGCGCAAAGCTCAGGAAATTGCACACCCCCACATACTCAAGGGCTTTGACGGCGGTAATATTGTAGGAGTTACCCAGCGCCTCGCGCAGCAGCAGCGGACCGTGAAATTGATCGTCGTAATTTTTGGGGACATAGGGCGGATTGGTTCCATCCGGAAATTCAGTCCTCACGTCCCAAATCAGTGTGGACGGGGTCCATCCCTGGCGCATGGCGGCCAGATAAACAAACGGTTTGATTGTTGAACCGGGCTGCCGCGGCTGCAGGGCCATATTGACCTGACCGCTGATCGCCTCATCGTTAAAGTCAACGCTGCCGACCAGCGCCAATATTTCACCTGACTGTGGATTAAGCGAGACGAGGGCGGCGTTATTGGCCCCCAGCTGGTTGATCTGGCCGCGGTAGGTGGCCAGCGCTTCCTCCGCCAGGTTTTGGGCGGCGGGATCAATGGTTGTGTAAATTTTGAGGCCACCGCGATAAATCGCCTGGGCGTCGTTGGCGCTTTCCAGCTGCTGCAGCACGTAAAATACGGCGTGCGGATATTCGATGGTCACCTGCGGGGGTTCAAGCTGGTAAATGCGCAGGGCCATCTCGTCAAGCGCCGCCTGAGCCTCAGCCTGGGTGATGTACCGCTCCTGCACCATGAGGATCAACACTTCAGACATGCGGCCGATCGCTTTATCCGGCGCCGTGTAAGGGTCCCACAGGGCTGGAGCCTGGGGCAAACCGGCCAGCAGGGCCGCTTCACTGAGCGTTAAATCTGCGGCCGACTTGTTAAAGTAAGTTTCAGCGGCCGCCTCGATACCGTAGGCGCGATTGCCGTAGTTAATTTCGTTTAAATAAAGCTCGATAACCGTTTCGTTCCCATATTGGCGTTTGACTTCATACGCCAGGAAAATCTCACGTACCTTGCGGGTAAAGGTTCGCGAAGTCCGCTCTTCCGCATCGAGGAGCAGGGCGCGCGCCAGCTGCTGAGTGATCGTGCTGGCCCCTCCTCCGGCATACGCGTCCCCTTCGCGGACGGCCACAAAAATAGCGCGGGCGATGCCGATCGGGTCAAACCCCGGATTTTGCCAGAAGCGCGCATCTTCGGTGGCAATGGTGGCGTTTATCAGGTTTTCGGAAATGTCGTCAAGGGCGACATAGGTGCGATTACCGGCGTTGGGGTCAGCCAGGGCGTATAGCTCATTGCCGTTGCGGTCAAAGATACGGGCGGTTTCAAACTGGCTGGCGTTGGTTTGCAATTCTGATGGGGAGGGCAGGCCGCTGGCCACCACCACATACCCGATGCTAAAGGCGATAATGACAAAAGCCACCCCAAAAATCCCTAGTAGCAGGGTGGCAGTGACCACCCGGCGCACGCAGCCACCGCGATTGGTTCGGATGGGCTGGGGCAGATTGGCCTGCAGCTCCGGATCGGCCGCTACCACCGGCTGGCGGACCGGCTGCTGCGGCTGACGGCTGCGAACCGGCTGTGACGGCTCTCGAAAAGGCTGGCGGGGTGCCGGCGCGGGTTGGCGCTGACGCCCTTCCCTTACCGGCCGCTGCGAAGGTGCGGTTGGCCTTTGCTGCGGATCTATTGGCGGAGGAGCCGTTGGAGATGAAGGTGTGTCCTCGACCGGCCGATCGGGAACCGCCCGATACGGAACCGTTGGCTGCTCTTCGGTCGGGATGGTGGGCAAATCGAGGCTGGTATCCCCTGGGAAAGCCACCCGGGGGGAGATGACCGTGGCATCGGGATCGCTTATCGGCGGCCGCTCGATCGGTTCTGTTGAAGGCGGGTAAATCGGCAGAGGGGTCGGATCATCGGGGCCGATTTTCTTTTCTTCCGGATCGAGATTGATCGTCATCGTGCCGGAAGGCACCTCTGCTTCTTCCTGATCCTTTTCAGAGGGCCACGGCTCGTCAGCCGGAATAAAAATAACCGGCGGGAGATCATCGTGGATGGTGGGTTGACCGCTTACCGGTTGTGGTTCGCCGGTTTCGGCACGTATTAGATCAAGCAGGGAAACGGTGCCACCCGGTGAGGAGAGGTCGTCTTGATCGGCGGCCGGTTGTTTCGAGCCTTCAGGCTGTTGGGAATCGGCCGGTTCATCCTCATGTTCCGGTTGTGGCAGGTTGTTGTTTTCGATTGGTTCGTCGTTATTCATTATGAAGTAAGGTTAACTCAAGTTGCGGTCTTATGATGAAGCCAAATTAATTCGGCCGCCGTGAAAATCAAAATCGGATTGATACAGTTATGTTAACGCGATTTGGTCTCATTCGCCGATGAATGGTGAATTTTAACAAAATAACACAGATACAGTGCCGTCATTCCCGCGAAAGCGGGAATCCATTGGCTTGCCACCGGTGGATCCCCACCGTCGTTTACCCCCGTGAAGACGGGGGCCAGGATGACGGGTGTTTTTTGGAAGATGGTCCGTATCCGTATTTGTTTGTAAACCTCCAAAATTCATCGGCGAGATAAGATAGCAACTTGGACTAAGTTTAATAATCAGAAGTGTAAAGATTGAGAAAGCGGTTTACTTCCTCCGAAAAAATGATTGCAGCGTCACTTGACGATCGATCTATGAAAATAAGAACATCTTAGCGGGTCTTTCAGTTTCGCTTTGGATTATATATTAATTTTTGGCTAATTACTTTTTCTTTGCCGATCGCTTCAACATTTCCTCTTCTGTCCGGCCGCGGAAGACCAGGCGGATATGGGTGCCGGGAAAGGGGTACATTTCGCGCAGCTGGTTTTCAAGATAGCGCTGGTAGCTAAAGTGAATCATCTCCGGGTAATTACAGAAGAAAACAAAAGTGGGGGGAGCCACGCCAACCTGGGTGCCGTAGTAGAATTTTAGGCGGCGGCGCCCTTTCATCGGTGGGGGATGTTTCGTAGTCGCCTCGCGCAGGAAGCGGTTGAGCTCGCTGGTTTGAATCCGCAGGTAGCGAGATTCATTGACCTCGACCACCTGGGGCAATATTTTACCGATCCGCTGGCCGGTTTTGGCGGAGACAAAAAGAATCGGCACATACGGCAGGAAATCGAGCTCCTGACGGATTTCTTGCCGATATTCGGTCATCGTATAAGCATCTTTTTCAACCGCGTCCCACTTGTTGACCAAGACGACCAGCCCGGCCGATTCCTCTTTCATCATGCCGGCGATGTGTTGATCTTGTGCGGTAATTCCCAATTCCCCATCGAGCAGGAGCAGGGCCACATCGGCCCGTCTCAGGGCGCTCAGGGCGCGAATGACCGAATATTTTTCGATACCCTGCTCGATTTTGCCGCGGCGGCGGATGCCGGCGGTATCAATTAAGGTAAATTCCTGTCCGTGCCACTTGATGTCCGTGTCGATGGCATCGCGGGTGGTCCCGGCAATCGGGCTAACAATCACCCGTTCTTCCCCAATCAACTTGTTAAACAGCGTTGATTTCCCGGCGTTTGGCCGGCCAAGAATGGCGATTTTGATGCGCTCGTCATCGTCATCATCCTCTTCAGAATAAGTCGGCAGGAAATCAACCACCGCATCGAGCAGGTCGCCGGTTCCCCGCCCGTGCAGAGCGGATATGGGAACAACCTCCCCGAGGGCCAATTCATAAAATTCGAGGGCGTTGTCTTTTTGCGTATGAAGGTCATCGAGCTTGTTGGCGGCGATGATGACCGGCTTATCGGTTTGGCGCAAAATGTTGGCCACTTCGCGATCGGCGGCGGTGATGCCGGCCCGGCCGTCCACGACGTGAACGATGACGTCGGCATCCTGTATCGCCACGCGGGCCTGGTTGCGGATGGCGTCGAGAAATTTATCTGATGATTCAGACAAAGGTTCCGTATGCCATCCTTCAATAATTTCGATGCCGCCGGTGTCAACAACGGTGAAAACCTGGCCAATCCAATCCGCATCTGCATACAGACGATCGCGAGTGGTTCCGGCAACCTCCGAGACGACCGCCAACCTCCGGCCGACGAGGCGGTTGAAGAGGGTGGATTTGCCGACATTGGGCCGGCCGACCAGTGCAACGATTCCTTTTTTTGCCATAACGGATCGTTTGTAGCACAGAACGGGACAATTAACAATCGTCAATAATCAATTGTCAATAATCAATGATCAACCGTTGACCATTGGTTATTGATTGTTGAGCATTCTCTCCCACACCACCTCTTCTTCCCCGCTGCCGTAGGAGACAACGAGCCGGGCGGCGGTGAGATCCGCCTCGGCCGGAACCGTCAGAGCGCTTTCCCAATAGCCAAAACGGCCGGTGGTTGCGGTTGCGGTAGACAGCGCCGTACCGGAGCCATCAAACAGGGTCAGGGTGATCAGGTTTTCCGGAGCGTTAATGGCAATGCCGTACAGTTCCGTGGTTCGCCCGGCCTCAAATTCAAGCGCGGCTGCTTCCCCCACCTGAATCAGGTTGGCTTCTTCCGATTCTTGAGCCACCAGATTTAAGGAGACGCTGCCCATCCAGACAATCGAGGGGTCGACAAGATCGAGCTCGCTTGGGGTGATGATCACACAGCCGATTTGTGGCTCGAGGCCAGGGGGAATGACCATAAAGGCGTTCCACGGTCCGTCTCCAATTTCGATGGAAATTTCAGACAGGGGCGTGGGTGATTCATTGCAGTTGTTGACCTGTAAATCAAGCCGGCCGTTGGGCACGTTGCGGGCCTCACCGGAAAGCAGCATCATTTGTCCGATCACCGCCAGATCTCCCTGGTTTGGAGAGTTTAAGACCACAAAAACCCCTTCCTGACCCGGTTTGAAGGCCAGATTGACCGGGATTGCGGTCGCGGCACTTTCAACTTCTACGGTCAGCGTTGAAAGACCGGTGCGGCCGGGATGAACGTCAACGGTTAAAGACCACTCCCCAGTTTCCGCGTTCACTTCTACCCCTCCATAGGCGATGCCGTCCGGGTCATCTTCAGCCTGCAGGGTCACAATTAGCGGTTCGGATGGCAGAGGATTAATCGTGCCTTGAAACGTGTATTGATTGGCGATAAATATCGTCTCCTCTGGTTGAGGACTCGAAATGACAATATCGTAAGAATCGGGAGTTGGGAGAGGTATTTCTGTTGGCACAGCTGTGGGTTCGGGAAAGGACGTTTCAGGCGTGAGGGTCGGTTCGGGTGGTGTTGTCGGAGAGGGTTGAGGGGCAACGTCCTGTTCGGCCGCGGATTCAGCTACTTCACCGGCCACCTGGGTTGCGGTGGCCTCAAGATCCGGCTCGATTTCAGCCGTTGGGGAGGAATCCGGGGTTAACTCGGGAGGAGGCGGCAGCTCGGTGGGAATGATTAAACCATCATCTGGCGCTTGCTGACAGGCTATTAGCGCTGTTGCCAGGAGAAAAAAGTAAATTATCCGTCGCATGTGGTACTTCCTTTGCGCATGAAAAACAAAATAAATAAAGATTAAAGAATTATCACGGAATTATTCGATGTTTGCCAGACGAAAGAGCGATGGAATGACGATGGACGAAATACGAAATACGAGATACGAAATACGAAATCAGAAATACGAAATTAGAAATACGAAATTAGAAATACGAGATACGAAAGACGAGAGATCTGGGATGAGAGACACGAGACGAGAGATGGAACGCAATTCGTATTTCTAATTTCGTTTCTCGTATTTCGTATCTCTTTGTCTGTAATATAATCCTCCCTCATGTCCTTTTTCTCGCGAAACCGCCTCGTCGCCCTGCAGCACCGCGATTTTCGTCTGCTGTGGACCGGTCAGCTGATTTCAACAATCGGTTCTCAAATGCAAAATATCGGCGTCAACTGGCACGTCTATCGCATTTTGCAGGGAGAAACCTGGCAGCTCGAGATCCTTGGCCGGTCGCTTGATTTAGACTTAGGAGCGCTGGGGTTGGGATTTGGCGGGCTGGTGCGCGTGCTGCCCATCATGATTTTTGCCCTGGTGGGTGGGGTGCTGGCTGATATTATCCCTCGACGGCGGTTAATCATCGTGACCGATTCGGCCGCGGCGCTGATCGCCTGTGGTTTGGCGCTGGTAACCTTTGCCGGGCTGGACAAAATTTGGGCCATTTATACGCTGACGGCTTTGGGGGCGGCCACCACGGCGATGAGCACCCCCGCTCGTCAATCGCTGGTGCCAAACCTGGTCCCGCGTCACCATATGACCAACGCCGTCAGCCTCATTTCCCTCCTGTTTCAAATTGGCACGATTGTCGGTCCGGGATTAGGCGGGCTTCTCGTCAGTCGCTTTGACGTGGGGATGGTTTACGCCGTCAACGCGATTTCATTTATCGCGGTTGTAACCTCTCTTCTGTTCCTGCGTCATCGCAGCGGTCCGGCGGCGGCCGGAAGGCGGCTCGATTGGGGAATGATGCGTGAGGGATTGCACTTTACGATCAATCACAAAATTTTATGGGGGACGGTACTGCTCGATTTTTTTGCCACCCTGTTTGCTTCAGCCCGCACCATGCTCCCTATTGTGGCTGAAGAGATTTTGGGAATCGGGGTTGAAGGGTATGGCCTGTTGGCAACCGCTCAACCGCTGGGGGCATTTATCGCAGGGGGAATTGTGGCCCTGCGCAAGGAGATTAAGCATCAGGGAGTTGTCTTGTTGTGTGGCGTAGCGATTTACGGGCTGGCAACGGCCGCTTTTGGCTTTTCTACCAGTTTTGCCCTCTCCTACATTCTTTTTGCCATGACCGGTGCCGGCGATACCGTCTCTACCGTCATTCGCGGCACCATTCGGCAGCTGGTGACCCCCGATCATTTGCGCGGCCGGGCCACCAGCGTCAGCATGGTGTTTTTTATGGGAGGGCCGCAGCTGGGTGAAGTTGAGGCCGGTTTGGTGGCCTCGGTGTTGGGGGTGCCCTTCGCCATCATTTCTGGCGGATTGGCGACGGTGGCCATGACTTTATGGGTGGCGTGGCGATACCCAAAACTGCGTCAGTATCGGGGGGAGGGGTCAGTTGACTCCCGTTAGATTGGTCCAATCTCGGTCCAATCTTCAAAGGGGCTTCCCCTCGTAAAAGTAACTTTGATCCGCTTAAGCCGCGTTGGCGATGGTGACGGTTGCCTTGGCTACGAGTTTGCTTTCCTCATTGTTTTGAGTGAAGATTTCAGACTCAACCACGGTAATAAGCCGCCCGGCTTTGAGGACCTGGGCGTGACAAATCACCTTCTGGCCGACGGCCGGCCGCAGTAAATTAATCTTAAATTCTACCGTTAAGGGGTTGGTTTGACCGGGAGCCACAGAAAACGCTGCGGCCCCGGCCGTTTGATCGGCCATCGTGGAAATCACGCCGGCGTGGATATATTTGCTGTGCTGCAAGTGGCGCTCGGCGGCCGTTAATTCCGTGCGGCACCACCCTCGGCCGCTGTCAACATACACGATACCCACATCATTGGTGAAATGGGAGGCGTCAAAAATCGCCCGAATTTGATGGCGATTGTGGTTGTCCTCGGCTGAGGAATCGGGTTTTGAGGAGGTCATCAGGCTTTTGGATGATGTTATGGGGTCGTGGTCATAACCGGGGTGAGAGTCGGCGATTCGGTGGTGGGAGCGGTGTTTTCTGCACCCGTTGATTCATCCCGTCCGCCGATCTCCGCCTCTTCAATCACCACCGTAATTGTCTCCGGCTCAGTGGAACGGATTTCTATCTCGTTGGCGGAAACGGTCACAATCGGCCTGAGATTGTATTCCCCAGGCCCAAGATCGAGCAAATCAAGGGTCACCGTGACATCCTCTTCGTTGATCGATTCCAGCGCCGGCAAAGGGCCAAAAAGGAAAATCGTTAGCTGTTCCGGTGTGGCCATGGCGGTCAGGTCTTCTCCGAGGGCGCGGAATTCGGGAATGCGGCGCACGACGTCAATCGTAAAGATGGGTTCAATTTCAACAGTCACAAAAACCGATTCAACTTCATCCGGATTAACCCCATCCGGAAAAACCAGGGCGACCTGCTGCGTAAACGATTCGTTCAGTCCGGAAATATCAATTTCTTCAGTGGAAACCGAACGCAGGCCGTCGATAACGGTGGGGGAGCCGCTGACGACCAGGCTGGTTGGCTCTGCCCGAACGTCCAGGAGACGATAGCCCAGGGCGGGGCTGCCGGACCAGTCAACGGTGATCGGTTTTTCGGCCACTCCCGCGATCTCGTCAACCGGCAAAACCACCTCGATTTCGTTGGTGCTTGTATTAAGACCAGACATCGAGACCACGTTGGTTTCCTGATCGATAAAAGTCGGCCGGCGGACGGCAGTGACGTCTTCTCTTGGCTGCTCTAAAAAGATTGTAATTCGCGCCTGAGCGATCTGGCTGACCCGCTGTTCCGGCCCGGAAACCTGAATGAAGGACGGGTCGCTAATCGGTTCGCCAATCGTATGACCTCGAGCGGCGCTCCCGCGGATATCGACGGTAACCGGGATATCACGGCTGATAATCTCCTCAGCCACCACGTCGACCGTTTGGGGGTCTTGAAATACGATCTCGATCTCTTCGGAAGCCAGGTCGATGTAGACCGGGGCTTGGGATTCTCCAAAGGGTATTTCACTGAGGTCGATATAAGCTGAAAAGTCGCTGCGGGTCAGGGGGTTGACGATCGACTGCGGCCCTTCGATGGTAATGCGTACCAGATCATCGCTGGCGCTCCATTCCCCTAACGCCGGCAGTAAGCCCCGATCGGTAATATCCAACTCCAGCGATTTATCGACGATGGGATCGTTGGCGCGTACGGCCACTACCCAAATGATCATCGCCAAAATAAATGAAAGACCCAGCGTGGTGATGTCGGTCAGTAATGTTCTGAGGATCTTCATTGCAGCTGTCTCGTCATCGGCTGTTTTTGGATAAAGGTAGTCAGGATTTCCATCAGGCGTTCCGCCGGCTGGCGGCGCAAAATCCGGCCGTTATGCGTGATAGCAAATTGACCGGTTTCTTCAGAAACGACCAGCGATACGGCATCACTAACCTCGCTGATCCCGAGTGCGGCCCGGTGGCGCAGCCCCAGCTGCCGATCTGAAAGATTTCCGCTGGAGAGGGGCAGCACGCAGGCGGCCGAGGCCACTTTTCCTTCGCGAATGATGACGGCGCCGTCGTGGAGCTCCGTATTTTTATTAAAAAGAGTCAGGAAGAGTTCAACTGATGGTTGAGCATCAAGCAAAACGCCCGTATCCACATATTCCTGAATTTTTGTTTCTTGCTCAAAGACAATTAACGCCCCGTGGCGTCGTTGGGAGAGGCGCATGGCCGATTGCACGACCTTTTCGACCACCGGATCCGATTTGTTGCGCTGGAACAAACGCCAAATCCGGCCGGTTGCTCCCAATCGTTCGAGGGCCCGACGCAGTTCTGGCTGAAAAATAACCGGTATGGCTAAAAATAAGGCGGGAAGCGTTCTTTCGATTAACCAGCTCAGGGCCGGTAACTCCAAAGAGGTGGCGGAAATGACGGCAAAGAGCAGGGCTGCCAAAATCAAAAATCCGCGCAGAACGGGAATCGCCCTTGTTCCTTGGATGAGGCGTAGGGCAATATAGATGATAAAAGTCACCAGAAGGACATCGATCATGGTGTCCCATTGCCCAAGCTCCTTAAATTGTGAGGCAAATTGCTCGAAAGATAAATCCATAACCGGTCAAGAAGTTGGTGAATGATGTCTGCCGCGATGGAAACAGAGTATACCTCCAATCCGATCCCAGGGTCGATGTTTCGGGTGGAAGATTAAGATTTTAACTGGCTTAGCAGTTGACGGTACGCTTCTTGGTTGGGTGGATTTAAGCTTAAAATCTTCTTGATGGTGACGACGGCCGCCGTTGTCTGACCGGTTTCCAGCTGGGCTTCGCCTAAATGATCGAGTAGTTCAATCGCCTTTGACGTTCTTCTTTGCTGAATATAGAGGCGGGTCAGGCGATCGACAAGCCCGGCCTCGGTTGGTCTATGGCCAACCATATCTTCGAGAATGCCCAGCAGTTTCCCACCTTTACCGGTTTTTGCCAGCTGTACCAGATAGCGGTCCAATTCTCGCAGCGCCTGATCGCGATCGCCGGTTTTGAACAGTACATCAACCAAGGTGATGGCGACCCGTTCATCATTGGGTTCCGCCCGGCGCAGTTCGCGGTAAACCGGCAAGGCCTGCCGCCAATCAAGACGCTGCATATCGATATCGGCGATTTTTTGCAGCAGTTTTGAACGCCACTTCTTATCGGCCGATCCGCGGGGAGCGAGTTTTAACGCTTCAATATATGTTTGGCGAGCTTTATCGATTTGCGCGATCTGGTAGTAGCTTTCACCCATCGATAAATATTGATCGATGGCGTCATCGTAATTATCATGCTGCTTGAGCAGGTCGATTAATTTGACCCGTGTTTCATGATTGAGGGGAGAGATGTCCACCGCTCGCTGGTAAGCGCGGGTTGCTTCGTGGATATCGTTGCGCACGATACACACGTCGCCGATGGTGATAAATTTATGAACCCCCTGCTCGATACGCTGCAGTTTGACCAGCAGCTCGCCCATCTGCATGTGAGCGGGCAAATAAGTGGGGCTGATTTCGATTGCTCGATAAATCTCTTCCATGGCCGAATGATAAAGATGGCGTTTGCTGTGCTCTTTGGCCAGGAAGAGGGATTCAAGCACCCGGGAGGAACCGGCCGTTAAAATATCTCCCAGAATCATGGTGCCGTCCCCATCGGACAGGGAATCGAGCCGCCCTCGAGCTTCTTTGACTTTGTCTTCCCACCCTTTGTGGCTTAAAAATTCGACCAGCGCAGTTGAGAATTCACTGGCTTTATCTCGTTCACCCGAAGCGATTAAGCTGTCGGCCAAATTTTCGTAGAGCTGAATCAGCCGGTCGGCCTGCTCATGCTGAACGGTGGCCAGATCAACTATTTGGAGGACGTTAATAAAATGCTCAATTGCCTCGTTGACCTTGCCCAAGGCGCGATAGGATTCACCCAAGGCAAAATGGCTGGCCAGCCGGTAATCAACTGATTTGACCGATCGGAGAAGGACCTGAATCGCTTCTTCAAAGCGGAGTTTTTCTTGATAAAGCAGGCCCAGGTTAAAGTAAACGGCCGGGGTTTTGACTCCTGTTTCCAGCACCTGCTCGTAACTGTGAATCGCTTCGTTGATCAGACCCCGGGTTTGAAAATCAAGCGCCTGGCTAATGGCGGCCATGCGCGACATTTGATCAATTTCATCAACATCGCTGTCGCTTGAGGAAAAAATCTCCTCGGCCATTTTCTCGCGAGAAACTTGCAGTGCTTCTTCAATGGGGGAGACGGTTCGTTTTTGGCGCTCGGCCGCTTTGACCATGCGGGAGGGCGGGGCGTCAAAATTGACTGCCGGCGGCCGGATCGTCCCTTCACCACCAAACGCTTTTTCACCGGTTTGCAGGAGTTCCAGAGCGGTTAAGACATCCGGATTTCGCGGATCAAGATTGAGGGCGGCCTGGCACGCTTCAAGCGCCTTAAAATTATTGCCCTGCGCCTCGTAGAGACGGGCCACTTCCATATATTCGTTGATCGCCTGCACCGTGCGCCCCTGACGCTCAAAAACGGCTGCCAGGCGCTCATGCGCTTTGAGCAGTTCCGGGTTGAGGCGAGAAGCGAGCATCCATTTGTCAACCGCCTCGTCCAGTTTATTTTCCCGGAGACGCATTTCGCCGATCCACATCCACGTTTGACCCGCTTCGCTGTACAGACCGAGGCGCTGTTGAATATCCGCAACCTGTTCCAGATAAATTGGGTCACCGTTTGAAATTCGGGCCGCCTGTTGATAATTGTCGAGGGCTTTAGGGAAATCGCCCAATTCCCGGTAAGCGGTGGCTAAACCGTCATAGAGGGTTGGATCTTTGGGGATACCGCGCAGGGCGTATTCAAATGCTGTTACCGCATCTTCCCAACGCTGCTCCCAGATAAATGCATGTCCTTTGTTACCCGCTTCGACAAATCGTTCTGTCACAGCGACCTCCTAAATTTAATCTGCCAGCAGAGTGGCCAAAATCGCTTTTTGCGCATGAAGTCGATTTTCCGCCTGATGGAACACAACCGATTGTGGCCCATCAGCAATTTCAGCTGTAATTTCTTCACCGCGATGAGCCGGCAGGCAGTGCATCACGATGGCGTTCTCTTTGGCACCGGCCACCAGCTGGCGGTTGACCTGATACGGTGGAAAGACCTTGAGCCGCTTTTCCGTTTCCGCTTCGTCACCCATGCTGGTCCATACATCGGTATAGACGACATCGGCATCACGCACCGCCTCATGGGGGTCGGTGAACGCCTTAAAAGCGGCCGGACCGTTTTTGAGCTGATCGGCCGCGTCGTAATCATCTTCCGACAGGGCATAGCCGGCCGGGGTAGCGATGCGCAAGTCGATGCCGGTTTGCATGCCGCCGAACAAAAGCGAACGCACCACGTTATTGCCGTCACCGACATAAGCCACTTTTAACCCGGACAAATCCCCTTTATATTCAACCATCGTCAAAAGATCCGCGAGGGCCTGAGCCGGGTGATTGTAATCAGAAAGGCCGTTGATCACCGGCACTGAGGCATATTCCGCCAGTTCAACCACGTGATCGTGGTTAAAAACGCGAGCCATGATGCCGTCTACATATCCCGAGAGAACCCGGGCCACGTCGGCCGCTGTTTCCCGGACCCCCATCTTAACTTCGCTGGGCGAAATCATGAGGGCGTACCCACCCAGGTGGACCATGCCCATTTCAAATGAGACCCGCGTCCGCAGGGATGGCTTCTGAAAAACCAGGGCCAGGCTTTTGCCTTGCAAAATGGGGGTGTTCCCCCCACTTTTGAACGCCGCTTTTAATGATATTGCCAGATCGAGTAAATTTTTAATCTCGGTGGCAGATAGCTCTGATAAACTCAAATAATGTTTCATGCTGATCACGTCATTTATCGCTTGTTTAAATCGCATTTTTTACGATGCAAAGTATATCACACCCAAGGGAGGGTGGAAATAAGTACTATACATAATCAGCTTGACATAGTTGTTTGGACTATACTGTTATGGTAAGATATTCAACGTATTTAACTATCCCAAATTAGTACTAAACAGGTAGGTCCCCATGTTGGATATAGTCTGGGCCTTTATCAGAGGGTCGCGTAACACCATACTACCAATCGTGACGGCCGTCGTGGGCTTCATCGTTGGATTGGTCCTTTTCGGTTGGTATTTGACCCCGGTGGCATTTATCGATGCCGGTCCTCAGGATTTGCGGACTGAAGATTATATGCAAATTTATTTGCGGACCGTGGCCAAGGGGTACGCGGCCGATCTCAATCCAGACAGCGTTCGGGCCGCTCTGGGAGTGGGCGGTCAGGCCTGGCCCGATGTTTTGGGGGACGTTTGTAACGCAATTTCCTGGGCCCAGCTGGGGTACGAGCAATCAAACGGATTTTTCAACCCACCCGATCAGGTTGCGGCTCAGCAGCTGCGCGACATGGCCCTGGTTCTTGATCCCAATATCGCCTTTACCGATCAGGGGCTCTGTCCGGAAGGATTGGCCACGACACCGGCCGCCGATGAAGGCGGCATTAACTTCCTCAATGCCTGTCTCCTCGGTTTGCTCCTCTTGGGTCTGCTGGCAGTATTCTTTGTCCTGTGGCAGCGTCGCGGTGGCGGCGGTGGCGACATCGATTTTGCTATGCCGTCGAGCCGTGCTGTGGATGTGCCGTCGAGTCAACCGGCCGGTTATGCTGAAGTGGGGACAGAGGAAAACGTCACCCCAATTGCCAGCTACCGCACGACGTTCTCTCACGGCAACGACGTCTACGATGATTCATTTACCATTGAAAACGTCAACGGCGATTTCCTGGGTGAATGTGGGATCGATATCGCCGAATCAATCGGTACGGACAGCCCCAAACACGTGACGGCCATTGAAGTTTGGCTTTTTGACAAAAACGATATTCGCACGATTACCAAGGTAGCCATGAGCGATCACGCTTTCTTTGATGAAGCGATTAAGGCTAAACTGGCGCCAAAAGGTGAGCCGGTATTGGCTCGCCCCGATGAAGTGATCGTCCTCGAAACCGCATCCTTGATCATCAATGCCCGCATCACCGAAGTGGATTATGGTGAGAACCCGGATGTTCCACCGCAGAGCTATTTCGAGAGATTTGCGGTGGAGCTGTCGGCCTGGGCCAAAGACAGCGCCAGTGGTCAGGCGGCCGCATCATATGATTTTGATGAAGTGGAATAACTAGAAGTAAAACGAAAAAAAAGCCGGGCAAACGCCCGGCTTTTTTTATTGGCCATTGACCATTAGCAATTGACAATTATTATGGTCGTTCTTGGGGCATAAAGAGCCTTTCCCACTCGTTCAATGCATAACGATCGGTCATGCCGGCGATGTAATCGGTGACCACCCGGTGAACCGGCCGTTCAGCCAGCTGGGCCTGGGTTTGAGAGGGGAGCATGCGCGGTTGGGCGATATAAGCATTGAACAAATCTTCGATAAATCGTTCCGCTTTGGTCTGCATACGCACCAGCCGATAATGACGGTACATGTTTTCATAGAGGAACGCTTTGAGCTCCTTGACCTCTGACTTTAACGGCTCTGAATAATCCACAATATTGGTGGAATGGGTTTGAATGTCATCGGCCGTTTGTAAACCGTTATCCTCCAAATATTGATGGGTGTTCTGCACCAGGTCGGTTACCGTCAGGCCGATTAGCTCCCGAATAAGTTCTCGGCGGATGAGGCTGTCAAACGCCTGATCGTGCCATTTTATGTTTTGACGGAGGCGCTGCCAGATCGCCAGCTGTTCCAGATCATTTAAGTCTAAAATGCCGGCGCGGATGCCATCATCAAGATCGTGGGCATTGTAGGCGGTTTCGTCCGCCAAATTGGCGATTTGCGCTTCAAGCGAAGCCCGTTTATCGGGTGCGTACACCGTATTGTGACTGTCATCATAATCGGTTTCGTGCTTGATAATCCCTTCTCTCGTTTCATAACTTAAATTTAAACCGGGAAACTGGGGGTAACGATTTTCCAGCTCGGTGACCACCCGATAGCTTTGGGCGTTGTGATTAAACCCGCCGTGGTCGGCCATCAGCCGATTTAAGGCGTGCTCCCCGGCATGACCAAAAGGGGAATGACCCAGATCATGGGCCAGGCAAATCGCCTCGGTTAAATCCTGATTGGCCCCCATGCCGCGGGCCAGCGCTTTGCCGATTTGAGCCACCTCAATGGTGTGGGTCAGGCGAGTTCGGTAATGATCCCCTTCATAATATATGAAGACCTGGGTTTTATACTCGAGCCGGCGAAAAGCGGTGGTGTGGATAATGCGATCCCGATCGCGCTGAAAGGCGGTGCGGGTTTTGGATTCATTTTCTTCATAGACACGCCCTTTTGAATCCGCGCTTTTTAAGGCATATGGAGCCAGAGAGGCGTTTTCAATTTTTTCCAGGGCGTCGCGTTCAAATAACATAGGGTACTCTCTTAATTATGGAAGGGTGATCAGCTTCAGGTCATCGATAACCAGGTTATCATAGCCAATTACCCTCAGAAGTGGTAGTGTGTTTAGAGATTGAGGGATAGGGCAAGGGAGGCATTTCGACTATTGTCATCATTGGTTATAATATCATAAAGCGATTTGCTCTTGCCGGTGATTGGATCCTCGATCCGGTACCGATTAGGGCCTTATGCTAGTTACGTGTTGATCTATGATGTAGACGCGATTGGGAAATCACGCTTACGCCTCCTTCAACTTAAACAACGAGCATACCGCCCGATTAATAAATATCATGCGAATTTTCCAGAATACCCTTGTCAGTTTACTCATTACGGCCAGCATCATCATTGCCGGAATTACGATATTCTTCCTTTCTGTTCAGGGGCGGCCGGAAGCCCCGGCTGATCTGGTGGCCCAGGCTGACGCGGCCCAGGCAAATGCCCTGGCGGCCCAGGAGCAGCAGGGTACACCGGCACCCGATCCGGCCCCGGCCCAAAGCGTGACCGTTGTGGAAGGAGTGACGATTGTGCTGGATCCGGTGGTTGGTGAAGTGGTGCAGCGCTCTGATACGCTGCCGGTTGTGCCGCAGGTTCAACCCAGCCCAACGCCGGAAACCGTTGTGGTGGATCCCGTTCCCCAGGGTGATGGACAGGTGCCAACGAACACCCCTATTCCGGCAGCCCCGCTGCCAACGGCCACTCCCACCCCCATGATTGTACAGCAGCCCGTACCGGTGGGTGCGGCCGATTTTCAGGCTCAGCCGATAATCTTTGCCAACCACGTGGTGGTTGCCGGTGAAACCCTTTATTCCATTGCCAGATTGTACAATTCGGCCGTGGAGCTGATGGCGGATAAAGGAATATCCTCAACCAACCTGCAGCCGGGCGCGACGATTTCCGTTCCCTATCCAAATCCGGCTTATTGCCCTAACATGACCGGTTATGTCGTTCGCGAAAAAGATACCGTTTTTCGCATTGCGAGCGTGAATGGGGTGACGGTCGAAAGCATTCGCAGCGCCAATGCGCTTGATGAAAATTACAGTATCGACGTGGCGCAGGTGCTGTGCATCCCTTAAAGACGTCAGACTACAGACAACAGACTTCAGATCGGCTGATGTCTGTAGTCTGTTGTCTGTGGTCTATGGTCTCAATATGATTTCACCCGAAACCGTCTGGCAAAAAATTTGGCCCAACGTAGAAATACTCATTCAAGGGACCTTGTCTGAAGATGACGAAGCGGTACAGTCGACGCTGCATCCGAAGGGCAGCGCCTTTCAGCTTTATGACCTTTTTGGACGGTACGTCTTTGAACTGCTGGTAAAGACCGTTTTGGGGCGGCAAAACCTGAGCGTCACCCGAGCGATTGAGAGTGATGGGGGAAAGGCGGTTCATCTCGAGCTGGTGTGGCCGGAGCCAGGAGTCGATGCAGGATCTTATTCTGCGGCCGATTTGGTGGCGGTTAAACTCCGGAAATACCGGCAGAAGTGGCTGGTGTTTGAAATCAACCCGGCCGCCGTGGATTTGCCTCTGACCGAAGCCCGGGCGGCGGCCATCCTCATGAACACCCGATCGTTAAACCCGGATGGTGAACTGCCCAAAGAGGCATGGCTTCTGCCGATTGCTCTATATGCCGGAGCGCTGCAAATCACTCTGCAGGAGAAAGGGATGAAAGATGAGGTGGAGCGTCTGCTTCTGCCGGGTTTGCAGAAGCAGGGGTATGGTTTGCTCTCTTTGCTGAACGGCCGAAAGCTGTGGCGCGATTTTACCGCAAAGCAAAAGGGGCCGATCGATCAGGACCAAGCATCGGCGTGGGCGGCGGCGGTAGAATTTATCGTCAGCGAACAGGCGATGCGCGAGCTGACACAGGCGGCCGTGGCCCAACATTACAACTTATCGATGATGAAAATCGTCTCCAAAATCGGTCAAATCAAAAAAGCGCTGGATATTCAGGGGCTTGATGAGCGGTATACGGCGGTTCAGCGACAGCAGCTGGTGGTGAAGAAACAAGAGGAATGATTAGTTCGATTAGTTTGATTGGTTCGATTCGTTCGATTGGTTCATCGGGTAACGATTCAATAAACCAATACACCAATATACGAATAACCAATAAACCAATAACAATTAACAGATAAAAAACGAGAGATACAGGATGGACAAAAAAACAATTGAAGACATTGATGTACGTGGAAAAAAAGTGCTGGTGCGAGTGGATTTCAATGTGCCGTTGAGCAGTAAAGATCCAGCCGATGACATTACCGTCACTGATGATACGCGGATTCAGGCGGCTATGCCGACGTTGACCTATTTACTGGATCACGGGGCCTCCTTGATTTTGTGCTCCCATCTCGGCCGGCCAAAATCCGCGGCAGACAAACAATTCGCAATGGATCCGGTGGCGGAGCAGCTCTCCAGAATCCTGGGGCGGCCGGTGCAGAAGCTCGATGAAGTTGTCGGAGATGCGGTAACGGCGGCTGCCGAGGTCCTGCAGCCCGGTGACGTCATGCTGCTCGAGAACACCCGTTTTGAGGTCGGTGAAAAGAAAAATGACCCTGCGCTGGCCAAAGCCCTGGCTGATTTGGCCGATGTGTATGTCAATGACGCCTTTGGCAGCGCCCACCGCGCCCATGCCAGCACGGAAGGTGTGGCTCACTTCATCCGCGAAAAGGGCGCTCCGGCCGCGGCCGGTTATCTGTTGGGCAAAGAGATTCAGGCGCTGGGTGGTGCCGTAAACAACCCCACCCATCCCTATGTGGCGATCATGGGTGGGGCCAAAATCTCAGACAAAATTCTGGTGATTGACAATTTGCTGGAGATCGCGGACAAAATTTTAATCGGTGGGGGGATGGCCAACACCTTCCTCAAAGCTCAGGGGCATGAAATCGGCAAATCACTCGTCGAAAACGAGGCCCTGCCGGAGGCAAAGCGCCTTTTGGAGATCGGTTCAGACAAACTGGTGCTGCCGGTGGATGTGGCCGCCGCAGTGGAGTTCGCCGCGGATTCAGCGCATCAAATGGTGGCGGTCGATCAGATTCCGGCCGACAGCATGGCTCTTGATATCGGACCTCAGACGATTACGCTTTTTAAAGAGACCCTCAACGGAGCCAAGACTGTGGTCTGGAACGGGCCGATGGGGGTCAGTGAGATGCCGGCATTTGCGATTGGCACGGAGGGAATCGGGGCTTACCTTGCTGATCTCGTCACGGCCGGTGCGGAAGTGATTATCGGCGGTGGTGATTCGGCCGCGGCCGTCAAGAAATTGGGCCTGGCTGACAAAATGAGCCATGTTTCCACCGGTGGTGGCGCAAGTCTCGAGCTGCTCGAAGGGAAAGAGCTGCCGGGCATCGCTGCCCTGGACGATCGTTGAGCACCCCTGTTCGCAAATTCAAGGGTGGTTTAATCAATCCACATTGGTAGGGGCTTGGCTAGCCAAGCCCCTACACACAGGCATTGGTTTCATCCTGGCCGCCTGGCCACAGCTTGAACCCGGCAAGGACGGTCGGTATTGTGGCGATGCGCAAGCGGTGGCCTCCTTGCTACGGCGTCTTGAAGAGTGAACCGAAGCCCCTCCCGACGCGGGTTCTAAGGTGGACAGGTAGGGTGCAAACCACTTGTCATTCAGAACGGAGCGCAGCGAAGTGAAAAATCTCGTCAACCTTGATGAAAGAAGGTGGATTGGAAACGATGAAAGCCCATGGATGGCCATCTTCGCCTTCTTGTTCGTTGACGGGATCCTTCGCTCCGCTCAGGATGACAGGGGTCCGCGAACGATGAAGTGGGTTATGAAAGACCTGTCCGCCCCTAAACCGACGCGGGGAGGGGAGCTTGTCGGTTTTTATCCCTCCTAAAGCAAGCCCCCCAGCCTTTGAACTGAAAGAATGATAGTAAGAAATTAATGATATAAACCTATTCAGGTTACCCGTCGCGGCTTAAAAACTTACACACCCCCTATTCTTTTCCAAATTACCTCTTTGGGGTAATTGATTGATTATTTATTGTGAGCCTTGACCTTATAAAAAGTTTGGCGATTGATTAGGTGGCAGGTTGATCACCACTTTGACGACGGAAAGACGTTTAAAATTCATCGTGAAAGCATCTTAACCCGTAAATAAAAACGTGATACGGTTTATTGACATGATCGGACTTCCAAAACAGATTTTGCGGTTTTCCAAAAAAACGAAAAACAGGTAGGAAAGTAAACAATGAAGAATTTGATGGTTACCGGCGGCGCCGGTTTTATTGGAGCCAACTTTGTTCATCATATGCTCGGGAAATATGATGGTTATCGCGTGGTGGTGTTTGATAAGTTAACTTATGCGGGCAACCTCGATAATTTGCTGCCGGTCAAAGATGACCCTCGCTACGCCTTTATCCAGGGGGATATTTGCGATGCTGAGGCGGTTGACGCGGCTATCGAAGCTCACGATATCGATACGATTGTTAATTTTGCGGCCGAAACTCACGTCGATCGCTCCATTCTCGATCCAGATGCATTTGTGCAGACCAGCGTTTACGGCACGTATGTGCTCCTCGAAGCGGCTAAAAAACACGGTCTGGAGCGCTATCATCAAATTTCAACGGATGAGGTCTATGGCGACATCCCGGAAGGATACTCCTCAGTAGAAAGTGATGCGCTCCGGCCGCGCAGCCCCTATGCGGCCAGCAAGGCCAGCGCAGATTTGATGGTGCAGGCGTATCACATCACCTATGGTTTGCCGATCACCATTACGCGCGGTTCAAACAACATCGGCCCGTATCAATACCCGGAAAAAGTTGTGCCCCTGTTTACGACAAACGCCATGGATGATAAGCCTCTGCCCCTATACGGGGACGGCCGGCAGAAGCGGGAGTATCAATATGTTGGTGATCACTGCTCGGCGATCGACCTGGTCTTGCACAAAGGGGTAATCGGCGACGTGTACAATATCGGCACCGGCGTTGAAGTCGAAAATATCGACATGGTCAAGATTTTGCTGGATACCGTAGACAAGCCGCATGATTTGATTCGGCACGTTACCGATCGGGCCGGGCACGACCGCCGCTACAGCCTCAATATTGGCAAGATTTTGGCCCTCGGCTGGGAACCAGATCACACGCCGGAGGAGGCGATCGCCAAATCAGTGGCCTGGTATCGGGATAATGAGTGGTGGTGGCGCAAAGTTCGCAACGAAGATTTTGAATCGTACTACCAGGTGCAGTACGGCAAACGGCTTGCTTCTTAAGCGGTGCAGCAATGATCCGGCCGCTGGCGAAAAATGGTCAGCGGCGGGGTTTATCCTCTTGCGGTGGGTTGAATAAGGAGTATTGGCGACATGCACTCAAATTTTGACGGGTCTCGCATTTTAATCACCGGCGGATTGGGGTTTATCGGGTCAAATTTGGCCCGCAGTCTCGTTCAGATGGGAGCCAAGGTCACGCTGGTGGACAGCTTGATTCCAGAGTACGGTGGGAATCTTTACAACATTCACGATATCAAAGAGCAAATTGACGTGAATATTTCGGATGTGCGCGACGTGCACAGTTTCCGGTATCTCGTTCAGGGTCAGGATTATCTATTTAATTTAGCCGGCCAAACGAGCCATATGGACTCGATGAGCGATCCGTACACCGATTTGCAGATCAACTCGCTGGCCCAGCTTTCGATTTTGGAAACGTGTCGTCAATACAATCCGGACATTCGCGTTGTTTTTGCCAGCACGCGGCAAATTTACGGGAAGCCGGATTATCTTCCGGTTGATGAAAAGCATTTGCTGCGGCCGGTAGACGTCAACGGCATCAATAAAATGGCCGGCGAGTGGTACCACATCTTGTACAACAACGTCTACGACATCCCGGCCAGCGCCCTGCGCTTAACCAATACTTACGGCCCTGGCATGCGCGTAAAAGACGCTCGCCAAACGTTCCTGGGAATCTGGATTCGCCTGTTGGTTGAAGGGAAACCGTTTGAGGTATGGGGTGGAGAGCAGCTCCGCGACTTTAATTATGTGGATGACGTCGTCAATGCCCTGCTGGTGTGCGCATCTCACGATGATGCCCGCGGAAAAATCTTTAATTTGGGAGCCAATCCGCCCGTCAGTCTAAAAGAAACGGCCGAGCTGCTGATCGAGGCGGCTGGGGAAGGGGAGTATAATATTCGCCAATTCCCGGTCGAGCGAAAGCGAATTGACATCGGCGATTATTACTCCGACTACACCTATATCCATGAAACTCTTGGTTGGGAACCCCAGATCGGTCTTCTCGAAGGGTTTAAACGCTCGGTTGATTATTATCGTTGGGCGCTGCCACATTACCTTTAGTAATTAACAATTAGCAATTAGTAAAATTAATCAATATGAAAGATGAAATGATCCTTCCGGCAAATCCAAGTGCGAGCTACTACGCGCACAAAGATGAAATCGATGCGGCGATTCAAGCCGTTTTGGAAAGCGGGTGGTATATTCTCGGCCAGGAGGTTGAGAAGTTTGAAACCGCTTACTCTGAGTGGCTTGGTGCCAAACATTCGATTGGGGTTGCCAACGGAACCGACGCTATCGAATTGGCGCTGCGGGCCGGTGGTGTACGGCCGGGCCATCTGGTATTTACCGTTTCAAATACGGCCGTGGCCACGGTATCCGCTATCGAGCGTGCTGGCGCTACCCCCATCTTGATCGATGTCGATGAAGAGACGTTTACGATTGACGTCAACAAGCTTGAAGAAGCTCTGGATCAAATTGTAAAAAACCCTCTGAAATTTCAGGGGATTCCCAAAGCGATTGTGGCCGTTCATCTATACGGTCACCCGTGTGATATGCCGGCCATCATGGCCCTGGCTAAAAAACACGGTCTGTTGGTGATCGAAGATTGCGCTCAGGCGCACGGGGCGGTGTTGGACGGCCGAAAAATCGGTAATTGGGGAGACGCAGCGGCGTTTAGCCTCTATCCAACCAAGAACCTGGGTGCCCTGGGAGATGGCGGGGTGATTTCTACCAACGACGACGAAATCGCCCGCCAGATTCGGCTGCTGCGCCAATACGGGTGGGAAGAACGGTATATCAGCCTTATTCCGGGCACCAATTCTCGACTGGACCCCATTCAGGCGGCCGTCCTGTCCGTCAAGCTTAAATACCTCGATGAAGATATCGTGCAGCGGCAAAAGTGGGCTGCCTATCTGAACGATCATCTTCGAGAGTCCAATTTGATCACGCCGCTGGTAAAACCGGGGGCGGAACACGCTTACCATCAATATATTGTGCGGTCACCCGATCGAGATCACTTACTGGCTCATATGCGCGCCCATAAAATTATGTGCCAGATTTTGTACCCGGTACCGATCCATCAGCAGGAAGGGTATCTTGGCCGCATTCCGATGGTGCAAGAATTAACCGTCACCGAAAAAATGGCCGGTGAAATTATGAACCTGCCGGTGTATCCGGAGCTGCGTGAGGAACAAATGGCTCACATAGTCGATGTCGTTCGGGCAGGATTAAGATAGAAGCGACCGTCTAGGTCAAGTGGGTTAGGATTATATGGCTGATAAAAAAAGGATTTTATTTGTGCACGACACGCATGAACATGGCGGGATTGAGCTGTTCATGCTGCTGTTAATCAAATATTATGATCCTGATAAATATGAAACGATGATCATGGTGCCGGGGTACGAAGATCCGTTTCGATCCAGTCCGCAGATATTTATTGATATGATTCTGGAGCAGGGGATTCCGCTGCTGCGGCCGCCAGATCCTACAAAGCAGCCAGGGTGGACGTTTTGGGTTGATATTCAAAATATGCGCCGCCTTTTTCGGGAAAATCGCATTGATTTGATTCATATTCATACCCCGTCCCCCCATCGGACGCTTAAGCCAACCCTGGCCGCCAAGTTAAACGGTTTGCCGGTCATCCGCTCCGAACATCTGCCACCCACATACTGGCCTGTCAACACCAAAAGGGTGCAGTGGGGAGCAAAATTGATCGAATGGTTATCCGATCGCATCGTGCCCGGTTCAAAGGCTTGTTTTGACGAGCAAATTGAAATTTTGCACCGCGGCAAAAACAAGGTGACGGAATCGTGCTACGGCATCGAACTTGATCGGTTTGACCCTCAGCACGATGTCAAAGCCGGAAAAATCAGCCTGGGCCTCGATCCGGATATCCCGGTGGTCGGCAAGATTGCCCGTTTGAGCCCGGAAAAAGGGTATCAATATTTAATCGATGCGATCCCTCATGTGGTTGAGGGGTATGGTCCGGTCAATTTTCTTATCGTCGGTGATGGGGAAGAGCGTGAAGAGCTGCAGGCTCGAGTCGAAAAGCTGGGTATAGAAGAACACGTCGTTTTTGCCGGTTACGTCGACAACACGATCCCCTACATGCAGGCGATGGATATTTCGGTGATGAGTTCGGTGAACGAAGGGGTTTCGCTGGCGATGCTGGAATTTATGGCCATGGGTAAACCGTTGGTGGCCTCCGCTGAGCCGAGCTTTGTGGAAACATTTGAGCACGGCAAAGAGGGGATTTTGGTGCCGCTGCGCGATCCAAAAGGGTTGGCGGACGGCATATTGAGCCTGCTGCGCGATCCTGAGCTGGCCTGCCGTGTTGGTCAGGGGGGGTATAAAAAAGTACACGATACTTTTGGTATTCGGCGATCGGCCCGGGTGCAGATGGATTTATACGATGAGCTGTTGCCATAAATAATCCGGAAATTTATCATTTCGGCCGGGAATCGTATTTAAAACGACGCCCGGCTTTTTTGTTGCCTCTATAGAATATGAGTAAACTTAGTGAAGCGCATTGAGCTTGCGGGATATCGTCACAGATGAACCCATACATTCTGCGGACAAGTTTTTCCGAAATCTATTTTGCGAAAATCGTAAACCAATTGAGAGTTAAAGAAAAAATGAGAAGAACCTCCCTAGCATTTCTGTGTACGGCCGGTTTACTGCTGACATTGTTGACGGCGTGTGGCGGCGATGAAGCCCCGATTGCCCCGGTGGTGCAGCAGCCCACCTCGGCCGTGACCGCCGCGGTTGAAGCGGTAGCGTCACCCACCTTGGAAGCCACGCTCCCTCCTCCTGTGGTGGCCTCTCCACCACCTACGGCTGCGGCTGATCCGGCCGCTGAAACCACGACCGCAACCCCTGAGTCAGAAAATATCGCCCTGTTGAGCGTGGAAGATTTTGGCACGACCTATAACCGCTTAACCGGTGAAGAAGTGGCTGATCCGGCCCTCTTGCAGCGTCGCCCGCTGGTTATCAAGATTTCTAACGCTCCGGCCGGTTGGGTGCGGCCGCAGTCAGGCTTAAACGAAGCGGATATTGTCTTTGAACACGTAACGGAAGGAGCGTTGACCCGCTTCACAATGCTGATTTACGGGAAAGATCCGGAACGGGTGGGTCCAATCCGCAGTGCTCGCCTCATCGACATGGAACTACCGGCAATGTATGATGCAGCACTGGTTTTTTCCGGTGCCAGCACCGGTGTCAGCCGCAAGCTTTACAGCTCTGATTTTGCCTCCCGTCTGCTGGCCAGCGGGGAAGAAGGATTTTTCCGCACCGGTGAAGATAA
The DNA here is from genome assembly GCA_030065875.1 of Ardenticatenaceae bacterium. GTDB lineage: Bacteria > Chloroflexota > Anaerolineae > Promineifilales > Promineifilaceae > WTJY01. The sequence goes on along the minus strand of JASJCR010000023.1, from coordinate 99,945 downwards.
GCCGTATGAGCACACCTTGTACGCCCGGCCGGATGGCCTCCGCCGAGCCCTAACCGGCAAGGGGTTAGAGCAGCCACCCAACTTTAACCAGCTGATGACGTTTACCAGCGAGCCGCCGGCCGGGGGCACCCCTGCCACTGAAATTTCGCTTGATTTTCGGTGGGAAACGGTCACCTGGACCTACGATGCGGACACCGGCTACTATTATCGCACGGCTGCCGGTGCTCCCCATCTTGACGGAAACACCGGCGAGCAGGTGCGAGCGCGCAACATTGTTGTTCCCTATATTAATCACGTTGACGACGCCTCCATTTGCGAAGAGATTCGCAACGACCAATGTGTGGCGTTATCGGTTGAGGTGCAGCTGTGGGGACAGGGCAATATTGTGATATTCCGTGATGGACAGCGGTATGATGGCACCTGGCGGCGGGAAAATCGCAATGATATGCTGACTTTTTACGATGGCAGCGGCAATCCAATTCCCCTTCAGATCGGCAACAGCTGGTTTGAACTGATGTCGCAACGGTATCCCGCTCCGGCCGTTACGCCGTAACAGAAGGGCTGCCTTGATGAATCGCTGCCCAAATTGCCAACAGCCTCTTTTGCCTGATGACGTTGTCTGCTGGCAGTGCGGCACCCGCCTTGAGCCGGCCGCTGAACCGGAGGTCGAGACGACGATTCAGGATCAATGGGTGAGTGAAGGGGGCGGCCTGCTGACCGATAAAGCTGGAAACACGCAGGTCACGGTGGTTTACACCGCGCTGACGGCCGGTATCATGGCCCTGCTTCTTCTTGTGATCTGGCAGCTGCAGCGGGCACCTTTGTCCCAGGTTTCCTTCCGCGACGCGATTCCCATTGGGTATCAGGTGGCGGTGGATCAGCAGACCCGGATAACGTTTGATATGCCGCGCAGCTGGCAGGGCCTTGATCCTTTGGTGGCCGAAGAACGTTCGATCCTTGATGGTTATCTCACCAGCCAGGATAAGGTATTCAGCGAAGCGATTCAGCCCTGGGAAGATCTGCTTGGAAGTTTGGATTTGATGTATCTGGCCGTTCCGGAGGCAAAGTTTGAGGCCGGTCAATCCGCTTTTGTCATTGTGCTGGGCAGCCAAGATCTCGCAAATTTGTCTGAGGAGGTGCTGCAAACTCTGGTTACTCAGGCCGATTGGCTGACCGTGCGGCAAATGATGTATGTTGAAGACAGCGACAAAAGCCATTTAAGACTGGACTTTGTTACCTTTCCGCTAGACGCGGAGCGTCAGGCCGTTTTTTCGGGATTTGTTTATCTTTGTTCCCAGCAAATTGTGAGCGGCCGTGAGCAGGGCGTGATTTTGGCGGTTTGTATCCCTCAACGGACCAGTCAATCCAGCCTTGAAGTGCGCAACGCGCAGGCCCTGCGTGATAATGTGCTGGAGAGTTTTCAATACCTTAGAAAATAGACTTCAGACCACAGACTTCAGACCACAAAGAGGTTGACATAAAGTAAGGAGGGATTTAGACTTTTAGAAGAGTCTGAAGTCTGAAGTCTGAAGTCTGAAGTCTGAAGTCTGAAGCCTGTGGTCTCTCCGCCCTTCACCGGTTAAAATATCCCCATGTCTGAAAAACAACCACTTTACGGGGGGCAGGCGGTCATTGAAGGTGTGATGATGCGCGGTAAAAACGCCTATGCGGTTGCGGTGCGCAACCCGGCCGGCGACATTGTGCTGCACACCGAGCCGTTAAACCCCCACATTTACAACAGCTTTATCAGTAAAACCCCTTTTTTGAGGGGGATTACGATGTTATGGGACGCCTTGGGCATCGGCATGAAGTGCCTGATGTTTTCGGCCGAGGTCGCGGCCGAGGAAGAAGAAGAGGAAGACGCGTCGAACTCCGCTGAAAAAGAGCCCATCGATCCGGCCGACGTTTTTAAACAGCCGGCGATGGTGGGGGCGATGGTTCTCTCTCTGGCGATGTCAATCGCCTTGTTTATCGCCTTACCCGCTTTTATTGCCGGTTTAATTATTCCTGATCCGGACAATCATCTGCTCAGCAACTTCATCGAGGGGGTCGTTCGGCTGGTTTTGGTGATCGGTTACATTTGGGCTATCGGCCGTATCCCCGATATTCAAAGGGTCTTTGGGTATCATGGCGCGGAACACAAAACGATTAATGCGTATGAGGCGGGGGCGGACCTGACGCCGGAAAACGTCGCTGAATTTCCGCTCGAGCATCCGCGCTGCGGCACCGGTTTCCTGCTGACGGTGGTGATTATCGCCATTTTGCTCTTCAGCTTAATTCCGCCGTTTACCTTTGGCTTTGCCGTTAATCTGATCTTGAGAGTTTTATCGCGCATTATCCTGATCCCGATTGTGGCCGGTATCTCCTACGAGTTTTTGCGATTTACCGCCCGGTATCAAAGTAATTCTTTTGTGCGCGCCATTACCAAACCCAACCTGGCCCTGCAGCGCTTAACCACCCGCGAACCGGACCACGATATGCTGACGGTGGCGATCCTGGCTTTTGAGAAAGTGCGCGCCATCGACCTGGCCCGCCTGGCAGAAACTTCCGCTACCGCTCCGGCTGCAGCTGACTAAAAAGGGATGTTTAATGGTGTATTGGTTTATTGGGTATTCGTTATTGGTTATTAGTTATTAAGGTGATGGTCACTGTTACTCACCTCGCATCTCCGGTCTCTGGTCTCTTTTCTCTCGTCTTTTTCGATGTTTGGATTATCGCAATACTTTGATCCGCAAGAACGCCGCCTGGTGGTGCAATCCGTGGTGATTGGCATTGTGGTATGGGTGGTGGTTTACGCCTTAAAAACGGCGGTTCACGAGGTCAGCCATGAGGTTCTCCATTTTGTGGAAACCCAGCCGCCTCCGCTGCTTGTTTTTTTTGTGCTGCTGTTTCTGGTTATCGGGGCCGTTGTCGTGGCCACCCTGGCTCGCACCACCGGCCGGGTCATTCATTATCGGGATGACGAGGGTCGGGTGCACGAACTCATCGATATTGAGGGGGACGGCCTGGAGCGGGCGATTTCACTTTATTACGCTTCTGAACCAACCTTTGAGCAGAGCTTGTTGGGGGATGAGGGGGTGGACGTGCGCTGGAAGCTGCCTACTTTCTCCCTGGCCCTACGCAAGGCGGTGGCGACGCTTTTTACGATTGGCAGCGGAGGCAGTGGGGGGTTAGAAGCCAGCGTAACCCTGATCGGAGAGAGTTTGTCGGCCGGTTTGTTTAAGCCCCGCCGTCAGTTAAACGGCCGATTTAGCCGCCTGATGAATTGGTGGCGCCCAACCGACCCGGATGATTTGCAAACCGCCCAGCTCAGCGGCATCTCGGCGGCGGTCGCCACCCTGCTGGGGGCACCTTTTACGGCCGCATTTTTTGCCACAGAGGTGATGTATCGCAAACGGCCGGTCATTGAAAAGCTGATTTATTCCCTGATTTCTGCCCTCGTGGCCTTTTTTCTCAACAATTTTGCCCACAGCTTTCTGGAAGAAGGAGAAGGATTTTCTTACTTTGGCGATGCGGCGCTTTTTGAAGTTGGGGTGCGGTATTTGCCTCCCCTCAACAACTGGCATTACTACGTCCTGCTTCTGGGAATGACCCTTTCGATTGCCCTGATGAGCATTATATTCGGCCGGTTGAGAGCGGCCGTGGAAGATTGGCTTCATCATCAGCTGACCAATACCTGGGTGCGCCATATCGGTGGAGCTATCGCCACCGGGCTGATCGCCCTTGGAGTGTATGGCCTGATCTACTTTTTGGGGGCCCAGGGAATGTTTGGTCTACATACGGAAAGTGCACCGGAAGCGCTCTCGCTGGTCCTGGGAACCGGTGAAAGCGTTATCGATGCGGCTCTGGCCGGTGAACTGCTGCTGCTGCTGGCGGTCGTTGCCCTACTCGCCAAAATGTTGGCCACGATGATCACCATCGGGTCGGGCGGATCGGCCGGTCTGCTAATTCCCTCGCTTTTTTTTGGAACGATGGTCGCCACTATTTTTGTCGAGGCCCCTGCGCTGTTAGGTGCTTCGGCCGAGTGGGATTTTTCGGCCACACCGCTGGTATTTATCGCCCCGGCGATGACCGCCAGCCTGGTCTCAATTGTCAATGTTCCGCTGGCCGCTATGCTGTTTGCCATCGAGATTTTTAGCGGATCGTATATTGTCCCTTCATTGATGGCCCTGGTTATTGCCGCCCTGTTTGCCCACCAAACCTCAATTTATCGCACCCAGCGGGAGCGATACGATCAGCGACAAATTTTGCCGGGGTATGGCTCACGCCGGGTGCCGATTCCGGACAAATGGGATGGCAAAACCGTGGTGGATCTCAACCTGCGCCAGACGTTTGACGTCAACGTGATCGGTTGGGTTGACCGGCAGGGGGATGACGGCATGCCTCGCGTGCGATTAAGCGCGGGCGTCAACCGCCCCCTGCATCGGGGGGATATCCTGGTGGTGATCGGCCTTGAAGGGGATCTCGACAGGTTGCAGGAAGAAATTGACGCTCCCGCTGGGGCCCGGCCGCCGGCAGAGGAAAGTGAGGAAGAAGCGATACCATGATCACCTCTGGCGTAGATATGATTGCTCTCGAACGGGTGCAGCGGGCGATTGATCGCCACGGCGATCGTTTTCTCAAACGGATTTTTACCGATCGAGAACAGGGGTATTGCGCCGGCCGTCTGAACAGTCTGGCCGGCCGTTTTGCCGTCAAAGAAGCGGTGGCCAAAGCGCTCGGCACCGGGATCGGAGATATGGATTGGACCGATATCGAAATCGTCACCGACAGCCGCGGTAAACCACAGCTCGAGCTGCATAACCAGGCGCAGCAAATGGCCCTTGATCAGGGATGGACCCATTGGTCCGTGTCGCTTTCGCATACAGAGACCCACGCGATTGGGTTTGCGGTAGCGACAAGTTGAAATGCGAGATACGAAATACGAAATGCGAGATATGAAATACGAGATACGATTGCTGTTTGGGTGACAGATTCTCTTCTTTTTCTCTTTTCCCTCTTCTTGATAAATGGATTCCAACACCCCCCTAACCATCTATTTGGGCATAAAATATTATGCCGATCAAAGCAATCGGCCGTTAATCGAAGCCATTTCCCGACGTTTGCAGCGTTACAGTTGGTCAACGATATGCATTGCCCGTGATTTAGAGCAGTGGGGTCAAAAATCGTTTACCGCAGAGGCATTGATGCAGCAGACATTTCAGATCATTGAACAATCTGATATTGTCGTGTTAGAAATGTCGGAAAAAGGAGTTGGCTTAGGAATTGAGGCGGGTTATGCGTATGCATCTGGAAAACCGATTGTGGTGCTGCTGGCGGAAGATCGGCCGTTGAGTACGACTTTATCGGGCATCGCCTCACACGTGATTCGCTATACCCATCCGGCACATATAGATTTCTCCAGCCTGACTTCTATTAAATGATCAACGTTTGACCCAAAATTGAGGACATTCCCATGACAAAAATTAACCAGCAGTGGCTTTTGGCTTCACGTCCCGTAGGCCGAATCAAAGAATCAAATTTTAAGTGGCATGAATCACCGGTCGGTGAATTGCCTGACGGCGAAGTTTTAGTGCGCAATATTTATCTGTCGCTTGATCCAACCAACCGCGGATGGATGAACCCGACGGCAACTTATTTGCCGGCCCTGGAATTAGGAGACGTGATGCGCGGCATGGCGGTTGGGGTGGTGGAACAATCAAAAAACCCCCACTTTGCCGAGGGTGATCTGGTTCAGGGTCTTTTGGGATGGCAGCTGTACACCACATCAGACGGCCGCGGATTGACAAAATTTCAGCAGTTTCCCGGTGTTCCCCTTGATGCATTTCTGGGGTTGTTTGGCATGATTGGCATGACCGCTTACTTTGGATTGTTAGATGTTGGCCGGCCAAAAGAAGGGGAGACTCTCGTGGTGTCCGGAGCGGCCGGGGCGGTAGGTTCCCTGGTGTGTCAAATTGGAAAATTAAAAGGGTTGCGTGTGGTCGGAATTGCCGGATCTGAGGAGAAATGCCGCTACTTAACCGACGAGTTGGGCATTGACGGGGCGATTAATTACAAAACCGACAACATCAGAAAAGCGCTGCGTCAACATTGCCCCGACGGCATTGATATTTATTTTGACAATGTTGGGGGAGAAATTCTCGATACGGTTTTGGGTCAAATTAACTTGTTTGCTCGAATCGTGCTGTGCGGCATGATTAGCCAGTACAATGCCACCGAGCCGGTGCCTGGACCATATAACTTGGTGAATTTGCTGGTGCGGCGCGGCCGTATGGAGGGGTTTATCGTCCTGGATTATTATGATCGGGCTGATGAGGCGATGGCCGCTCTGGCTGAATGGTATTTTGAGAAGAAGGTACAATATCGTACGGAAATTGTGCCTGGTTTAAAATCTGCCCCAACCGCCATTAATCGCCTTTTTGACGGCAATAAGAGCGGAAAATTAATCGTTCAGGTTTCTGAGTGGGAGCCGGCCGGCTAAAAATTATTTGGACTTTGTAAATGCTTGTCAATCGTCTCAAGTAGCTGATTAAACGTGTACGGTTTTTGCAAAAAAGCGACATAGGGTCGGCCTTTGATGCGGCGGGTGGCTTCGATATGGTTATAGCCGGATGACAGGATAATTCGCGCATTTCCCTTTATCTGGCGAATTTGCTGGTAGGTTTCTTCACCGGAAAGCCCCGGCATGGTCATGTCGAGAATGATTAAGTCGATCGCTTCAGGGGCGCTCTCAAATAGTTGAATAGCCGTATAGCCATCTGCCGCTTCAATCACCTGATATTCACTGATTTCCAATATCTCACGCACCGTTTGGCGGACTGAGTTGTCGTCATCAATGACCATAATTGTTTTGGACGGCAAAGGAGAAGCCGGTTTTTCCAGAGGAAGGGTCTGTATAGATGTGACCTCTCCTGAAGCGGCCGGCAAAAATAATTTAAAGGTCGTCCCTTTGTCGATTTCGGAATAAACGATCAACCCCCCCTTGTGTCCCCGCATGATGCCCAATACCGCTGCCAGCCCGAGCCCGTGCCCGGTGGTTTTGGTTGTAAAAAAGGGGTCAAACACTTTGTCTAACACGTGCGGCTCAATGCCTGGTCCATCATCAGATACTTCGATTGTTACATAACGACCCGGCGTTAACGGTGTCGCCGTTAACTGATGATACTGGAGATCGTTGGTCGTCAATTCTTGCGTGCCGGTTAAGACCCGAATTGTACCGGGGTTATCCCCGATCGCCTCGGCCGCATTGAGAATCAAATTCATGATGACCTGCTGGATTTGTCCGGTATCTGCTTCGATCGGCAGCAAATCTTCGGAAAGGTCGGAGCGCAGCGAAATCCGCTTGGGAATTCCGACCTGAAATAAGGCGAGATTTTGCTCGATGAGTTCATTGACATCCAGTATCACCTTTTGAAAATGGCCGCGGCCGGAAAAAGCCAGCAGCTGTTTGGTGATCTCGGCCGCTTGCTTGGCTGCCTGGACAGCTTTTTCAACATGCATATGCGCTGGATGATCAACTTCTAACTTGTGGCGAGCCATAGAGGTTTGCCCCAACAGGGCCACCAGTAAATTGTTAAAATCATGGGCCACGCCACCGGCTAACAGGCCGAGGCTTTGTAATTTTTGTGACTGACGCAAATTCTCTTCCGTCTCAAGCCGCTCGGTTATATCCCGAATCAGACCGATAATGACCGTTTCATCACCGACCTTGGTCTTGCGGGCCCGGACCTCCACCGGAAAAGTAGACCCATCTTTGCGTTTTTCAAGACCGCTCAGCGTGATTGATAAATCATACGGCATTTCTTGCAGCTGCTGAGCAAAACGCTCTTTATCCCAAGCGATATCAACCTGGGTCACGTTCATGCCGATTAACTCATCTTCGCGATACCCTAAATCGATTGTGGCCTGTTGATTGACATCGATAATATAACCGTTGCTATCGAGCAGCAGAATTTGATCCCCGGCATTATTGAGGAGGGAGCGAAATCGATCTTTATTAATTTCCAGCGCTTTATTGGCCTGCCTTAATTGATCGGCCTGCTCTTCAATGGCCTGCCGCCGGTCAGCTTCCTGCTGCTGGCTCTCTTGCAAGGCTGATTGGTTTCTGAGGACGGCGATCGACGTGAAATAGACGATGACTGCAGAGACCGAAATGGTGATCGAATTAAAAATTAAGGTTTGCAGTGGGGAAATCTCAAACGAAGGTTCCGCCAGAAACCCATTTGTCTGGGCAATCATGATGGAAGACAAGATAAAAATCGAGGCCAGGCCGCTGATGATGGCCCAAATCGGTCGAGCATAAATACCCATCAACAAGATAACGAGCGGGTAAAGCACCACGGCCGGGAGCCTCAGACCGCCGCGGACAATGACGACCCCTGAAATGCAAATCCACACCACCGTGCCAAAAATGATGACCGACAGCTCATAGCGATCTTGACGCATGAGTATTAGGCCAAGTCCGATTGCACTTAAAGTCAGGAATAACGCGGTCGTGGTGGCCAGAGAAGAAATTTGGAGGAGTTCCAGGACGACAAACAGCAGGCAAATGAAAACCACGGCGATGAAATAGATGATCGATAAGGTTTTAGAACCCCATCTGGCGTTATAATCGCTCATCATATTGGCTCTCCTAACCTGGTCAGGAAAATCTAAGCAATATAGGTTGCAGGTTTGTTTGATGTTCGATTGGGGCAATAAAAATTGAAATACCCCTTTAATGATGTAAGCTTCAACCTTAACTTGGTGCTGTTTAAACGGACTGGCTTAAGTAAGGGGATAATATCCCAAATCAATTTAGAGGCAACTGAACGCGGGTCGAGGAGATGATTTACTGATCGTCCGTTTGGTGCAGGCCCCGGCCGTAAAATACCGGCGGTGTTTCTAACTGATTGTAAGTTTGTGCCCGATCTGAAGACCAGGGAGCATAAGGAGCCATGGTGATGTTACACAAGGCCAGTAAAACGGTATCATAATTGACCCGCCACCCCTTGAAGTCGAGCCACGCCTGATCGCGATCTTGTTTAATGGGCACGCCACCCGCGGCCAGCGTTTCACACGCTTGATCAAATTCTTCCCGCCTAATGCTGATCGGATCTTGATTGGTAGGAAATTCATTATATTCGATGCTAAAAAAGCTGGCGATGCGGCGTAAGGCCAGATACCCGGCCCGGATACACAACTCTTCTTTGGGGTTGCGTGGCGTGTCTAACACCGCGGCCGAAAGCGCGGCCGCATCGAGCACCGCTCCGGAAGCGGTGACCCATGAGTATTCCGGGACCGGTGAGCGATAAAAGACCAGGATTGCCAGAGAGGTGTGGCTTTCTTCGAGTTGGGCAAACCAATTTTCCCACTCCTCCCAAAAGTCATCCATTTTAAATTCGCCAATGCGGAAGATGCGCAGGATCATTTCTACGGCCGATGGGGGCGACCCGGCGCGCACGTCGAGCATGGTCACCGCAGATTCCCGTCTGGAGAACGCGCTGTACATCGTTGGCAAATAGGAAATGAGCAAGGCCACCATAATCAGGCCGATTGCTGCTTCGGAGAAGATCAACATTTGCTCAAATAATGCGTCGCTGCTGGCAAAACCCAAGGTCAACAGCGAAGAACCGCTCAGCATATACGCTTCGCCCATGGTGCGGTTGCCGGTCGCCCAAAAAATGAACATATAGCCAATCGTCACCAGGGTCAGCCATACCATGGGGAAAGAAACGAGGGTGATCGGCGCGTAAAAGGCCATCACGCGGTCTTTTTCGACGTAGCTTTTGACAAATCTGATGCGCAGATTAAACAGCCTGCGCCAGGCGACGGCGATCAGGCGCGAGAGAAAATCCGGCATCGCTCGAGGGACCACAAAGGAGCGCACGGCCGATAGAATCGTAACGACAACGATGATGACGCCCAAAAGTGCACTGAGAATTTTGAGGATAACGATGTGAACCTCCAGGGTTGAATTCGACAATCACTTTTAGATCGTTAATCTTACAATACCGATCGCCTTTGAGAAAAAAAACTGATGAAGATGAAATGATATTTGCCAATCCATGAGCGATCCAGCCTGGAAAATGCTTTTTTTAACTGCCTTCCGGCTTACGCAAATAGTTGGGAGCGATTGTGGCCGGATCGGCTGTTTCCCCCCGCAGCAACATCTGCCATCCAAGGTGGGCCAGCATTTCCGGCCGGCGGATACAAAACGGCGGGGGAAGTGGATCGGTAAGGGGGTGATTCTCCAATTGCTCTCGGGCGGCCGGCGAGATTTCGCCCGCCACCAGGGAATTTTGAGTGAGCGACTTGATCAAGTCGTCCCAGGTTAAAATATCGGCCGGCCGGTGCAGCCGCCACCTCTTCTCATCTGTGCTCCAGCGGTATTCCGCGGCAATAATCCGTTTGCGACCGGCCTCGACCGTCAAAATCAGCGGCCGGTCACTGGCTGGAAGGGGTGCTGCTAGAATATCAAGCGTGGGCACCGGCAAAATAGCCGTTTGATGGACGAGGGCCAACCCTTTGGCCACGCCCAACCCGATACGCAGCCCGGTATAGGAGCCGGGACCGATCGCCACGGCGATTCCTTCCAGATCGGCCGGAGTCACGCCCTGCTGCACCAGGGCCGCTTCAATTGCGGCCGAGCACTCAATGGTTTGTGTGCGAGCGGATTCCCAGCCGGCCGTATGGCGCACCTGTCCCTTTCCCGGATCAATGAGGGCCAGCCCCAACCAGCGGGTAGCGGTGTCGATGGCCAAGATCATACGCCGCCCTCACGCTGCTGCCGCAGCCGTTCAATCAGCTCCCGGGATCGTGGCCCGTGAGCGGTAAACGAAAATTCCCGTGTCTCATCGGCCGGCTGGGCGATGTGGATTTCTACTCGATCGAGTGGCAGCCAGGCGGCTATGCGATCCGCCCACTCAATGACGACTGCGCCCTCGGCCGCCAAAATATCATCTAGCCCGATCGTTTCCGCATCGTCAGCAGAAGAAAGGCGATAACAATCTAAATGAAAGAGCGTTTGGGCATCGGCTGCCCGTCGATACTCGTTGACGAGGGTATAGGTGGGGCTGGTCACGCGATCGGGCGTGCCCCAACCCCGGGCTATCCCCCGCGTCAGGGCGGTTTTTCCGGCACCCAACGGGCCGTTTAGGGAAATAACGTCCTGGTTTTGCAGCAGCCGGCCAATTGCCTCACCCAACGCTTCACTGCTTTCAACCCCGTCTGTTGTTATTTTGAAGACCATGAATTGCAGTTGTGATTTTGTCATGTAACTAAAGGGCTATTAAACTCATCGATAATTCGTTTTAAAATCGCCAATGATTATACCCTTGCTCGAGATTCATGGTATTATAAACAGATAGGCCAAATGGTGGTTTTCCTGTCCTCAATAGAAGAAAAGAGAAATAAAATATACTCTCATACGGCCGTTAAAATAAAAAAATTGTAACTATTTAAGTGCTCCGGCCGGTCTCTGACCGTGCCGGTTGGTGGCTCGGTGTGGCCACCGGCCACAGCCCCGCAGGATAATTAACGACCTGAATAGTTAGAAAAAATTTTGGGTTTTACGACCCGTGAGCAACTTAATGCGCGTTTTAGTTATTTCGGACATTCATGCTAACCTCGCCGCCTTCGAAGCTGTTTTAAAGGACGCCGCAGGAAAATGGGATAAGATCTGGTTTTTGGGTGATTTGGTGGGCTATGGGCCAAACCCCAATGAATGTGTGGCCCTCCTGCAAGAGCACGATCACCTGGCTCTCTCCGGCAATCACGACTGGGCGGTTTTGGGAAAATTAAATATCGACACCTTTAACGACTACGCCAAGCACGCGGTGATGTGGGCCCAGGATGTGTTAACCACCGAATCACACGCTTATCTGGAAAGCCTACCGCCGATGTTAACCCCCCACGAGATGTTTACCATCGCTCACGCCAGCCCCAGGCAGCCGATTTGGGAATATATTCTCGATCGGGGTACGGCCGACGCCAATTTTGAGCACTTTTTTACCCCTTACTGCCTGGTCGGCCACACCCATGTCCCCATTGTCTTTGAAAAAGTTGAGGGGGAACGCACCTACATGCTCCATCCGCTTTACAACGAACCGTGGCACCTGACCGGCGTCCATCGCTGCATTATCAACCCTGGCAGCGTGGGCCAGCCCCGCGATTCAGATCCTCGTGCTTCATATGCCCTGCTCGACCTCGAGCGCATGATTTGGGAATACTGCCGCGTTGATTACGATGTGGAAACCACCCAGCAGCGCATGCGCGATGAAGGTCTTTCCGAGCGCCTGGTCGCCCGTCTTTCATTTGGCTGGTAGCCGGAACGTTTCTCTCTGTTCACACGTTACATATTTAGCAATTAGCCGTTAGCCATTAGCAATTAGCTATTCTAACGATTGAAACTTGTAACTTTGGATGGTGCCCGATGATAAAAAAAAGATCGCTTATTCGTATTGGTCAATTTTTATTGATCTCTCTCCTGTTTGTAATCCTTATCGCCTGCAGTCGGCCGGAACCATTTGCCGAAAGTTCCGTTGGTTTTGCTTCAGATGAGGGCGATGCTCCGGCCAGCGGGGCGGCCTTTGCCCCTGAAGAGCCACCGTTTGAACGAGAGGTGAATTTTGCTGAAGACAGCGTCGCTGACCAGAGCGGGCAAATTCCCCAGGAGCGGCTGATTATTCGCACGGCCAATATTGATGTCGTGGTGGCCAACACCGAAGATTCGCTGGCCGAATTGGCTGAAATGGCCGAGGCGATGGGGGGTTGGGTCGTCAACAGCAACGTTTTCTCCGTGGGCACGGCCGATCGCGGATCGATCACCATGCGCATCCCGGCCGAGAGATTTGATGAGGCGCTGTCGCTGATCAAAGATGGGGCTATCGAGGTTAACAGCGAGTCAACCAGCGGTCAGGACGTCACCGAAGAGTTTGTTGATCTGTCTGCCCGGCTGGGCAATCTCGAAGCCACGGCCGATCGCGTACGCAACTTTTTAGATGAAACCAAAAATGTAGAAGAAGCGCTGGCGGTTAATGCGGAATTGAGCCGTCTGGAAGAACAGATCGAGGTCATCAAGGGGCGCATGCAGTTTCTGAGCCAGTCGGCCGCTTTTTCGACCATCACGGTTTCACTGACGCCGGATGAGCTTAATCAGCCGATTGAAGTGGGCGGCTGGCGGCCGCAGGGGATCGCTCGCGATGCAATTGAAGCATTAATCGAGGCCCTGCAGGGGATCGCCTCCTTCCTGATCTGGCTTGTAATTTTCTTCCTGCCGATCGTCTTGATTATTGGCCTCCCCGTGTACTTCATCGGCCGTCGCGTCCGTCGCTGGTGGCGGCAGCGGCGAGTTCAGGAGGTACAGGAGTAGCCTATTCCCCCTCCCATTGGGAGGGGGTTAGGGGGTGGGAATTTGACGTCATCTCACCCCTCCCCCAGCCCCTCCCCGACGCGGTTCAGGGGCGGATAGGGTCGATCAAACCGGACATGGTGGATCAATCGTGCGCCAATAGGCGATGTGGCGTAAAAACAGCCCCTGAAGCCCCCTGGAAGGGGGTTAGGGGGTGGGTCTTCAACTATTTAGCTGCAGCAGCAGCCCCGGCAGCTGACCGATATCCTCGAGCTCATAATACGAATCGCGCTGCACGGCCGAAATTTCTACTTCCTCATGGGACCAGGTGCTGTGATAGGGAATATGCACCCCCACCCCTCCAATATCTACAATCGGCAAAACATCTGACCGCAGGGAATTGCCCATCATGAGGAAGTTCTCCGGCCGGATGTTGAGCCGTTTGAGAACCTCGGCATACACTTCAGGGGTTTTATGACTGACCACTTCGACATGATCAAATAAATCACCCAGTCCGGAGCGGGCTACCTTTGATTCTTGATCGAGCAAATCCCCTTTAGTGATCACCATTAAAAAATATCTTGGATCGAGCTCGGTGATGACCTCACGGACGTTGGGCACAACCTCTACCGGTGCCCGAATCATCTCTCGGGTGTAATCCAGGATATTTTGAATTTCCCCGCCGGTGATCCGCCCTTCGGTTAATTCAATGGCCGTTTCAATCATCGACAGCGAAAAAGATTTGATACCATAGCCATAATAAGCCAGGTTGCCGCTCTCAACCGTATCGAGGCGATCCATAATCCACTGGCGATCGTGATACGGGCTGAGCAGGTCGGCAAACCGCTCGACCGTCATGTTGTAGAGGTATTGGTTGTGCCAGAGCGTGTCGTCGGCGTCAAAAGCGATTGAAGTAATCATAGTTGTTTGTTTAGGTCGGCCTTTGGCCTCCTAGCTGTCAGCTCGGGGCTGCGCCCCTCTCAGCAGTTAGCCCGGCCTACGGCCTTTTAGCAATCAGCTTGGGGCTGCGCCCCTCTCGGCAACTAGCTCGGCCTACGGCCTTTTAGCAATCAGCTCGGGGCTGCGCCCCTCTCGGCAACTAGCTCGGCCTACGGCCTTTTAGCTGTTAACGCGGTGCTGTGCCCCCCCTTCAGCTAACAGCTGGCTGCTGAAAGGAGCACAGCGACGGGCTAGAAGCTGCGCAGCTGCGAGCTAAGCCGCCCTCAGGGTCGTCCTTTGTCGATTCAAGAAGCTTTCCACCGTGTAAATAATCAGCGCCACCCAAATGATACAGAAACCGATAAAGCGGGTCTGATCAAACGGTTCTCCATAAACAAAAACCCCCAACAAAAATTGCATTGTAGGGGCCACATATTGCAAAATGCCGATCATGCGCATGGGAATCCGGGGCGCGGCCGCCCCAAAAAAAAGGAGCGGTATGGCCGTAGCCGCCCCGGAAGCAACCAGAAAGAAGTCTGTTGACCGGTCAACCTGCCCCAATGCCCCCTGACCGGTTACCCCCCAGTAAAGCAGGATCAGCAGGGCCGGGAAGCCGACAATGGCGGTTTCCAGGGTTAGCCCTTTAAGCGAATCAAGAGGGGCTTTTTTCTTGAGTAGGGCATACACCGCAAAGGTGAGCGGCAGGGCCAGGGCGATCCACAGCACAAGATCACCACCGCTTAAGAACAAAAACAGCACCCCGCTGCCGGCTATCAGGATAGCCAACCACTGCACCGGCCGCAGCCGTTCTCCGAGAAAAATCATCCCAAAAAATACGCTGACCAGCGGATTGATAAAGTATCCCAAACTCGTTTCCACGATGTGACTGGCGTTGACCGCCCAAATGTAAATGCCCCAGTTTAAAGACAAAAAGAGCGTCGCTGCGGTATAAATCAGGAGGATTTTGCGGTTGCGCAGAGCGGTTCGCAGCCAGCCCCAATTCCGCTGCAGCGACAGCAGCGCGGCCAGAAAAACGAGGGACCAGAGAATGCGGTGAAGGAGGACTTCCACGGCCGGGATATGATCGACCTGTTTCCAGTAGATCGGCAAAATGCCCCACAAGAAATAAGCTGTCGTGGCGTAGAGGTACCCTTTGTTTTCTTTCATAGAGGGGGGGTGTCAGGTAGAGGGTGGAAGGTGATGGGTCATAGGTGTAGGGTAATGGGTCATAGGTGTAGGGTGATGGATATAGGGTGGATGTAATTTGGGTCAGTCACCTTACACCTTACACCCATCACCTTAAACCTTATACCCACCACCTTAAACCTTACATCCGTCACCCTATACCTATGACCCATCACCTTTCACCTATAAATCAATTTCGCCGGACAAAACCGCCGTTAAAAGGGCAATCGATCCTTCTACATCTCGGATATCAACCGTTTCACTTTGGCTGTGGACATAGCGGCAGGGAATCGAGATGCAGCCGGCTGCACAACCGGGACCGGCAATTTGCATCGCCCGGGCATCGGTTGAACCCCCGGTTAAAACTTCGATTTGGAAAGGAATATCGTTTTCTCTGGCTCGCTGCTTCATCAGGTTAACCAGCCCCACATGAGCGACCATACCGCTGTCTTTCGCCTTGATCGCCGGTCCGTCTCCCAGGGCTACAGCCATTTCAATGCTGTTGTGCATATCCCCAGTTAGGGTGACGTCGAGGGCGATGCCCACATCCGGGTTCAAGCGGTTGGCCGCCGCCTGCGCCCCCCGCACCCCAACTTCTTCCTGAACGCTAAAAACAAAGTAGACGTCATGTGGCGAATTGTCCAGCTGCTTTAAGGTTTCAATGGCCACCACACAGCCGATTCGATCATCCATCGCTTTACTGGTTAACCGGGTTCCCTGGACAAAAAAGTCGCGCATAAAGCCGGCCGCATCTCCCACGCCAACCGGGCAATCATCGACCCCGCTTGCGCCAACGTCGATGTAATGTTTGTTTAGCCCGTGGACTATCGTCCTTTTGGGGGTGCGATCACTAAAAACGATGCCGGTGGTGCCGTTGGCAAACTGCACCCGGTTGCCGAGCAGCGTCTGCGGATTGATCCCGCCAATATTGGTGACGCGCAAATACCCTTTTTCGGTAATGTGGGTCACCATCAGGCCGATTTCATCCATATGAGCGGCGATCATGACCTTGAGACCGCCGCCATTCCCCTTTTTGTAGGCGATGAGGTTGCCCATGGCATCAACGGTAATGTCATCACTGAAAGGTGCGATTTCTGGCTGAATGAGATCTCGCATTTGGCTTTCGAAACCAGATGGGCCGTATGCTTCAACCAGTTTTTTAATTAATTCGTTCATAAATGTTTCCTGTTGTATGGCACGGCCCTGCGGGCCTTTTAGCTTTCTAGGTTAGGGCTTCGCCCCTCATAGCCATTAGCACAGCCCTGCGGGCCTCTCAGCTATTTAGCTGTAAGCTGAAAGGTGCGCAGCACCGCGCTGACGGCTAAAAGGCGCGACAGCGCCGGGCTAGAATGCTAATCCGCTAACTGCTCAAACTTCAACTCCTTTAATCCCTTTTCCGCCAAATCGATCATGTGAGTCAAATCATCCAATGAAATCATCGATGTCGGAGCGTGCAAATATCGCCCCGGCAAGCCGATGGTCGCAGAAATCACCCCGGCACCGGAGCGCTGGATACTGGCGGTATTGGTGCCCCCGCCACCCGGCCGGCGTATCTGCACCGGAATCTTGTGTTGATTGGCTACCTTGAGCAGATGGCTCACCAGACGCGGGTCCTGAATTGAGGCTCGATCCATCACGTAGAGAGCTGGGCCTTTCCCCAGCCTCACGTTGGGACTTTCGTCAATATCTGGCGGGGTCGGTAAATCATAGGCGGGGGTGCAGTCAAATATCAAAGCCACATCCGGCCGGATACGGGCTGCGGCCGCATGAGCCCCACGCAGTCCAACCTCTTCCTGCACGGTGAAGCTGGCCGCCAAATCAAAAGGGTACGGTCCCCGTTTAAGAAGTTCGATCACCACCAGGCAGCCGGCCCGGTCGTCAAACGCTTTTCCCAGGGCAACTGAGCCCTGCTCTTCATAGGGGGTGAGAAAGGCGGCCAGGTCGCCAACCTTTACTTTTTCACCGGCCGCAGTTTTGCTAGCAGCTCCGATATCGATCCGCATGCTTTTCCTGGGAACAATTTTTTGACGCTCAGTGGCGTTGGCCAGGTGAATCGGTTGGCTGCCGATTACCCCGGTAATTTTTTTCGAGCCAACCTGGACAACCTTCCCCAGAAGGGCACGATCGTCAAAACCACCAACTGGAGAAAATTTGAGTGTTCCATTGCCGTCTATGCTGGTGACCATTAGCCCAACTTCATCCATATGGGCATCGATCATCACGGTTTGGGCGCTTTGGGTTCCCTTTTTCCAGGCGATGAGGTTGCCAAGGGCATCAACTTCCCAGGAATCGACATGGTTTTCGATCTCATCTTTTATCAGCTGGCGGATCGCCCCTTCGTCACTGGAAACCCCGACCGCTTCGGTTAATTTTTTAAGGAGTTTGTTCATATTAAATCTTTAACTTGTTAGGTTCTGTTGACATCAGATATTAAGATTTTGGCGTGAGCGCATTTTTTAATTCCTGGATGGACTTTTCGTTGAGCTGTTCAACGTATGCCGCCAGCAGGCGACCCACGCGAGTTACGTCATTCATACTGATCGATTCGACCATGGTGTGCATATATCGCAGGGCGATTCCAACAATCCCTGTGGGAATTCCTTCAGCGGCGATCTGCATCGCATAGGCGTCGGTGCCGCCGGGATATGCTACATACTCGGATTGAGTGGTCATTTCCAATTGTTTTGCGGCCTGCTCGAGCCCTTTTTGGACCCCCAGGTGGGTATCTGGTGAGAAGCTGATCACCGGGCCCCCACCCACTTTAAATGCTCGATCGTCATTGGCTCCGGGTCCTTGCCCAAACGTCACGTCGATGGCGATGGCGATATCGGGTTGATATTGATGGGCGACGGTTGCTGCCCCCAGCAAACGGGTTTCTTCCTGACATGAGGCCAGGGCGATGACGTCCCAGTCGTGCGGCCGGTTTTGCAGCTGTTCTAAACATTGCGTGACGGCAGCCACCGAACAGCGATTGTCGAGGGCTTTGCCGCTCACCCGTTTGCCCGCCAGCTGCTGCAGCGGCTGGTAAAAAGAGACCGCATCTCCCACGGAAATGACCTCCCGGAGTTGATCAAACGACAGACCAGGATCGACCACGAGGTTGTCAAAGCTGTAGGGCTTGCCAGTCTGGCCGGCCGGCAGGAGTTGGTTGGGAGGGGCCCCGAGAATCCCCCGAATGTTGCGGGCGGTTTGACCATCATGACCGTGAATCACCACCTGCTGACCGTAGAGGTGGCGAATATCTACCCCGCCCAGGGGAGCGACCCTTAAAAATCCGGAGCCGTGAAAATCGATAACCTGGCGGACCATTAAGCCGATTTCATCCATATGGGCGGCCAGCAAAATTCGCGGCCGGTGTTCCCCGTCTGATTTGAGATCACCGCGCCCTTTTTTGATGGCAATGAGGCTGCCCAGGCGATCCACAATGATCTCATCCACCAGGGGATGCCACATTTCCTGAATCACAGCGGCGATATCTGATTCAAAACCGGAAGGGCCTGGAGTTTCTGTTAAGGTTTGCAGTACTTTGAATAAATCCATTTTATTTCTCATTCAATTGATCAATGATCACCCGTCTCCTCCATCCGGGGTGCTGCTGGCTGCCGGGGAAGGGACGGCCGTATGGGTGGCCGTAGGTTGAGGTTGCGGTGTGGGTGTGGCTGTTGCCGCGACCGTAGGCGTTAAGGTGCTGGTGGCGGTTGGTGCATCGGTGGTTGGCGTACTCGTGGCTGTCGCCGTGGCGGCCGGAGGAGTTGGAGTGACGGTGGCCGTCGCCTGGGTAGTGGCCGTCGCCGTCCCCGTGGGCGCTGTGGTTGGTGTGGTTGAAGCGGTTGCGGTAGGCAGCAGCGTACCGGTAGGGGTTTGGCTGGGTGTTAGGGTGATCGTTGGTGATGGTGTATTGGTTGGTGTGGCGGTGGGAATGATCGGCGTTAAAAATTGGCCTGGCGTTGAACGCAGCGTGGGAGTAGGGGCGATGGTACCTGACGGGGTGGGAATTTGGGTGGCGGTTTCGACCGGCTCCGCGGTGATAGTAGCTGTGGCCGTGGCTGTCCCTTCTTCAACTGTTTCAATCAGGGTAGGAGTGGCCACCGGTGACTCACCATCTACGGCCGCCGGGGCAACCTGGTACAAAAAAATGCCTGCACAATAACAGGGGAGAGAAAGCAATATTAAACCGATCAGATAAGTGTACGTACGCCTGGAATTCACAAACTTTGTCGTTTTTGATGAGTTAAATCAGCCATCTGATTATGCCACGTCCGTAAAAGGGGACCAAACTATTAGCCGGCCGTTTAAAAAATCTGCAAAAATGTCGGGTAAAAATTCAACGCTTCTGCCCGGCAATATTTTTCATTGCCCGGCAATTCATGGTATCCTAAAGAGGTCTGTGCAAGATGAGAGTGGATCATACTATGAGGCTGGTCGATGGCAAAACACATTAAAATTGTTCTGGCTGATGATCATTTCGCGATTCGGGCGGGAACCAGAACACTGCTCGATAAAGAGAGCGATTTCTTTGTGGTTGGCGAAGCCGATGACGGTATTGAAGCGTATGATCTGGTCGAAAGGCACAAGCCGGATTTATTGATTTGCGACTTATCCATGCCTCATCTTACCGGCCGTGAAGTGGTTCGTCGGGTTGCCCACAAATATCCCCAGGTAAAAATTGTCATATTATCAATGCATACGGAAGATCAAATTGTAGCGGAAGCGATTCAAAATGGCGCCTCCGCTTATATTTTGAAAAATGCCTCCGGTGAAGAAATGATCGAGGGAATTCGCGCCGCATTGCAAGGGGAAATTTTTTTAGGGCAGCCCTTTGCGCAAAAAGGGTTGGACACCTATCTCGAATGGGATCTCTCTAGCGATCATACCGAGCTAAATGCTCTGACCAATCGCGAAAGGGAAGTGCTGCAGCTGGTGGCAGAGGGGAAGACGAGTTCAGAAATCGCCTTGATCTTGTCAATTGCTTCCCGAACAGTGGAAACCCATCGAGCCAATCTGATGAAAAAACTGCAGCTTAAGTCGATGCCTGATCTCATTCGCTATGCAATTCGCCACGGGTTACTCCCCCTTGAG
This sequence comes from Ardenticatenaceae bacterium, assembly GCA_030065875.1. Taxonomy (GTDB): domain Bacteria; phylum Chloroflexota; class Anaerolineae; order Promineifilales; family Promineifilaceae; genus WTJY01. The sequence continues at coordinate 79,412 of JASJCR010000023.1, read as the reverse complement.
TAATATTGGCTGGAAGGTTTATCCATACTATAATGTTCCTGCTAGGTTTTGTTGATATTTAAAATTATCGATGCATGGAGCGCGAAGGATGCAGAAGTAATTAGAGGTTTTCCTCACCATTCTTATCAATTCTCGCCGTGAAATTTTGAAAATTCATGAAATGTCAACACAGGTAAGCAAATTGGATACAAATTTGAATCAGTAGATCGTGTAAGATCTATTTATTACAAGCCGTGTATTGGATGGCTAGAGGGCCAATTTGGACAAATCAACAGATACCCAACCCAACATTCAAATACAACAGGATCTCCTGCGCCTGCGGGATTTAATTGGGGATATTGACTCAGCTGCTGATCGCCAGCAGCAGACGTTTGTGGGCACGCAGTCGCGCATATTCCAGGAAGCGTCAGAAGAGCTGGTCAATTCGCTAACGCCGGCCAAACGGACGCTGCAAAATCTCGAACGTCGTTTGCAGGAACAGGAGCGAGAGCGGCAGCAGCTGCGGGCGCTGCAGGACATTGGCGCGGCCGTTAGTTCATCGCTGGATCCAAATGAAATTTTGAATCTGGTGATGGATACGATGATACGCATTACCGGGGCCGAGCGCGGATTTCTGATGTTGATCGACGAAGATACCGGCGATCTTGAGGTGCAGGCGGCCCGCAATATCAACCAGGAAACGATCAAAGATTCAACCGAAGTTTCATCAACGGTTATTAACAGTGTCCTGGAAAGTGGCGAGCCGCTGTTGACCACCAACGCCCAGGCTGACCCCCGTTTTTCCGGTCAGGAAAGCATCATAAATTATAACTTGCGCTCGATTTTGTGTGTTCCGATGAATTTAAAGGATCACACAATCGGGGTCATTTATGCGGACAATCGCATCGCCGACGGGATATTTCGCGAATCGGACAAGCATTTGCTGGCCGCTTTTGCCAATCAGGCGGCCGTAGCCATCGAAAACGCTCGCCTTTTCCGTCAAATTCGCAGCCAGCTGGCCGAGATCACGGAAATGAAGACGTTGATGGATGACGTGTTCGCCTCGATCACCAGTGGGGTGATTACGATCGACAACAAGGATCAAATATCGCTTTACAATCAGGCGGCCGGCCGCATCCTAGGGGTGCCGGGCAGCCTGGTTGAATCACGCCCGCTCGAAGACGTGATGGCGGAAGTGGACCAGCTGCTGACGGAAATCATCATTTCGCTGGTTGATCAGGTGAAACTGGCCGGCCGGGCCCATTCGCAAGAGCTGGACGTCAATATCCAGCGCCGGCCGGGAACCTCAACCCTCAACTTGAATTTATCCCCTTTGCGCGACATCCAGCAAAATACGCTGGGTGTGGCCATGGTCCTCGACGATATCTCTGAGAAAAAGCGTCTGGAAAGCGTGCGCCGCTATTTGCCGCCCGCTTTGGTCGATCAGGTTCGAGATTTAGATGCTGCTCAACGGCCGCAGCGGCGAGAAATGACTGTCCTTTTTGCCGATATCAATGGATTTAGCACCTTTAGCGAAAAGCTCGATCCGGAAAGATTAATTGAGATCATCAACGAATATTTTTCGGTCGCCGCGCAGGGGATCAACGAGCAAGAGGGAATCATCGACAAATTTATGGGAGACGCGGTGATGGCTCTCTTTAACACGCAGCTCAATCCGCAAACCGATCATGTCGAACGGGCGGTACGGGCCGCCCTGGCCATGAAAGATGCGCTGGACGCATTCCATCGTAACCGGCCGCGAGACAATCAGCTTTCTTTTGGCGTGGGAATTCATACCGGGGAATCGGTCGCCGGAAATGTGGGCAGCAGCTTCCGCAAGGATTTCACCGCCATCGGTGATGCCGTCAACCTGGCCAAACGACTGGAAGAAAGCGCCACGGCCGATGAAATAATTATCAGCCACACCGTTTACGAGGCGGTCAAAGATTGGGTCAACGTCGAATCGCGGGAGCCGATGCGGGTCAAGGGGCGGGAAGCCCTGGAAAAAACGTACCGTTTGATAGGCGCTAAGGGTTAGAGACGACAGACCTCAGACTTCAGAAGACTTCAGACCACAGACTACAGAGTTGAGAATAAATGAGATAAACTTGTCTCATCTTTTTTGATATCTGTGTTTGACGTCTTTTTTGAGGAGTAGATCGTGAAAGCCAAAGTGACGCTGCTGCCGGGTGACGGTATCGGCCCTGAGATAGTACAGGCCACGCGCCAGGTTTTTGATGCGGTAGCCGCCAAATTTGATCATCAATTTGAATACAGCGAACAGCTAATTGGCGGGATAGCCATCGACGAGACGGGCAATCCACTGCCTGAAGAGACGTTGGGCGCCTGTCTGGAGAGTGACGCGATTTTGCTCGGCGCTGTTGGCGGCCCCAAGTGGGATGATCCGGCCGCCACCGTTCGTCCCGAGCAAGGTTTGCTGCGCATCCGCAAAGAATTGGGAGCGTTTGCCAATATTCGGCCGGTCAAGGTGTTTGATGCCCTGGCTGCGGCCAGCCCGCTGCAGCCGGAGCGGGTCAAGGGGGTTGATATTGTTTTTGTGCGGGAGCTGACCGGCGGCATCTATTTTGGCACCCCCCGCGGCCGGGAAGTGCGCGATGACGTTCGCGTGGGGTTCGACACCATGATTTATGGGGCGGATGAGGTGGAACGCATTGTGCGAATGGCCTTTGACCTGGCCAGACAGCGGCGGGGAAAGGTGACGTCGGTTGATAAAGCCAACGTTTTGGATACCTCGCGCCTGTGGCGGGCCGTGGCTCACGAGGTGGCCGCTGAATACCCCGATGTTGAGTATGAAGATTTACTGGTTGACGCCATGGCCATGTATTTGATCAACCGGCCGGCTGACTTTGATGTCGTGGTGACCGGAAATATGTTTGGCGACATTTTATCCGATGAAGCGTCGATGATTACCGGCTCCCTGGGCATGCTCCCCTCCGCATCCGTTGGCGGCCGGGTGGGCTTATTTGAGCCGATTCACGGATCAGCACCCGACATCGCCGGCAGCGGCAAAGCTAACCCGCTGGCTACGATTTTGAGCGGAGCGATGATGCTGCGGTTGGGTCTTGAACTGCACCAGGAGGCGGAGGTGATCGAACATGCCGTAGATCGCGTATTGGCCGCCGGTCATCGGACGGCCGATATCGGTGGTGGGGCAGCCAGCCTCAACACCAACGCCATGACAGAGCTGGTGATAGCCGCCTTGTGATTGCCCCCCTTGCGCCTCCACCGGCATCAAAACGGCTGGCGGTGCGCATCACCCCGATCGCTGAGCGGCCGCTGCGCCGCGGGCATCCATGGCTCTTTGATGGTGGGATTACCAACCTGGAAGAGCTGGCTGACGGCCGGGCCGGTGATTTAGCCGTTGTTTTTGATCAGAAACGCCGTTTTTTGGCGATTGGCCTTTATGATCCGCACTCCCCGATTCGGGTAAAAGTACTGCACCACAAACAGCCAACCCGTATCGATAACGAATGGTTTTTAGAAAAGGTCCGTGAGGCGGCCAGTCGAAGAGCGTCTCTCGATCCACAACAAACAACCGGTTACCGGCTGATTTATGGTGAGGGAGATGGTTTGCCGGGGTTAATCGTTGATGTTTACGCCGATACGCTGGTGGTAAAAGTGTATTCGGCGATATGGTTTCCCTATTTACACGTCATTTTGAATGAGGCGCTGGCGCTGACCGCTGCTCGCCGGGTGGTTGTCCGGCTGGCCCGCACCCTGCAGCAGCGGCCGGACCTGTGCTGGGGCATTGTGGATGGGGGGATGTTGTGGGGAGACGCCCCGGCCGATCCCGTACCATATTTGGAAAATGGACTCGTTTTTACCGCTGATGTGCTTCGGGGGCATAAAACCGGCACTTTTTTTGACCACCGAGATAATAGACTGTGGGTTAAAAATGCGGCTCGCGGACGGCATGTGCTTGATGTTTTTTGCTACAGCGGAGGATTTGCGGTTCATGCTGCGGTGGGTGGGGCGCACTCCATTACGGCCGTTGATGTTAGCCGGCCGGCCCTTAAGGCGGCGGCGGAAAATCTGCGGTTAAACGGCTGCAGTGATGTGCCATTTGAACCGCTGGTCGGAGATGCCTTTGACCTTCTAGCGCAGTTGGCCACGCAGGGGAGAGAATTTGATCTGTTGATCCTCGATCCCCCTTCTTTTGCCAAGCAAAAGTCGGAGATTCCGGCGGCGGTGCGTGCCTATCGCCAATTGACCCATCTGGCCTTAAATCTTCTATCGCCAGGCGGGATTTTGGTATTTGCCTCGTGTTCCAGTCGGGTAAGTGCGGAGCTTTTTTATCAAACGGTGATGGACGCGGCTGAGGAAGCCGGGCGGCCGCTGTGGGTTCATCGTCAGGTCGGGCATGCGCTCGATCACCCCGTGCGGCCGACGTTTCCTGAAGGGGCATATTTAAAATGCCTGTTTGCATCACCAATAGATTAAAGACCGCAAACAGACAAAATCAGGTCATCGCTTCCGGTTTTAGAAGGCCTAAAAAGGGCAGGTTGCGATATTTTTCCTTGTAGTCGAGTCCGTATCCAACCACGTAAAGATTGTCCAATTCAAAACCGGTATATTTAATTTCCGTATCGATTAACCGCTCTTCCTGCTTGCTAAAGAGCGTACAGACCGTAAGGCTTTTGGGCTCGTTCAGCGTCAGAGAGCGTATCAAGTAGTTCAGGGTCAATCCTGCATCGACGACGTCTTCCAACAGCAAAACGTGCCGCCCTTTTATTGAAGAGGTAAAATGATTATTGACCTCAATTAATCCGGTTTTTCTGGTGTGATCTTCCATGTCGGCCACATCCATAAAGTGAATTTGGACCGGAATGGTTAAACATCGGGTCAGGTCTGCCATGAACATGAACACACCTTTTAAGATACCGATGAGCAAGACTTCTTCACCAGCCTCTAAAACGGCCGCATAATCGTCGGAAATCTCTTGAGCCAAAGCGTCGATTCGGTGTTGGATTTCATCAGCCGACAAAATAATTTGCTCGATTTCTGGATGATAGTCATTCATGATATTTGTGATATTGGGTTGGTTCACATCCCATTATAATAGTTTACTCCTCTTAATAATCTAGAATACAAGAAAAACCTTACAAAAAGAGAAAAGAGAAGAGAGGGAGATGTTTTGTGCGCCGGTCAAAATATCGCTACACTACCTTCATGACAAGTGCGGCAGGCCCCTGGGCGATCACCACCGAGCGATTAACCAAGCGTTATGCGGACGATGTTGGCTGGCGGATATGGCAAAAAACAAATGCGCGAACGGTGGTAGATGAGGTGACGCTGCAGGTTGAGCGGGGTGAATTTTTTGGTCTTTTGGGACCTAACGGCGCGGGTAAAACAACCCTGGTGAAGATGTTGTGCACTCTGGTGATTCCCACAAGTGGGAGCGCCACCATAATGGGATTTCCGCTCTCGGCCGGACAAGAGATCCGGCGGCGTGTGGGTTTAACCGTTACCGATGAGCGCAGCTTCTACTGGCGTCTAACCGGCCGGCAAAATCTTCACTTCTTTGCTTCGCTGCACGGATTATTTGGGCAGGAGGCTAACGGCCGTATCGACTCCCTGTTAAGCGGGGTTGATCTGCAGGAATCGGCCGATCGTCGCTTTAGCAGTTACTCAAGCGGCATGAAACAGCGTTTGGCTATTGCCCGGGCGCTCATCGCTGAGCCGGATCTGCTGGTATTAGACGAACCGACCCGCAGTCTTGACCCGGTAGCCACCCAGCAGCTGCACGAGCTGATTTTGGGGTTACAAACCAGGCGGCAGATGACGGTTTTTTTGATCACCCATGATTTAAGTGAAGCGGAGAAGCTGTGCCAGCGGGTGGCGATCATGCATCGGGGACGGATCCTTGCTCAGGAGCGGCCGCGGGTGATTCGGGAGCGGCTGGCCCAAAAAACCCGTTACCGGATCCAGTTGGATCATTGTCCACCGGCCTGTAAAGCTGCTCTGCAGGCGGCCGATCCATTTTTACGCGTGAACGAGGAGACAAATGGCGTGACGCTTGCATTTGCCGCCGGTGAAGGAGACTCGCTGCTCGATCAGCTGCTGGCGGTTATCAGCGGGTTTGGAGTCAAGGTGAAGGCGATTGAGACAGAAATACCGTCCCTCGAAGAGGCATTTCAGGAAATGTTGAAAAATTAGGCTAATTCCTGAGTGAGTATTTTCGCCATCCGCGCCAAATTAACCATCCGATGATCAATACCAGGAGGCCAATCACGATAGCCACCACTTCTTTGGAGGTTTCCTGAACCGGCACGGCGGTTGTGGTAATGGGAATTTGCCCATTGAGCAACATTTGCAGATTGGTCAAAAAGCGTCGCCAGCCGGCGCGGATTTGCGTTTCAATAAATTGCTGGCCAACGGTCAAAAACGAGCCGTAGCAGGTACCGGATAATTCAAAGGAAAAGTGGGTGTCCTGCCCAACCGGTTCCAGCAAAATCGAGCCGTGACCTTCAAATAAGCGCTGATCGCCGCTTCGCATAATCATCTGAAAGTTGAAGCTGTCCTCGGCCGATCTTTCATCTCGCGAAATGTCAATGATAAGCTCATCGAGATGCAGAACGGTGACTTGGGGGTGAAGCACGCAGAGAATGCGATCGGCTGATTTGCGGATGACGTGATGGACATCAGGTATCAAGCGTACGAGTTTTGATGGATTAAACAGATGGATTGAGATCGATTGGGGTTCCGCCCCTTCAAAAACCCAATTTCCTTGAATATGCACGGGAGACCTCCTGAAACTGGAAATGCTGCGGTTGATATTGTCATTTTAGGCAAAAAAGTTGCTAAAATAAAGGGTGCAGACCCAAAATTAATGTGGTCAGGGCATTATACGGATGTGATCGAAAAGTCCTGTTTTTCGCCTATGGTGGGAAAAGTGGGGATAATAAGAAAGACAAGAGACCAGAGACAAGAGAGTCGTGGATGGTGAGATGCGGTTGAATAACCAATGACCAATAACCCATGTCCAATTACTAATTACTAATTACTAATTGCTAATTGCTAAGAAGATTCAGCCAAAGGAGACGATCTGTGGCCAAAGATCGACAACGTTACCTACTTGCTTTGAAAAAAGGGCAGCAGCTAAATAAACAGAAGAATTGGAAGGCGGCACTGGCCGCTTTTCGGGTTGCCTTGAGTGAATTTAACAACCAGCCGGCGGTTTATGTCGGTATTGGTGAAGCGTGCGTCGGCTTAAAACAGCTAAAACGGGCGATGGAATGTTACAAGTTGGCCGCACGTTTAGATCGCACCAACGTAAAACATCTGCTCAATGTGGCTGATATTCAGGAGCGAATGGGTTTGTTGAGCGATGCCGGCAAGACCTATATGGCAGCGGGGGAGTTCAATCTGCGCGCCCGCGATGCGGATGCGGCAATCGGCAATTGGGAGCGGGCGGTACGACTCGATTCTAACCTGATTGGCGCGCATAAGCGGCTGGCGATGATATTTCAGCGGCAGGGTGACCGCAAGGCGGCCGTGCGCGAATATCTGGCGATTGCCCGCATTCTGGATATGGTGGGAGATAAGGAAAAAGCGCTGCAAATTTGTCGGGCCGCCCTTCGTTTAGACCCTCAAAACGGGGATATTCACACGGCGATGGAGCTAATCGAAAAAGGGGAAGAGGCGTACCCCGAGCTGGGTGACGACGATGATATGATGTTTGAGGCAGAAGAGCCGGCCGCTGAAGAAGAAGATTCAATTTTTGGCGCCGTGCGGCAAATGGCTGACATGCTGGAGCAGGAACGCTCCAACTGGCAGCTGGGTCATGCGGCAGAAAATAAAGATAATCCGTTAGAGCTGGCCAAACGACAGGCGGAAGAGGATTTGGCTGCCGAATTGTTTCGCGAAGAGGTTGAAGAAGATGTCGCTGGTGGTGAAATGATCAAGCTTGAACGGGATGCCCTGATCAGCCAGGCGATGGATTTTCAGGCGCGCCACGACGGCCGGCAGGCGATTGCTGCCTATGAAAGAGCACTTAATTTGGGTTTAAACCTCCCTGCCGCTCACTTTATGCTGGGGGTGCTGTACGCTGAAAACAATCAAACCCAGGCTGCTTATCGGGCCCTGGCGATTGCCGCCAAAACGCCGGTTTACGAAACGGCCGCCCGCCAGCTTTTGAGCCAGCTCAATTAAGGTATATGAGCGCGAGCAAAATTGATTTCAAACTCTCACCCTTTGAGCCTCCCCGCTGGCTCCGTGGGGCCCATGCCCAAACGATTGTCACGAATTTGATGCGTCGTGAAGGCGGACTGGCGTTTAAAAGGGAGCGTATCGATACCCCAGACGGCGATTTTATCGATCTGGATTATCCTCAAATCTCTTGGGCTCAATTGACGGACCGCGACCCAATTGTGCTTCATTTACACGGCCTTGAAGGGAACGCCCGCCGCGGATATGCGTGTGAAGCGTACCGTCAGCTTGCGCTGTGGGGTATCCGTGCTGTGGGGATGAATTTTCGATCGTGCAGCGGGGAAATTAACCGGACCCCTCGCTTTTATCATGCCGGTGCCACCGATGATATTCGCCTGGTGTATGATCACCTGGAGCAAAAATTTCCGGGAGTGGCCAAGGGGATAATGGGGGTTTCGCTTGGTGGCAACATGCTGCTCAAACTTTTAGGAGAGTGGGGAACGGAGGCCCCGGAATCTTTGAAAGCGGCCGTGGCGATCTCACCTCCTTTTGATATGGTAGTCAGCAGCCGCAAATTTTTAACGTTTCCCGGAACGTTTTACGGCCGTCGATTTTTACGCTATCTCACCAAAAAAGTGTTGGCCAAGCGGGAGATGCTCGAGCCATTGATCGACGTTAAACGCGTTTTGGAAAGTAAAACTCTCGTTGATTTTGATGAATATGGCACGGCGCCGCTGGGTGGCTTTGCCGGGGCGGAAGATTATTATCGGCGCAACGGATCGGGGCAATTTTTGCCTCAAATCGCACGATCAACCCTGATTTTGCGTTCCCAGGACGATCCGCTGATGGATCCGGCCGATATTCCGTATGAGTTGACTCGTGATCACCCCTATTTGAACGGCATGTTCCCTAAATTTGGCGGGCACGTTGGTTTTTTGAACGGCAAAGGGGCTGATCGATATTGGGGTGAGGGGCAGGCGGCCCGGTACCTGCACACTCATTTTGCCGTTGGTCATTAAATGTCAATGCTTGAATCCAACGTCTTGAGTGAATTTTGTGCCCTGCAGCCGCTGCAGATTGATCAGCCGATTTACGGCACCGCCACGGCCGAAAAAACGGTGTGGCTGCTGCTTGAATATACCCAGTCGTGGACAGCTCGCGTGGTGGAAAACAACAGCCTGGCCGCTGACGTGAAGCTGTGGCTGCAGCAGCAGCTCAAAACGTTTCCATCCGCCAGATTGTTATTTATCAAAAATAATTCGAGGTCAAGGCGCGGCCGCCGTTTTTTTGTGGGGTTGGCTGAGGATCAGGAACAGCGCTTATATCGTTTTGACCTCACGACAGACAGCGAGCTGCTGTCACTCGATATCAAGCACATATTGACCGATCCGGAGCATTATCGTTCCAGACAGGTGACCGACCCTCAATATCTGGTGTGCACCAACGGAAAGCGGGACCGCTGCTGCTCAAAATTTGGGCTGCCCATTTATCAGGCGCTGCAGAAAGCGGTACCTGATCCCGATCAGGTGTGGGAATGTTCCCATTTGGGGGGGCATCGCTATGCGGCCGTGACGGCCATCCTGCCGGCCGGGGCCACCTATCGTCTCATGCACCCGGGCCGGGATGTGGTTCCTTTTGTGACCGCGACCCAGAAGGGTCAGCTGTGGCTGGAGGGATTCCGCGGGCGCTCCTGCCATGCGCCGGTGGTGCAGGCGGCCGATTACTTTTTGCGCCGGCAGACGGGCCTCCTTGAAATCGACGCCTTCACCCTGACGAGCGAAGCGGCCAGCGGTCAAAACACATTGGTGACCTTTCGCGAAAAGAAACGGGGTTTAATCCATGTCATTGAAGTAAAGGTGGGGAAAACTGAGCCGCTGTTGTCGAGCTGCAACGTGCCGAAGTATAAAGTGCAGCCCCAGTATGAGCTGGTCAACCATACGGTAATGCGGGCAATAAATCATTGAGAATCGCCAAATGTGAGCGGGTAATTATTAATATTGCTCATTTACACCACCCGATTCACAATTGATTTATGGCAATAGCTTTCCCGAATACGATCCAGTTGCGCCAAATGACCTCGGCCGATATTCCACAGCTGCTGCAAATCGAAGCGGAAATTCGCAGATCTCCCTGGCAGTCAGAAACCTTTCAAAAAGAAATTGATAACCCCCTTTGTCGAGCGGTGGTTATCACGGTGATTGAAGCGGTTGTCGGTTACGGGTTAAGCTGGCTGGTGGGGGATGAGTGCCAGATCCACTACCTCGCGGTTGGAAAACACAAGCGCGGCCAGGGATTTGGCGAGCTTCTTCTGTTTGATGCACTTGATTATGCTCGCCATCAGGGGGCTCAATGGGCCACCCTGGAAGTGCGCGACTCAAATTTGCCTGCCCGCACGCTTTATGAAAAATACCGATTTAAAATTGTCGGCCGGCGGGACTCCTACTATCAGGACACCGGGGAAGATGCCTTGCTCATGAACGCCTTCCTGGGGGATCCTGATTATCATCAATTTATGGAAGAGGCCGCACACGATCTTCAATTTAAGTTATCAAATGAGGGAAAATCGCCTTAGGGGTGTAAAAGACACAAGGGTTTAATTGGCTCATTTCTAAAGTTCATAAGTTTAAAACAAGATTTCACGAATTTCACGAATTTTCCCGCTCTAAAGAGAAAATCCTTTAAATTTGTGTCATCCTGATTTTATTAATTCAATGGTGGTGCATTTAGCATTCACTTACTTTACTGGGAAAATAGGTTATGAAATTTTTAATTACCGGCGGAGCGGGTTTTATTGGCTCAAATTCGGCGGATCACTTTTTGCGGAACGGCCATCAAATTACCGTTTTTGATAATTTGAGCCGCCGGGGAACGGAAGCCAATCTGGCCTGGCTTCAGGCCAACCACGCCAGTAATTTTACTTTTATTAAGGGGGATATTCGGGATGCCTCGGCAGTTGAATCCGCCGTCCGAGGGCAGGATGTGGTGCTTCATCTGGCCGGTCAGGTGGCGGTGACCACATCGGTCGAAAATCCACGTCACGATTTTGAGGTCAACGCTCAAGGGACTTTTAACGTGCTTGAAGCGTGTCGCGTAGTCGCTCCGGACGCTGTTTTTCTCAACGCCTCGACCAATAAGGTGTATGGTGGGATGGAATCCTTGGAGATCGTCGAAGAGGAAGCCCGCTATCGGTATGGCACTCTGCCTCACGGTATACCGGAAACCTCACCACTTGATTTTCACTCTCCGTACGGCTGCTCCAAGGGGGCGGCTGATCAATATGTGATCGATTACGCGCGTATTTACGGCTTAAGAAGCGTGTCGCTGCGCCAATCCTGTATTTATGGACCGCGTCAGTTTGGCATTGAAGATCAGGGATGGGTGGCGTTTTTTGTCATTGCGGCCGTCACCGATCGGCCGTTGACCATTTTTGGTGACGGCAAGCAGGTGCGCGATGTCCTGCATATTTCCGATTTAATTCGCGGTTATGAATTGGCCATCGAGCACATCGATCAGGTAAAGGGGCAGGCGTTTAATTTGGGTGGGGGACCCAAAAACACAATTTCAATCTGGCGTGAATTTGGATCGTGGCTTGAAAAATGGCGCGGCCGGCCGATGCCGATCACCTATCAAGATTGGCGTCCCGGAGATCAACGGGTTTTTATTGCCGATATACGCAAAGCGGCTGCTCAACTGGGTTGGCAGCCCCAGATTGATGCTGAAAAAGGGATTCAGCAGCTTTACCAGTGGGTGTTTGATAATCGGCCGCTGTTTCTCGCTGATTGACCATACTTTTGTCCTATCTTAATGGCGATCGAATATGACTGAATAGCCATATGGCCGGTAAATTCCTTGTGGTACAGTTTTAACTGTTGGCAATTGATCATTCCCAATGAGGAATGATTTTTTTTGGTTTATGTTGGTTATCCACTTAAAAGGCCTCCAGTGATGCACGATTTGCTAAAAAGCCAGCTGCAAAGCCTCGGATTGGATGAACACACCCCACCGACAGCTGATCAATGGCAGCGCTTTTTGAATCATCTCAGCCTCAATTTCCTTGATGAACAGCTCCACCGTTACGATCAGGATGTCGAGCAGCAGCTTGAAGAAGCGATGCTGTTAAATCGCGTGATGGTTGCTGTAAACTCCTCGTCGGAAACAAACGATGTGCTCACCGTTGTTTGCCGGGAATTGGCCCAAACGCTGGACATGACCCACGTTTTGTGTGCGTTGTTAAGTTGGGACCGATCTGAACTAATCGTTGCCGCGGAATACTTTAATAACCCATCAACAGAAAGCCTGGTTGGCTCTGTGCTGCCGGTTGTTGATGATTCGATTACCCGTGATCTTCTAAAAAATCGCGGCCCGGTCTTTTCGCCAAACATTCAGAATGATGAGCGCTTTGCGGCCGCCGCTATCCTGCCAAAGAATGACCGACAGACGGTAGCGTCGATGTTGGTTCCCCTATTAATCAAGGGGCGGGTGATCGGCATTGTGGCTCTCAATGACCATCAAACTCGCCAATTCACCAAGCGCGAAATCACGGTAGCCCAAAATGTGGCGGCGTCATCCGGGCAAGCATTGGAGAATGCGCAGCTGGTTGAAGAGCTGCAGGCGAAATACAAAGAGCAGGGAAAATCTGAGAGGCTGCTGCGTCATCAAAATATGTACCTGGCTGCTCTCCATGAAACGATGCTGGGTTTAATGCAGCGGCTGGATTTGTCGATATTGTTAGAAGATATTATTGAATATGCGGCCAACTTGCTGGGAACCCGTCACGGATTTCTCTACGTTGTAGAACCGTCTACTCAATATCCGATCATGAGAGCCGGGCTGGGTATCTTTCGTCACGGGATCGGTTCTTCAATGGATGGACCGGAAAGTTTGGCCGGCCGCGTTTGGATCAGGCAGCAAACTGTGTTGTCTAATCAGGTAGAAGATTTGGTTCTTAACGGGTCCCATTTGGGGAAAATATTCGCCTGGATCGGGGTGCCGCTTCTTTCGGCCGGACAGGTAACCGGTCTGATCGGCCTGGTTCATTTGCAGGAAGAGCAAACCTTTTCTGCTGAGCAAATGGAGCTTCTCGAACGGTTTGCCCAGCTGGCCTCATTGGGGATAGACAATGCCAAATTGTATTCGGCCGCGCAAAATGAAATCGCCGAACGCCAGATCGCAGAGCAGCATCTGGAAGAGGCTAAAAAAATGGCCGAATCGGCCAGCCGAGCCAAAAGTACATTTTTGGCCCGCATGAGTCACGAATTGCGGACGCCTTTAACTGCAATAATTGGATATAGTGATATCATGCAGGAAGAGTTGAAGGAACTCAACCAGGAATACCTGCTGGAAGATATGAGATATATTCGCCGATCCGCGCAGATCCTTCTGGAATTAATCAATGATATTCTCGATTTGTCGAAAATAGAATCAGGCGAAGTAACGATGTATTTCCAGGATTTTCACGTGGGCGATTTGATTAAGGAAGTGGTGAGCGTCTCGCGGCCGCTTTTACAAAGGAACAGCAATCATCTGGAAATCCACCTTTCCCCCGATTTGGGGGTGATGAACACCGATTTGGTCAAACTGCGGCAGGTGCTGCTCAATTTAATCAGCAACGCCGCCAAATTTACAGAAAACGGCGTCATTTCCGTGTTTGGCCGCCGCTTTGTAGATGAAGGATTGGAAACGGTGGAGATAGAGATATCTGATACCGGCATCGGCATTTCAAGCAGCCAGCAGGAAGCGATTTTTGAACCATTTATTCAAGCGGACGATTCAGATACCCGCAAATTTGGGGGTACCGGATTGGGTTTGGCGATCAGCCGCCGCTTTTGTCGCCTGATGGGTGGCGATATTTATTTGGAAAGCAAACCGGATCAAGGATCAATTTTTACGATTCGTTTGCCAGCCCAGCCGCCCCTCGTGACTCGAAATGAAATAAGCACAGCTTGGATTGATGCATGATTCATCATTTATTGGAACAACAGCTTGAATTAATAGCCGCCGTCGTTTCCCAGCCACCGGATTTGGAGAAATGGGATGAGCTGCTGCAAAAAGTTAGCGAGACGTATGCCCATTCTGATGTAACAATTGAACGGTGGAAAGATGCGTACAGCAGCCTCCATGAAGAATTAACCGGGTCTTATGAGGATTTGCGCCGCTACTCCGCTGATTTGCTGCGCAACGAGCGTGACAAGCTCCAGGCGATAATCGAGTCGATTGGAGAAGGGCTTTGTACCCTAAATGAAAGCGGAAGCCTGCTATTTTTGAATCCAAAAGGGTGCTCTCTTCTTGGCTGGCAGGAAACCGACGTGCGCGGTCAGGTGATTTTGGATTGGCTTATTCCCTCTGCGGATGAAGAAACGACCACTGAGAAGCTGCTAAAGCTAATTCGATTTGGTGATACCTATGCGATCGATGACGGGTTATTTTTGCACAAAGAAGGATTTTCAATTCCGGTTTCGTTTGTGCTTAACCCGATCATGCGTGACGGCATCTTCCAGGGGGCGGTCCTGACCTTCCGCGATATTTCTGAGATTAAAAAGGTTCAAAACGCCCGCGAGCGGCGCTTGCGAGAGACGCTTTTGCTCAATCGGGTGATTTCGGCCACAACCTCCTCGCTGGATCTCACCGAAGTTTTGACAAGTGTTTGTAAGGAGATCGCTCAATTCCTCACCCTGCCGCAGGCGGCGTTTGGTTTGCTCGATGATGAGAAGTCCAACCTGACCATCATTGCCGAATACCGCGAAGAAGACCGCATTTCCGCCCTGGGGGAGGTCATTCCGGTTAGCAACAATCCCGCGACCCAGGAAGTGCTCCTGACCCGTAAACCGCTCTATATTCCCGACGCGCAAACCGATCCACGCCAGGTTGTGATTCAACCCCTTTCACGTCGACGCGGCACTCGATCGCTGCTGATTGTCCCTTTGCTGGTTCGCGGCCAGGTATTGGGGACCCTGGGGTTAAACGCCTCAGAGATTCGCCCTTATTCAGATCATGAGATGCAGCTGGTGCAGAACGTGGTCTCGGCCGTCAGCCAGGCTTTGGAAAATGCGCAGCTGTATACGGCCATTCAGCAGGAGCTGGCCGAAAGGAAAGCGGCCGAGATCGCTCTGGCTCAAGCGCGGGACAGGGCGCTTGAATCGAATCGGCTGCAGACCGAGTTTGTGGCCAAGGTCAGCCACGAGCTGCGCACGCCGCTAACGGCCATTATGGGGTTTGCGGAAATGCTGCAGCTTGGCATTTATGGGGACGTCTCGGACAAACAAATCGAAATATTAGAAAAAGTGATGAGCAGCACCGACGGTCTGGTAACCCTGGTTAATGATTTGCTGGATGTGGCTCAAATGGAAGCCGGCCGGTTAAAAATTGATGAAGAGCCGTTTTCACCCCGAGAGCTGGTTGATCGCATTGAAAGCACAATGCCTGTTTTAGCAGAGAAGCGGGGGCTGTATTTAACCGTTAATTTAGATGAAGGGCTTCCGGCCGTTATCATCGGTGATTTAGAACGCCTTTATCAAATTCTTATAAACTTGGTGAATAACGCGATAAAATTTACCCTCGAAGGAGAAATTACCGTCTCTCTTTTTGTCAATGGACCCAAAAACTGGGTGATACAGGTGAAAGATACGGGGATTGGTATCCCTCCGGACAAGCACAAAATCATCTTTGACCGTTTTCAACAGGTGCGGTTTGCGCCGACCCGGGACCATCGGGGGACCGGTCTGGGCTTGTCGATTGTGAAGCAGTTAACAGACCTGATGAACGGAGAGATTACATTAGATAGCACCTTAAACAAAGGGAGTGTATTCAAAATTTCACTCCCCTTGCGAACACCAGAGGAAAAAGCGGTTCAATCGCTTTCAACATAAATTTATGAATAAACCATTGGCCTTAGTAATTGAAGACGATGAAAATTTGTCGACTATTTTTGAGCAAGCCTTAAAAATGGCCGGCTATAAAACCGATACGATTCGTGACGGCCGGCAGGCCTTAACCGCCTTAAGCGAACTCACACCACAGCTGATCGCTCTGGATTTACACTTGCCGGACGTGAGTGGGGAAGAAATTTTGGAGGCTGTACGGACCAACGATCGTTTAAAAGAGTGTCGGGTTATTTTGACCACGGCCGACGCTCGCATGGGGGAGTTTTTGGAAGATCGGGTAGACCTGCTGCTTATTAAACCGATTCGGTTTAGCCAACTCCGCGATCTGGCCCATCGTTATCGGCCGGATAAGAAGTCCTCAGTTAAAAGTGCTGAGTCCTAAGTTAGTAGTGCTGAGTCCTGAGTTAAAAGTCCTGAGTGTGGTGATTTAAATTGGGACTTGACAAGAATAAGTAGGGCTTATCCTGTTTCAGGACTTAGGACTTAGGACTTAGGACTTAGGACTTAGGACTTAGGACTTAGGACTCAGGACTCAGGACTCAAATAGTATTTGTATCCTATATTACATGACATAATCATAACCTTTTGATACACTGACCGGTGATGACCAACAGCGACATGTCAGATGTTACACCGCCGAAACGCTGGCGCAGGGTAGTCAGAAGCATTAGCCGCATTATTTTATGGCCACTGCTGCTGCCGTGGCGCTTTGTGCGCTGGCTCGGCCGTCAAGCCCGCCAATATGCCGGGGAGCAGTGGGCCAGCCGGCGAGCATGGCTAAAATGGCAGGGACGCCGCGGATACGTCCAGCTGCGGATTTGGCGGGCCCGACTGCGGTTGTGGCTGCGCTGGCGCAAACCGCCATCCGGAGCATATGTGGCATCTGCCACGGTTGAACCCACTTTTGCCCAACGACGTCTCCCTTTACTAACCGCCACCGCATTGGTGAGCGTGTTAATTCTCGCTGGAGCAGGCTGGATTGTCATTGATCGCAATAATCGTCTGGCCGCTGAAACCGCGGCTCTGGCCGCCTTGCCGGCCGCCACGTTGACTCCCTCGCCGGTGCCAACTATCACCCAGACCCCCACCGTCACCCCGACACCCTCACCCACGTTTACCCCCACACCGGCCACCGTGTTTTTGACCCCCTGGCCCACTCCGGATCCTCTGATCGGGGGGGGCAGCATTGTGTTTGCCATGAACCAGGCGGGTAATCACGATATTTATGCCTTATCAATCGGGCAAGATGAGCCGGTGAGGTTGACCGATCATCCTGCCATCGAGCGGGATCCCGCCTGGCGGCCGGACGGCCGGGAAATCGCCTTTGTCTCCCGTCGCAGTGGAAGCTGGGATTTATACGTGCTCGACATGCCCACCGGTGAAATCCAGCAGCTTACCGATTCTCCTGAATTTGAAGGGGCCCCTCGCTGGTCTCCCGACGGGCAATGGCTGGTTTACGAAGGATATCGCGGGGGCAACCTCGATATTTATATCATGCGGCGGGACGGCAGCGAAGCGCCAATTCGATTGACTGAACATCCGGCGGCTGATTTCTCTCCGGTTTGGTCACCGGACGGCCGTCAAATCGCCTTTACCAGCTGGCGAGCGGGTAATCAAGATATTTTTGTGCTGTCGCTGGACAATTTGCGTGATGAATTGGCCGTCAACCTGACCGGTACGGTCGATCGGCACGAAGATCACGCCGCTTATCACCCCAACGGATTGTTTTTGGCGTACACCGAATCCGGCCGCGGTCTTGATTTGATCATCGCTCAACCGCTCGTAGGATACCGGCCGGATGGTGAGCCGATTACGATCGGGCAGGGGCGCGACCCGGCCTGGTCACCCAACGGGGATAATTTAGCGTATGGTCACACCCTGGCTGACGCCAACTATTTGATCGCCTCCAGCATCGATGCCTGGGCGATTGCGCCGCAGACATACTCCGGCTTTGGAGAAATTACCAACCCATCCTGGTCCGGAGTGACTCTAGCTCCCCGACCGGTGGGTTTCTTGGCTGATGTGGCCCGCAGCGAAATCGCTCCGCTGTTTACCGAAACCATTTCCAATACCGGTCAAACCGACCCGCCGTTTTTACTGATGTCGGTGGATGTCGAAACCTCGCTCCCTTACTTCAGCGATCGGGTCGAACAGTCGTTTATGGCCCTGCGCGGCCGCCTAATTCGGGAAGCGGGCTGGGATCCCCTGGGGAGTCTGGCTCAGGCATTTGAACCGATTGACGCCCAGCCGGAGCCCAACGAATCCATTCGCTCCTGGCACAAGGCCGGCCGGGCATTTGATTTACCTTACGAAGAAATTCTGACCTTTAACCCAAATATTGAAGTGGTGCGCGAATTGGTCAACGGTGAAACGTATTGGCGAGTGTATTACCGGGCGGCCGTTCAAGATGGGTCGATGGGTGAGCCTTTGCGACAGCTCCCCTGGGATTTCCGGGCTCGCTTTGGGGACGATCCGCAATATTACGACCAGGGCGGTCGTCTCAAAGAGTCAATCCCTGAGGGTTATTACGTTGATTTTACGGCCGTGGCGGCCGATTATGGTTGGCACCGCGTCCCGGCCGGGGACAACTGGCGCACCTTCTTCCCGGCCGTGCGGTTTTGGCAGTACGAAAAACGGGATGATTTGACCTGGGTGGCCGCCATGCGGGAGATTTATGCTGAAGCAGAGGTTGTAGATCGGTTTGGAGAATAGCCAATCTTCCGGGCGCTTTGAGCAAAAGCCTATCAGCGTGAGCAGAAAGCGATTTCATCCCACTTCTTTAATGCAGATTCTGATCTTGACGCTCCTTGTGGTCAGCTGTCAGGGAGGAAGTGGAGAAGGTGGGTTTCCGATCGCCATTCCCACCATTGCGCGACTGGTTCAGGGACCGGTTTTATCTCCTACCCCATCACAAACGCCATCCCCATCCCCAACCGGGTCACCGACGCTGCCTCCCACCGCCACAAATACCTTAACCCCGTCTCCATTTCCGATTGGTGGGCAGGTCAATCCGTTAACCATTGATGTGACCCGCCCGCCGGCTCCACCCCCATTTGAGACCCCGCCAACACCGGAAATTGAGTGGCGGCCGCCACCCCTGCCGGTGCCGGTATCGATTCACCCTCAGGATCATTACTGGCTGGCCCGGCCGATTCCCTCCGGCAGTCGCAATTACGATATCGATTATTACCCCTTCGGCACCGACGTGTTGATCCCGGCGTTTGCCCCGTTCCGAATCCATCACGGGCTTGATTTTCCAAATAAAAAAGGCACCCCGGTGTTGGCGGCCGGCAGCGGAACGGTTATTTGGGCCGGACCGCGCCCCAGCCCGCGCGACGGCATTGATTACTATGGCAATACAATCATTATCGAGCATGACTGGCAGTGGCAGGGTCAGCCGGTTTACACGCTCTATGCCCACACCCTGGAGATGTTTGTGCAGGAAGGAGACCGGGTGCAAACGGGACAGCTGTTGGCCGGTGTCGGTGGATCGGGCGTGGTCACCGGCCCCCATCTCCATTTTGAGGTGCGGGTTGGCGAAAACAATTACTGGGCGGTGCGCAACCCGTCCCTGTGGCTGGCTCCGTATGAGGGATGGGGCACGTTGGCCGGCCGCTTTATCGATCAGCGGGGGGAGTTTATCAGCAATGCAAAGATTACGGTGATCCCGCTTAACGTTGATATCGAAACCCGGACGCGTACCCATCGAACCTACATGGACCGCCGTTTAAAAGCGGATGAATTATGGAACGAAAATTTTGTTGTGGCTGATCTTCCGGCGGGTACCTATCGGGTGGAGCTGGAAATGGTCACGGCCGATGACGGGCTCATTCGCCGGTTTACCAACACGGTACAGGTGCTGCCCGGCCGGACCAATTTCTTGGTTGTTCAGGCTGATTTTGTTTATGTGCCCACCCCGACACCGATCCCCACACCAACCTCTATTTTTACCGGCACCATCACGTCGACGCTGGGGATTACCGACCCGGTCATTGACACCGTTTTGACGGAAACGCCAAGCCCGTGAATTCCTAAACCGTTAACCAGACAGAGCGCCCCTCTATTACATCTTTCTTACAGGGTTATTGGGTGGTGATCTTTTCTCCTACAATCTCGTCTGGAGGTAACGTATGAGAAAATTTGTTTGGGGGTTTCCCCTCTTTTTGCTGCTGCTGGCAGCGTGTCAACCGATATCAGAGGCTGAACCGGTCGTCGAGGTAATTCCGGTTGACGAGGTTGTTTCGGTTGAAGAAGGTGCCGTTACGGAAGCGCCGCCGGCAGCCGAGGTCATCGTCACCGAAGCGCCAGCTGTTGAGGAAATTATTGTGGAAGAAGAAAATGCCGATTGGCTGCCGGAATTGGGGGCTGCGGGCGAGATCGACAATGAAGTGTGGATCAACAGCCCTCCTCTAACGATGGCGGAGCTAAAAGGCAAGGTGGTTCTGCTTGAGTTTTGGACTTTTGGCTGAATTAACTGCCAGCGGGTAATTCCCTCGGTGAGGGAATGGCATGAGAAGTACAGCGATGACGATTTTGTCATCATTGGGGTTCACTACCCCGAATTTCGTTACGAAGAGGATTTTGACAACGTGGTCGATGCCGTAGAACGATTTGAAATTGAATATCCGGTTGTGCTCGACAACGACGGGGTGATCTGGCGGCGCTACAAGCAGCGCTATTGGCCAACGCGCTACTTGATTGACAAACAAGGTCAAATTCGCTACAAACACATCGGTGAAGGCGCTTACGAGGAGACAGATGAGTTGATCCAGGTGCTTTTAGACGAACGATAATTGGTAATTAGCCCTCCCCTCATTCCCCTCCCACGGGGAGGGGAGGCAGGCATCCTCCCCTGTGGGGGAGGATTGAGGTGGGGGTTGTAAGCCGCGTTTGGAGGCCGGAACTTGAGTTGACTTTAGATTGATATGGATTGGTATGCTACACCCGTAAAGCTATCGGAGCTGTCTGAAAACGGCATGATTGACTGTCGCGTTCAAGGGCGGGGGATGATCTTGACCCTTTTGGATGGAAAACCGGCCGCTTTTGCCGCATTGTGCCCCCATGCGGCCGGGGATTTGCGGCGCGGTGAGGTGTATCGCGGGCGAATCGACTGCCCGGTACACGGCTGGCGTTTTGACATCAAGAGCGGCCGGACGCTTTACCCAGCAGATGAAAATCTCCGTCTCAAGCGATATGAAACAGAAGTCAAAGACGGAGAAGTATGGGTGCAAATTGCCAAATAGCCGGTCAACTCAAGGGGTTAACCGGTAAATCATCCCCTCGTTCTGGCTAACGACATACAGTTCTCCGTTCACGTCTTCGCCAAAGCTGGAGACGAGGAAGCCGGCATTCCCGATTTGATTTTGTGACCACGAACCGTCTTCATTGGGAAACAAAGACCACATCGCTCCAGAGCAGTAATCGGCCATGAAGTAATTGCCGCGCATTTCGGGGAACTCACTCCCGCGATAAACATAGCCGCCGGTGACCGAGCAGTGACCGTCCGCGTGACTATACTCGGCGATAGGGGGAGTCAGGTTGGGGGTGTTGCAGTCTCCCAAATAGCAGTTAAACCCTTCATAAATTTTCCAGCCGTAATTTTCGCCACCGGGTGAACCGGCCGGTTGAAAATTGATCTCTTCATAGACAAATTGACCCACATCTGAGATGAACAGGTCGCCGGTTTGGCGATCAAAAGCGAACCGCCACGGGTTTCGCAGCCCTTTGGCCCAAATTTCTCCAGGAACATTGTCGTCATTCACAAACGGATTGGTCGCTGGAATCCCATAAGGAGGTCCCCCATCCACATCAATGCGCAGCATCGATCCCAGTAGGGCGGCAAAATTTTGTCCGTTGTTTTGCGGATCATCCTGACTGCCACCGTCGCCCATCCCGATATAGAGATATCCGTCAGGCCCAAAACGAATTTGCCCGCCGTTGTGGTTGCTGTACGGTTGGGGGATTGTTAGCAAAATACGTTCAGATGAGGGGTTAGCCTGGTTCGGGTCGCTGTCGGAAACGCGAAATTCAGCGATAACGGTTGCTCCATCTCCGTCGCTGTAGTTGAGAAAAAAGCGGCCGTTGTTTAGATAGGCGGGATGAAAAGCCAGCCCCAGAAGCCCCTGCTCATTGGCATTGGAATTAACCCGTTCGACAATATCGAGGAACGGCGTTTCGATGACCTGTCCATTATCGACGATTGAGATGAGGCCGGTTTGCTGGACGACAAACAATCGCTCATCGCCGGCGTGCTCGACCCCCAGCGGTTTGAAGAAGCCGTCGGCAATCAATTCGAGGTTAAAACTTTCGGCCGGCTGCCCGTTCAGCGGCAGGGCGGTGGGGGGGATCTCAGTTGGCGAGGGATCGACCGCCGGAATATCGGTGGGCTGAGCGGTGGGAGCTGGTGGGGCATCGATCTCAACCGCGGCCGTAGGTGGGATGGGGGACGGAGAAACGGTTTCGGTGACCTCAACGGCCGTTTCCGGCTCAACCGAGTCATTTTGAGATTCCGGAGCGGCCGATTGGCAGCTCATCAAGGTTAAGATTAGCAAAGTTGATAACAGCCCAATCGATTTTTTTGCAAACGATCTCATAATTCTCACTTCAGGTAAGTTACAAAATATTTTTGAAATAAGGTATCCGCAGATTTTCGCAGAGCTCCGCAGGAGCAAGAGAGAAATCTGTGAAAATCCGTGTTAATCCGTGGCTTTTTTTAACAATTCTTTTTGTAAACCACTTAAGCGGCAAATATATCGCCTCAATTTACATTTTGCTTCCAAATAAAAAAGCCATCTGGATTGTGACCAGACGGCTCAATTTCGTCAATAAAGTTTCTCAAACTCTAAGCCCTCTTTAGCGGGGCATGCAGCTTGAAACCCACTGATATTGTCGCTTCTGTTACCTTTCAATAACCAGATTATCCGGTCCCACATATTTGGCTTTGGGGCGAATAAGGCGATTGTCCGCCAGCTGCTCAAGGACGTGAGCGGTCCAGCCCACCACCCGGCTCATGGCAAAAATAGAGGTAAATTGATCGAGCGGAATTCCGATCATGTAGAGGACGGCCGCCGAGTAGTAATCAACATTTGGGAAGAGATTGCGGTCGATAAAATATTGATCCGCTCGGGCCAAACTGTTGATTTGGGCCGCTACATCATACCATTGCCCTTCAGAGCTGGCTTCAGCGAGCTTCTTGGCCAGCGGACCAAAAATCTTTGCGCGCGGGTCTTCTACTTTGTAGACGCGATGACCGATCCCCATAATGCGTCGCCCTTCGGCCCGCGCTTTTTTAAACCACGCTTCGACCCCCATTTCGTGAGCTTCGATAAACTGCTCCATCGCCGCCTGGGATGCCCCACCGTGGGACGGTCCTTTTAACGTGCCGATGGCGCTGGTGATGGCGGAATACATATCGGCCAGCGTGCCGGTGGTCACCCGGGCTGAAAATGTAGAGGCATTAAAGCCGTGATCGGCCAGCAATATCAGGTAGGTGTCAATCGCGCGAACGGCCGCGGGGGTGGGCTCTTCGCCGGTTAACATGTAGAGAAAGTTGGCCGCATGATCCAGATCGTCTCGGGGTGATATCGCCTCTTTGCCGTGGCGAATTTGCTGCCAGCCGGCGATCAAGGTCGGAAAAACGGCCGTGAGCCGTTTGGCCTTGGTTAAAGAGCTTTCAATACCGATATTGTCCGCATCATCGTCAATCAGGGCCATGGCGCTGACCAGGGTACGCAGGACGGCGACCGGGTGACCTTGCTTCGGCAGGGTTTGCATGATACGCATGATCGGGTCAGGGATCGTGCGGAGAGGAATTAATTCTTTTTTAAATGCCGCCAGTTCCTCTGGGGAAGGAAATTTGCTGTACCACAGCAGATAAATGACTTCTTCAAAAGAGGCGTTTGCCCCTAAATCTTTTATTTCATAGCCGTGATAAATCAGACGGCCGATATCCCCGCTGACTTGACTTCGTGATGTGTTGGCCACTACCAACCCTTCCAAACCTTTGCTCATTCTAATCTCCTGTAAAATTGGTATACCCAGATCAGTGATCGTTGGCCGAGAGCTGTCGACACCGGTAATAATGGATCAGGTTAACTGTTTTGATCCAGGTACAAAGTGAATCTTTGTCGTTTGCATCGTGACGCTTAGAAATGTGCTGATGTTGGCTTCCCTCATAGGGTTATAAATTCGAGTGTGTTTGAGCGTAAGATGACCTTCAAAGTTTAGCGACAGTTGGTATATTTCAGGTTAAATTTTACGCGACAACTTGATTTTGAAAAAGAAAGAGAACCACACTCCTCCCGGAGATAAATTGTATCTTGAGGGACTTGTTTAAATCTATTGATCCTCTTCCATGATGGCTTCAATTCGAGTGATTGATTCGGCCGCCAGGTGAGCAACGACCTGCAGTAGGGTTAAATCACCCGGGACAAAATTTTTGCCCTGAATTTTGTTAAGCCCCTGCAGAACACCTAAAATTCTCCCCTCGTAAATTAGCGGCACACAAAGGAGAGATTGGGTTTTAAATTTAAAATTCAGGTCAACCGAGCGAGAAAAACGCGGATCAAGATTGACGTTGGGTACGATGACCGGTTCACCCTTGTGGGCCACCCAGCCGGCAATGCCGGTGCCAATTGGCATACGATGGCCGGTTAATTTGTCGCGCACGCTCCCGGAAACAAGCACAAAGACCAGCTCATTGGTTTCTTCATCAACAAGCATTATCGAGCCATCGCTGGCCTCGATCCCGGTCAAGATCGCTTCGAGAATTGTATCGAGCAAATCAAAGATATCGCTGTCCGGGGAGGCGGATTCAACCATTTGGATCAGCTTCAGCATGGAAGCAAAGGCCCGATGCAGACTGGCAACCTCTTCTTTTAGAAGGCGATTTTCATTCCGAAGTTGTTCGTTTTCGGATTGAAGCACTGAAAGTGGGGATGATGGTTTATACATGAACGGTTCCTGAGCGGATCATTAATCCAACAAAAAGTTATCAAATGATTAGAAGATAATTGTATTGTAATCAGTTTTACGGAATTTTTCTATTATTTAGTATTCAGGGAAGCCATTAGCCTCCCACCAATCCATCGACCAGGCCACCGATTTCTTAATCCCTTCACGTAGGGATGTTTGGGGTTGATATCTCAGAAGCGAGTGAGCTTTCCCGATATTGGCTACGTAATGTGTGACTTCACCGACGCGCGAAGGTTCTATCGTCATATCGGGTTCAATCCCCAACTCCTCCCCAATAAATTTAGCCATATTGACCAGTGAATTGCCGTGCCCGAAGGCCAGATTAATGGTGTGGTTTTGTATTTGACCGCCCACCAGTTTCTCTATACCGCTGGTGACCCCGGTAACACAGTCATCCACGTAGGTGAAGTCGAGCACTTTATCTTGCCCATAAACGGTGATCGGCTCTCGCTTATAGATTTTATTGATGAACAGGGGAATGACCCTTTCCATTCGGGCTAGATCATTGTCAAAGCGGCCGTAAACGTTGCTAAATCGAAAGACCAGATAGCGCAGGCCGTAACATTTGGCATAAGAATATACCAGTGCCTCACCTGAAATTTTGCTGGCTGAATAAGGGCTTTCCGCAAAAGTGAAATCGGCGTGCGATTCTTCAGTAATGTAGCGATGGATGTCTCCATACACCTCGCGTGAGCTGCTGAAAATCATCGGCAAATTATTTTGGCGACAAAATTCGAGGGCGTTAAAGGTCATGGTAATATTTTCCATCGCCCGCAGCGGATTGACGACCAGCTCGTGAACTTTGGCATGGGCAGCAAAATGAACCACGATATCGAGGTCAGGTGGATACTCAATATGGCCGATGCCCTTGTCGAAATCCTGATAAGTCATGCTGAGATCTTGATCAAGCGTTTCGATCTCTGTGGTCCAAGTGTTCCGACGCTTGTCGATACCAAAGACAAAATGCCCCTGGTTTTGTAAATGGAGCCCTAAATTGGTTCCAATTTGACCGCTTGAGCCGGTAATGAGTATGCGCATGAAAATTCTCCGATCGGTAATGATAATAAATCGTCAATTTAATGTGGAAAGTGATAAACAGGGAATAGAGAGTGAATCGAGATTGGATATTTGAGCGGCTGTTTTGCAAATGGAAAATATTATTTCACACCTGTAATAGTAGCCTTTTTGGCAAAAATTCCCGTCAAAAACGTTAAGAATTTTGTACCAGCTTAATAATTTTCCAGGCAAATTGGGGAAGGGCAAGCATCCTGCGCCAGCGCCACGGTTCCTTAAAGAGTCGGTGGAGCCATTCGAGACCCAGGTTTTGTATCCAGCGAGGGGCGCGCACGGACCGGCCGGTAATAAAATCAAGCGACCCACCAACCCCGATCGCCAAATGGATGGTGGTTAGGCGGTTTCTATTGCGGTTGATCCATTTATCCTGGCGAGGGGCACCATAAGCCACAAAGAGCATATCCGCTTCCGATTGGTTGATACGCTCGACTAGCGCTTGATCTTCTCGGGGATCAGGCGATCCGGCAAAGGTGCCGGCGATCATTAAGGCGGGATAAAGATTTTTTAATACGGCTGCGGCCTCTTCCGCGACGCCGGGGGCAGCCCCTAACAAAAAAAGTCGCCACCCATGATCGGCACATGCCTGAGCCAGGCGATAGACGAGATCGCTGCCCGGCACCCGTTCCGGGAGCGGTTTTTTTAACAGACGAGACGCCCAAACCAGCCCGATTCCGTCCGGCAAACATAAATCAGCTGACTGTAAAATTGTCAAAAAATCTGGATCTTGTTGGGCGGTCATCACAAATTCAGGATTGACGGTGGCAATTTGGTAGGTGTGGTGATGCGCCATGGCTCCCTCAACCCAGGCGATCGTCTGATCCATGGTGATTAGATGAACCGGAACATTTAAGATGTTGACAGCATCAATCGTTGTCCCTTTCATAGAGCTCAATCAGAACACCTCCGGTTCCTTTGGGGTGGATAAACGCCATGCGCCGGCCGGCCGAGTTGGTTCGCGGGGTTTCATCAATGAGGGGGACGTTGTGCGCCTGCAGCCGCTGCAGCGTTTCTTCAATGTCGTCAACTTCGAGACAAATGTGGTGCATGCCGGGCCCGCGTTTGGCCAAATATTTCGCGACACCGCTGTCTTCGGTAAAAGGGGCCAGCAGCTCAATTTCACTTTCACCAACCGGCAAAAAAGCGATTTCGACCTCTTCGGCCGCTTCCCGGCGTCGCGCTTCCACTTTCAAACCAAGGGCATCCGCCCAGAAGCCAACCCCTTCATCCAGGTCGGGCATGACCATAGCAATGTGATTAATGGTGATTTTCATATTTTTTTACCCCACCTATTAGGTAAGTTACAAAAAGAATTGTTAAAATAAGCCACGGATTAACACGAATTTTCACAGATTTCTCTCTTGCTCCTGCGGAGCTCTGCGAAAATCTGCGTAATCTGCGGACACCTTCTTCAGAAAACTTTTTGTAAACTACTTAAGCACTCTGCAACAGAGCTTATCTTAACTTCTAATGCTAGTTGCTCTCTGCTGCAGCCGATGAATATTGCTTTGACAAATAAGCACCGATAGGGCATTCCCGCGAAAGTGGGAATCCATTAGATAGCCACCGATGGATCCCCGCCTGCGCGGGGATGACGAGTCTGTTTGTAAACCAATTAAAAAATATTCCACGCACGGCCGACCAAAAACCACAGCGGAATTAACCCCAACCATAAAATCAGCGCTAAAACTCCTAACAGCAGGGCCAAACCGCTGCTTGGTTCCTCTGCCGGGCGAATGACGGTTGTTTGCTCTTCTGATTGTGGTGTTTTAGCCGGTGGAAGTCGCTGCGGCGTGGGCCGCTGACGTATCGGTTTGGGAGGAGGGGCGGTGGAAACGACCGTTTTTTCCGCGGGTGGATCGACGACGTTGGGTTTTGTGACCCCAACCGGACCAGTGGCCTCAAAGGTTAAAGCCAGATAATTATCTAGAATGCGCCCCAACTGGCCAGCGGTACGATAGCGACCGGCCGGTTCTTTGGCCAATACTTTATGAACAATTTGCCCCAGCGTTTCGGGGATGAGCGGGTTGAGCTCTCGTACTTCCTTGGGATATTCCTGTATGTGCATCAAGGCGATCGCCGTGGGGGATTCGGCCGTGAAGGGCAGGGTGTTGGTGAATAGCTCATACATGATGATGCCGATGGCATAAACATCTGATGCGGGAGACGGTGATTCACCGGCCGCCTGTTCAGGCGAAAGATATTGAGGGGTACCCCAAATCATATCGCTGCTGACGCCGGTCACCTGGGTCATCGCCCGGGCAATGCCAAAATCAGCCACCTTAACCCGATTGTCCGGCGTGACCAGGATATTTTGCGGTTTGACATCACAGTGCACCAAACCGGCCCGATGGGCATATCCTACCCCGCGACACATCTGGATAATCAAATCCACCGCGCGGCGAATGGCCATCGGCTCGCCGGCCACGATTTGATCGCGGATGATGTGTTTGAGCGTTTGCCCTTTGATGTACTCCTGGACCATGTAAAAGCGGCCGCGATCCTCCCCCATATCGTGAACGGTGACAATGTTGGGATGGGTTAGGTTTGCGGCTGAGTGGGCTTCACGCTGAAATTGGCGCACAAACGCCTCATCGTTCATGAACCCCTCATGGAGCATTTTTATGGCCACTTCCCGGCCGAGCCGTGTGTCGGTGGCCCGGTATACCATGGCCATTCCACCGGCACCGATGCGGTCGATTAATTCATAGCGGCCGTTGAGGAGTGTTTTTTTCTCTTCGCTCACACGGAAGATTTTAGGTGGTTTAAGTGTGGGAGGCAAGTGCCCGCCACAGCCTCTCTGCCGTGATTGGAAGCTGCGTTACCCGCGCGCCGGTGGCGTCTCTCACCGCGTTGGCCAGAGCGGCCGCCCCCGCCGTAATTGGCGGTTCGCCGATACCGCGCGCCCCAAATGGGCCGTGCGGAGAGGGGTTGTCGACCAGAATCACCTCCAGCTCGGGCGAATTATCGCTGCGCGGCAGGCCGTAATCCATAAAGCTGCCGGTGAGCAAGGTGCCGTTTTCGTCGTGGACCATCCCTTCATACAGGCCCATGCCGATACTTTGGAGGGTGCCACCCTGAATTTGCCCTTCAGCCAGCAGAGGATTAATGGCGAAGCCCACATCCTGAATGGTGACGTGAGCCACCGGCACAATTTCGCCCGATTCCAGATCGCGGTTAATTTTGGTGATTTGAACCACAAAACCGGGGCCGTTTTCTGGCGGTGCGGATTTTCCATCCCCTTTGATCGGTCCGGGTCCTCCTCTTTTGCCGCGAGCGGCCTCGGCCAGCTTGCCGATATGAATTTTTTTGTCGGGCACACCGACGACCTGGGCGTGACTGTCGATCAACTCGATATCTTCAGGAGCGGCTTCAAACATCTCGGCCGCCTGATCCACCAGCTGCTTTCGCGCTTCGAGGGCTGCCGAATGAACCGCACCGGCCACCGTGTAGGTCACCTGGCTGCCACCGCTGTTGGGCCCATATGCCCCGTTGGTATCGTCTTGAACGATCTCAATGTCGTCTGGCGACACGCCGAGGGCCTCGGCCGCCACCAGTACAAAGCCGCTTTTGACGCCGGAGATATCGACAATGCCCAAATTGATGCGCACCCGGCCGTCGGTATCGACGCGGCAGGTGGCATCAGCAGAGCCCATAAATGACGGCCAGCCGCCCAAGGCCACCCCGGTCCCGTCACCGGGCTGCCGGTTTTTCCAGAGAGGATGCTCCTTGGCCCGTTCGAGAACTTTTTTGACGCCCAGCTGCTGCGGCCAGGAGCGGCCGGTCCCGGTGAAATCACCCCCTTCAACGGCATTTTTCAGCCGCAGATCGAGAGGATCGATATTTAATTCTCGAGCCACATCATCCATAATTGATTCGATGGCAAAGGTTCCCTGAGGCGCTCCCGGGGCGCGATAGGCGCCCACCGCCAGCTTGTGGGTGTGGACCTCATAGGTATCAATTTTGACGCTGTTCCATTTGTAGTAGCCGGCCATCAGGGTGGCCACAATCCCCCCGTGACCAAAACCAAACAACCCGTTGTCGGCAAAAACCTTTGCCTGAAGCGCCAGGGTGGTGCCATCATTTTTAAAGCCGGTTTTGAGCTCGATGCGAATCCGCGGTGCGGGGGTGGTGCTGATAAAATCTTCGGTCCGCGACAGGAAAAGGCGCACCGGCCGCCGAACCGTGAGGGCCACGGCCGCCGCCAGGGGTTCGTAGATGCCATATTTGGCGCCAAACGCCCCACCGACCGTCATCGGTTTAACGGTGACGGCGTGCTGCGGCAAACCAAGCAGGCGAGCGACTTCGCTGCGCACCCCGTACATGCCCTGAGTACTGGTGTAAATTGTCAGCCTGCGGCCGAGCGGATCCGGTTCGGCGGTAACGGCGTGGGGTTCAAGATAAGCCTGGTGCAGGCTGCGGATATCAAAGGTATGCTCTTTAATGATATCTGAAGCGGCAAAATCGGCCGCCACGTCCCCTCGTTCAAAATGATTTTCATTGAGGACGTTGTTGAGCTTTTCAGCATCGTCTGCGGCCTGACCCTCGACTTGTTCGGTGTGAAGCGAGGCCAGATCGTCTCCTTCTTCCGGCATGCCGTTGGGCCATACCGTGGGAGCTTCCGGCTTGATCGCCTCCATCATGTCGATGGCGGCCGGCAGAGGATCATAGTCGATAAAGACCATTTCGGCCGCATCTGCTGCTTCCGCTTCGCTGCTGGCGACCACGACCGCCACCGGCTGCCCAGCCCACTGCACCCGTTTTTTGGCCAGCACAGCGCTGTTTCGCGAATTGCTGACCCGCTCAAAGGTGGGCAGATCCTCAGCGGTTAAAACCGCCACAACTCCCGGCATTTCCAACGCCGCCGACTTATCGACAGCGGTGATGAGGGCGTGAGCGTACGGGCTAAAAATCGGCCGGATATACAACATCCCCGGCAGCTGCAGATCGGCGGTGTATTGAGCATAGCCGGTTACCTTTTCCAAGCCATCGATGAGTTTACGGGGTTTCCCCAAATATTTATACTGTTCTGTCATATTTAAAGTCCTGCGCCCTGCGCTTAAAGTCCTGAGTGCTAAGTTCAAAGTCCTGAGTCAAGGGTCAACTTTACTGAGGACTCAGGACTCAGCACTTCTAACTACTTATTCTATCGTTCCTGTGTTTATTCTGTATTTTTCAATTGATTGCCAGTCAATTTCCACCCCTAAACCAGCATCGTTGCTCAACGTTAGATTACCGTCATCATCGGGCAAAAACGGGGTGGGCAAAATAAAATCTCGTTCAGTAGGGGTAAATGCGGGTGGGTCGATGGGAAATTCGAGATAAGGTGCGTTGCCCACGGCCGCTGTCAGGTGTAAATTGGCCAGAAAAACCAGCCCGTCGCCCCAGGTGTGGGGTGAATAAATACAGCCGGCCGCTTCCACCTGTGCAGCCAGCTGCCGGCCGCGTAAGATGCCGGTACTCCAGGCAACATCCTGCTGATAAACATCGAGCGAGCCGTGCGCCAGAAGCTGGCGGCTTTCCCCAAATTCGCGGTTGCCTTCGCCACCGGCGATGCGGCAGCGGGCTCTCTGACGGAGCTGGGCCAATCCGCGGTAGTCGTGGCGATGAAGCGGCTCTTCAAGCCAGTAGATATCCAATTCCGTTAACGCATCGGCCATCCACAAAGCGGTTTTAAAATCCCAGGTGGGGGAGGCGTCCCACGGCATCTGCCAACCCTGATTGGCGTCGACCATGATTTTCATCTGCGGTCCGACCATGTCGCGAACCGCCTGGGCCACGGCCAAATCCTGGCGAGGATCAGCGGCATGAAAGCGGAGCTTGATGGCCTCATATCCTCTATTTTTCAGTTCGAGGGCAAGGGCTGCTTTTTCGGCAGCCGGCTGTCGCGAACCGGTTGAGGCATACGGTTTAACGCTGTTCCGCCGGCCGCCCAGCAATTTCCAGAGCGGCTGACCGCTTATTTTGCCCATCAAATCCCACAGGGCAATTTCGAGGGGCCACATGCGGCCGTAGTGGAACTGCAGGTTGTCGAGGAGTCGGACGTGCCGCTCGATGGCAAACGGGTCTTCCCCCAGGAACAGCCCTTCATGACCGGCAAAGCCGAGCATGGCGTCCCCTGAACCAACTCCTTCAAACTCCCCGGCCCGGACCTGCACGACGGTGCTGGTAAAGGAGGTGCGCGGTTTGGGGTCCCACGAGGCGTGAAAGTGTGGGTTGAGGGGCAAGCGATAATGGTGGATGTCGATGGAATCGATTGTAACGGTCGTCATTAAAAATCTGTTAAGTGAGTCATGCTTGAATTTTTAAAATCAGGATGACACGAATTTAAAGGATTATCTGGTTTAAGCTGTGAAAATCCGTGTTAATCCGTGGTTTCCAACTTCTTTTGTAAATTAATTAGAATCACCTGCACCCATACAGTAGATGATAGACGGCCGCACCGCAGGCGATCGTGACGTTTAGCGATTCTTTAACCCCCTGCATGGGCAGGGCGATTGTTTGCGCACAGCGGGCGAGAACGGCCGGATCAACACCGGCCACTTCGTTGCCCACCACGAGGGCCAGCTGCTCTGGAAGTTCGGCTTCTGAAACATCGTATAGCGAACGGGAAGCCGGGGAGGTTTCCAGCGCCCAGAGCGTATACCCCTGGCTCAACAATTTATCTGCGGCCAAAACCCCGCTGCGATAATAGGTCCAGTTATCCAGATGGGCTGCACCCAGGGCGGTTTTGGCCACCTTGGGATGGTTCGGGGTGGCGGTGATGCCGCCCAAATGAAGATGAGTGACCCCTGCCCCATCGGCCGTGCGAAAAATCGAGCCAACATTGTAAATACTGCGCAAGTTGTCGAGCAGCAGCACCAGCTGCAAGCTAGGCGGAGCGCTGGGGTTGGCCACCTGGGGGTTTGTTTGCGCGGCCTGTTCTTGCTGCTCGGTTGGGCTGCCGCAGAGCGGGCAGACAGCGGCGGCCGGTTCATCTGCCGCGGCCGGAAAGCGCATCAGGCAGGTGGGAGAGGGGCATTGGTAGAAATACATTAATTGCTAATTGCTAGTTGCCAATAGCTAATTGC
Organism: Ardenticatenaceae bacterium; assembly: GCA_030065875.1. Lineage (GTDB taxonomy): Bacteria > Chloroflexota > Anaerolineae > Promineifilales > Promineifilaceae > WTJY01. The sequence continues at coordinate 46,270 of JASJCR010000023.1, read as the reverse complement.
CAACAAAGCCCTCTAGCCATTAGCGCTTGGCCATTAGCTATTATCACGGTTCTAGCCGGTATACCATCCCTAATTGCTAATTGCTAGTTGCCAATAGCTAATTGCCAACAAAGCTCTCTAGCTATTAGCGCTTGGCCATTAGTAATTAGCTATTATCACGGTTTTAGCCGGTATACCATCCCTAATTGCTAATTGCTAGTTGCCAATAGCTAATTGCCAACAAAGCCCTCTAGCTATTAGCGCTTGGCCATTAGCAATTAGCTATTATCATGGTTCTAGCCGGTATAACATCCCTAATTGCTAATTGCTAATTGCTAATTGCTAGTTGCTAGTTGCCAATAGCTAATTGCCAACAAAGCCCTCTAGCCATTAGCGCTTGGCCATTAGCAATTAGCTATTATCACGGTTCCAGCCGGTACAACATCCTTGGAAACGCCGTGGTTTCTCGAATGTGAGGCAGGCCGCACAGCCAGGCGACGGTGCGTTCCAAACCGAGGCCAAAGCCGCTGTGTGGGACGCTGCCGAACTGACGCAGCTCAATATACCAGCGATAATTTTCGGGAGGAAGATCGTGTTTGTGAATCGCCTCCAGCAGTTGATCCGGATCACTCATGCGCTCACTGCCGCCGATAATTTCACCGTATCCTTCGGGGGCCAGGAGGTCGACGCTTTTGCAGACGTCCGGCCGATCGGGCCACGGTTCCATATAAAATGCTTTGACGGCGGCCGGATAGCCGTAGACAAAAACCGGTTTGTCAAACTGTTCGGCCAGGGCGGTTTCATGCGGCGCCCCAAAATCATCTCCCCATTTGATGGCCAGTTCCGCCTGCTCTTCCGGATTTTTTGCCTCGGCCGCCGCTTTTTGCAGCCGCTCAACCGCTTCATCATAGCTAATGCGGGGGAAGGGGCCGCTGATTTTTTCCAGGGCGGTCGTGTCCCGCTCCAGAATTTCCAGCTCCTGACCACATTTTTCCAAGGTCGTTTGCACGATATAGGTCACAAATCGCTCTTCAAAATCCATTAGGTCATCGAGATCAAAGTAAGCCATCTCCGGCTCGACCATCCAAAACTCGGTGAGGTGGCGGCGGGTTTTGGATTTTTCGGCCCGAAAAGTGGGGCCAAAGCAGTACACTTTGCCAAAGGCCATGATGTTGGCTTCGTTGTACAGCTGACCGGTTTGGGCCAGGTAAGCCACGCGATCAAAGTAGTTGGTTTCAAAGAGGTTGCTGGTGCCCTCGGCCGCTGAGGGGGTGATGATGGGGGTGTCGATATTGACAAACCCTTCCCCGTCGAGAAAATCAACAATCGCCTTTTTGATCACCGCCCGCGTGCGCAGGATCGCCCACTGCTTCATCGAACGCAGCCACAGATGGCGATTGTCCATCAGAAATTCGACCCCATGATCTTTGGGGGTGATGGGATAATTTTCAATTCCCTGGACCACTTCGACCGTTTCGATGCCCACTTCGTATCCCTGGGGCACGCCGGGGGCGCGTGAATTTTCGCGTACGGTGCCGGTGACGATCATTGAAGATTCTTGCCCAAGGCGTTTGAGCGTTTCAAACAACTCATCACCAACCTCCGGCCGGTAAGCGACCAGTTGGGTAAAGCCACTGCCGTCGCGCAGACGGGCGAACATGAGTTTTCCTTTGCGGGTGCTGGCGTAAAGCCACCCTTTGAGGGTCACCTGCTGTCCGACATATTGGGCGATATCGCCAATCGCGATGTGGGGAGCCATAAAAAGCGTTTCTCCTAATTCAAAATGATATGTGTAAGTATCTTTAAAGTGGGGAAAGTGTCAACCAAAATACGAGATATGAAATACGAGATACGAAATACGAAATACGAGATTTGAAATACGAGATATGAAATACGAGATATGAGAAGAGCGTGGTAGATAACAGTTGTGATTGATATTGGGGATTATTTATTAGATCCTGAAATCAGGTTGATTTCACATGAGTTCAACCAATTTCGTATCTCGTATTTCTTATCTCGTATCTCGTATCTCGTATTTCGTATCTCGTATTTCCCTAATTTTTCCCAAACACATACCTGGCCAGCCCTGGATTTCTGAGGTAGGTAATTTGGTGGCGCAAGGGAACCGGGTGGAAATTAAATTGGCGGAAAACGATATCGAGATCGGCGATCTCGGGCGCGTTGAGCCGGTCGAGAAAGAAGGTGGTGATGGGCGGCCGGCGTCGCCAGCCGAAGAAGGTTCTGGTAATGAGCCGCACCCACTGCAGGCGGATGGCCAGCGGCCGGCGGCTCATTTCGGTGGTGTTGAGAATGATGTGTACAATTTCTTCATAGCGAAAGCGTTCTTCACCGGCGGCCGTCAAAATGCGGCCGCGGTACCCTTTGAGATCGAGGGGGTCGCTGACCATCACCAGGCAGCGCACCACATCTTCAACCCAGATCGGTTGGAGAAGCGCCCGGCCGCCGGCCGGGAGAAAGACAAAGGGCCAGTTCCAGAAAGCCAGGGAGCCAACGGTGTTCAGAAAGCGGTCATCCCGGCCGAAAATGGTGGCCGAGCGGATGATGGTGGTGGGAATTGAGGAGCGGTCTAATATTTGCTCAACGGTTGCTTTGGTGCGCAGGGTAGGGAAGAGAGAATTCACGTTGGCGCCGATGCGGCTGAGATAAATGATGTGATTGATCCCGGTTCGTTCCGCCTCTTCTACCAGCCGCTGGGTGCCATCGATATCGACGTGCTGCAGGGCGCGGGCCCGGCCGGTCGCCTCGGCTGAGGCCAGGTGAATCACCGTTTCGATCCCGTCGAGCTGTTCGCGCAGGGCGTACGGATTGTTCATGCGGCCGGTGTAGCCTGTCGCATCGAGGTTGTGGTAATCTAGGGCGCGCATCAGCGCGCGGCCGACAAAGCCGGTGGAGCCGGTGACAAGAATCATATACAAATGGTAAATTAAATGACAAAAATTGACCAAGATGTCGATCTGCAAAACATGGCTATTTGCTATTTTGGCACCTATCGGAAAAATTATGTCCGCAATGAAGTAATGATTGCCGGCTTAAAAACGCAAGGAAATGTGGTTTATGAATGCCATGTACCCTTGTGGACCGGGGTTGAGGATCGGGTATCAGCGGCCAGCGGGGGCTGGCTCAGTTTTGCTTTTTTTTGGCGATTGGTGAAAACCTACACCCGGCTAATTTGGCGTTTCTGGCAAGCTCCAGCTTACGACATCCTTATTGTTGGCTATCCAGGCCAGTTTGACGTTTTTCTGGCCAAACTCTTAAATTGGCTAAACTTCAAAAAACGGCCGGTGGTCCTCGACATTTTAATGTCCCTTCATTTAATTGCTGAGGAACGAGGATTAGTTTCCAAACATCCACTGACCGGGCGACTTATTTTCTTTTTGGAAAAATGGGGATTAAAAGTGGCGGATCACCTCATTGCTGATACCTCAGAATATTTTGATTATTATGTCAACAAATACCGCTTGAATCCCGGAAAATTTTTGTTTGTTCCCCTGGGAGTTGATGACCGCCTGTATTTTCCAAGAGAAGTTGACGAGGTTGATCAACAGCCTCACGGCCGATTTGAAATTATTTACTACGGGACTTTTATTCCGCTCCACGGCGTAGATACCATCCTTCGAGCAGCTGCTTTGCTGCAAGGCAATAGCGATGTTCATTTTTCTTTTTATGGCGAGGGGCAGGAAAAACCAATGGCCGTCGAGTTGGCTAATGATCTTGGCTTGAAAAATGTTGATTTTTATGGGTGGGCTGATAAAACACAGCTGCCTGACAAAATAGCTGATTCTGATATTTGCCTGGGGGTTTTTGGGAACACAAAACAAGCTCGATGCACCATTCAAAATAAAATATGGGAAGGTTTAATGATGCAGCGGCCGGTAATTACCGGAGATTCAGAAACTGTGCGCGAGTATCTGGTTCACGGAGAAGAGGTTTTTTTGGTTCCACGTCAGAATCCGCAAGAGCTGGCTCATGGAATATTAACGTTGAAGAATAACCCTGATTTATGTCTCAAACTGGTCGAAAATGGATTCAAACGCGTACAGCAAAATACAATCGCTTCAACCGGAAAGCATTTAACCGAACAATTGAGAGTATTAAATTGATTTTAGCAGGATATTTGGCCGTTTAGGCTCTTGGCATATGAGGAAATTGAAGCAAATTTCCGGGCGTCATCTCATCCTGACCATCATTATCATCTTGGGTGGAACCCTCCGTTATTGGGGGTTGGGATTTGGACTACCCCATTTTGATCACCCTGATGAATGGGCGGTGATCATGCCCGCGATTCGCATCCTGCAGAGTGGAGACCTAAACCCCCAACGTTTTGATTACGGTTCTTTTTATATTTATACCCAAACCCTCGGTCTTTTGTTTGTTACTTTTTTGATGCGATTAAGCGGTCAAATCCCCGATATCTCAGTTTTGCCGCTTTATTTGCCCACTCATCTCGAATCATCTTACCCATATCCACAGATATTTCAGGCCGGTCGCGTGATTACAGCAACTTTGGGAACGGTTTCTTTAATTCCGGTTCACTTGGTGGGGGAAAAAATTGGTTCGGCCCGAATTGGGTTAACCGCGGCATTCATCGTAGCTATTTGGCCACTGCATGTTATCAATTCTCACTTCATCACCACTGATGTGCCGCTCACCTTCTTTGTTACATGGACGCTGTATTTTATTGTTATCGCCTTTCACAACCCAAAAATAAAGCACTACCTTTGGGTTGGTTTCCTGCTTGGTGTTTCAATATCGACCAAATATACCGGCGCTTTTATGATTGTCGTTTTTGTGGTGGGGCATTTGATTTTGATTAAGGAGCCCTGGCGTAATTTTCATTTATTGGTAACCGCAGGTATTGCTTCACTGGCTGGATTCACATTGACAACACCTTTCTGGTTTTTAGATTGGGAAAATTTTTTATATTGGATTAACTATGTTACGCAAACATATAATCCACCCATTGTCACAATGGATGGGGGAAGCGGTCTGTTTTATCTACGGATGTTGATCGGTTTTCCGGAGATCATCATTCTCGTCTTAGCTTTAATCGGCATGGTTTTTGGGTTTAAGCTCCCAAGATATGCCTGGTGGTTGGGAATCGGATCAGCCTTCTTTTTTTTATTAGTGAGTCGAAATGTTATTCACCAAAATCGGGTTTTAATCCCTTTGACCCCTTTTCTGGGACTGCTGGCGGCCAATGGATGGGATTTAATATTCGTCCAGATAAGACAAAGGTGGACATCTCTAAGACCGAGCTCTGCAAGGTTGCTTTACCTCGGTGGGATTTTACTGATTGCCATGCCGCTCTTGGCGAAGTCGATTGGCCACAGCTGGCGATTTACCCAGCCGAGTGCTCGCGACATCGCTCGAATTTGGTTGGAGGAAAATTTGCCCGACGGGACCAAAGCTTCAGCTGATTTTGACACACCGGTTGTTGAACGCGAACAAATCACCGTGGACCGTGTGGGTTGGAGCATACTGGTTCACGATGAACAGTGGTACGTTGAAAATGGTTATTCTCATTTGATTGTCTCTAGCAGCCAGCGGTATAACCCCAATTTAACGGAGGAGCAGGAGAAGATGTATACGGAGCTTTTGGAAGAAGGCTCTTACAGGGTGATTCAGGAAATTGAGGGGCACATTTTGAGCTACCCAAATCATAAAATCTTTGTTTATGAATTTGTTCCCTAACCCTGTAGGGATGTGATTGTTTTAGATGGCTAAATCTCCACTTTCAAAAGAAAACGTTTGTGCCTTAACGGTAAATTGGAATCAGGCTGATAAAACAGCCGATTGTTTGCGTTCGGTGCAGCAAATCGATGGGGGTCCTTGTCATGTCATTGTGGTTGATAATGGCAGTACAGATAACAGCAGAGAAGTATTAGGACGAGAATTTTCAGTGCCCTGGCTGGAATTGGTTGAACTCAAGGATAATTTGGGATTTGCCAAGGCTTATAATATCGGATTAAAGCGAGCGATTGATCAAGGATACGAGTTAATCCTTTTAATTAATAACGACGTTATTCTAAGGCAAGATTGCCTGACCCAATTTCTTAAGGCGGCCGCTACTTTTGTTCACGATGGACTTTTCACCGCAAAAATTTACTATCTAGATACGCAAAAAATTTGGACGGTTGGAGGAAACTTTAATCGGTTGACTTTGGAAGTAACCGGTTCATATCGCGGGCAGGAGGATATTGGCCAGTTTGCCGAGTCAAAACAAATCGAGTTTGCCCCATTGTGTGGTGTTCTCATTCGGGCCGCCTTAATCAGGGATGTTGGGTTCTTGGATGAGAATTTTTTTATCTACTACGAAGATATGGATTATTCTTGGCGCATTCAACAAAGTCAATGGCAGATGCGTTACATTCCGGAAGCGATTATCTGGCATGCCGTATCGGCTAGCAGCGGCGGGCAAGATTCTCCGCTCGAGCGATATTGGATGGGGCAGGGCAGCGGCCGATATTTTCGCAAACATGCCGCGCTGTGGCAGCTGTGGCTTCTTGTTATCCCCTACCGCTTCATAAGCGCGGGAAAAACGACCTTGAGGTTGGCCTGGCGTGGGGATTGGGCTTCCATAATCGCCTACTGGCTGGGCTTATTTCGGGGATGGTCAACCGGCCGGTCAATTACTCAACCACCCAAATGGCTTTTCCCCACAAAAAGAAAAGGTTCTCAGAAATAATCCATGAATATTCTGTTGGTCAATTTTAATATCCCGTGGCAGGGTGGCGGTACCTTTTATCGAGCTCTTGGATTTGGCCGAGCGCTGGTTGAATTGGGGCACAGGGTTACGTTATTGGCTACCTCAGTTGACAACTCTTATACATTTGAAAAATATGAAGACCAGGGGGTGCGGGTCGTCCTCTCCCCCTCGATTCTGAAAGGCAAACTTCGCACCGGTTGGGACCTCTACGAAGCCATCCGCCGCTATCGGTGGATTATGCAGCAGGAGACATTTGACTTAATTCACGCATTTGAAAGTCGACCAACGGTCATTTTGCCCGTACTGGGGGTTATCAGAAAACGATATAGCCCGTTAGTGATGGATTGGTGCGATCTGTTTGGATCAGGGGGGGCCGTGGAGGAAAGACCAGGATACATACGGTTTTTTCTCCGGCCGATCGAAACATTCTTTGAGAGAAACTTTCGAACCCGAGCTCAGGGAACCACCGTGATTAATGAATTTCTCCGCCAGCAGGCTCTTGCCCTTGGGGTACCGGCAGAGCAAATTTTGAGGTTGCCAAATGGGGTTGATTTGGCCTCAATCGCTCCTGTGGACAAGCTTGAAGCTCGTCGCCGACTCAATTACGCTTTGAACGGTTCGTTGATCGGATACCTGGGCAATTCATATCCCGGTGATGCAAAGTTGATGTTTGCCGCCTTTAAAAAAATATTAGCCCATGATCCTTCAGTTAAGCTCTTATTAATTGGAAAGAATAAAATTGCGCCCCAAATTCAAGCGGGACTGGAAGACAATATAATTGAATCTGGTTTTGTTCCTGAAGACGAAATAAAGTGGTATCTTGGGGCATGCGATATACTCTGGTTATTACAGCGGGATACCGTTACCAATCGTGGTCGGTTTTCAATGAAGGTGACCGATTATATGGCTGCTGGACGGCCAACTATTGGTACCGGGGTTGGTGATGTGGGGCAGTTATTTGATGCCCCTAACTCTATTGGCCAAATGGTGTCGGAACACCCTGAAGAAATCGCTCAAATGACGGTTGACCTTCTGCAAAATCCTAATGAGCAAATAAAATACGGCAAATTTGCGCGTCTCAAAGCGGAAGAAACATTTAGCTGGTCCAAAATTACTCACCAATTGATGAAATTCTACGAAAAGGTCATATGATGGATAAACAGCCAAAGCGGAGAGGGTATTTCAGTGTAGAGCGGGTTTTTGGCCGGGCCGCAAATCAAATTCTACGCAGATTTGGTTATGAGGTGGTCCGCTATAGTGATGCGGTTTCCCAACATGCCGCCCTCAATCGTTTAAAGAGTAAAAATTTAAATTTAAAGACGATTATTGATGTGGGTGCATCAGACGGCCGTTGGACACGTGAACTGCTTGAATATTATCCAGATGCCGCCTATTTGTTAATTGAAGCAAATGAGATCCACCAGCCGCAGCTGAATAAATTTGCCAGTCAACACCCAAATGTTGATTATTTAATTGGTGTGGCTGGGCGAGAGGTTGGTGAGGTGTTGTTTGATGGGTCTGATCTGTTTGGCGGAACCGCAACAAATGACAGCCGTTTAGCTGGCCCGCAATTTTCTTACCAACCTTCGGTGACGATAGATCAGCAAATTAAACAAAGGCACCTGCTCCCCCCCTACTTTATCAAACTTGATACCCACGGTTTTGAAATTCCAATCTTGGAAGGTGCTCAAGAAACGCTAAAACAAACCGATTTGCTTCTGATTGAAACCTATAATTTTGAACTAACACCCGAAAGTGTATTGTTTTACGAGATGTGTGAATATTTGACTCCTTTTGGCTTTCGGCCGGTTGATATCTGTGCTCCTTTGTTTCGTCCGCTAGATAAAACATTATGGCAGTTTGACCTGTTTTTTATCGCTGACCATTTTATTCAAGGCAAGTCATTTCTGGATGGATAAGTCAGACCATCACCTGGCGATGAAACACGTCGCCTGTAATTTTTGTGGGCAAGATCGGCCGGAAATGTTTTTTACCGGCCGAGATTACTGGTATGGGGTTGGCGGTAAGTTCACTCTGCAAAAATGTTCAAACTGCGGGCATATTTATTTAAATCCCCGCCCAACACAAGAAGAGATGTTTCGATTTTACCCGGATGAATATGAACCATACACCAATTATCATGAGATGAAAGATCGGCTCAACCAACTTCAAAATGCCTATTTCATTTATAAACAGGTTCGTTTTGTTTCGAAATTCCTCAAGCCAGGACAAAAAGTCCTCGAAGTTGGCTGTTCGACAGGAGAATTTTTATACGCTTTGCGGGAAAAAGGGTTTGAAGTAGAAGGAGTAGAACCCAATCAGACAGCTGCAGCAATTGCCCAGCAGCATTACAAGCTGGTGGTTCACAACCAATATTTTGAGGATTGCCAATTTGAAAAAGGGGCGTTTGACGCAATTGTTATGTGGAACGTGTGGGAGCATTTAGACGATCCACGTCAAGGTTTAAGGCAAATATCAAGCATTGTTAAGGACGGTGGCACCTTTATCATGAATGTCCCTAATCCGGATGCCATAGAGGCCAAAATTTTTGGCCGCTTTTGGGCCGGATGGGATATACCACGTCATCTTAATATATTTTCAGCCCAACATCTCGTTCAACTGTTTGCGGATTGTCGTTGGCAGGTCAAGAAAATTAGAGGGTTTGGCGGCCGGCTGTGGCTCTTCCGTTTATCTTGGTCCCATTGGAAGAAAAATGCCCCCAAAACGCCGTTTTTTACACCGTTTCTGACGAAGTTGGTTGATTCTCGCCTGGCTGCGTTGATCTTCACACCCTTTTTCATGCTGCTGGAACAGCTCAATCGCAGCTCAATTATGGGTCTTGTTGCAGTCAAAGAACAGACAGGGTCAGGATCGTAGCAAGCATGACCCGGAAAGCTTTTACGGATAAAATCAAAAATAGCGGTACTTACCTCTATTCTGGTTGGCGAAAAGTATTGATTCACTATAGTTTGATAGCGATATCACTCATTGTCCTGGGTCGAATATTTTGGGAAAATCGCGAAATACTTCTCGAATTTGACTGGCAAATTCAGCCGCGTTACTTTGGGTTGTCACTCATTTTTTTTGGGGTTGATATTTTTCTTGGGACGCTTGCCTGGCATCATTTAGCCAAAACCCTTGGCAATTTTAATAATTGGCGAATGAGCACCAAAATTATTTGGTCAGCTAACCTTGCACACCGCCTTCCCGGACCCGCTCACATCGCCAGCCGGGCCCTGCAATATGAGCAGCAGGGGGTCAAGAAGCGAGTCATTTCTTTTATTAGCCTGGTCGAATTAATATATTTTATAATGACCGGAACAATTTTTTCTTTTGTTGTTTTAACCGGTCAAATTGCACAGGGTATTGAAACTCAAATTGACTTGCGGATTTTGCTGGTTTTAGCATTGGGAATTTCTCTGCTGTTGACCAATCCACTGATTTTGAAGAAGGGGTTTAGCCGTTTCCAAACCGATTTATTTCGCTTTAACTGGGGCGATTCTTTGCTGCTGTTTGGAATTTACGTTCTTTTTTGGATTTTCGGTGGATTGTCACTTTTCTATTTAGTCAATACATTTACTCCCCTAAGCTTTACTTCTATTGTAGCTATAATTGGCTTTTGGTCCTTATCAAATACCCTTTCTTTGATTAGCCAGATTACGATTCCGCTGGCGGCCGTTCGTGATGTGTCCCTTGTGTTCTTGCTGTCTCTTATTGTCCCACCGCCCATTGCTATCCTGGTTGCCCTCATTTCGCGAATTACCTGGATGGGGGGGGAATTGAGTACAGCGCTGGCTTCATTCTGGTTGTAAGCCGAAAAAAGTTTACATAAATTGATTAATACCCCATATAAACAGAGAATTAATCCCTTTTTTGCCCTTTTCTACTACAAAAGGGTTATTTCGATAGCAGATAAGATGACCTATAATCGGTAGAAATGAACGATTCAATTTTAGTAGGAGTGCAATTATTATGAGAAAGTTCACCTTTATTTTGGGTACTTTGCTAATGACCCTTTTAATGGCGTCAATTGCTAGTGCCAAACCTCAATCTTATGAGACCAGCTTTCAGCTGGCCAATCAGTCATCAACAACCGCAAATGTTGTTATGACTTTTTACAATCAGGACGGCACGGTTAATAGCGAAGTAAGCGACACGATTCCCGGGAATGGTTCAAAAACTTACTTCCGGAATACTTTGGGTGCCAGCGCTGGTTTTAATGGCTCTGTGGTTGTTAGTTCCGATCAGCCTGTCGTGGCCATCTCCAATATCCATGCTGACAGCCTGACTTTTGGCGCTAGCTACGAAAGCTTTTCTGCTGGTTCCACCTCGGTTAATCTTCCTTTGATTATGCGGGGCAACTTCGGTTTTGATACCTGGTTCAATGTTCAGAACACCAGCACCACAGATGCTAACGTCACAATTAGCTACAGTGGACAGCCTTCCTGTGATCAAACAGCAACCATTAAGCCTGGTGCTGCGGCAACGTTTGATCAGTCAACGTACTCCTGCTTAGGATCATTCTTTGTGGGCGCTGCTACAATTTCCTCCTCACAGCCCGTCGTGGCCACCGTCGTCCAGGCCGGTCCAAGCCAGATCTTGGCCTATGATGGATTTATCACCGATGGATCGACATCTGCGGTAATGCCCCTGGTGATGAGCAATAACTTTGCTTACTTCACCGGTATCCAGGTTCAGAATACCGGTGGATCATCAACGAGTGTAACTATTTCTTACACCGCTGGTGCATCTGGTACCGACTGTTCTCAAACAAAGACGATTGCGGCTGGCGCCTCTCAAACATTTGGTGCCCAAGACTCGTGTATTTGGAACCAAACCTTTGTTGGTGGTGCTTCCGTGACGGCGAATACCGCCAGCCAAAACCTGGTAGCTGTCGTCAACCAATCAAACTTCAATGACAAAGGTTCAGCTTACAACGCTATCGATCCGACCACGGGTGGAAACAAAGTGACCTTCCCGCTGATCATGGATCAGAACTTTGGCTACTTCACCAGTATCAATGTTCAAAATGTAAGCAACACCAACGTCACCGTTAACTGTTCTTTCGTAAGCAGCAACGGGAAAACTCCGGGAGCGGACCTGAACTTCTCCCTGTCCCCGAGCGAAGCTTTCAATCACAATCAGTTAGGTCACAATGAAGCCGGCTTCGTAGGCAGCGCCTCGTGTACCAGCACCGGTGGGTTGATTGTCGGTGTCGTGAATGAATTGGGCACTGCGTCACCTGGCGATACCTTCCTGACCTATGGTGGTTTCGCAGAATAATTTTGATTGCTAACTTAACTTGAATTTTAATATGGCTGCCGCAATGGAATCCCCATTGCGGCAGCCGTTGCTTTTATCCATTAAATCTCCAATAAATTATGAAAAAAATAATGATGATCGCCAGCCTGGTCGGGCTGTTAATAATAGGATGTTCAAGCGAACCAGTTGATACACCGGAAATTGATATTGCGATTACCGTTGATCCAAACCTAACAGTTGAACCACCGCGGCCATCAACAAATGAAGAAGGATATCCCGCACCTGCGGATAACCAGGCCGATCAGGCTGCCTATCCTGCACCCACATCTGATCTGCCCCAGCTGGACAGTAGTGAAGTGTCTTCGCCGGTTGATTTGCCGGATCCGGCCCCTGGATTAGCCAGCATCGGGGGGACCCTGGTTTCGAGAATCGGAGAGGATTCTTTTACGCCGATCCAACCGGTTTCGCTTGTTTTAGGAGAGTTCCTGAGAGACAGTAATGGTGAATTGTCGATGTTAGCGGCCGGTGATACGTATGAAGCCACCATTTTTCCAACCGGTGTCTTTATTTTTGAAGGGGTTCCAGCAGGAGAGTATGGATTGGTGGCCGATCTGGGTTTTGCTAAACTGCCGATCTCTGAAAGTGATGGTGCGTTTATGGTGATTAGCGTGGCAGATGGAGAGGCAAAACAGCTCGGGCTTGTTGAACTGGAAGTCCCGCTGGAGTAGACAGTTTTACGGCCGTGGCGCATACAGCGGATTACGACAGGTTCGATAATCCTCGCCCAACGTCACCTGGTACAAATATGCCGCTTCACTATCGGGATCAACTTCAATAGCCCCCTGATTCACTCCAAAGACCCAACTCACCAACCAGTCGTATGACCCCTTTAACGAGGCTTTGTGATAATCGATGGTTGTCGTTGCGGCTGTAGGCCCCTCAAACTGAATGACGGTGGCGTCAAAACCAAACCAGTTGGCGGTATCGGCCGCGATATAACCCACATCGGGGCGGCCGCTGCGGTTGATAATCTCAATCGTCAACGGCTGCCGTGCGCTGCGGTTTAAATCGGGCACCTGATAAAGCTGCTCAAACGTTTTGGGTGCTATCGTAGGATTAAGTCCCAGCACCTCGGTCCCTCCCTCCAGGGTGCGATATTCAATTTCCCCTTGAGTGAGATAAAGATGCTGAATCCCATTTTCTCTGACCAGGGGGGCCACGGCCGCCAGCTGAAGCATTTTCCCCATATCCATATCGGTTTCAACTGTATCCTGATACGCTGCCCATAAGGTAGGGAGTTGGGTCAGTAAGTCGAGATCAACCGCTTTGTTAAAAATCGCCTGCAATACCTGCTGCTGGCGCCGGCCGCGGTCAAAATCACTCGTCGTGCGCCGCGAACGAGCGTACCATAACGCTTCAAATCCACCCATTTCATGGACGCCGGGCTCCAACGTCACCATGACCCAATTTTCCTCGATGTTGATATCCAGTCCTGGCTCTTTTAGCTGCCAATCCCTTAAATTGCAGCTGTTGATAATTTCAATCCCGCCAATCGCATCAACAATTTGCTCAAACCCGGCAAAATCCACTTTGGCGTAATAGTGAATCGGAATACCAAAGTTGTAGAGTATCGTATCTTTTAGGAGCTTTACCCCGCCTCCAGGATATTTAACCGCATTGCCGTGGGCATAAGCGGTATTAATCCGCGATTCGATCCAGCCAGGAATATACAGGTACAAATCTCGGGGAACTGAAAGCATGGAAGCGGTCCCCAACTCTCGATTAATTGAAACGATGACAATGGAGTCGGTTCGCTCTGTGCCTGGCTGATCTTTGTCTGAGATGGCATCGCCACCGATTAATAAGATATTGGTGACCCCGTTTGGCAAATCAATAGACTCAACCGGTGTCGCGGCCGGAAACGGCGTTGGTTCCGTCGGTTTATACGTTTCAAGCCCCACCGTGGGTTGGGGAACACTTGTGGGGGTTGGTGAAGCTATCGGGGTAGGGGTGGCTTCCGGCGTAGCCGTTGCCCCCGGTGGTGGCGTATTGGTTATCGTCGGGATGGGGGTAAAAGTTGACTTAATAGCGTTGATTTCAGTTGATTCATCTTCAGGAGAGGGGGTTGTTTCCTGTGCGGGAGGGGCAGCTGCTTGAGCGGCAAAAGTAGGTAACACGACCTCCGATTCATTGGCAGATAAATTCAACCAAAATAATCCTCCAATAATCAGAAAGGCCAAGGTTAAGGCCCCTCCCAGACGCCCCAACCACCGTTTTGTACGATTTACGTTTTTTGTTCGCTTCATGTAGCTGCTGAATTTCCGCCCGCATATTTGACAGTCATTTAATTTAATACCGGTTGGTGAACAATCGGTCATCTCTTGATTGTCAAATTTATGTTTATGGACAATTTTACCATCAACTCGGCATCAAATGTGAAAAAGAAGCAACGATTGCCCCTACAAATTTTCCCCAAAGGTCCCCTCTGTTTTTAAAAAGAACCAATATCCAAAAACAAAAACGAGCAGTGATGTAATAAAAGTACGATAAAGATATGGGAAAAACATGGACGCCGGCCCCGTGCTGGACATCGTGCCCCACAACACCGTCCGATACCCATCTATGATTGAGGCCATCGGGTTGATCCAGCGCATCACCTGCGCCGGATCGAAGGTGATCCCCAAAATTGTTTGAGACGATCCAAACAGGTCGAGAGGATACATTATCGGCGTTAAGAAAAACCAGGCCAGCATCAGAACATCCATAATCATTAAGACATCCCGATAATAGACGTTCAAGGCGCTTAAAAACAGCACCAGGCCCATTGAAAAAAGGATTTGGGTGATTAACAGCAGGGGAAGCCATCCAGCGTGAACGGTGATCCCCAAACCGGAAAAATACAAAAAGACGACAAGCACGATAAAGGCGTAGCCAAAGTTGACCAGGTGGGAAAGAACGGCCGATATTGGCAGCATTTCACGGGGGAAGTAGACCTTGCGCAATATCGATGCGCTGCTGGTGATCGAATTGGTTCCGGTGACTACCGCTCCGCTAAAAAACTGCCAGGGAATTAATCCAACCAGAAAAAACACCGAGTATTGGCGGATATCTCCCCGGCCGAAAGCCACTTGAAAAATGACGGTGAAGACCAACATCATGAACAAAGGATTCAGAATGGTCCACAATACGCCAAGAGCTGATCCTTTGTAACGAACTTTTAAATCGCGGCGGACCAAATTGATCAACAGAAAACGATAATGATATAGTTCGCGCAGCCGATAAATAAACTTGACTTTTGATTCAGGAGTTGAAACAAATTCAACCTCTGAAAGGCGAGAGTTTGATCGTGTCATAATGGTTTGGAGATTATAGAGCACCTAATTTGGGTGACAACCCCCTGGGAAAAAATTAATCCACTTCGTAGAGATTGAGTAGCTGTTTCGTATGGTTTTGCTGGGTAAGAGGGGGAATTATTTGCCGGCTCAGCCGGTCAACCAAATCCGGATTTTGAAAAAGTTCATTAAGCGTTTTGTACCAATGATCGATATCGCCGATTTTAACAAGCTGCCCATCAACGCCCGGCCGAATTTTTTCCGGGAAAACCCCGATGTCGGAGGCGATAACCGGGGTTCCCACCGCCATCGATTCATCTACGATAAAAGAAAAGGTTTCATACCACAGCGTGGGCACAACTGATACCGACGATCTTCGAAAAATTCCCCAAACTTCTTCATGAGGTACGCGACCTCGGAAGGTGATTCCCGGATGAGCTGCCAGCCCTTTTAGGGTTTCCACATAATCCGGAAATGCCGTCTCGTCCCCATAAATATCGAGCTGGGCCGCCGGCGGAAGCCTGTTGAACGCTTCTATGAGGATGTGAACCCCCTTCTGTTCGGACAGACCGCCAATATAGGCCACGCGAAAGCCGTTCTCTTCTTCTGAGCCCGGAAGATCAATTTCGGCCGGGAATTCAATCCCATGTGGTAAAACAACACATTTTTCAGGATGTTGTATCATCCCCGCGCGCATAAATTCGTTTTTGACAAAATGTGTGGGGGCGATGAGCCGGTGGGCATGATCGAGGATCGGCCGGAGACGGTGCGAGCGATTGGCTACAATGCGGCCGGTTACCCGCCCAAGCATCTGCGGTGCCGGCAATCCACCTCGGGCCAGTAAACAGCGGCCACAGTTGCTAAAATCAGCGGCCGGTCCCGCACAAATTTGGCGATCGGTGTTGGTTATTAGCTGGGCATTGGGGCAGATAAACCAGTAATCGTGTAGGGTAATGACGTATGGAATTTGGTGCTTCTTTATCATACCAACGATATTCAGCGGCAACCCCAGCAAATGTTGCAGATGAATAATGTCGGGTGGATCGGCCGTCAACATCTGGGAAAACCAATTTTCAAACGGCGCGTGAGAGCGCCAGCTGGCAAAAAAAACTTGTAGAGGGGATCGCTGGCCCATGGGGAACCGGAAGACGATGGGCTCAGCACGATCTTGGTCGTCTTTGATTTCAGTTTTTGGCCAGGCCGTGGCCTGAGAGGATGGGGTGATAATAACCACTTGGTGACCCAACTTTGCCTGAGCAGCGGCCGTAGCCTGCGTATACAGCTCGGTTCCCCCGATTTTTTCCGGTAAATATTGATGAACCAGATGCCAAATTTTCACGTGCCCCTCCGAATTATCCCGTGATGATTTATATGCAAAAAAGCACGCTCGATCTGAGGCAGTTTTTTCTCCCAGGTATGGTTTTTTAAGACGTTTTGGTGCCCATTTTCCCCCAGCTGATGGGCATAATCCGGTTGGGTTAAAAGCGTAAAAATCGCCTGAGCCAGTTGATCGATATCCCCAAAAGGCACGAGCAGGCCGTTAGTGCCATCTTGAATGACGTCGGTGATGCCCCACGATTTTGCCCCAATGACCGGCCGGTCGTACAGCCACGCTTCCAAATAAACGATGCCAAACGAGTCAACCCGTGAGGGCATGACCAGCATGGCCGAGGCGGCCAGTAAATCTTTTTTTTCTTCACCTGAAACCGGACCGAGCTGTTTGAATCTGATCTCTTGATGAGCTTCGGCAGGCAGAGCTGCCTCAAAATCGGCCGCCGGTGATCCCGCTATCACCAGCTCAAAATCGACCCCATTCCCCCACAACCTCAATGCGGCATGGACCGCGTCAATACTTCCTTTGTCAACGGAGGCCGCCCCCAGTGAAAGAACAACCGGCCGGGACAAATTCCAGCGGGCGCGGGCGCGGTTGGCATTTCCTCCCATCATTTGAGAAGGGAAGATTCCCGGACCGGCTACCAGCGCCCGATCGCGAGAAAATTGATGGGCTGCATAAAAATCAACTTCGGCCGGTGTTTGACCAATCAGGAAATCGGCCGCAGTAACCGCTTTGATTTGCTGCCGCATCGTGTAAAAAAGGCCAATCGAATCGGCCCCCGGCCGCCTGCCCGCACCCAGATGGGTGAAGGGGATGACGACAAAGGGGCAGCGGTGTTGCCTGGCTGCTTCCCCAGCAGTTAGCATCAACCCTTCGTAGGTGATGTTGAGGGCGCAAATCACGTCGGCCGCTCCGCCCTGGTTAATCAGCCATTTTCCGAGGGCCGGGACAGAGGGAGTTAACTTAGCCAGTTGACGAGCCAGCCGCGGGAATAGTTTCAGGCGAGAGAGCAGCCACAAACCTCGTCGCAGCGCCCGATAAGAGAGTGGGGTTCCCGGCAGCGGATGGAGCGGAAACCTCCGTACCTGCACCCCATTGATTTCTTCCTGTTGACGGTCAAGCAGCCGGCCGCGACGATCCCAAAAGGCGTGAATATCTAGTGCGGTGGTGGTGGCCACGGTGACCTGATGTCCTTTTTGCGCCAGGTACTCCGCAAGGGTCGCCAGATAGACTTCAGCCCCGCCCACGGCCGGTAAATAGCGTGGGGAAACAAAAATGATGTTCACCGAGACCCCCGCGATGCAAAGTGCTCGTAAACCGCCGTAATGCGTGGCATTTTGACCGCCCACGTATGATTTGACATCGTTTTTTTATACCCGGCCAGCCCCAATTTTTCCCGCAAGCTCGAATCATCAAGCAGCGTAAGAAGCGCCTGCGCCAGTTGCTCCGGATCCCCGAAAGGCACAATCAGACCGTCCTGGCCGTCTACTACAACATCTCCAGCCACTCCCCACGTGCGGGCGGCAACGACCGGTTTCCGATACAGCCACGCCTCCAAATACACGATCCCAAATGATTCAGTCCGCGAAGGCAGGCAAAAAATATCGGCCGCGGCCAGTAAATCGCGGCGAGTAGGATCATCAACTTGACCCATTTGGGTCAAGTTTTGCCGAA
Source organism: Ardenticatenaceae bacterium (assembly GCA_030065875.1). Lineage (GTDB taxonomy): Bacteria > Chloroflexota > Anaerolineae > Promineifilales > Promineifilaceae > WTJY01. The sequence goes on along the minus strand of JASJCR010000023.1, from coordinate 27,960 downwards.
AGGGGGTGGGTACCGCCTCAATTTGACGTTCGACAAGGGGGGAGGGTGCCCCGGCAAATATCAGATGGGCGGCCTGATTACTCGACCACACCTGGGTTAAAGCGTGAATGATATCGACAAATCCCTTATCGGCCGTTTGTGATCCCAGGGCCAGGATAATCGGGGTTTGAGTTTTGAGACCGAGCCGCTGTCGTAAACGCTCACCGTCACCTCCGCGAACTTCATGCGGATCAATCCCCGGCCCTACCGCAGTTATCTTGTCGCCCGCGATCCCGGCCTTTATCAGAAAATCAGCTTCAGTTTGAGAGGTGGCGATAACCGCATCGGCTTCGGAGATCAGGCCAAGCTGATGGGGAAGCGTATAAAATCTGCTTAGGGGATCGGTACCGGGTTTGGAATCCGCTCCCAGGTGAAGCAGCGGATAAATAATGATGGGGATATTTTCCCGCTGCGCAAATGAAACCCCGGTGGCGATAACCCCTTCAAACGTAACCCCCATAGCCGCGACAACATCAAATTGACCACATCCTGCGTTTGACTTGAGCCAATCTGCTAATGCGGGCAGCCAGGGGGTTAATCTGGCCATCTTGTACGCCAGCGGCCGGGTGACGCGAAACCGGCCCAGACCGCCACCAAGGAGGCGTACGGCCGGATACGACCACCGGGCAAATGGCAAATAGCGAGCCGCAAAATAGCGTATATCAACCCCGTTATGGACCTGATGTGGCTCGTTGACTTGTTGACCCGCCCGCCGCCAAACCGAATCAAAATCGATAGCGCTGCTGGTGGCGACGGTGACCGAGTGGCCGGCCGTTGTTAACGCTTCAGAAATTCGGCCGATCATCCGTTCCGTGCCGCCAACTGCCGGATAATAGCGGTGAACCAAATGCAAGATGCGCATGTCAGGATGATACCTGTTCAAGAGAAAAAAAACAGCGTCCCTTAATATCAAGGAACGCTGTTTTTGCTTAATTTTGCTGATCTACCCTTTAGGGATCGTTCGGATCGACACTAACGAGCAATTATCGGCACAAAAGTCGTAAATAGGTCGTTGGCGATCAGGAGCACCACGTCGATATCCTGTGGGCTACCCGGAACATCTGTCCCACCTGTTTCAGCCGCGACCGTCATTGATCCGAGCCCATATGACCCGACAGCCCGCGAATTGGTGTTGATAAACACCTGAACGATTGTAGATTCACCCGGATCCAATGTTCCTGAATTCTTATTGATGGAAACGCCGCCGGCTAGAGCGGATGTATTAATTGACCAGGAAATCGATTGACTCCCAGGGTTATTAATCGTAAAGGTAGAAGAAACCGTACCGGAGTTGCTTTCAACCAGCTTAGTAATCACGTCGCTTGACAAGGTCATGGCTCCCATTGAGAGACGTCCTTCTCGGGCGGCGTTGTTTTTATATTGCGGCCAGTCTGCCCGATTTGACGAATTTGGCAGCTCCCATACGACGAGTTCCGTCGTGGCGCGCACCAAATCCAGCTTCCCGTTGTTGTCAAGATCTCCCAAAGCAGGGGAGTTGATGGCCCCACTGGCGGCGACGTACGAGGGCTTGTTGCCGTTAGAACCGGTATCGGTGAGATGACTGCCATTGCCGTTAATAATGGCAATATCCGATCCAATCGTCAGAAACAATTCCATATCTGAGTCGCCATCGTAATCACCCATGACGATATTTTGATAGACGCCAAAATTGGTTGTCATCGTGCGGGCCACGGCCGTGACCGGAAATCCAGCTACCGGGGAACCATTGTGGTGGAATGCATAAACCTTTTTGTCCGTTCCGAGAATGGCAACTTCAAGATCTCCATCCCCATCCATATCCCCGACGGCGGGAGATGATGGAGTGGGGCTGCCGGTGACCCGACCTTTCCCCCAAAAGGCGGCCACGCCCGAGTTATCCCAGCCGGCCAAATCCCGACCGGTAGCTCCATCGATGGCGCGTATGCGATTGGCGTACGGATTAGTTGTCCGATCTGAGTAAAATGTGCCGGTGCCGTATACAAAATCGAGCGTGCCGTCACCATTTAAGTCGGCAATTGCCGGGGTAGATTGAATGATTTCCCAATTCAAAATTGGATAGCGACCACCGTTTAAAATATTTCCTTGAGTGGGGGTGCCAAAGCGATTGATGACCTGAAGGGTTCCACCACAGTATTCTGTCGACCAGTACGTGTATGGACAATACCAGCCAATTGTTTCACCTCCCCAATCTTTCCCGAAATTTCCTTCATCGGCTCCGGTCAGGATATCTAAAAAGCCATCGTTGTCGATATCACCCAATGACACACTCGACCAAATGGTGTCAGCCGTTTTTCCCTGAAGGTCACTCCAGGTAGGAAAGCGAAACGCTAGATAGCTGTTTGGAGGAAATCCGTTGACCAAAGATCCGTCATGATGAAGGGCGTAAATTCGTTTGTCAGCTGAACCAAAGATGATTTCCAAATCCCCATTTCCATCAATATCTCCGGCTGCGGGGGTGCCCAACACCCCATCTGGACATCCAGAAGGAGGGACACCCTGATCAACGGTCAAATAGGGCCATGAACCGCTGGCCTTGTTGCCGTTGTGGTCGAGAACCATAATCCCTCCAGGATAGCAGACGCTGCTGCCTGCATCCCCTGTGGGCACAATAATTTCCATATCCCCATTGTTGTCAATATCTGCTGCCGTGATAGACCCAAATACAAGCTGGCTACTAACTCCATAAAACGGAGCCAGATTGCGGCGCCATAATTCAGTGCCGCTGTGCGAAAAAGCGATCACCCAACCGTTATCGGTCCCGACAACAACATCCTGACGGCCGTCATTATTGATGTCTTCTAGAACTGGTGAACTCGTTTGGGCATTCCCCGGCAGCGCCTTACGCCACTTTGCCGTTTGCTGTGCGGCTGCGGCCGTTTTGGTTGCCAAGCCAACACCAATTAACACCCCCCCCACGAGAAGTATAAAAATAAAAAATTGTTTAAATTTCGAAAGTGAATTGATCACATTTTTCTTTTTTAACATAAGCATTGTGTAATTTCCAGGACGCACAGACTATTACAACATTTTATCTACCAACGCCTCGAAAAGTTGTTCTCTATATTACCTGCTGCATGTACACTTTTGTCCGTCGGAATTTCGTCCTATGGTACAAAAGTCCTTCAAAGAGTTGTCATAGCGCCTGGAAAACGCGGTTGCTATAAAAATCCTGGATAGGTTCGTGTAACGCCCGATACTTCCCCGCTACAGAGTAACCAATCTCTTAACAAGCTGTTTACAAATTGTTGCATGGCTGTTAACCCCAATTGCTTACGATTTTGTAATCGTCCTTTAATACCCCTTGTCAGTATACAGAATAAAAGGACTGTGGTACTATAATGCATATTACTTTTGGTTATTTGAGGTTTATTAGAAGCCCTCTATATCCCTTAATTGAGATGGGTTTTTATGAATCAGGCGCTAAATGGGAGTCCGTGCCATCCAACTTAATCAGTTTGTTTCGATTGAGTCTATATATTTATGTGGGTAGTTTTCTGCCCATGCAACCTTACTTGTTTGTGGAGGAACAATGATTGACAAAGTAAACCGCAAAACAATCTATCAATTGTTCATGATGGTTGTTGCCTTGTTGGTTTTGGCCGTGGTGAGTGGTTCATCCATCGCCGTCGCTGCCGAACCAGCTGTGATTAATGAGGTGTATGCCAGTCACACGGGCACCGATGATACAGAGTTTGTAGAACTGTACGGGACACCGGGGACGTCGCTGGCAGGCTACAGCTTGATTGTTGTGGAGAGTGATGCGTTTGGCCCGGGAGCCATCGATCGTCAGATTGATTTTCTACCGTTTCACGTCATTGGGGAGAATGGGTTTTTCCTGATTGGTAACTGCAGTGGATTACCCAATAATTATGGCGTTACCCCGAATTTGGCAGTTGCCAACAACTTTTTCGAAAACAGCTCGCTAACAACGGCTTTGGTTGAAACCGCGTCCATTTCGGGCGGGTTGGTTACCGGGTCAGAGGTTGTGGTTGATGCTGTGGGTCTAAACGATGGGGACAGTGGCGATACCTTTTTCTTTGGTGCGCCGGTCATTGGCCCGGACGGGTCATTTTTCCCGGCCGGTGTGCGCCGGGTAGCCGACGGGGTTGACACCGATACGGCTGCCGACTGGGTTATTAGCGACTTTAATCTTGGCTCGGACAATACCCCGACTGCCAGCCCTTCTTTGGACGGCTGTGCTCCCCTCGAATTAACCATTCCTGAAATTCAGGGGCGGGATCAATTTTCAATTTATGATGGGGCGTTGGTTACCACCTCCGGTATTGTCACCCTGATTACCGACAACGGCCGCGATATGTGGATCCAGGACCCTGACGGCGATCACGACGATTTAACGTCAGACGGCATTTTTGTAGATGACCGGGATCGGCTGTCTCCTATGCCAGAAGTTGGCGATTATATTGAAATCACGGCAACCGTTGAGGAACAGCAGTTTGGTACCGATTTGCCAAAAACCCGTTTAAACAACCCGGAGGCCATGACCATCATCTCCAGCGGAAATGAACTGCCAAAGGCGGTCAATTTGGCCAAACAGTGGCCGTTTGGTGGATTGCCCAGCGAGCAGATTCCGCAGGCGATTGAATATGTGTGGGAACCGCTGGAAGGGATGCTCGTTTCGGTTAGACGAGGCAAGGTGATTGCTCCCACCACCCGCTTTGGCGAATTTGGGATGGTTGTGCCGGCCGACTTAAGCGTTTATTCCGGCTACTCCCGACGCATGAAGCAGTTTATTATCTACGGGTACAACGGCGATGGCTCAGTGGATTACAATCCAGAGCGAATTTTGGTCGACGATGCTACTATTTCTGACCCCATTATCGTCCGTCCTGGCGACAACGTCCGAAATTTTGTCGGCGTGGTTGATTACAGCTTTGGCATGTTTAAGCTTCAGCCAGCCGAATACACGACCATCACCCGTGAGCTGCCGGATTACCCGGTCAGCAGAAGACAGGGGCCCAAAGGAAATACGGCCATCACCACGTATAACGTGGCCAATCTCTTTGACTTGATTGACAATCCTGATAAGGATGATCAGGGGAGCACCCCTTCACCGGAAGATTTGGAAATCCAGCTCACCAAGCTGGCTCTGTCAATTGAGTTTGAGCTTCGAACCCCGGCCATTATCGTGGTCCAGGAAGTGGAAAACACCGAAATTCTAGGTGAATTGGCGGACCGGGTTAATGCGGCTGCCGGTACTTCTTATGAAGTTTACTCCGAAGAAACGAGTGACGGCCGCGGTATCGAAGTGGGCTTTATGTGGGATACCGATCGAGTTAGCTTACTCAATGGCTATCAGCTCACCGATGACATCGTGCCGGGGGTTTCAGCGGCCTTTGGCCCCACAAGCCCCAGCCCCGGCCGTGAACCGCTGGTTGGTGTGTTTGACATTGATGGCAACCAGGTCACCATTGTTGGCAACCACTTCAAAAGCAAGCGAGGGGACGATCCGCTCTTTGGCGTCAACCAACCGCCAATTCGGATCTCTGAAGTACAGCGTAAGGCCCAGGCCCGCGTTGTGCGTGACTTCGTCAACATCATCCTGGATGCAGATCCCCATGCCATGGTCATGGTGACCGGTGACCTCAACGACTTCCAATTTGATGAGCCCGGTGAGGGGCCGGATCATCCGGTGGCCATCCTTGAAGGTGGACCCGGTGAAGTGCCGCTCTTCCCGATGATTGACCTCGAGCGCCCTGACGAGCTGTTTAGCTTTGTCTTTGACGCCAACAGCCAGGTGCTCGACCATATGCTGGTCAGCCCGGCGCTTGGCAAGATCGCGAAAAGCGCCAACTTCCTGCACTTTAATACCAGTTATCCGGCCGTTTTGGGTGCAGATCCCACCACGACCCTGCATGCATCAGACCACGATCCGCTGGAAGGACGCTTCCGCTTTCGATCAAACGTGGGGTTCACGCTGACAATTTTGCACAACAATGATGGTGAATCCCAATTGGTGAACGCCGGAACCGGACTCGAGGATTTTGGTGGCGTGGCTCGCTTCACGACACTGGTCAACGATTTGCGTGATGAGGCGGTTGAAGGCAGCACCCGCCGCAATCCAAAAGGGGTCGTTCTCTTATCTTCTGGGGATAACTTCCTGGCCGGACCGGAGTTTATCGCCAGTTTGGAAAAAGGGGTGCCTTATTACGATTCAACGGCCGTCCGGCTGATCGGCTATGACGCCATGGCTATCGGCAACCACGAATTTGACTTTGGCCCTGATGTGCTGGCCAATTTTATCGAAGGTATCGATGGGGCATTCCCCTTTGTCTCTGCAAACCTGAACTTTACGGGTGAACCGAATTTGCAGGCGTTTGTTGATTCAGAGGATATCGTCAAAAGCACCGTTATCTACGAGAATGGCACTCAGATTGGCGTGGTGGGGGCCACAACTCCCGAGCTGCCGTTTATTTCCGGTCCGCGCAACGTCGTCGTTGACCCGGATGTAGCTGGCGCGATTCAGGCTGAAATTGATGACCTGACCGCGGCCGGTGTAGACAAAATTGTGGTCATCTCCCATTTGCAGGGAGTAGACGAAGATTTGGCCCTGGCCGGCGCGTTAACCGGGGTTGACGTGATGATTGCCGGTGGTGGTGATGAACTGCTGGCCAATGACGGCGATGTCCTGGTTCCGGGAGATGATTCGCCGTTTGGCCCCTATCCGCTTATCGCCCTGGGTAAAGATGGTACGACCATTCCCGTCGTGACCACCCCTGGCGATTACAAATACGTGGGCCAGCTTCAGATCATCTTTGACAAAATGGGTCGCGTCACCGCCATTGGTGACGACAGCGGTCTGATTCGCGTGGCCGGCGGCGCCAATCCTGATGCCGTTGCGCCAGATCCGGTGATCCAGTCTTTGGTGGTCGATCCGGTTCAGCTGTATCTCGACAACCTGGCTACCAACGTCATCGGTACATCGGAAGTGGCCCTTGAAGGACGGCGCAACCCCGGAGTTCGCACTGAGGAAACCAACGAAGGTAACCTGCTGGCAGATGCGCTGCTGTGGCAAGCAGCGCAGGAAGCGGCCGCGTTTGGGGTTAACGTCCCCGATGTTGCTTTGCAAAATGGCGGTGGTATCCGCAACAATAATCTCATCCCGGCCGGCGACATCACCGAGCTGACGACGTTTGATATTGCCCCATTTGCGAACTTTGTCGTGGTTGTAGAGGATATTCCGGCCGAGCAATTTAAGGAAATCATGGAGAATGCGGTTTCTCAGGTTGAAACCGCTTCCGGCCGGTTTGCCCAAATTGCCGGGTTCACCATGGTGTACGATGCGGCCGGAACGGCGCAGGTCCTCGATGGCGATGGCAACGTGGTGACGGCCGGCAACCGCGTCCTGGAGATTACCCTGGACGATGGCACGCCGATCGTTTCCGGTGGGGCGGTTGTGGCCGGTGCCCCGGCGATCAATATCGCCACGGCTAATTTCCTGGCTGCAGGAGGGGATCAATACCCCTTCCGCGGTGCCCCCTATACCTCGATTGGCACGACGTACCAGCGGGCGCTGTTCAATTTCATCGTTGATGAGTTGGGCGGCTTGATCACTGCGGCCGATTACCCCGAAGGGGGCGAAGGACGCATTACGCGGATTAATTAGTGGGTGACGGGTCTGGTTTTCACATTGACTGTGTTCCAGACCTTACCAAATCATCAAAAACAGCTGGGTGTGATTTAATAATCAACACCCAGCTGTTTTTTATAAAATTTTTGTGATCCACTTAATACTCTTAACAGAACTATTTCTTACTTCTTATTTCTAGTAATTTTCTGCGGCAGCTGATGAATTTTTACTTTTGACAAACAAACACCAATAGGGAAACGTCATTCCCGCGAAAGCGGGAATCCACTGGATAGCCACCGATGGATCCCCGCCTGCGCGGGGATGACGAGTCTGTTTTGAAATTCGGTTCATATCCACATTTATTTGTAAATCTGCAATATTCATCGGCAAAAGTAATTAAGAAAGCTTAAGTTACAGAGTACTAAATCATCGAGTCAATAAACCAAGTTCCTGCAAGATTTTTTTAAACTGCCGTTTGACATTTTCTTCCATAAAATCATCAAGACGCTTTTTTTGTCTGGCGATCTGCCGCTCTCTAAACGGCTGATCTGAAATCATCAATTCCACCAGTTCGGCCAATTCAGCAAACCGTTTTTCTGAAAACAGGACGCCGGCATTTTGAATCGTGTATGGTGTGCCGGATGCGCTGTAAGCTAAGATCGGCAGTCCGAAAAACATGCTTTCAAGAAACGGTTTCCCAACCCCTTCGTGCTCGCTCATTGACACGTAAAGATCGGCCGTTTGGTAGTAAGCTGCCAGCTCAGCCTGCGACACCAGGCCCGGCATCAGGACCGATCCTTCAAGTTCATAAAGTGACAGCAGGTTTTTCAGCCAATTGGCGTAGTTGGGAAAAATCGGGCGGCCGATCAGGGCTAATTGCGCTTTCGGATTAATCTGATGATATGCATGAAGCAGCTTGATCAAATCCTCTTGACGTTTATTGGGTGCCAAACGCCCTACAAATAACAGCAGCGGTCGATCCCCTTTTTCATTCACCATCTTGTCCATAATGGGCTGAGATTCAGAAAGATTAAACGCATGCGGTTTAAAAGGCAGCGGAAAAACCACCATATCTTTAAACCCATAAGGCATTAATTCGAGACGATTATATTCCGAAACCGGCAGGGCCTTGGTCGTTATCGCAGGTAGCTCCTTTAACTGGTTTATTCCTCTTTGGGTAAATATGGCTAAATCTGGATCATTCCTGGTAAAAAAATCTGGTGGCGTGATGTTATGGTAAACCAGGATCGTTTTGGCCTGCCATCTTTTTAAATCATCGACAATATCAGACCCAATGCTGTGATGATAAATAACAGAAGCCTCTGCATTTTTTGGTTTAAATTGAGAAATTGACAAGACTCGATTTATGACGCTTTCGTCTCGGGTGCTGGCGTAAATTTCAGATTTGAATCCCCATTCACGAAGCCATTGTTGAATGAGAAAGGCATGATCGGACACCGCATCATGTACTGTGGCCCCTGCCAATATTTGGTGAAGCTCGGTTTTCGATTGAATAATTTGATTCATGTAAACTGCCCGCTTACTTCTCGATTATATGCTTTAGGGTTTCTATAAATTTGGAGCGGACATTGACATCGAGAAAGTCATTTAGCCTAATTTTTTGGCGTTCCTGCTGCCTTTGACGTAAGGATTGATCGTTGATCATTCGATCAACCAATTCCGCCAGCTGCGTAAACCTTTTTTCATAAAAAAGTGCGCCTGCATTACCCAGGGTATCTGGCACGGCGGTACTGCCGTAGGCCAGGATAGGTAAATTAAAGTACATACTTTCGAGCAGGGGTTTGCCCAACCCCTCATGTTCACTCATCGACACATATAAATCGGCGGTTTGATAGTAAGCAATTAAATCAGCCTGTTCAACCAACCCCGGAAATGAGACAAAACCTTCTAAATCGAGATAAATTACCAGCTGTTTAAGCCACTCAAAATATGAGTCCAAGGCCGGCCGGCCGACCAAAGTGAGGTGGGCTTGCGGATTAATTTTTTGATAACAGGCCAGCAGCTTAATTAAATCGCCCTGTTTTTTGTTGGGAAATATTCGACCGACAAATAGGAGATGAGGGCCGGGGGGTTTAGATGATAAAATTTGCGGGTTCGGAGGGAGTTGGTAATTCGCCGGGTTAAACGGCAAATTGAGTAGGGAGGTGTTTTGATAACCTAGCTGCAGCAATTCTTTTTGATTGAACAGGGAGTCCGCAAAAGTGTGAGCGGTCATGAACTTCAAATCATTGAGTTGGGATTTTCCCAAGTGGGTCGTGTGCGATAAGATCTGATGTACATTTCCTAAAAATTCTGGAGGGGTGACGTTATGATAAATCATGATCACCCGAGCCTGCCACTCTTTTAACCGGTCGACGATGGGGGTACCGATTGAGTGATGATAGATGACAAAGGGGTTTTCAGGTTGCCACTGGAAATCAGCTAAGGGGCGAATAAATTCGTCAGTTCCTTCTTCAATTCGACCGGCATAAATCACGGATTGGAATCCTATTTCCTGGAGCCATGATCTTAATAAAATCGCGTGATCCGTGACGGCGTCAAAGGGGCCCACACCCGGCAACAGCTGATGTAAAACTTTTTGAGACATGGGTCAGGACGATTATTTCTGCAATTCACGCAGCTGGCGTTTTAATTTCTCGTTTTCTCTTGTCAATTCGTTTAATATGTTGGTCATCAAAAAGTTTATCTGATTTTGATGGGCGATGTGGCGGTTGACATAATAAATGACCAGATTGTGAGCAAATTGGCGGACTCGTTTCCAAATTGACCCAAAAATCGGGATATTAATCGCCGGCGAGTCGGCTAAATGGATATGGGTCTCAGCCCGATAATAATTCTCGTTAAACAATCTCAAATTGCTGTAGAGATCAAAAGAATGAGGCAGGTCTAGGGGAGGATTTGGCATTTCGCTGGCGGTCCCAAATGGGGGAATGCTTAAGATGCCAGGCGACAGCTTTTCTTCTCGATTTTCGGCTTTTTGGGCCAAATCTTTGACGATTTCTTTATCATCAAGCACTTCATCGTTGAGCTTGATCCAGGTGTTATCTTCGTTCATAGGTATACTCATTGACGATTTGGCTGTAATGAGCCACTATCGTTTCCCAGCGGAAATGATTCACCACGTAGTGCCGTCCATTTGCACCAAGCTGCTCGCGTAAGGTTGATCGGGTCAAAAGCAAATCAGCTGTGGCGGTAAATTCGGCCGAGCTGGCAAAATATAGCCCACCATTACTGTTCACGCAATGCTCAACCGTAACCGGACAATGGGCGTGGACCAGGGCAGGTTTCCCTTGCACCCATCCATCCATAATGGCAATTGAGAAACTCTCGTTGACGGATGGCTGGCAAACTACAGAGGCAGCCGCATAAGCATTCGTTTTCTCTTCTTCAGAGATAAAACCCAAATCGACAATTGACTCGGCCACATCTTCCGGCACGGCAAAGGTGCCGGAGCCGGCCAGGACCAATTTTGCCTGCGGCCGGTGAGACCGTACATAATCAGCCCAGTAGGAGATAAGCAGCGGCGTATTTTTCCCTTCAGCTCGCCGGCCGATATAAAAAATAAATGGATCAGTCAGGCTATATTTTTTGCGGAAAGCATCGGCCCGGCCGCGTTTTTCGACATCAATGCCGGTTCCTATGACCATTGTGGATTGATTTTCTACAGGTATGCCCATTTTCTTTAACAGCTGGTGTTCTGCGTTTGCATTAAAAATCAGCCCCCTGGCGGTTTGCAGCGCCTGTTGAACCGGCGGCAAGTAAGCGGCCGGCTCATCATGCAAACAAGGGATTATAAATGACCGCTGGGGGGCGACGTGAACTCCTTGAATAGTCGTTGTAAAAAGATAAGGTATAAAAAAAAACAGGTATGTTTCATTGTACTTTTGCAAGAAATCAAGCAGGGTGGGGCTGTTGATCATGTGATCGACCCACAATGTCGCCTCGTCCGCGGTCAGACGCAGGCCGTTGGTTACCCGCCAGTTAAGCTGTTGGAATAGAGAACGATTGCATGGTTCAACCGCGAAGCGGCGGACACGGACCCCATTGATTAAAACTTCCCCCGGCCGGTGGTGGTTTTCATCCCAATTTGAATGAAAATCACGTATGCAGGTCGTTAATACCTCGACCTTGAACCCGGCCGCAGCTAAATGCTCGGCCGTGCGCCGAGTTTCCGTTTCCGCACCACCGGGAATTTCCCCATACCAGGGCGTCACAAAGGCCAGGGGCAGGCTATTTATTATCCCTGTTTCGCTCATAACTCTCAAGCCGGGCAACCTCTTGGCCGAGCTGATTCAGCGCCGCCAAAACCTCTCGATTGACCCGAATTTGCTTGGCCGCCATCTGATTGGTGTAAAAAACAATTAATCCATGGAGCGCCGACCGCGCTTTGTCGATGAACCACCCAAATATCGGCACGCCACTTTGCTGGGGTACGGGCAAAACCTGCATCTGCTGGTTGGCTTCATCTATCAGGGCCAATTTTACCTGGAATGCGGCTAACCAGGATGTTAGATCGGCCGATTTGTCTTCCTCCAAAGCGATCTGCTGGCGGATATCGGCCATAATTTTTTCTACGTTGATGTCGTGAGGTTGAGATTCCGTCATATATTCACCGTTTGTTTTGCTCTGTTACCAGTTTAACCCAGGAAAGATGAACGCCCAGCGGCCGCGTGTCTTGATTGTGACCGGTGGAAGCTGGAATCCACGGTTCAACTTCAAGTACCACATCTAGCGGATCATTCCACACACCATTTAGGGGAACCCGGTAAATCGTCGCTTCCCTTGTTGGTTGCAGCGTGGCCAACAGCTGATCTTCAACATAAACGCGGACCTGTGGCTGGGGGGCATCAGCCGGTCGCGGATTACTCAGATTGAACAGCAGTTCCTGCGCCGGATCCACGGCCGGTAAGATCAATCGGACCCGCTCAGACGTCCAGCGACGCGGTTCCAGCTCCAGTCGCGGCTCCGGAGGATACAAACCGCCGGCGACATATTGGTCATCTCCATAAGCAATAGCCAGGGTTAAAAGCTGGCGTTTTTGGCTCTCGGTTTCAGTGGCCGGTTCAAGGATATAAAAGTCAAGTGCGGTTTGAACGTTTTCGATTTGATTGGGCACAGCGTTGACTTTTTCTTCGAGGCGATTTTGATTCAATTGGGATGTGCCGGTGTAATTGGTCAAATACGCTGATTGTGTGTCATTCCAACCCAGATGATTGGTTTGATCGAGCCAATAAACTGATCGGCCGTTTGCCTGCCAGCTGGCGATCGCCAAATCGAGGTTAGGGTCACTTTTTTGCTCGCCGTCAAGCAAATAGGTTGGTCGATCAAAGACCAACCACAACGGCGTGCCAATTTCGATGCCTACCCGGCTCAAATCGGTCAACAGAACATCGCCAGGTTCGGTTTGGGCCGCGATATCAGACAGCTGCGCTTGCAAGCCTTCATTTTCAACAATGCGGATATATCGAACACTGCTTAACCACAGCATCGTGGCGAGTATGATAATTCCTGCGCCGGTCACCGGACGATGAACGGCCGCATGGGGAGCAATTTGAATCCGTAAGCTATCGATTGTGATGACGCTAAAAATAAGCAGTGAGGGCGCCAAAATTGTCATCAGGCGACGCATGGCCCAAAAATGATCGAGCGATGTACCTCCTCCAAGGAAGAAAAAGGGGGAAACGTTGAGGAGAATCATCGTCAGCACAAAAGCTTCATTTGAGGTGTTCGCTTGCCACAGGCGAATAGTCACTCCTACGATGCCGAGCAAAATGATGAGAGGGGAAAGATACCACCCTAACTGCTCTAATATTACGCCACCAGTAAACGTCCAGGGGGAAATTTGGCTCAAAAACAAAAACAGAAGGGCCGATGAGATAAGCACTGTCGTTATAAGCTGCAACCCTGAAAGCGAAATCTCCTGTCCTCCCATCAGCTTGTTCACTCTGCGACGTAAAACAATGATGAGCCAGCTAAAAACTATGACGGAAACAATCCCCCCACCAATCAGAAGCTGGTTTTCACTCCAGAACGCCTGGGTAATCTCGAGCGGTTGATAGCGACCGGTAGCCGCTTGAGCCAGGGGCAAGGCTAAAAAGTCTGGCAAAAGAACCCGCACGGATTGATCGATAAAATAGATGGTTGCAATATTGACGGCATGAAAAGCGGTGTGGATAAATAAGGCACCATATGGCAGCCAGAAAAACAGGGGAAAACGGCCGGTTGGCCGGCCGGTTAGCCAGCGCAATCCCATAAATCCCATCAATGCCAGCGGCACAAAAACCGTATCCAGTTTGGTCAGATGCATCAACCCAAAAAGGATGCCGGCCATCAAGGCGGCGAAGCGACTGTCGTGTGTTTGCCACAGTACAAAAAGAAACAAACCGCCCCAAAAAAGGGGTTGAAGCAATATTTCAGCCGTAGGATACCCACTGAACCAAATTTGGATGGTACTCGATGCCAGGACAATCACGCTGCCCCAGGCGACCCAGGAACCATACAACCTCCGGACAACAGCCCACACGCAGCACATCCCCAAAAAAGAGAAAATAAAGGTAGGCCACAAAAGTAAATCCAATCCACCTACTGCGAAAAAAATAGCAAACCAGATCGGATAAAGGTGAAACGCATGCGGGTTAATCACGCCATCTTCCAAGCTGCGAATCGTCAAGCCCGATAGTCGTTGACCGTGGCTCCAGGGGCCAGGATAGCCGGGGAGAAAAGGACGGGTTTCGGTGTTGATGAGCAGCGGCTGACTTTGTGATGGCACTTCTGTCAGCGCCTCATCCACCATCAATATTTGACCGCTGCGGGCGATATGAATCCCGGTATTTACGTATATGCCGTGATCACGGCCGCCTACTACATAATCCGATGGTGGGCCATAAATGAACGATAGCAAAATCCCTAAGAACACCCATCCACCCATCAGCAGCAGCGGCCGGCCAAGGTATAGACGCCACTTTTCTCCGATCCGCCGGCGCCTCTCTGATGAACGCAATCCGATGCCGGCCGTGATTGCCACGGTGCCGTAGAGCAGTAAAGTTAGGTTAGCCAGCGAAAATTGACCCAATTCGGCCAAAATCAGCCCAAACCAGGAAAACAAGATCAAATTTAACAATAGTATCAACAGGGTTTGCTCGGCCAAATCGGTTTGCCGAGCCACATGATGACCAAAAACAAGCCATAGAACCGCCCCTGGCGTGATGATGAACAGGGCCAGGAGAAATGCACTCACCAGTGTCATTCTTCTTTGACCTCATTTATGTTTTTGTTGAGATGGCGATGTAAATCGATGATTTGCTGTTGTAGTAAGGCGATTTTTTCTCGATTTAGGCGGTTGGCCAGGTAAAGTTCGTGGATTTCCAAAGCCATCTCTTGATTGATCAATTCTTGTTGATCAAACATCAGGCGGGTGTACCATCGAGGTCCCAGATTGTTGAGCAGGGTCCTTGCCGCCACAATCAGAGGCCCGAATATGGGCATTGAGGAGATAAACGGCCGGTGTTCAATTTTGGGTGGCATATCGAGCGGCCGGTTCATTGGATCATCAATTAGTTTTTGGGCGAGCCTCGCCAAGGTTTTCAACCCCTCAATTTTTGCGCCCCGCGATTTTTTTCCTGCCAATTTGAACCGCCCTAATTCAAGCTGCCATAAAACGTGTTCATAGCCGAGAAGGAGAAGAAAAATATCGTAATACCCAGTGTGACTCGCTAAAAACGCTTTTTCCTCGGGGACAAATTGGTCTTGAAAAAAATCGGCCGATTGGTGTTTGGTTTGAAAAAGAATGCGGTTGCGGTGAAAGAATCGTCGCTGGGTTTCTCCCAGCTGCCGGGTACTTTGTGATTCATGATGAATTCCCTGCGCCTGAGGAATGTAAACAACGCGCCACCCGGCCGCGCGAGCCCGGTAACAGTAGTCAACTTCTTCAAAATAAAAAGGGCCGAAGGTTTCGTCGAGTACACCAATTTCCTCGGCCGTTTCCCGCCGAATACAGAGCGCGGCCCCGGTGACGTAATCGACATCCCGCAGCTGATCAGCCTGCCCTTCATCATGTTCCCGGTAAAAAAAGTGGTGGCTTAACGCCAGAGGCTGCTGCAGCTCTGCACCCGCATGCTGGATCGTTTGCCCATCCGGATAAAGGAGCTTACACCCACCAATGCCGATACGGTCGTCACCGGTCATGCCCCCAATGAGATGGCTCAGCCAATCGCTGGGCACGGTTATGTCGTTGTTGAGCATCACCAGCCACTGAAAGTTTTGCTTTAAAGCGTAACGCAGACCTGTATTAATTCCTTTTGGAAACCCTAGATTTTCCTCATTTTCTATGATGGTTACCGTCGGGAAATGAGTTTGGCACATCGTCACCGAGTCATCTTCAGAGTGGTTATCAACCACGATAATCTGAAAGTGAGGGTAATCCGATTTAAGCAGTGAATCGATGCAGGCATACAGCAAGTCACGGCCGTTCCAGTTGAGTATGATAAGGGCGACAGATGACGCTTGATCTGCCGATAGAGGAGATGACATTGAATTATCGTTCAGCCTTTATGATCTTCGTTGGTTTAACAACACCCCATCAAACCCAACCCCCTTTTTAAATTAATAAAAAGGGGGTTGGGGAGGTCTATCAACGATTAACGTATTTTATTTTACAACTAGCTTGAACGATAAACCAACTGCCGCCGCCAGCTGGCGACCGCTTTTTTGATTGAGGGAATGCGTAAGGCGAGGAGGCTAATTAATATAGCCGCGTAGATCAAGGGCTCCTGGTAATTTTGTTTGACCAGCCAAATATAATGGATGACCGCCAATAGACCCGCCAGGTACACCCACCGGTGAAGTTTCTTCCATCGTTTACCCAGCTTGCGCTGTGCCCATTTGGTTGAAGTAAGGGCCAGCGGCAGCAGGATCAGAAAGGCGAAAAAACCGGCCAGAGCGTAACGCCGCAGCACGATTTCTTCCCATACCACCTGCAGCTGCAGCCCGTAATCAATGATGGCAAATATACTCAGGTGAAGCGCCACATACATAAAGGAGTAGAGGCCAAGGGGCTTACGCAGCGGCAGCAAAATTTTCCAGCCAAAGAGCGTGTTCAGGGGGGTAATGGCCAGAGAAATTACCAGCAAGACCAGAGCTGGCTTTCCGGTGCGCAGAATCGCCGCCCGGATTTCATCCGCCCCGAGGTTATAGGTATAGTAATCGATATACAGCCAGATCAGCGGGATCAGTGCCCCCACATGGGTGATGATCCGCAGGGCTAGAAGCTGCTGTTTTTTGTTCAGCTTGTTGAGTGATAAGGTCATGATATTATCTGGTTCGTGATGCGCAAAGAAATGCTTTAGCGGGTTTCTCCCGCATCACGATCTAAAAATTTTCGCGCAGATCAACCCCGTCATACAGTGCGGCAACCTGTTCCTCATATCCGTTGAACATGAGCGTTTCCCGCCGGCCGATTTCTCCGATCCGTCTTTCGGTGGCCTGAGACCAGCGCGGATGAGCCACATTGGGATTGACGTTGGCAAAAAAGCCGTATTCGTTGGGCGCGGCCGACATCCATAATGAGATCGGCATCGTGTCGGTTAATTCGATTTTGACAATCGACTTGATGCTTTTAAACCCGTATTTCCACGGTACAACGAGGCGAATGGGGGCTCCGTTTTGCGGCAGCAGCTGCTCCCCGTAAATACCGGTCGCCATGAGCGTTAAATCGTTCATCGCTTCTTCAACGGTTAATCCTTCGACATAAGGCCAATCATACCAGCGGCTGTTTTGACCGGGCATTTGATCTGGATCGTAGAGTGTTTCAAAGCGCACGTATTTTGCCTCGGCCGTGGGTTCAACCTCGTCGAGCAGCTTGCGCAGCGGGAAACCGTTCCAGGGGATGACCATCGACCACGCTTCGACGCAGCGCAAACGATAAATTCGCTCCTCTTGATCAAATTTGGAGAGCAAATCGCTCATATCATAAATGCCGGGATTGTTGACTAAGCCGGTCACTTCAACCTGCCATGGGGAGGTGACAAAATCTTTGGACAATAGGGCCGGGCCTGCCTTATCCGTCGCAAATTCATAAAAATTGTTGTAGGTAATGATATCTTGATATTCATTGAGCGGATTGCCCAGCTCGTCAGTCATCTCAGAGACGGTCGTGACCGCTTCGCTAACGTCTTCGCTGGGTGCCGCACCCTGAGGTGCCTCAGGCGGCCGCGCCGGCCGGCAAGCCGCCAAGACGGAGGCGGCCGCCACAGCAGCTCCACCCGTCATAAATTTGCGGCGGGATAAATAAACATCTTTTGGTGTGATTTCCGAAGATGGAATCTTATTCGGATCGTTTCGCTTGATTAACATGATAGAGCCTCGTAACAGTTTGCAACCTGAAAATAATTTTAAAAATTGTGTGCAGACACACATTAATATACGCGCAAAGCCCCCAATTGAATTGGAGGCTTAACAAATGTGTAATAAATCCCTATTGCTCAAATAATTAAAAGTAGCTGCTTAGGGGCTCCCGCCGGTCTCTGACCGTGCCGGCCGGTGGCCTGGTGAGGACACCAGCCACAGCCCATGGAAGGAGCTTAAGACCTAAATAGTTTCGATTAAAATACGGCTTTGACGTCCGCTTTGCCAAAGGTGATCGCCAGGCTGATGGCCACGTAGTAAATGACGAAGATCATCGAGCTGTAAACGATCACGCGATTGGGGTTTGGCAGCTGAAACACAACCAGAAGCATCTCAATCGACCAAATCGTGGAGAGAATCAGGGTGGTGGTTTTCCATTTCGTCATGCGTGATGGGTAAGCGTATTTAATGGGGACAAACACCATAATCCCTAAAAACACAAGCATCCCCAGGTTAAACCAAGGGCTCAGATTCAACACAAATAAATATAGCACCACGATATTCCAGTAAGATGGAAATCCTTTAAAGGTGTGATCATCCGTTTTGGCATCCGCCTGACAAAATTGGTAAGCTGAAGCAAGGGAAATCAGAACCGCTCCAAACAGCTGCCAGCCGGCCGGTAGCAATGCTGGATGATTATAGAAGAATAGGGCCGGCAAAATGACGTAAGTCAAATAATCCAAAATGTTGTCAAGCATTGCCCCATCAAATTCAGGTAGAACCCCTTTCACCCGAGCTATACGCGCCAGGGTGCCATCGACGCCATCCACAACGGTGGCAATAATCATCCAGAAGAAGGCGGTTTGCCATTCACCATTCATGACGGCAATCATTCCCAACAGCGCCCAAATGACCCCGCTGGCCGTAAACAAATGAACAAACCACGCTTTAACTTTGTCGCTGCGGCTCGGTACAAGTAACAAATTTCCCATATGACATGCCTCTTCTTTGCTTGACACCAATTACCAGCCTATTATAATGCCTTTTGGGCTTCTTCGATAAAAATCAAGAATAACTTTTGTACCCCTTCATTTAATAAAGAGGTCTAAAGGGCGCCCGAGAAGCATCAAATGGCTAGAGTCTATCGTATAAATATTCTGGAAGACCAATTAAAAAGACTGACGATGAAAGTCTTAGATATTCGCCAGGCGGTTATCGTGAGCAATGACGGATTTGTCGTCGCCGCTTATCCGACTGGGGTCAAAGACAATCGGGATTCGGTCAACTCCCCACAGGTAGCCGCCATGGCGGCTACGCTGGTTGCCCTTGGAGATCAAACGCTGGATCGATTGGCAAAAGGAGAAATGAAGCGCCTGCTGATTGAAGGGGATGATGGCGCCATCATTGTTTACCCTATCAACCGCCAGGCTGCGCTGGCCGCATTGGTCACCGATTCAGCCAAAATGGGATTAACCCTGCACGAAATCGCCCGAGCCGCCGCTAATTTGGCCAAAACCATTTAATTTTAGCGCTGGTTCCCCTCCAGCTCCCTCTTAGGACCATGGTCCCCCATAACTTTACGTAATGATAAAAGCATGCTATATTATGTTGACATATTCTGACCAAAACGTTACATGTAGAGGGTAATAGCCATGTTAAGGGGTAAATTCTGGTTATTGTTAATGATTGCGGTTGTCTCTTTAGGATTGACAGCCTGTGAGCTGCCATCACCCAATGTTGGTGATGTTCAAGTTCTGGATAGCGGTGAAACTACGGACGAAGACGGCACAGCTGACACCGGTGATCAAACAACCGATGACGCGGCCGATTCAGACGGAGGAGAGGCCGACACGAGCCAGGATGAAGCAGCTGATGAGGCTGAAACGGACGACAGCAGCGCTGATAGCGCCGCGGATGACAGTAGTGAAGACGGCACGGCCGATGACAGCAGCGAAGACAGCGCTGCTGAAGGCGACGACTCCACGGCTGACGCAGAGGAGGACGAAGCTGCTGACGAAGGGGACACCACAGAAGAAGGGGAAACGGCCGATGAAGACACCACCCCTCGCCCCCAAGACGATGAAACGGCCGAGGACGCTGCCGCTGAAGACGAAGCCGCTGAAGATGAAGCCGGCGATGAGCAGGCTGCTGAAAGCGAAGATAGCGAAGAGTCAAGTGATGAAGCGGCCGAAACCACCGACGACGAGGCGGAAGAAGAAAGCAGTGACGCCTCTGAAGCTGAAGAGACCGCCTCACCAGGGGTTCACATCGTTGCGGCCGGGGAAAACCTCTACCGCATTGGCCTGCAGTACGGCGTTTCATGGACAACCCTGGCCACATTTAACAATATTGCAAACCCCAACAGCCTACAGGTCGGACAGGAAATCAATATTCCTGATGCCGGCACAACCGAACCGGAAACACCCGATCCGGCCGTGACGCCTACCCCGACAGACGAAACGGTTTATGTCGTTCAGCCTGGGGACAATCTCTTTTTGATCGGGCTCCAGTATGGATTGGATTGGACCCAGATCGCGGAGGCCAATGGCCTGGTTAATCCGAACTTCATCGAGGCTGGGCAGGTGTTAAAAATTCCCACCGATCAGCCTGGAACTTCTCCTGAGTTTACTCACGTGGTTGCCCCAGGGGAAACGCTTTTCCTGATTTCACTCCGCTATGGGGTCACCTGGCCGACAATCGCGGAGAAAAATGAAATCGAGGCACCCTACGTGATTTACGTCGGGCAGCCTCTGGTCATTCCGGCCGGACAGTAATTCCTTTACTTTAATATTTAAAAGGGTGCAGAAGCACCCTTTTTTTAGTTCACGAGATTGGACCACTCTTCAAGAGTGGTCCAATCTAATAGCCGATCGTGGACGCAATTCCGTGGCTGTTAAATAAAGCTTTTTGTATTCTCCTTAAGTGGGTCAAAGTGCAAAATTTAAAAGCAAGATTTCACGAATGACACGAATTTCTCGGCTTAAACCAGAAAATCCTTTTAATTCGTGTCATCCTGATTTAAAAATTTCAACTGTGAGGCACTTAATTTTCGTCACTGTCCTCATCAGGCACATCAGGATTCAGTAAAAAATCCGCCTGCACCCACCCTAAATTCCCGTTTACCGTCCGCACCAGCTGCCACAAAATACCGCCGCTTGCTTGCTGCTCGTTTTCCAAGATGACTACATCGCCATTAAAAACAAGCTCTAGCTGATCTCCGGCCGGTGTGCGGCGCACCCACAAGGTGCTGCTGGTCGTATCGACGATCGCCGTTTCCCCTAAAATCGGCGTAGGGGTCAACGTCGGTGTGGGCGTAACGGTAGGGGAAGGGGTTGCGGTTGGGGTTGGTGATGAGGTCGCCGTTGGCGACGGAGTGGCGGTAGCCACCGGTCGCGGTGTTGCCGAGGGTGATTCGGCCGTCCCCTCAGCGGTATTGACGGCCACACTCTCCTGACTATCGTCTCCAGATTGTGATTCACCATCCACAGGCGTGGCGGTTGGCGGCCGGGCAAAAGATCCGGATTCTGGGGTGTTTGCCAAATCCTGATCAGGATCACCGTCTTCCGCGATCGGGGCGATGGTCGCCTCCGGCGTATTGTCGCCCACAGTTTCCTGGGGCTGTGACGAAGGGGTTAAAATCGCCGCTGTTTCCTGGGATGAATCTATAGGGCTCTCAGCTCCGATCGGAATCCCAGCCAAAAAGAAACCCAGGGCGACAAGCAGACTGGCCAGACCATAGCCGGTTAACGACCGACCGCGACCAGCTAGACGAAACGCCAGCCATCGATAGCGGGCAAGCTGACGCGGTGATTGAGCCAAATATGCCAAAATCACAAAAAGTAACGCGGCCGATGCCGCGATACCCATGCCCCACAATGTCCAGCTAGGAAATCCCATCGCCTGGATTATAACAATAAATCGCTGACTAGACTGAATTATTCATAAATCTTCAGCCATTCCGACTGAAATCAAATCTGTTTTGTGATATGTTATCCATGTCCACAACATGTCATCTTTCTTACCCGAGAAATGTGGCTGGGGGGTGGAGAATTCAATGATGTTGCGTATTCGCTGGCGAAAAGTTTTATTAGATTTATGGCGTCACAAAGCCCGCACAATTTTGGTGACCCTGGCCATTGCCGTGGGGGTCTTTGCCATTGGTTTTATCGCCAGCGCCCAGGCGATTCTGCTCCGTGAACTGCAGGCGGATTACGAAAATGCGCTGGTGGCTTCAGCCATTCTTTATACAGATCCGTTTGACGATGCTCTGGTCGAAACTGTCCTGGCCATGCCGGAAATCGAAACGGCCGAAGGACGACGCGGTTTAGCGGCCCGGATTCAAACCCCTGATGGGGAGTGGCGCAACCTTCTTCTGACCACCATTGCGGATTATGACGATATTTCCCTCGACCGCATCATCCCCGTTGCCGGGAATTGGCCTCCGGACCGACAGGAGATGGTCGTCGAACGTCTGTCTCTCCCTTATTTGGAAGCGGAGCTGGGTGATGAAGTGCGGATCGAGTTTCCAGGGGGACTGATTAAAACCATCAAAATTTCCGGTGTGGCCTTCGACAATCAGGTGCCCAGCGCCGACATTACCGGCCGGGCGTTTGCCTACATCGATTTTGATACGCTGGAAAAGTTAGGGCAAGGGGCTTTCTACACCGAGCTTCGCTTTCGCGTTGCCGAAAATACCGTCAGCCTGTCGCATATTCAGGACGTCACCGAAGCGGTCCGCCAAAAAGTTGAGCGCAGCGGCCGGGAAGTTTATGCGGTCAATACCCCACCGCCGGGTGAACATTGGGCTGAAGACATCATTGCCACCCTGATTCTCCTCTTCTTTATATTTGGCGGGATCATCCTATTTTTGGCCGGTTTTTTGGTTATAAATACGGTAACCGCCCTGCTCACTCAGCAAATGCAGCAAATCGGCATCATGAAATTGGTGGGGGCCCGGCGGCTGCAAATCATGAGCATGTATATCATCATGGTTGTCCTTTATGGATTGGTAGCTCTTTTTATCGGCATTCCGGCCGGTATTCAGATGGGTCGGGCGGCCGTGGCCATCGCCACTGATTTGCTAAACGTCACCGTAAATAACGAAGCTGTCCCTCTAGGTGTGATTCTCATTCAGGTCGCCGTAGGTTTGCTGATTCCTCTGGGGGCGGCCCTTTGGCCGGTTCTTACCAGCGTAAAAATCACCACCCACAAAGCCCTGAGCAGCACCGGCCTTGATGAGCAGTTGGTCAAAAAAGACCGTTTTCAAGGATTGCTAAATAAAGTGCAGCACTACCTGGCGCTGCAGCGGCCGATGATTTTGTCGATTCGCAATGCGGTTCGACGCAAGGGGCGGATGCTGCTCACCCTGCTGATTTTGGTGATGGGCACCGCCCTGTTTGTTTCCGTCTTGACCGTCCGCGATTCCGTCGCCGGTACGCTGGATAATTTTTTGCGTTACCACAATTATGATGTCGGATTGCGCCTCAATCGCACCTATCGAGCTGCTCAGCTTCTGGACACAGCTTCCCGGATCGATGAGGTTGAAGCGGCCGAAACCTGGTTGACATTTGGCACCCGGCGTCTACGGCCCGATGGATCCGAAAGCGGCGGTTTTCAGCTGGTCGGCCTGCCGGCCGCGACCGACTTTATCGATCCAGACCCCCAGCTGGGGCGCTGGCTCGTGCCTGAAGACACCCAGGCGCTGGTTGCCAACACCTTTTTTATGGCAGAAGAAGAGGGGGTCTCGATAGGGGACACCGTTTTGCTCAAAGTCAACGGCCGAGAGCTGGAGTTTACCCTAGTAGGGGTGGTTCCCGCCCCGGCCGATGGCAGCACTAAACTTTATGTTAACTATGAATACCTGACGTACACCACGCGAACGGTTGGGCAGGCCAACGCCATCCAGCTAAAAATTGCCGGAGATCAAAGGCAGCAGGAAGCTGCGCTGCTCGAATTCTTTTCTGAAGAAGGATACCAGGTGGTCAACACATCTACGGCCGACGGGGTGCGGGACGAATTTTATCTGCGATTTAATATCGTCATTTTATTTTTGGTCGTTATGGCCATATTGCTTGCCGTCGTCGGTGGTCTGGGCTTGACAACGACGATGAGCATCAACGTGCTGGAGCGAATCCGGGAAATCGGCGTGCTGCGCGCAATAGGGGCCTCAAACAGCGCGGTGCGCAAAATCGTCCTGACCGAAGGGTTGGCCATCGGGTTGGCCAGCTGGGTGATCGGCGTTCTGGTTTCCCTACCGCTGAGCGTTGTGCTTAGCAACCAGGTTGGGCTGGCCCTGCTGCAAATGCCGCTCGATTATCATTATTCGATTGTGGGGGCATTATTGTGGCTGGGGGCGCTTCTGGTATTGGCGGTGCTGGCCAGTTTGGGACCCGCGCAAAATGCCTCTCGCCTGACGATTCGAGAGGTGCTGGCTTATGATTAATAAGGTCAAATTTGGATGTTTATAAAACGTTTTAAGAAGCTGGTTGGGGCTGGTGAGATCAATTCCCCTCAGCCGCAGCCGGTTTTCCCCTCAGCCCGTGTCGAGGGTGAGCTAATCGAGATCAGCGGCTTAGAAAAGGCATACGCCACCCCGGCCGGTCCTTTTTGGGCCCTCAAAGGGGTTGATTTAACGATATCACGGGGTGAATTTGTGGCCATTCAGGGTAAATCTGGCGCCGGAAAATCAACCCTGATAAACATGATTGCCGGCATAGATCGACCAACAGCCGGTGAAATTTGGGTTGGCGGTTTTCCGGTCCATCAATTAACGGAAGAGACGGCGGCGCGTTGGCGGAGCCAGCAAGTGGGCGTGGTTTTCCAACACTTTCAGCTGATGCCCATGTTGAGCTGTCTGGAAAATGTCATGATGCCCATGGATTTCGCCAATAAATACGGCAAAATCCGGGCCCGCCGCGAGCGGGCGATGGAGCTGCTCGAGCAGATGGATATTGGAGAACACGCTTTTAAGCCCCCGGCGGCCGTTTCCGGCGGGCAGCGGCAGCGGGTCGCTATTGCTCGGGCCCTGGCCAACGATCCCGATTTGATTGTGGCCGATGAGCCAACCGGCAATCTCGATTCACAAACGGCCGATGCGGTTTTTCGCCTTTTTCGCTTTCTGGTTCGGGAGGGAAAGACGATCTTAATGGTGACCCACGATCGCGAAGTAGTGCAAAAAGTGGATCGAACGCTCATCCTGCACGATGGTCAGTGGCAGACCGGTTAATTATAGACTTTGATGATATTCCTCAGCTATAATACTTAAATGCGTTTCTACCGTTCCTTTTAATTGATATCTTATACAACTTTCACCACCTTTTACGCGGCACCAATAACGTTCCGCTAAACTTTTAAAGTCCAATGTTTGCCTGCAGGGTTTATATCATTCTGCAACTGAGGAAACTCCCATACGTACAGAATGACGTGGATTTACAGCAGTAGTGCTAATACCCCGCTTTTAATTTTTTACCAGACGAGTCCTCTCTTATTTTGATCATGGAAGAACTCGATAAATTACCCATCAAATCAGCTGTTTTACAGGAGTTGTCATGATGAGACGTATCATGATTACCTTGATGATGATTACTGTCATCGGGGCAGGGGCATGTTCCAACCAGGAAGAACCGGCGGAAACAACCCCGGTGGATGTTGATACCGTGACTGTTGACACCGGAGTTAGCAATGTTTCTGCTGAAGGGCGGGTTGTCCCGCTTGATTCAGCCATTCTGTCATTTCAAATTAGCGGTGAAGTGGCGGAAATCCTCGTGGCAGAGGGGGATGTCGTCAATGCGGGAGACCCGATTTTAAAATTAGACGATACCGATCAGCAAACCGCGCTTGAACAGGCTCAGGCGGCCGTAACCCAGGCGGAAGCCAACGTCACCACGGCCGAGGCCGGTGTGATATCCGCCCAAGCGGCGCTTGATGCTGCTCAGGTTGGTGTAGAAGCGGCCCAGGCCCAACTCGCACTCGTCGAGGCTGGAGCCACCGCCCAGCAAGTGGCCCTAAACGAAACCCAGGTCGCCGCTGCTCAAGCGGGGGTTGTACAGGCGTCCGGACAGCAAGCGCTTGTTTTGGAAGGGCCAACCAACGCTCAGATTCAGGCTGCTGAAGCCCAGCTGGCGGCCGCCAAAGCGGCCGTGGTTCCGCTTCAGCTGGTGGTTGATCGCTACCGCAACGGCTCCGTCAGCGGGACGGACGAACAGAAAGAAGCGGCCCAACTTGAATTAAATGCTGCAATTGCCAACGTCAATTCCGCTCAGGCGGCCCTTGATGAAGTGTTAGCCGGCGCCCGCAACCCCGATCGACAGGCGGCAGCCGGTGCCGTCAGCGGTGCGGTAGCCAACCAGCAAGCGGCCGAAGCTCAGCTTAACTTGCTCCTGGCCGGATCCCGTGAAGAAGAGATTGCCATCGCCCAAGTCAATGTCGATCAGGCGAGCAATGGCGTCACGGAGGCCGAGTTAGCCGTTCAACAGGCGGAAGTTGGTTTGGACCAGGCCGCCTCCGGTTTGACTGAAGCTGAGCAGGCTCTCGCAGCCGCCCAATCCGCATTTGATAAAACGATTTTGACCGCCTCTTTTTCAGCTACCGTGGCCAGTATCACTCCCAAAGTTGGCGAAATTGTCGTGGCTGGATCGCCCGTTGTGACCCTGGCCGACTTTAGCGAATGGCACGTGGAAACAACCGACCTGACAGAGTTAAGCGTTGTATCGGTGGGTCGTGATTTTCCAGTTGAAATAACGGTTGATGCATTTCCCGGAGAAACGCTTTCCGGCCGGGTGATCGACATTTCCCCTGTATCTGACATCGTATTAGGCGATGTCACTTATCGGGTGACAATCGATCTCGATGACGATGATGCCTTGCCGCTGCGCTGGGGCATGACCGCGTTTGCCCGCATCGATGTCGATCAATAATTAATCTAATAAAGTCGTATAGGAGTGCATCGCGATGAAAATCAAGCGCACATCATTAATTTCGCTGTTTATTTTGAGCCTGGTATTTTTAGCCGCCTGCAACGGCGCAGCGGAACAGGCTCCCCCGGCCCAGGATTCTGAACCGGAACAGGTTCAGGCTCCGGAATTTTCTTCGGTGCTGGCTGAAGGGGAAGTGGTTCCTGTTGATTTTGTAAACTTATCATTTCAAACCGGCGGGATCGTCGCCGACGTGCTGGTTGAAGAAGGGGACATCGTTTCGGCTGGAGATCCTCTTATTTTGCTCGAGGCAACAGATGTTCAAATACAGCGCGATCAGGCGGCCGCTCGCCTGGCCTCCGCCGAATCAGCCCTGGCCTCCGCTCAAGCCCAGGTGGCGGTTGTAGAAGCGCGGATTAACAGTGCGGAGCAGCAGGTTGTGGCCGCTCAGGCGCAGCTTGACTTGCTGCTGGCTGGCCCACGGCCGGAAGAGATCGAAGCGGCCGAAAAGAGCCTGGCCGCCGCTCAGGCCGGTGTGGTTCAAGCTGTTGGGCAGAGGGATTCTTCTCTGGATATCGCTACCGATTCTTCAATTGAAGCCGCCCGCTCCCAGGTTGCGGCCGCCCAGGCGCAGCTAACCCAGATAGAAAATGCGTATCAAAATATTATCGACGCCTGTTTTGACACTCCTCAGGGAGAAATCTGCCCCCTTTATGGCCCGGTTGAAGAACAAACGCGTGCCCAGCTAGAAGCGGCTCGAGCCAACGCCTCTGCTGCCCAGGCACAGCTTGATTCTTTGCTGAATGGTCCCACTTCGGGCCAGCAGCAGGCGGCTTCCGGTGGCGTGGTTCTGGCTCAGGCTCAGGTGTCGATAGCTCAGGCACAGTTCGATTTGCTGTTGGCCGGTCCTACTGATGAACAGGTCACGCAGGCTGAAGTTGCTGTCCGGCAGGCGGAAACCAACGTGGAAATTTCGCGGGCCAGCGTCACCCAGGCCCAGGCCGCTGTCTCCCAGGCTGAAGCAGGCGTCATTACCGCTCAGGCGGGCTTAAATGCGGC
>JASJCR010000114.1 GCA_030065875.1 Ardenticatenaceae bacterium | reverse complement strand
CTGTCTAAAGATGGCCGGATCACCACCGGTATCTTCGATAGCGGTCATATCTTCAGAGAACTGTTCCTCAAAATACTCGCGAGAAACCGGTGTGGGCGAAGGAAACGGCGTGCTGGTTGGACCGGGCGCCGGTGTGGGCGAAGGAAACGGCGTGCTGGTTGGACCGGGCGTCGGTGTGATCAGCGGCTCAACCACTTCACTTTCTTCTGTGGTTTCCTCGCCAAAAGAAACGGGCGTTAGCGAGGGGGTTGGTTCCGGTTCCTGCGTCGCGGTGGGAAAGGGGGTGGGTGAGTCTCCGTTATAGAAACTGTACTGCTCGCCAATGGCTGCTTCGATTTCTTCATCAGAAACAGAAATCCCCCGTTCGGCCGCCGCCTGCCTGACCAGCGCATCATCGACCATTTGATCGAGAACGATTTCACCCAGCTGATCGTACCCAAAAGACAAGATGTTAATTTGCTGGCCGCTGAACTGCTGCACAAAGCGCAGGGCATCTTCACGAGCCTGCTCCTGATCTGGAGCCTCTTCATCGACGAACTGCTCTAGCTGTTCTTCAATGCTGTTAATTAATTGAGCCCGCTGAAACCGCACCACATTTTGCCACTCGCGCAGCGTGACTGACTCATTGCCAATCTGGGCGACGGCCTGATTCGGGACCACCAAAAATTCAACTACCAGGCCTACGACCACAATGAGCGCGATGAGACCGATGACAATCATCGCTCCCAGACGCAATCGTCTCATTTGAGAGGCCTGTTTCTTTTGCAAAGCCATTTCCCGCCGCTCCCGGCCGGAAATTCGCTCCTGATTATCTTTTTCTTCGTTAGCCATAATATTTACAAGGGACATACAACATCAAGGGCGTAGTAGATTTCTCTATCTACGCCCTTGAAGCGTTGCTGGTATTGCTAAAATTAATCGGTCACAAACGGCAGAAGCGCCAGATGACGGGCCCGTTTGATCTCGCGCGCTAATTGACGCTGGTGCTTGGCGCACAACCCATTTAAGCGCATCGGCTTAATGCGGCCGTGGGAGGTGATATACGGCCGCAGGGTCTCCGGTTTTTTGTAATTAAAGGTAATTTCTTCCGCGCAATTTTTGACGTACCGTGTCCGGCGGCGAAAGCGACGGCGAGGGCGATCATATCGTTGACTCATGATGGACTCCTTAACTCTCTTTTCGTACGAAGAGATACCGTAAAATGTTCTCATCGTAATTCATAACGCGTTCAATTTCACTGATTTTTGTGCCATCGAGTTTGGCGTCAAAAAACAGGTAAAACCCATCGGCCTGTTTGCGAATCGGATAAGCCATCTGGCGGCGGCCCCAATGGCTGCCTACCGGTTTGGCTTCTTCGCCTTCACCGTGAGTTATCATATTTGAAATTTTTTCGATTAGCCCGCTACGGGATTCGTCATCCAATTCGGCATTGACTATCACCGTAACTTCATAATCACGAAGCTTGGTCATGGAATATCTCCTTTCCGTGGATACACTCAACTTGCCCTGAGTTGTAGCCCCTGGTCGCGCACCGCGGCCGGTGGCCAGGAGCGGAAAGCGAGCAGTTGGTATGAAATTGTAATTTTGCGAGCGCCAATAATAGCAAACCAACCCCTTTAAAGCAAGCGCTTTGCTAAACATTGGCTCAACATTACAGCACCGGCGGTCAAATCGAATATAATCATCAATTTGATAGACAGAATTTCAAGGTCATTACGATGTGTTGATGTGTGTAAACATGATCTTTTTAGTGAATCATAAATTCTGAGAATCGCCGATGACGTAAGCGCGATTTCCCAATCGAGTCAGCAACCGGCGTGATTAGGAAATCACGCCTACGCCGTTCCTTTGACCGATCGCTTAGGTGTTTGTCGAGAAGATTTATCAATTCAAAGTGTCAACACCCCAAAAATATCAAAGGTGAAATTATGAGTGAACAGCCAAACGATCCATCAAGCTATGATGAGGCGGTTTATGAAGTGGAAACCGACCAATCCCCATCCCAAACGATTATCCTTCGGGAACAGCTAACAAAAAGCGGCAGTCGTTTGCCTTACTGGGTTATATCCAGCCTAGTCATCGGTTTTCTGCTGCCCGTCTGTGCCTGCGTCGCCCTTGGTTTTACCGGGTTTGCCGGGTTAGCCAGTTTGGGATCGATGGGTGGTGCGGCAACCTCGGGCCCGGTTTCGACCGGAACCGGACCGGCCGTGGCCGTTGTCCGCGTTGAAGGAACGATTATCGGGACCGATGATCAAAATTTTCTAAATGGGGCTGGCAGCGGCACCGTGATCAAAGAATTGGAGTGGGCCGAGGCGGATGCCGATGTAAAAGCGGTCGTTCTGCGAGTTGACAGCCCGGGCGGAACCGTATCCGGATCGGCCGTGATTCACGACTATATTCGCGATGAAATGACCAAACCGGTTGTGGTCAGCATGTTTAACGTGGCCGCATCCGGCGGATATTACATTAGCGCCCCGGCCGAATACATTTTTGCCCGGCCGCAAACCACGACCGGTAGCATCGGGGTCATCGTGACCCTGTTTAATGCCGCCGAACTTCTCGACGAGTACGGCGTGGATATCATCAGCATCACCACCGGCCCTAACAAATCGATTGGCAGTCCATGGGAAAATTTAACCCCGGAGCAGGAAGAAATTTTTGACGACTTGATCAACGAAAGTTATGACGAATTTATCGGGGTCATTGCCGATGGGCGAGGGATGGATCGAGATGAAGTAGTCGCTCTGGCTGACGGCCGGATTTACACCGGGCGACAAGCGTTGGAGTTGGGTCTTGTAGATGAGCTGGGCGATTTTGACGATGCCATCAGCAAGGCGGCCGATTTGGGTGGCATAAGCGGTGAACCACGCATCATCGAGTATGAGCGAGTTCCCGATTTCCAGGATTTCTTTGGCGGTTTAAACGCCCGTTTGCAGACCACCGAAACCGAAGCCCTGATCGGTACCGTTTACGATTTGACCTCACCGGTGATTGAGTATCGGTATTTAGGGAAATAAATAAAGAGAAGAGAGAAAAGAGAAGAGAGTAGAGAGTAGAGAAGATCGACAGGAGAAGGGCGATTTGAGAAGAAACATATTTTGGCTTGCTGGATTAGCAGCAGTTTTGCTGATGTTGGCTTCGGGCAGTGAAGCGGCACCGCAAACAAATGTGACCCAACAGGGAAAAACCGGATTGGTTTTGGCGCACTATTACGCCTGGTTTGATCCATCGTCGTTTGACGCCGGAAAAACCCCTTTTACCAATCCCAGCCCCTACTTTTCATCTGACAGCGGCACCATTCAACGTCATGTTGATCAGGCTCGTTCGGCCGGTATTGATGGGTTTGTCCAGGCATGGTACGGACCAGATGCCAGTCAGCAAACGGAGCCCAATTTTGGCACTTTGCTCAATATCGCCGGCGGCAGTGGCTTTAAAGCGGCCGTCACCTTTGAACCGATTAGCGGCTGGATGTCCAACAATGACGTGCGCGCCAGCGCGCTGCAATCCTTGTTGGCCACCCACGCCCAACACCCAGCTTATCTGCGCATGGACGGCAAGCCGGTGATCTTTTTCTGGGCCAACTGGGCCTTAAGCGTTGGTGATTGGGAGTATATCCGCTCCATCGCCGACCCCAACCGTACCAGTATCTGGATTGCCGAGGGGGGCAATATGCAATACCTCTCGGTTTTTGACGGCATGTACCTCTACAACATCGCCTGGTCACCCGATCCCGGGGGCATAAACCTCCGTTGGGGAGGTGAAACCCGAGCGGCCACAAACACCTACGGCAGCTACAAATATTGGGTCGCGACGGCGATGCCCGGTTTTAACGATGCCCTGCTCGGCCGGGGATCAAACACAATCGTACGCGATCGCGGTGACGGGGCTTACCTGCAGGCCAGCTTTAGCGGCGCCGCGGCCAGCGGGCCGGACTTACTGGTCATTACCTCATTTAATGAGTGGCCGGAAGGCAGCCATATTGAGCCTAGTAACGAATTTGGCGACCTCTATCTCAATTTGACCCGCGATTTAATCAGCACTTACAAATCAGGAGGAATACCGGTCAGCGTACCCATTCAGCCGGCACCCCCTCCGGCAGAAAATCCCGAAACGCCCGCTGAGCCTGTTGAAGAACAGCCCGCGGCCGAAAATTTTGTCGTTCAGCAGCAGGGGCCCACGCCCACCCCGTTCCCGACCGCTACGCCACCTCCGACCGCCACCCCCCGGCCGGATGGCGCGGTGGTGCACATCGTGGCCACCGGCGACACGCTGATCAGCATCGCCATCGCCTATGACATTGAACTTCCAACGCTGTATGAGCTTAACGGTTTGGGTCCCAATTCACTGCTTTCAATCGGCCAGGAAATCATTCTTGGTTATGATCGAGAGATCACAAGCGGTACGGCCACGGCCGAAGCGATTGCCGCCCCGGCAACCGCCACCCCATCGGTGCTCGATAATTATCCAAACACCACGGTCCGCGATTCCGATGGAGCCATCCTTTATGCTGTCCAAGAAGGCAACACGCTTATTGAAATCGCCTTGATTTATGATTTAACGCTTGAGGAAATTTACGGGTTTAACGACCTCAATGAGAACAGCCTGATCAGTGTGGGTCAGCAAATCGTCGTCGGTTTTGTGCCCACACCAGAGCCATCCGATATAGGAGGATCGGCAGATTTGCCCCAGGATCCGCCTACGGCCACCTCCACTCCTCCTCCAACCAATACCCCCGCTCCAACCGCCATCCCACCCACAGAAACAGCCGTACCCACAGCTGAACCATCCCCGACGCCCGCGGTTACAGCTACGCCTCTCCCTGAGTCGCAAACGGCCGGGGTGGCTTCGGCCGTCAGCAATATGTTTTTAATCGGTCTGTTTGTGGCCGTTGCCATTTTGGCCTTGATCGGTTTGCTGCTGGTTTACCTCAGCAGACGAGCGTAAGGTTTATATTTAAGGACAGGCAGGGTTGAGGGTTCTCGACCCTGCCGCCCTCCCCATTCCCAGTCAAACAAATTTAAAATATCGGTTGTAAGCTCCCTCAAATGTAATATCATTAAGCAAGGATCAGCCATTTCATCCTGGTGAGTGAAATAGATCCATTTAATGATTGACAAAAAAATCTTAAGAAAACAGTCGCGGATGGCACGAACCAGCCCAGGATTTTCTCTCTGGCTCCTAAGGAGCTATGCAAAAATCTGTGATAATCCGTGTTAATCTGTGGCTGGTTTTAAATAGTAAACTACTTAAATTTCAGGACAGGAAGAACAACAGGAGAAAGATATGTCTCTGCATCCCTTGGCGGGCCAGCCGGTTCCCCCAGAATTGATCGTCAATATTCCCCGACTGATTTCAGCCTACTACACCCACCAACCTGACCCCCATATCCTCGACCAACAAGTTTCATTTGGGACTTCAGGCCATCGCGGGGATTCGCGTAAATCGAGCTTCAACGAAAATCACATCGCGGCCATAAGCCAGGCGATTTGTGAGTATCGTCAAAACGAGAAAATTAGCGGTCCGCTTTATTTGGGCATGGATACCCACGGGTTGTCAGAGGCTGCTCACGCGAGTGCAATCGAAGTCTTTGCCGCCAATATGGTCGATCTGCGGATTCAGGTAGGGGGCGGGTATACACCAACCCCGGTAATTTCTCACGCCATTTTGACCTATAACCGCGGCCGGAAAAGCGGCCTGGCAGATGGGGTGGTCATCACACCTTCCCATAATCCACCAAATGATGGTGGATATAAGTATAATCCTCCCAGCGGCGGCCCGGCGGACACCGCCACAACAAAATGGATCCAGGATCGAGCCAATGCCCTATTGGCCAACGAGCTGCGAGGGGTCGCCCGTCTTCCTTTTACCAGGGCAATAAAAGCCGCTAATGTGGTCCAGCACGATTTTATGACGCCATACGTCAATGATTTGAACAATATCGTCGATATGGAAGCGATTGCCGCGGCCGGCTTAAAAATCGGCGTCGATCCCATGGGTGGATCGGGTATCGCCTATTGGGAGCCGATCGCGGAACGATACCGGCTGAACATGACCGTCGTCAATCCCGAAGTTGATCCCACGTTTCGCTTTATGACCGTTGACAAAGACGGCAAAATCCGCATGGATTGCTCATCCCCCTACGCCATGGCCAGCCTGATTCGGCTCAAGGACGATTTTGATATCGCTTTTGGCAACGATCCGGATTACGACCGGCACGGCATCGTCACCCGCAGCAGCGGCCTGCTAAATCCCAACCATTATCTGGCGGTTGCCATTCAATATTTATTTACCCATCGAGACCGCTGGTCACCAGATGCCGCAGTGGGGAAAACCCTCGTTTCCAGCTCGATGATTGATCGGGTCGCGGCCGATCTCGGCCGGAAGCTGGCCGAGGTTCCGGTTGGCTTTAAATGGTTTGTAGACGGTCTGGTCGACGGCAGCTACGGCTTTGGTGGAGAAGAAAGTGCCGGCGCTTCGTTTTTGCGCCGTGATGGCACGGTGTGGACCACCGACAAAGACGGCTTCATTATGGATTTACTGGCCGCAGAAATGGTGGCCGTTACCCAAAAAGATCCAGGAGAGCATTATCAGGGGTTGGTAAACCGCTTTGGTGCGCCCATCTACCTACGAACAGATGCCCCAGCAACTCGGGAACAGAAGGCGATTTTAAAAAATCTTTCTCCCGAAATGGTGACGGCCGACTCTTTAGCCGGTGAACCGATTAAAGCCAAACTAACCCACGCGCCTGGCAATGGTGCAGCGATTGGGGGATTAAAAGTCACTACCGAGAGCGGCTGGTTTGCCGCCCGGCCGTCCGGTACCGAAGACATTTACAAAATTTATGCTGAAAGTTTTCAGGGAGAAACCCATCTCAATCAAATTTTGGCTGAGGCGCAAGAAATTGTAAACGGCGCGCTGGCGGGAAAATAATAAACCTGATTTTATGAACCACGCTCAACGACTCAAACACGTGACCGCCACGCTCGAATCGACGCCCAAATCTCTGGCTGTGATGTTGCAGGAGCTAGATGAAGAATTTCTTGAATGGCGACCGGCCGCCCAAGAGTGGAGCGTCAAGGAAGTCATTGGCCATCTGGTAGCTTGTGACCATCACGCGTTTGCCGGCCGGATTCAGCTGATGTTGGCTAAAGATAACCCCACCTTGCCGAAGTGGGATATGTTAGGTGAGGTGATAAAGCGGCGGGATCACGCCAGATCCCTTGGCGACCTTATCGAAGAGCTGGCGGTTCCTCGTTTGGATCATGTGCAAATGATATTGCAGCTCACCCCTGAAGATTTGCAGCGACCGTGTATCTCGCGTGTAGGCTCTCTCACCATTGCCGACTTTGTTTTTGAATGGGCTTATCACGATTTAAACCACATTGCTCAAATTGCAACCAATCTCAAGCAGTGTTACCTGCCGTGGATGGGTGAAACGATGCGCGGGGCGGTTTCGTGATCCCCTCCGCCCATCCTTTACGCTTGATTGATCATCAATGAGAGGTAAAAAAACCGGCGTTTAACGGTTGCGCCCCTGAGTCCACCATTGACTCAGAAAGCTAACGCCAACGGCGGCCATCAGGGCTACGATTGCGGCAAGAATCGATTTAATCAGCGGGCTCAAACCGGCCGGATCAAGCGGTACCGCAGCCTGACTGGCCAATTGAACCTGGGCGGCCGTTTCCTGAGAGGAAATGCGCGACTCTTCAACTTTGCGGGCCAAAGACTCATACGTTTCGGCCGCGACGTTGCGCTCCCCTTCGAGACGGCTGCGCGTCCCCGTTAGAGCCTGAAGGGTTGTTTGCGTTTCAAGAATATCCGCTTCAATCTGCAGCAGCTCATTAAGGATAAACTCTTGCTTGCTGACGAGGAGTTGCTCTAATCGGTCAAGCAGTGCGGTTTGACCTTCGGGTGTGGTGGTCAACGTATCGGCCGTTAATTGAAATTGAAGGGCGTTGCCCCCTTCAGATGACTGGGAATTTGCGTCAATACTGAGCGATTTTGATTGCAAAATCAAGCCGGCCAGGGCATCGGCAGTCGTTAAGTCAGCTTGACTCAATGCCAGCTGATCTTGCAGAAAACGCACTTCTTCTAAAACCGAGCGAATTTGTCGAAGGTCCCTTTGGTGAGCGGTTTGCGTCTCGCTCAACACTCTCAACCCGTTCTCAAGCGTAACCTGATTATTTTCCGTTTGAAATTGAACCAGGGCTAATTCCGCATCGCTGAGTTTTGTTTCGGCCGTGACCAGCTGCGATTCAAAAAAGATAAATGCATCTTCACCTTGATTGCCAAATACAAAATTGGCGCGTTTGACAAAAAGATCCGCCCAGACGTTGGTTACCAATGCGGCTGTGTTGGCATCATTCATGGTCACCGTGAGGCGAATTAAGCTGGGGTCTGCCCCGTTAGTGGCCTCAAGAGAATTTTTCAGCTGCTGACGATCCGAGAAGTCTGCGGGGAGATCATCTGCTACAGCCACATAAAGCTCTTGTATTAAATCATCACTGGTTGCCAGTTCAGGATAAGCTCTAAATGGGGTTGCGGGATCAAAATCAGGATTGCTAGACAGTTGAAATCGGGGATTTGTTACGGCAACCAGAGCGGTTGTTTCGTAAGATACCGGCAAAAATGACGAAGCCGTCAACGTGATTAATGCCGTAATGATTGGTAATGCAATTACAATTCGCCACTGACCAAGCAAGTTTTCGATATATGGACGTAAATCGATGTCTTCATAGATAGGCTGCACTGAATTGTCCAAAATTCACCTCTTCCATGTTGGATTTTGGATTGTTTAGCTGTTTTGCTCCATTTTCTGCCAATCTGGTGATAATACTCACAATTGCAAATCCGTCAAGCACGAGACCCTCGTTTCTTGTAAATTGCTCATATTTAAAGGTGTAAAGTAGATTACACCCTATGATGCACGCAGTTTCTTACAGAAGAAGATCGACCGTTTGATTTTTCTTGTCCGGGTGGGCTTCAAACAGATAGTATGGATAAACGTTAATAATCGTTGTGTTTCCAAATTGAGAGCGCTGGTTTTTATCCTGATACAGATGAACGTGCCCGTGCAGCATGAGTTTGGGTTCAATCAACTTCAACAACGTTAAAAAGACTTTGAAACCCGTGTGAGCTAAATCATTCTGATCGTGAATATCTTTGGGTGGAGAATGAGCCACGAAAATATCAAGCGGCCGTCCGTAGCGGACACGCTTCAAAGCGAGGAGAGGCAGCAGGCGGTAAATCTGCCGTCTCATTTCCGTTTCGGTATACATGTGCGGCGCATTCGGCCGATAGCGCATCGACCCCTCTAAACCGGCAACCAGCATGCCGTTGATATTGAGAACGCGTCCGTGCAGATCAATCCCTCCTTGAACATCTCTCAATACCCGACCATCAGAAGTGAATTGCGGGGCCTGATCGTGATTGCCCCGCACGTAATACACTTGAGCATCAATAGCGGATTGCAAAAATTCCAGATAGTAAAACGGAAGATCGCCGCAGCCTAACACGATGTCCACATCCCCATAAGATTGACGGACGTCACTGTTATAGAGATACGGAACGACGAGATCGCTGACGGCCAAAATTTTCATAAAGCGCCTATGGTTCGGGCCACTCCCGAGAGTGATTGGCGGCCAATTTATCCAAAATCGCCTGCTCCAAATCAATGCCCGAAATACTGGCTAACTGCAGTAAATAGAGCGCCACATCAGCCAACTCCCCCGCCAAATCAGCCGGATTAGAAGGCTCTTCACCCCATTGAAAATGCTCCAAAACCTCTCCCGCTTCTAAAACCAGCGAAATCGCCAGATTTTTTGGTGATTGCTTTTTGGGTGAATCAGCCGCATACCAACCTTTGCTTTCGACAAAGGCATGCATACGTGCTTCAAGTTCTCGAATATCCATTCTGAATTGGGCGCCCCCTAATTTGAGGAAAGGGTACGGATGCCGGTAGTTTTTACCGGCATCCGCCATTCAGCTTTGAGCTTACATTTTTTCAGCCACAAAGGCACATAGATCGGCCAGGCGAACGGAGTAACCCCATTCATTGTCATACCAGGTGACAACTTTGTATAGGTTCCCACCCATCACCCGGGTCAGCTGCCCGTCAACAGTTGAAGAGGCAGTGGAACCGATCACGTCGGTAGAAACAATCGGTTCTTCCGTGTATTCCAACACCTTGCCCAGCCACCCGTCAGATTCGGAGGCAGCTTTAAAAGCGGCGTTGATCTCCTCGGCCGTCGTTTGCTTCTCCAGGGTAAGAACGAGATCAACCACGGAGCCGGTCACCACCGGCACGCGATACGCCATCCCATCCAGTTTGCCTTCCAGATCGGGGATCACCAGTGAAATCGCCTTGGCCGCCCCGGTTGTCGTCGGAATAATGTTGGCAAAAGCGGTCCGGGCGCGACGAAGATCTTTGTTGATCGTATCGAGAATCGCCTGGCCGTTGGTGACGGCGTGAATGGTGGACATCAACCCGTGCACAATCCCAAAATTGTCGTGCAGAACTTTTGCCGCTGGAGCCAGGCAGTTGGTTGTACAGCTGGCGTTTGAAATGACGTGATGATTGGCCGGATCATAATCACCTTCGTTTACACCCAGGCAAAATGTAGCGTCTACCCCCTTCCCAGGAGCAGAAATAATAACTTTTTTGGCCCCGCCTTCCAAATGAGCGGCCGCGCTCTCCCGCGTGCGGAAGATACCGGTACACTCTAAAACGATGTCAACACCCAATTCCCCCCAGGGGAGTTCCGCCGGGTTGCGAATTGCATAGCTTTTGAGCAGCTCGCCATCGATGTACATGTTGCCATCTTTGCTTTCAACTTTGCCGGGGAAGCGACCATAAGTTGAATCGTACTTCAATAGATGTGCATTGGTTTCAATCGGGGCTAAATCATTAATCGCCTCGACATCGAGCACGCCTTGATAATTCTCGTAAATTACTTTTAGAACCTGGCGGCCGATACGGCCAAACCCGTTAATTCCAACTTTAATTGACATGAAATCCTCCAGTTGTTATCTCATCTTGGGAAATGTAAAACCTGTCTTATCGGCCTTGATCGTTTGCAAGCCCGATTTTGTAAACGAATTGTTTTGAGCCTCCAAGCTGTTGATCCATTATTGGTAAGGGGAAGCAGAGGGGGTGATTTACCGCAGTAAATCCACAAGGGCTGCCGCCAGTTTTTTCGGATCATGGCGAGACGGCTTTTCCTCATTGATCAAGTTCTCTAAAATCATAGCGTGTTTTTGCGGATTTTCAAGCGTAACAAATGTCACCGTTTGCTCAGTATTTTGGATAAACTGATTGTTCGCCAAAACCAGGTCAAAACACGCCGCTGAGATGTGATGGGTTAAGTGGGCAACGTGATCAGCCACCGAATATTGATCGGTTTCGCCTGGCTGGGTGGCGACATTGCACACATACACCTTCAGCGCCCGAGAATGTTGCAATGCATTGGCGATATCCGGCACCAAAAGGTTCGGTAAAATACTGGTATACAGGCTGCCAGGTCCTAAGACAACCAGATCCGCTTTGAGGATCGCTTGAATCGCTTCCGGATAACCGCGAACCTCCTCGGGTGATAGAAAAACCCGCTCGATTTGACCTTCACTTCTGGGAATTTGGGATTCACCACTGACCCGGGTTAAGCGGTTGTTAATGCGTACATCAGCCTCTAGGGTCACCGGGGTTAATGTCGACGGCAATACCCGGCCGCGAATGGCCAAAACCCGCTGAGCAGCCAGCAACGCCTCTTCAAAACTGCCGGTCAATCCCACCAAGGCAGCAATCAGTAAATTTCCAAATGCATGCCCGGAAAGGTTGCTTTCGCCGCTCCCACCAAAGCGATATTGCAGCAACCGGGTCATCAGCGCCTCATCGCGGGAAAGAGCGGCCAGATTGTTGCGGAAATCACCCGGGGGCAGAATACCCAATTCGCGCCGCAAACGGCCGCTGCTTCCCCCATCATCAGCTACCGTGACAATCGCGGTGATGTTGCGCGTATATGCCGATAACCCACGCAGCAAATTTGACAGCCCGGTTCCTCCACCGATGGCTACAATTTTGGGGCCTTGATTGCGCATTTGATAGGCAAATATCAAATCAACAAGGCTTTCTCCAGTATCCGGTCTAAATGGCGCGGTGACGTTTCGGCCCAGCTGCCGCATGGCAAAAATCACCATCACCCCGCCAAGCAGCAGCCCGGAAACCATCGCCACCCAGGGAGGGAGCCACTGCAAGGTCAACCACAGGTAGACAGTACGGCTCTGAACCACACCGATGCGTCTCAACCAGATCAACCCATAAACCAACCCCATTCCCAAAACGGCCGACCCGATGCCCAACATCAATATCCACCGTTTGATCCCTAAACCG
Organism: Ardenticatenaceae bacterium; assembly: GCA_030065875.1. GTDB lineage: Bacteria > Chloroflexota > Anaerolineae > Promineifilales > Promineifilaceae > WTJY01. The sequence continues at coordinate 10,915 of JASJCR010000114.1, read as the reverse complement.
ACTTTTAACCAGGACCGCTGACTCTTAATTATTTTTGTCATTCGTTCGGTTGGCGACATAGCGCTTCCATTTTAACCACTTTGCTAAATCCTTGGTATTGCGGATCGGGCGGTTGAAATGAAAATGGGCTCCCCGTGCAGGGTTTGGTTTTGGAATTGGCAATCGTGGCCGATTTGACCCATTATCTAAACGGGCAAGCAGCCATCACCCTGATATCAAAGCCTTCTTCACCATTTTGCATGATGATAATGAGCAAGAATTCTCTCATCCTTTGACAAAAGGATAGTGTTTTCCAGTGCGGCATTAGCCACGATCAATCGATCAAAAGGATCCCTCGTCCACGATCCTTTTAGCGCCTCATGGACGATACGATCAAAGGGTTTATCGCAAATTTGCAGCCCAATGCGATCAACTAGATCAGACACAATATCATCTGACCGCCTCGTGATTCTTTCAATCTCAAACAAATACTGTAGTTCCAGGCGCACGATGGGTGAAATGAAAAGATCTTGCTCATTGATCAAACGCCGGGCAGGCTCGCTAATTTTTTCAACCAGCCCGGCAAAAAGCCACACAGCGACATGCGTATCAAGGTAAATCAAGGGTCACCTCATCCTCCCAGCTTAAATGAACCAACTCTTCAGGATCCCCCTCGATAACATCAGGTCTTAATTCTAAATTTGCCAGTTTATCGATTTTTTCCACCGGCACTATTCTTAACTTTTGATCCCCTTTTTTGATTTCAAGAGGCAGGCCGGTGCGCAAAACTTCGTCAAGCAGCTGATAAATATTGGCTCTTAATTGGGTGGGGGTAACGGTTTTCATTTTTAATCCCAGGTGTTGCGTACGTACGTTAAATTAAATAAGTACGTCCACTATACAACAAAAGAGGTTGCGGGTCAATTAATTTGGCTTTGGAAGCTGAAAAGATTCACCGTGCTTTGGCGATGAATTATCGCCTATGTTATCATTCGGCCGCTGTTCAAAACAGATCAGGAGGATTGAACATGCGGACCGTTTTTTGGGATTATGAGACCCATTCCTGCAAAATGATCGACCAGCGCCAGCTGCCCTGGTCGTTTGAAATTGCTAACTTTGATGATTATCACGCCGTGGCCCAGGCAATAACCGACATGGTTGTGCGCGGGGCTCCAGCCATTGGTGCGGCCGGGGGGTTTGGAATGGCTCTGGCGGCCCGTCAGCTGCCGGACGGCGATCGCTTAATCTTTATCCAGGCGCTGGAAGAAGCGGCTGAAATCCTCAATGCCGCCCGGCCAACGGCCGTCAACCTCTCCTGGGCGGTCAACCAACAGCTGCGGGTGGCCACAGACGAGACGCTCGAATCGCTCGATGAGATTCGCGACGCTCTGCTGCAAAATGCCCAGCGCATCGCCGATGAAGATGTGGCCCTCAATCGACTCATGGGCTTTAACGGGGCGGAACTGATCTCAGATGGGGACACCATTCTGCATCACTGCAATACCGGGGCTCTGGCCACGGTCGATTGGGGTACGGCCTTGGGAGTGATCTTTGCCGCCCATGAACAGGGGAAAAAAATCCACGTGCTCGTTGATGAAACCCGGCCGCGGCTGCAGGGAGCGCGTTTAACCGCCTGGGAACTCCAGCAGCGGGGCGTTTCCTTTGATTTGATCGCCGACAATGCGGCCGGCCACTTTATGCGCAAAGGGGAGGTTGATATTGTGCTGGTTGGATCGGACCGCACCGCCGCCAACGGAGATGTGGCCAATAAAATCGGAACCTATAACCTGGGGGTCTTAGCCAAAGAAAACGGCGTCCCTTTTTATCCGGTTGTCCCGACCAGCACGATTGATCTCAACCTCGCGCATGGGGATCTCATTCCGATTGAAGAACGGGGAATCGAAGAGGTAACCCACGTCTTTGGCCGGCAAATCGCCCCGGAAGGGATCACCGCTCGCAATCCGGCCTTTGACGTCACCCCGCACCGCTATGTCACCGGCATCGTCACCGAAGCGGGGATCGTGTACCCGCCGTTTGTCAAGAATTTAGTCAAAGCCGTCGAAATGGCTAATAGCAAATAGCTATTAGCCATTAGCTATTAATTATGTCCATTCCCGTCGTCATTCTCTGTGGGGGGCAGGGCACCCGAATGGGAGACACCCTCACCAAGAAAGAACTCGTTGAAATCGGCAACCGGCCGCTCCTGTGGCACGTAATGCGCATTTTTTCCGCCTACGGCCACAATCGCTTTATCCTGGCTTTAGGCCATCTGGGCGATCACGTGCGGCGCTACTTTTTGGAATACGAAGCGATGACGCGTGACGTGACCTTAACGCTGGCCCGGCCTAGCGAAAAAACCACCGGCCGCTCGCTCATCGGGTACGGGAATTTGTTCGATCACCCGGCCTGGGAGGTCACCATGGTTGATACCGGGCTGCAAACGGAAAAAGCCAGCCGCATCGGACAGCTGCGCAGCTATTTGGCAAATGACGAGCGTTTTTTTGTTGCTTATGGTGAAGCGGTAGCCGACATTGATTTGAGCCAGCTGACCGCCTTTCATCAGGCCCACGGACGCCTGGCGACCGTCACCGGCATTCAGGTTGATTTCCAATATGGGGTAATTGATGCCGGGCAAGAGGGTCAGGTCAACGGCTTTACTGAAAAACCGCGCCTCCCCTACTGGATCAACGGTGGGTTTATGCTCTTTGAACGGCCGGTGCTCGATCGCATCGTCAACAGCCGCGAAGATGTCGACCTGGAGCGGGAAATCCTGCCCGAGCTGGCGGTGGAAAATCAGCTCATGCTCTACCGTCATCACGGCTACTGGCAGTCGATGAAAACCCTCAAAGATGCCCTCGATCTTAAAAAGATATGGGATGACAGCGCCCCCTGGAAGGTCTGGTCGTGACCCAATTTTGGCAGGATCGCAGCGTCTTTGTCACCGGTGCCAGCGGCCTGGTCGGCTCGTGGATGTGTCAGGCGCTCTTAGAGCAGGGGGCCAATATCGTGGCCCTGGTGCGGGATACCACACCTCACTCAATTTTGCTGCGATCCGGTTTATGGCAGGAAGTGACCATCGTGCGTGGCGACCTCAGCCAATACGACCTGCTCGAGCGGGTGCTGGCAGAATACGAGATTGAGGCGATTTTTCACCTGGCCGCCCAAACCACCGTCGGCATCGCTACCCGTGCCCCTCTTTCCACATTTGAATCAAACCTGCGCGGCACGTGGCTGCTTCTCGAGGCTGCCCGCCGCAACCCGACCGTCAAGCGGATCATGATCGCCAGCAGCGATACGGTTTATGGCAAGCAGGCTGAGCTGCCCTACAGCGAATCTCTGCCCCTGTCCGCAATTTATCCCTATGACGTGTCTAAGGCGTGTGTCGATATGATCGGCCGCAGCTACGCCCATACCTTTAATTTGCCCCTGGCCATCACCCGCTGCGCCAATATTTACGGCGGTGGTGATCTCAACTGGAATCGACTGATTCCGGGCACGGTCCGCAGCGTTTTGCGGGGTGAACGGCCGGTCATTCGGTCGGATGGGCAATCTACCCGGGATTATCTGTACGTCAAAGATGCGGTTCAGGCGTATTTGTGTACGGCGGAGCAGCTCGACCGGCCGGATGTCCAGGGTCAGGCGTTTAATTTTGGCTGCGGGCGGCCGATAACCGCTTTAGAAATGGTTGAAACGATTATCGCCCAATCAAACCACCCCGAATTAGACCCCTTGATTCTCAATCAGACCCGAACCGAAACCGATGTTAAATATGTTTCGATCTCCAAGGCGGAAACCATGCTCGGCTGGCGGCCAAAATACGATCACGCCACCGGCCTGGCGGAAACGATTGCCTGGTATCAGGCTGCCTTATCTGAATAGAAAAAAGCAACGGGTTGCGCAGCAAAGCGAGGGTTCTGGTCAAGCTGCCTTTGGGCCCTGATAAACAATAACGAAAGGCGGTTCTTCTGGCAGGTGGTCCGGGGGCAACGGCTCCCAATTTAAGGGCTTGGCTAGCCAAGCCCCTACTCGCCAAGCCCCTACTCGCCAAGCCTCTACCAGCCAAACCGATACGGCAGCCCATCATGGCGCAGAATACACGTATATTTTCTTGAAAACCCGTGTAATCTTGTGGCCACGCTCAAGACAAGTTGTGTGGAAAATCTCAATTATGACCCGAATTTTGATCACCGGGGGAACCGGTTTTATCGGCCAGCACCTCGTCCACCACCTGGTCGAAAGTAAACAAGAAATCGCGCTGCTGGTGCGGGAAGAGTATGCCGGGGGCAAGCCCCTTCCCCCGTCACTGGCCAACATTCGGGACCGCTTTGATCTCGTATTTGCCGACCTGCGAAATTTTAACTTAACCGTCCGTGCGGTGCGCGAAGCCCAACCAGATTTTATATTCCATCTGGCGGCGGCCGGGGCATCCGATCCGTTTCTACCGCCTGACACGGCGATCCGCCATAACGTGACCGGTACCCTCAACTTAATGCGGGCCGCCTTTGAAAAAAACACGTCTACCAGGCGAATGGTGATCGCCCGCACCCCAGGCGAATGTACCACCATGAACAGCTATGCCACCAGCAAGCTGGCCGCCTGGAATTTTGCCCAAATGTATGTGCGCACGCAGCAGTGGCCGATATTCGGGGCGATGATCTTTCAATGTTATGGGTCGGGTCAGGCGGGCAACACGCTGGTGCCAACCGCCGCACGCGCCGCCCGTGCTCATCAATATTTTCCCATGACGGCCGGTACGCAGAAGCGCGATTGGATTCACGTCTCCGATGTCGCCGCCGGATTGGCGGCCTTTATCGATCGGGAAAAACTGACTCCTGGCGACACGATTGATCTGGGCTCCGGACAGGCCACGGCGGTTGTAGACGTCGTACGCATTGTTTTTAAACTTGCCCGATCTGGAGGGCGGCCGCTGGTTGGGAAGCTGCCCAGCCGGCCGGGGGAAAGCCCAACCCAGGTGGCGGATGTCCAGGTTACTGAAGCCAAGCTTGGCTGGCGAGCCAAGTTGTCACTTGAGGAGGGTTTGAGGCGATATTTGAGCCATCTCTCCTCAAAATAACAAAGCCCCCTGGCCGACGCAGGTTCAGGGGCAGACAGTTCGCCTGATCAATGAGAAAATGCACTTTTCGGGCGGACAAATTCCCCCTCCCGCGTCGGGAGGGGATTAGGGGGTGGGTCTTTTGGCGGTCATCTTACCCCTCCCCCAGCCCCTCCCCGTGTCGGGGAGGGGAGCTGGTAGAACTGTATGTTTTATCTGTCCGCCTCTGAACCGATACGGGGAGGGGTATGGAGTCAGAAAAATCACCTCTCCACGGCCGGAAGATACACCTTCTCCAAATCATCGGCCGTTAAAAATTTCCACCACTCCAGCAGATCGGCCAGCGCCTCGGGAGAGTTAGTCGGTTCTGTGCGGCCAAGCTGGTCCCGGTCGCTTAACCCGTGACAGGAGCTGCAGGTGCGAATTTCACCGGGCTGAAAGGTTAACCAATACCGCTCGCGCACCACGGGATTACCCTGTGGGTTGACGAGCTGCCAGCTCAACGCCCTTCTGGCCGGAACCAAAGCGGCCATCGACCCATCCAGCCCTAATTTTACCGCCCCATCCGGCCCATTGGCGGGTGGATTGACCCCCAGAGGCATGATTTGAGCGATGACCCGACGGCCGTCTGCCGGCGAACTCCCACCAAAAACATACCCTCGAATTTGCTCTCCCTGAAAAATCTGCATGTGGGACACATCGTAAATGGTGCCGCTGTCGGCGACGCTCTGCACCCCACCGGGAATCCGCAAATTAAACGGCTGCTGCTGATCGAGATCGTCACGCGTGGTCACGTCGCGGGTGATGATCAAGGCCAAATCATGTTCTTCCAGATACGCTTGGAATTCGCTCACCGACACGCCGGCCGTATCGAACACCGCCTGCTCCGGGGCGGCCAAGGCAAATGGCGCAACCAACGGCCGAGCCCGCGGTCGAACTTCAACCGGATTGAGCTCCCACATTGGACCATTGTAGCTAACCAGATGATCGGGGTTGTAGTAGGAGATCGATTTGTTGATCCCGGTCGTTAGGCGCACCCCGGCCGTCAACCGGCCGTTACCATCTGAAACCATGTTAACCAGATGAAAATCATAATCTGAGTTTAAGCCGCTGCCGCTTTCACTGTCGGTGGCCGAGGTGTACACCGCCAGGAGCGCTCCATCGGACAGGGGGAGCGGCTCACGATAGCGGCCGTCACCATTATCCGGATCGGTCACGTATTCCACCACCACCTGATCGGCATTTAAACCGCTCACCCCGATTTTGATCAGGTATCCACCGGAATGGGTGCCAAATTCCGGAGCGTCCACCCCGAAGTAGCTTAAGGGGGCCGTGGGATCTTCTTCAATATGAAACATCCCGTCGATCGAATTGGTGTTGGTGCGGGCGTATTGACCGTAATATTCGATCACGTTGGGGTCATCATTAATCGAGCGGTTGATGTAGTGATGGAGTTCGTGACGGCCGAGATGAAGCAAAACCTCGCTGTTGGTGCCGTCCTGCTCGATTGTCCAGGGGAAGAAGTGGTTAAAGCGATGGCCAACCATGTTGGTACCGGCCAGAAGGTCGGTGCGGGATCCACGCGGTTCCGGAAACACCTCGGTGCGGTCGTTTAAAATGGCCGCGCCGGCAGACTCATCGCTGTAATTAAACGAGCTTTCGTTTGGCGGACGGCCGTCGAGGGCATGAGCATCCGCCTGTTGATCGCGCTGCAGATGGTCCCACTGGGTAAACACCACCCGGCCGGTGGAGTCGATCAGCGGTGAAAAATCGCCTGATGGGGCATGGTTCATCAAAAAAAGATCACCAGTTGTGGGATCAAGGCTCCACAACCCGGTGTTGGTTGGGGCCGATTCGTACTCATCGCGCTGCGGATAGAGGTGGCGTTCCCCACTGCGCGGCCGGTCGGAGGTAAAAATTATCCGATCGTCTGTACCGTAAATCGGAGAGATATTGTTAAAATTTTGCGGTTGATGGGGCACTTTTGTGATCACCGGCGTGTCCGCCAGGCCCAAACCGGAAATCTCATACAGCTGCCAGTAATAATCTTCATACTCGTACTGATTGCTAGGACCGCCAATCACCATGCTAAAAACCGCTTTGCTGCCGTCCCAGTGAACGGCCGGGTCCCGCACCGCAATCGCCTGATCGCCCTGGAATCCGGTCATGCCATACCCGGCCGCGGCCGTCAGATTTTTAAGGGTGCCATCCGGGTAGCGGATATACAAATCGCCTCCCCGGCCGGTTGACTGCAGCGTGGCCTTGTGATTGCCAAATGTCGAGCCAATCGTTGTAAAATCGGCCGCGATGGGCACCTGGGTGACAAACAGGATTGGGTATGGGGTGGTTACCGCACCTTCAACAACCGCGGTTTTGGCTCTGGGCAGCCCAAACAGTACGATTGCCAGCAGAACAGCAGCGGTCAAGGTCAGGATTGACCAGTGGATTTTGGTGATTTGCGGCATAAGCGCTCCTCCTGAGCAGCGAGATTTGACCTGTTAATTATGAAGGAAGCGGCGCTTTTATGGTGTGGGCTTGTTGACAGATTGGGGGTTGGGTACTGGGTGTTGGGTAATGGGTGTTAGGTGTTGGGTAATAGTTAATCGGCAGGAAGCGGTTGAACCGCCACGGGCATCCGCTTAAACAGCACCCACAGGATGGGAAACACGAGCAGATTGACCCCGGCCAGGAGGCGAAAAACCGCCACAAACCCGATATTATCGGTCAGGGCCGGAGCAAGAAAATCACCGATAGCGGCCCCGATATTGGAGATCATCATGCTGATGGCAAACATCGACCCAGCGATTCGAGCATCAACCATATTCATGGCCAGGACCATATAAATTGTCCAGTGCAGCCCCAAAATCACCCCCCAAAATACCGCCAGCAGCAGGACCCCGGCGGCCGTCGTTTGAAAGCTAAACACCAGGCCGCCAATCGATACCAGGGCTAAAATCACGTAGGCGGTGGAGGCGCGGCCGATGCGCGCGATCAATACCGCCACCAAAAAGGCTCCGCCCACCATGCCTATACCTTTTAAGCTGCCGTAGGTACCAATTTGAAATTCACTACCGCCCAATTCGGAGCTCAAATAAAAGGTAATCAGCCCTTCTATGCCCTGATAGGTAATCCAGGCCAAGATCCCATAAAGGGCGAACAGTGGATATGGATCGCGCAGCAGCTCGCGAAACGCTCCCCACTCAAACGGTTCGGCTATTTCGCTGCGGGGCGGCTCCCGAACCGGCAAAACCCACACGAGAGGGACCAGAAGCAGGCCGGCAATAATCATAAAAACCCATAAATACCCAAAGGTGGTCGCCACGAGGCCGATAACCAGAGACATAATGACGATACCAATCGCCCGGCCGCTGGTCATGACGCTTTGGATCGTGCCTTGCTCTTCAACCGGGGTAATTTCAACCGCCAGGGCATCGGCGGTTGTATCAAAAAGGGCGACCGAAAAAGACGCCAGCAAAATCATTACCGCCAGCAGCCCATAGCTCGATACCGGATCGAGGGTTCCGGCTACAAAAATGCCAACCCCGGCCAGTATCACGGCCAGCACGATATACGGCAGGCGATGTCCACGGCCGAACAAATTGACTCGATCACTCAAAACCCCGTACACGATTTTGACAATAAACGGCAGCAGGAGCAACGACGACAGCAGGGCGATGCGATCCGGATCGATGCCAAAACTGTCGAGGTATGGTTTAAAGAAGTTGGTGGTAAAAGCGTGGATCACCCCCTGAACAAAATAGAGGGAGCCAAACAGGGTGTATTGGTAGCGTTTTGAGCGGTCGGTAATCATGAAGTTTTAAAAAGCAATTATGTGGATCACTATTAAGAACCAGCCACGGATTAACATAGATTTCTCTCTGGCTCCTATGAAAAATATTAGTTCATAGGATTTCTAGATCCAAGTCTATGGAAAAGCACGGGGCGCGAACCCCCTGTCATTCTGAACGAAGTGAAGAATCCCTCATCTTACAAAGAGGCAGGGGTCGCCAGAAATGGGCCTCCGTCTCTATAAATCATCCTGCCCTGGCTGAAACCTGACGAGATTCTTCACTACGCTGCGCTCCGTTCAGAATGACAAGTATGCGGCACTAGGGAACCTGCCGTGATGTAAAAGTTTTCATCCTAATTTTATCGACTTTAATTACTCATCGGCCAACGGGACCAAAACGTGATAAATCGGGTTTTGAAGATTTGCGATTCAAACCAAACAAAAGGATTTGATCATTAAACCTTATTTCTTTCTATCTGACCAGTTACTTGCGTCAATCCGTTTCACCCTACACCCTACACCCCAACACCCAGCACCCACCCCCCAATCAGATATAATTCAGTCAAAATCACTAAACAGGACAAATATCATGGTCGAAATCAATTTGAAGCTGCCGCAATGGGCAGAAAAAGAATTACAAAATATGCCAACCCATTTTCGTACCCTTGAAGAGCGCATGGCGGCGGTGGTTGATTTTTCGCGCAAAAATTTTCAAAACGGGACCGGAGGCCCTTTTGCAGCCGGGGTGTTTGAAAAAGAATCCGGCCGCATGGTCGTTATCGGGGTCAATCGGGTAGTACCCTCGAAATGCTCTTCAGCCCACGCTGAAGTGATGGCCCTGTCGCTGGCCCAAAAGATGCTCGGCACCTGGGATTTGGGGGCACCAGGGATGCCTACTCATCAGCTGGTGGTCAACTGGCGGCCGTGCGCCATGTGTTATGGAGCGGTCATCTGGTCCGGAGTGCGCTCCCTTGTCGTAGCCGGATCCGGTCCGGAGCTGGAGGAGATCACCGGCTTTGATGAAGGGCCGGTCCCGGCCGACTGGCAGGGTGAATTAGAAAAAAGGGGGATCGAGCTGGTTGATGGGGTATTAACCGATCAGGCAACCCGCGTTTTTCAGGAATTTGCCGACAGCGGGGCGCTGGTCTACAACAGTCGTCAAGGATAGGTTTCGTAGAGGCGTATCCACTCAGTAAGCGAGAGGGTCTGCGGCCGGCGGCGGCTGTCGATCCCGGCCCGATCCAACCAGGCCAGCACCGCCTCTTTTTCGCTCAAAATCTGCCGCAAATTATTGTGCAGCTGCTTCCGTTTTTGCGAAAAGCCGGTCTTGACGATGCGAAAGAAACGCTTTTCATCTGTGACCTGCTCCGCTCTTTCCGGCCGCCGGGTGCAGTCGATGGTGATCACGCTTGAAGCCACCTTGGGTTTGGGCCAAAAGGCGCCGGCCGCTAAATTAAAAGCCACCCGCGGCCGGCCAAAAAACTGCACGCTAACCGCCAACACGCTCATATCTCCAGGCTCAGCCGCGATGCGTTCGGCCACATCCTTTTGCACGGTTAGAGCCACGGCAGACGGCCGCTTGGGGGCACTCAGCAGGTGCTCCAAAATCGCTCCGGTGATGTAATACGGCACGTTGGCAATAATTTTATATGATTCATCCGGCTTAAAATGCGCCTCCGGCCGGAAATCGAGGATATCCCCGTGGATCAGCTCGACGTGAGGGTAGCGCGCCAGCTCCAGGCGCAAAATCGGGATTAACCGATCATCAAGCTCGACAGCCACCACCCGGCCGGCTCGCTCAGCCAGTTTGGCGGTTAAGGAACCCAACCCGGGCCCCACCTCCAAGATTGAGTCGCTCGACCGAACTTCGATTGCCTCGGCAATGCGGCGCAGCAAATGCTCGTCAAACAGGAAATTTTGACCAAGGCTTTTTTTGGCCTCAATGTCGTGAGCGGAGAGGATATCGCGGGGATGTTTCATGTGTTGGGTGTTGGGTGTTGGGTGTTGGGTGTTGGGTGTTGGGTGTTGGGTGTTGGGTGTTGGGTGTTGGGTGTTGGGTGTTGGGTGTTGGGTGTTGGGTGTTGGGTGTTGGG
>JASJCR010000113.1 GCA_030065875.1 Ardenticatenaceae bacterium | reverse complement strand
GGTGCTTCTCCGGCCGCCTCCAGCGCTTCTTCCAGGGATTGAACTACGACAACCCCCTCAGGTTGATACCCGGATTGACGGGTGAGGACGATGTTTAATCGTTTGGGCAGCGGCCGGCCGATCGATTCATACGTCTTGCGCCCCATGATGACCGGCTTTCCAGATGTGATTTTCCGGAAGAAGCGCATGTCGGCCGACAGCCGCCACGGTATGCCGTTGTTGGCCCCGATGATCCCCTGGCGATCAACGGCCGCGACAAGAAAAATACTTTTCTTCATTCGTTCTTAATATTTATACAGCAACGGCCGCTTTGATGTGTGGGTGAGCCTGATACGCCTGCAGCTCAAAATCTTCGTACTTAAAGTCAAAAATCGAGGTGACGGCCGAATTGAGTACCATCTCCGGCAGCGGATATGGATCGCGAGTGAGCTGCAGCCGCGCCTGTTCTAAATGGTTGGCGTAAAGATGCGCGTCCCCCAGCGTGTGAATAAACTCTCCCGGTTCATAACCGGTTACTTGGGCCAACATCAGCGTCAACAGCGCGTAAGAAGCGATATTAAACGGCACACCTAAAAAGATGTCCGCGCTGCGTTGATAAAGTTGGCACGATAATTTATTGTCGGCCACGTAAAATTGGAAGAGACAGTGACACGGCGGCAGGGCCATTCCGTCAATATCAGCCACATTCCACGCGCTCACGATATGACGTCGTGAATTGGGATTATTTTGTAATCCATCAACTAAATTGACAATTTGATCGATCGTTCGGCCGTTGGCCGCGGGCCAGGACCGCCACTGTACCCCATATACCGGTCCTAAATTTCCGTTTTCATCAGCCCATTCATCCCATATGGAAACCCGGTTCTCTTTCAAATAAGCGATATTGCTGTCTCCTTTTAAAAACCACAGCAGCTCGTGAATAATCGAACGCAGGTGAAGCTTTTTGGTCGTCACCATCGGAAACCCGTCGTTTAAATTAAACCGCATCTGATGTCCAAAAACACTGAGGGTGCCGGTCCCGGTTCTATCACCTTTTACCGAACCGTTTTCCAGCACGTGACGCATCAAATCAAGATATTGCTTCATATATCAGTTCACCTTTTTTGTTAGATTTAATTCATGTTGTGGGCTATCGCCCTGATCCAAGAAGGGAGATCGTCTCACTTTCTGTTCGCAGATCAAGCTGCGTAAATTCCCATACCCCATTGGATCGCGTGGCCTCCACCGCCAGCGTCCCTGATCCATTTGGCCCGGAAAGCGGGATTGAAAAATCGGCCGATCCATCCCCATTTGAGGTTTCAATCGAGCCGGACATCAACCAGCCATCCTCTATTGGCTCACCCAAACGGGCGACCACGCCAGGGTGCTGCTGCGCCTCAGCCAAAGCCATCTGGTAAACATCAGACGAACGAAGAAAGTAAAAAATCGAGCCGGCTATCACCCCAGTACAGGCCAAAAAAGCCAGTATCGCCCCACAACCGATGATGCCACCCACACACCCACGTCGCTGTCTCATAACGCTTGCCTCCTCATTGTGCATGATCCAAATAGCAACAGAAACGAGTCTGTTGGCCTATTTTACCTTACTCTTCGCCAAATGTAGGCCCCACCTACCAGCACGACCGTGAAAATGGCGACAATGATCACCCAAATTGGGAGACTGGAATCGGGGGATGAAGCCAGGGAAGTCGAGGATGGGTTTTGGGTGATGGGTGATGGGTTTTGGGGGGTTGGAGGTGAAGGTGAATCGGCATCAATTTGGGGAGAAAAATCAAGCACAACCACCGCCGGATCATGATCGGACGACTTAAAAGGGAACAATGCCTCCCCCGTTTCGTTTGACCAGGCATCGGGAAAATCAGCGTTGATATGAAACAGCTGCACGGCATCTACTCTGGAAGAGAGCGGTTCGCTCAACAATATGCCGTCAATCAGCTGAGAGACGCCCCCAAAATTAAATGAGTACTGCTCTTCTGCCGGTGCCCGACGCAGGACATTCTCCAGCTTTCCTTCTTCGGTTAACATGCGTAAGGGGCGTGAGTCGGCATAATCGTTAAAATCACCCATCACTACCAGCTGATCGATGCCGGTCTGACGATACTCGTCAACCAATTCAATCACAAACCGGGCCTGGGCTTCCCGCTCCGGCTGGGTTTCAGCTTCGCCGCCGCGCTTTGACTTAAAGTGGTTGACCATGACGACCAGTTGATGCTGACCATCGATCGTCAACCTGACAACCAGCGGCGGGCGAGAAAAAAGCGGCGATTGCCCGGCCGGGCAGCTGCCTCTGGAAACTGAGGTGTCAAAATTGACGCACTCCGGCCGCAGCGCCACCTCTTCAATTTCGATACGTTGAGGATCACTCAACATAGCCACATCAATACCCCGGCCGTCGAGGCTTTCTTCATGAATCACTTCATAACGAATCCCGCAATATGATTCCAAACGGCCGCTTAAATCATCCAGCAGCGTCCGTTTCTCCACTTCCTGAATGCCGATGATTGTGGGGCAGCCAAGCGTTTGCCCTAGCATAAATGCGAGTTTTTCAAGCTTGATGGCGATCTCTTCGGGCGAAAATTTTGGCTCCGCATCATCGCCGGTATCGTCAATCTCATCAAACAAATTTTCAACGTTGGTGGAAGTCAGGCTGATCTGCCCGGCCTCCAGGCGCGGAAAAGGAGGAATTTCCGGTAGCGCAGCCGGGTCAAGCACCAGCCCATCGGGGTCCTGATTGACTAAACGAAAGAGATCAAAGTTATACGTTAATGGCCCGGCCAGACCGCTGAGACGATCCCCCACTTTCACCTCGGGAAGCTGCTCACAATCCGCCTCATTGACATGCATAATCGGCAAAATGGCCGCGGTCTGAGCCTCAGGGTCGTGACGAATTAAACGGGTCAAGCCGGATTGCACGGTTGTGACCGCAAACCCGCATCCGCCCTCCGTGGCGAATTTTGGGCCAACGACCAGCGCGTCGCCAACAAATACATGCATTCCTTCCAAAGACTCCGATGGAACCGTCCCTTCAGGTGAAAGCGTCAGCTCAACCGCTTCCGGCAGCGGATTGTCCCGGCTGATCGTCTGCACCGTTAACCCTCGATTGCCTACCTCGGTCAAGCCAAAAAATTCGGTGATGACTCCGCTCACCTGAATCTCATCCCCGATGCGCACCGTTGGCTGATCGGTCCCCAAAAAAACCGGCAGGCCGTCAGATGTCTCCGCTTGCCCATCAGCCAAGTCGGCCGAATTTTGTAGGTAAATGGTGTGAAACAACACGCCGCTAACGTTGCGATCCGCCTGCCGGCCGATCACCACACCCTGCACCGTCACTTCCTGGCCCACAAACGCAGACGCTGGACCGGAACCCTGAATCAACCCGATCGGTTGAACCGCCGTGCTGACCTCGGGCGGATTGCAAACAGGATCGGTTTGAATTACCCCCGGATTAGGCGGTTCACCCGGCTGCCAATCAACAGCGCTGTCGCTATCGCAGTTCGCAGGGAAACGCTGCAGCGACACGTTTCTCCCCACGGCCGGAGCCGGCGGCCGCAAAATGCGGGCACTGTCTCCATAGCTCATCCCGTCGACCAAATCCCCTTCCGGATCGAGCAGCAGCACTTCATCCCCCCCGTTGGCCAAACCGACCTCACCTTGAGCCAGATCAACTGCCGGGATCAGGTTGACGACGGCCGGATCGCCATCTTTAAATTCAAAATCGGGCGTAAAGCCATGTCTTTGAGCAAACGTCGGCCCATCCTGAGCGATGACAAGCACCTGACCGGCCGCAGCAATCGTGCCCGGTGGGAAGCGCAGCATTCCCTCATTTTGTCCCACCGTCTCTTCATCACCCAAAGCAAAATTGGAAATATCGAGGTCAATCGGCCCCACATTGGCAATTTCAATCCACTCTTCAAATTGATCCTCTCCGGCCGGATTAACCATGATTTCAGTAATCAACAAGGCTGCAGGATCGGCCGCCTCCAGCATTGCCATGCGTAACGATCCACCCAATATCAAGCTGATGGCCATCAATACCCCCAATCGTTGTATCTTCATGCGAAATCCCCATTCCCTTTTATGTGATTTATTAATCATTCCCTACTTATAAAACGCTTAAATCCCAAAATGTGCCCATTATGCTATACTTTGCCCGTTTGCGTCAGATTTCACAAAGGAAGAGGAAAAGTTATGAAGCGGACAATATCTCTCACTTTTGGCATACTGTTTTTATTAATTGGCTGCGGCGGTCAATCGACACCGGCCAATGTAGCCGATGAGGCTGTTGTGGCTGCCGGGCCAACAGCAACGGCACTTCCGGCAACTGAACCGGTTCCCACCGAAGAACCCTCTGCGACCCCTGTGGTTGAACCGACCCCGGTGCCCCCACCGGCCACCAGCACCCCTTTGCCCACCAGCACACCCGCGATCACTGAAGAACCAACCGCAACCATCACCGCCGAAGCTGACGTAGCCGCCACACCAGAACCATCCCCTTCAGCCGTATCAGAAAGTGAAACACCTGCGACCGAAACGCCTACTGCCGAGCCCGAAGAAAGCGGTGAAGAAGTCACGGGGACGGCAACAGCGGCCTCGCCAACGGCGGCCGCCCCACCCAGTGGAGGCGGTGTTTCACAACCTCCATACGAGGCCAGCGCCTGCAGCGATAAATATCCGTGCAGCGATGATGCGGCCGCCTGGGAAGCCCGCATTCAGGTGCCGGCCGGCTACTCGGCAGAATATTTCGCCTATATTCCCAGCCAAAACCTGACCGGCTTGGCTTTCGGACCGGATGGTTTTCTTTACGTGGCCTCTCAGCAGGGCACAATTTACCGCGTCGACAGCGCCGGTCAAACCTCATCGTATGTCGGGGGGTTAATCGCCCCTACCGGGATGGAATTCCGGCCGGGAACCAGCCAGCTTTATGTCTCCACCCGGGTGCGTGAAGAAAATTACGGTGGGGAAGCGCAGGTTGTGGTCATCGAGAACGGCGGGGTGCGCCAGCTGATCGGCGGTCTGCCCTGCTGTTACGCCTTCATGCACGGCCCACACGGCATCGCCTTTGATACGGCCGGGAATGGTTATGTGGGCGTGGGCGCCACGACCGATCGCGGTGAGTTAATTACCGATGGAAACGTCCAGGATGGGCTGCTGCCCAATGAGGCGGTAATTTTGCGCTTTAATCCGGACACCGGCGCGTATGAAAAATACGCTGACGGTCTGCGCAATCCATATGGGGTTACCATCGACGCCAACAACACCCTTTTTGCCACCGACAACGGACCTGATTACGGCCCGCCGGATGAGTTTCACCGCATTGTCCCAGGCGCCAATCACGGCTTCCCATATTATGATTGCGAAGATTGTTTTTCTCCACCGGAAGGAGTAACCCCCCTGCCGGCCACCTACAATTTTCCCGCACACTCTTCCCCAACCGGTTTGACGGTCTACACCGGCAGTCAATTCCCCAACGCCTATAACAATATTTTTGTAACCTTGTGGTCCGCCTTTCCCGGTGCGCAAAAAATTGTGCGTTTTGGACCCGGCGGCGTCGGAGCCAGCAATTTTGCCACGGGCTTTGCCGCCCCAATTGACATCGCCACCGACCCGGCCGGGAACATGTACGTGGCTGACTGGGCCACGGGGATTATTTATAAGATTTCCTACACCGGTTAAAGACCCCAGACATCAGACCACAGACTTCAGAAAGCGGCTCAACAATTATCCTCTGAAGTCTGTTGTCTGAAGTCTGATGTCTGGGTATATTCTCCAGCAACTATATCCACGTGGCTGCGTAGAGCATGATACGGGTTTCACAAAGCGTGGTGCGCTTTATAACCCGCACCCGGTTCAGGGCGCGCCACGCTTTACCCGATATTTGATGGCATGTGAAACCTATGACCACGTTAATAAAACGACATCAGCTCATCCAGACTCGAATGGCTCAGGCGGCCGAGCGGGTTGGCAGAGATCCGGCTAAAATCACCCTGATCGGGGTAACCAAAACCTGGCCTCTAGACACGTTGATTGAGGCATACCGGGCGGGGATCCGCCATTTTGGTGAAAATCGCACGGCTGAATTAAGCGAAAAAAGGGCGGAATTTGCGGCCCGTTTACCGGAAGCCCACGATGTGGTCTGGCACTTTGTCGGCCATTTGCAAAGCCGGCAAAGTCAGTCTGTAGCCACTTTCGCCGACGTATTTCACGGGGCTGATCGGCTGAAAATATTGCGTCGCTTAAATAATCAGCTGCAGGAAAACGACCGTACTCTCTCGTTCTTGCTCGAAGTCAACATTTCTGGTGAGGCAAGCAAAGGTGGGTTTCCCGTGGCCAGCTGGCAGGATGATCGCGCTCAGATAAATCCATTGAGCGAAGCAGTGGCGCTGGCGGCCGCTTCAGATCATTTACACTGCCGTGGATTAATGACGATGGCTCCCTGGCACGCCCCAGAAGAGGTGATTCGAGCGGTTTTTGCCCACACGCGGCAGCTGCGCGATCACCTGGTGGAAAAAACCGGTCACCCGCTGCCGATCCTGTCAATGGGCATGACCGATGATTTTGAAATAGCCATCGAAGAAGGGGCAACCCATATTCGCGTTGGACGAGCGTTATTTGGTGAGCGATATTAACCTTTTACTATTTCAAATTTGCTATGGTGAATATATAAACATTCAGTTTTCTTAAGGAGAAATTATGCTGCTGAGTTTGATCTCCTGGATTTTCCAGATTTTTTATATTTTGATTTTGGCCCGCGTGATCGTTTCCTGGATTCGCGTTGATCCCTATCATCCAATCGTACGCTTCATTTATAATGCTACCGAGCCTCTCCTCGCTCCGATACGGCAATTGCTCCCACCGGCCGGCGGCCTCGATTTTAGTCCGCTGATCCTTCTGGTGGGAATCAGCGTTTTGCGCATGGCCGTCTTTTCGATTTTATAATGCAAAGAGGCCCCTAAAAAGGAGCCTCTTTTTGCTTGTTTTTCTCCCCATCACCAGACACGATGATATGCAGCAGCGTCTGGGGAATCAGCGCAGTTCAGTGAGCTGACGGGCAATCACCATCCGCTGAATTTCGCTGGTCCCTTCATAAATTTGGGTAATTTTGGCGTCGCGGAAGTAGCGCTCGAGCGGCATTTCTTTGCTGTAGCCCATTCCGCCGTGGATTTGAACCGCCTCGGTGGTGACGTACATGGCGGTTTCGCTGGCGTACAGCTTGGCCATGCTGGCCGGCAGGGTGATACGCGCCCCGCTCTTTTTGGCCAGGACCGCCTCATAGGCAGCCTGATAAACGAGCAGCCGGCTGGCTTCTACGCGGGTTTTCATCTCGGCCAGCTTGTGTTGAATCATTTGAAATTGGCCGATTTTTTGGCCAAATGCCTCGCGTTCCTTGGCGTAAGCGACGCTGGCATCGAGAGCCGCCTGGGCGATCCCCAACGCCTGAGAGGCGATGCCGATACGCCCCTGATCCAAAACGGCCATGGCGATTTTGAACCCTTCTCCCGGCTGACCCAACACACATTCGACCGGGCATTCATAATTGTCAAAAATTATTTCGCTGGTGGCGCTAGCCCGGATCCCCAATTTGGGCTCTGTTTTACCGCGAGAAAAACCAGCCTGGGAGGTATCAATCAAAAAAGCGGTGATACCCCGGTGCCGTTTTTCCGGTTCGGTCATGGTAAACAAAATAATGCGGTCGGCATATGGCGCAGAAGTCACCCAAGATTTGATGCCGTTAATGATGTAATGAGTTCCGGCGTCATTTAAAACCGCTCGGCTGGCCATATTGCCCGCATCACTGCCGCTCATCGGCTCGGTCAGGCTGTAAGCGCCAATCGCTTGACCGGTGGCAACCGGGGTGACCCACTCGCGAACCTGCTCGTCGGTCCCAAAAATCATGATGCCCTTGTTGTATAAAGAGTTATTCACGGAAACAATCGTCCCGTGACTGGCATCCGCTTTGGAAATTTCTTCCATGACGAGCACATACGCCAGCGTGTCCATCCCTACGCCACCGTAATCTTCCGGTACTTCGATGCCCATAAAGCCCAGCTCGCCCATCTTGCGGACGTTTTTGATGGGAAACTCACCTGAATGGTCAAATTTTTCAGCTACAGGGGCAATTTCCTTTTGGGCAAATTCACGCGCAGCATCCTGCAACATGGTGTGCTCTTCTGATAAGAATGGGAAGGTATACATTTAATTAACTCCAAAAAATATTTAGAAGTCTTGAGTTTTGAAGTCCTAAGTCCTGAGTTTAAAGTGCTAAGTTTTGCATTCTCAAAATTTATTTTGAGTTTTGATAAATAGATACCGATATCGCATCGTCATTCCCGCGCAAGCGGGAATCCATTGGATTGCCACCGGTGGATCCCCGCCGTCGTTTACCCCCGTGAAGACGGGGGCCAGGATGACGGGTCTGTTTTGGAAGACGGTTCATATCCGCATTTATTAGTAAATCTTCAATAATAAATCAAGGAATCAATCCCACTAATTCCCTCAGGACTTTCAACTTAGGACTCAGGACTCAGAACTTTCTACTGTTTTTGTTTGACGTGATCCACAAACGCCTGAAAATCTTTGGGGGTCAATTCAATGCCTTCTTCCCACCGATGGCGTTCTGCCAGCCAATATTTGCCCTCATCTGAGACAATGAGGCTCGCAGGGATCTCCGGCCGTTTGCCGGGCATGCGCCAGCTGCGGACGCGTGATCCGATACTGGTGTCGTATATTTTGTCCATATTAATTTCGGTAAATCCGGTGGTTTGGACCGTGCGGCCTACTTTTGTGGGGGAAACGTACGCATAAACCACCATGCGCTCTTCATCTTGCTGAATTTCTACACCCAGGCAAAAATCCCCCTTGCGAATTTGTCGCTCCCGGCCAAATCGAGGATAGCCGGTCATTTTAAACATCCAGAACAAAGCGGTATGGTCCTGGTTTAAATTAATCGCGCTGCCATCCGCCTTTGGCCTCTCACAGGCGACCGCTGAGTCATTGAGAAAAACCGCATACCCGCTGGGCCAGGCCCGCTTTAACAATGGATCGACCAAAGCCACAAAGCCAACCGCCAAAAAAAGAGCCAGGAAAGCGGCAATCAAAACATAATCACCGGACGTGCCGCCAAAAATAGACGGCAGGGTTCTAAACAGCACTATATAAAATATCACCACGGTCACAACCATCGTTAACAAAATGATGAGGCCGACGCCAGAGTGTTCTTGATTTCCGTAAATTTTGGTGGGCATGGTCATGAATTATATTGTAATCTGCTTTAAGCAATTTGGCATCAGGTCGATCCGAGTGCAGCCGTCAGGGGATCCAGCTAGGGCGGCTGCCCGGTTTGATTATTAACCGTTCGGTGCCGTTTTCAAGATCCAGAAGCCAGATTTCCGGCTCCGCATAAGGTTCAGTGATTTGAAAACGCTGTACCGCAAGAAAACGGCCGTCCGGAGACCATTGAGGCAGCCCATTGTGAATCTCGATATCATCGGTGATAGAAACCGGATTTTGCCCGTCGTCATCGACGAGCCAAACCTGCTTCCCGGCGGCCGTGCGGGCCGGTTTGCGGGTAAATACCAGCCGGTTTGACTGTGCATGCCACTGGATGGAGCCATCGTTAAAAAGCGTGTCCTCCCCAGTTAAATCCTTTACCTCGCCGGTTTGTAAGTCAGCTTGAAACAAGTGAACGGCCAGGACTTCTCCCCGCAGGTCAATTTCCGTAAAAAACAGGGTGTTATCCGGTCCCCAAACCGGCGATTCACCGGTGCTGCTGTCCAGAGTTACAGCTGAACCAGTGCGCAGGTTGATACTCATAATCTCTTCCCGGAGGGGAACAACCATTGCCAGCCACTCACCATCAGATGAGAAAGATGCGCCAAAACCCAGCTGCTGGGAATCATCAAAAACCGGCGCGGTTTCTCGACTGTCTAATTCCAGCCACCAGAGGCGAGGAGGGCCTGGTGGGGCCTGGGGAGCAGGCAGATTGCGCCGTTCATAAACGAGCCGCTCGCCATTCGGAGACCATACGGGCTGGGTACAGGACGCATCGACGCATTCGACCACCAGGCGGGTGTTTCTGCGGGTCAAATCGAGCAGATACAGGTCATGGGAACCATCCGAATCGGAGAGGGAAAAGGCGATTTGATCGCCCGCCGGGGCGATATCATAATCAATGACATCGCGGGTACCATCGGTCAGGTATTCGGTTTGCGCCTGCTGCGGATCAACTGTGTTCAGCTGAAAAATACCCTGCTCATCCTCGCTGATAAACACAATCTGGGGCGGCCGGTTGGCTGCCAATACTCGCCGCAGCCGGTCGTGAACCAACACCGCACCATTTAGGGCAATCAGGGAAATGATGCAGCCAATAACCAGGCGATCAAATGAAGTCATGATGGATTTAGGGATACAGATAAGGCTGAGCGGGTGCCTCAACAGCCACCATTTCATCCGCCATCAGGAGCGGGAGGGTCAGGCCGTTAAACTCACCCAACTCAATCGTGCCTCTAATTTCAAGCCACTGATCATCTGTCCAGACGGACGCATCGTCGGCGCGAACGATTAAACCAATTGGTTGCCCATCGGCCGCGCAGCAGCTGACGACAAAGCGGCTGATCATTAGTTCATCGCTTCCGAAGCGTTCATCACGATAGACAAAGCCAACCACGTCTACTTCTTCCCCGACAAACCCGGACCACTCCTGCGTGTTCTGAAAAAGATTAATCCAATCGAGTATATTACGCTCGGTACTGGGCCTGGCCATGGTGAGATCCTCACTGCCGCTGGCCGAAATCGAAGAGAGCCCAACCACCGACACCTCACGGGTGTTCATCGCTGTGGCGCCCAGCGGTCGGGCGGGAACCATCCACCCCAACACAACCGGCACCGCGATGATCAGCAGGCCCCACCAGGCGACCGACCGATGTTCGTGGGCCAGGTCGCCATCGGCGCGAAAATAGCTAACCCCTACCAGAAAAAGACCGAGGGCGGCGACCAGAGTCAGATAGGAGAACCGAGGATGGATATAGGTTTCCAGCGTGCCGTTATAAATCAACAGGTAAAGAAACGCGCCGGTGGCTAAAAACAGGGTTAATTTTATGGATTTCTCAATCATCACAAGCCTGTATACATATTTATCAATAAGGCAATCAGTAAGTTCAGCAGGAGAGGCAGCACGATCAAATATGCCACAACCCGTCGCCTAAAAACTCCCAAGAACATCAGGGAGCTCTTGATATCCACCATAGGCCCAAAGGTCAGAAACGAAAGGACCGCGCCAGTGGTAAAGGTGTTGACAAAGGAAAGGGCCAGAAAGGCATCGACGGTCGAACATATCGACAGGACAAAGGCGAGGACCATCAGGGTAGCTACCGATGAAAACTCGCCGCCTCCGAGGGCCAGCAGGGTCGATTGGGGCACAATGGTTTGCATCAGGGCGGCTAACATCGAACCGATGATCAAATAACGGGCCATATCAATAAAATCATTGCCGGCCACCTGTATGGCCGCCCACAGCCTCTCCCGAAAGTGAATCCCTGAGGTGTCATGATCGTGACGGTGGTGGTCATGGCTTACGTCGGTAACCGGCCGCAATATGTCTTGCGGTTTGGCCCAGGTAAACAGCAGGCCGATTAAAAACGCTACCGCGATGGTAATGATAAAACGGCCGCTCAAGATCGGCCCCCAGCCAAATGCGGCATAGGTCGAGGCCACCACAATGGGGTTGACGACGGGGGCGGCCAGCAAAAACGAGATGCCAACCGAAAGCGGCATTCCTTTTTGATAGAGCCGGCGGGTGACCGGCACCACCCCACATTCACAAACCGGAAAGGCAAAACCCATAATCGCCCCGACAAAAGCGCCGGCCAGAGGGCTATCGGGTATCACCCGTTCGACCAGCCGGTCGTCCAAAAATATGTCGATAAGACCGGAAACTATCGATCCAGCCAACAAGAAGGGGGCAGCCTCGACAAAAATGCCGAGGAAAATGGTCACGAAGACCTGAAAACGGGCGTAAACACTCTCTTGGGCGACAAGTCCGATCAGCCATACAAATAGCACCAGCACCAAAACGCTTACCAGAAAATACACCGCTTGTCGCCGTGGTTCTTCGCTTAATCCAGCCCTAATTTCACGAATTGTGTTTTGCATAGCTACTTCCTATGGCAATTTGCCAGGCAGCGACTATTATAGCTTTTGAGAATTTGTACGCTAAAGTTGTTCAGTGGCTTTAAGAATTCGAACAAACTTGGACTTTTGACCTGTTTGCCGGTTCAAAGCGTAAAGAGAAAATAGCTTTTCCTCAGAGAGAAACGATCTTCTTTACACTTTTTACTTTAAACTCTTAGCTGTGAGTAAATCATTCGTTACAGAAAACGAAGCTAAATTGATAGTCAAACAGAAATTGTGCTAAAATAGCACCTTGATTCGAAAATCAAGCGAGGACTTATATGGTAGAAGTTGTCATTGACAGCATCCGCGTTAGTTTAATTTCGCAACATCGCATCGTCATGCTGCGCGATGTTGACGGAGAACGTCAGCTGCCGATATGGATCGGCCCCTGTGAAGCGGAATCGATTACCCTGGAGCTGCAGGATACGGAGATGGCCCGCCCATTAACTCATGACCTGCTCAAAAATGTGATTGAAGCCCAAAGCGGCAATGTGTCTCACATCTTGATCAATGAGTTACGTGACCAGGTGTTTTATGCCCGGCTGTTTATTGACACCGATGGCAAAGTGATCGATATCGACTGCCGGCCGTCGGACGCTATCGCCGTGGCGGTCCGAGCCAAAGTGCCGATCTTTATCGAAGAGGCGGTCATGGAAGAAGTGGGCATTTTGCCGGAGCCGGATATTTCTGATCAGGCGGAAGAAGAAGCTGAAACCGAAGAGGCCGCTGAAGGTGAGGATGTTGGATCCCTCGACGCCTTTGCAGATTTTGTCGATACCCTCGACTTTGACGATTTTGAAGAAGACGAATAAACCGTCCTTCACCCAATTAACATGCGCGTGAAACGGTCTAACAAATCGTTTCACGTTTTTTGTCTCTAAATAATGAGCTCATCTGAACGCCTTCCACCTCAAAATCGCGAAGCAGAAGAAGCGATTTTGGGTTCCCTCCTCATTGACCCAGATGCCATTTTTGACGTTCACACATTTTTAAAAGCGGACGCCTTCTACAGCATTACCCATCGCTGGATATACGAAGCTATTTTGTCGCTTTACGATCGCGGCGAAGCGATTGACTCCCTGACCGTCATCGAAGAGCTGCGACGGCGCGACCAGCTGGAAGACGTTGGGGGGGAAGCATACATCGTGGGTCTGGTCAGCGTTGTTCCCACGTCGATTAACGCCGCCAGCTACGGCCGCATTGTTGAAGCAGCCGCCGTTCGCCGCGATCTTCTCGAAGCGGCCAGCAACATCGCCCAACTTGCCTTTGAAGAAGAAGAAGATATCAATATCGTGCTCGATCGAGCGGAGCAGAAGCTGTTCTCGATCAGCGAGCAGCGCACCACGCGCGACCTCGTGCCGGTGCGGCAGATCGCCGAAGATTACCTGGCCCGCATCGAAGAACTGCACGCCCAGGAGCAGGATATCGTCGGAGTGCCGACCGGCTTTACCGATCTCGACCGCCTGCTGGGCGGGCTCAATAAATCCGATCTGGTGATTTTGGCAGCACGGCCGGGTATGGGGAAATGCGTAACGGCCGATACGCGCCTTGTTGACCCTCATACTGGGGCATTAACCGACATTGAAACCCTTGTGCAGCGGCAAAACGCCCCCCTCGTGACCCTCAACAAACAGTTAAAGTTGGTGCCTGGTGAAGCCAGCCACTTTGTCGATAGCGGGATCAAGCCGGTTTACCGCGTGACCACCGCCCTCGGCCGGGAAATTAAAACAACCCTGTCTCACCCATTTCTCACAATCGAAGGCTGGAAGCCGCTCCACGACATTGGCGTGGGTGAACGGGTGGCCGTTCCCAGACAATTACCGATCTTCGGGCATTATGATGCGCCAGAATACGAAACCAAGGTCCTCGGTTACCTGCTTGGAGATGGATGCCTGACCGGCAGCTCCCCTCAATTTACCAATTCTGATCCCGTCCTGCGTGAAGATTTTACAGAGGCGGCTCTGACTTTCTGTGGCAACAAAGCCCGAATCGAAACAAGCAACAATCAACGCACACCAACCGTATACATCACTCAAGATCGTTTTTACAAGAGCGATCAGCGCTCACTTTTTGCCGGCCGTCTCAAAACGGTCATGGCCAAGAAAAACACGACGACCGTTTCAGTGGCCAAAACATTGGGGGTGGCCTATGGAACGGTTGAGCAGTGGCGATCTGGCCGAAATTTCCCCTCAGCTAAAAACTTCTCCAATCTCTGCCGCACGTTAGCTATCGAAGAGAACGAACTACTACCTAAAGGCCATGCCGAAGCCAGCCAAACAAATAATTCGCTGGTTTGCTGGCTGAAAGAAATCGGGATCTGGGGGAAGTCAGCGGCCGAAAAAGCGGTGCCGGACGTCGTTTTTACCTATACCAGGTCCAAAATCGCTCTCTTTCTGAATCGACTCTTCGCCTGTGACGGCAGTATTTATCTACAGGGTCAAAAACAGCCGGTTGTATCCTATACCACCGCGTCCAAGCGCCTGGCCGCCGACGTGCGTCATTTGCTGCTGCGCTTTGGCATCATCGCCAAGCTCAGAAGGCGGCAAATAAACTATCGCGACGGCCATCGAATTGCCTACCAGCTGCGCATCACCGATGCAAACAGCATGGGCTCATTTGCAAATGAAATTGGTGCCCTGGGAAAAGAGGATGCCCTGACGGCCGTTTGTCAACGCCTGGAAGAAACATCTCAAAACGTCAATCGAGATACCGTTCCGATCAAGGTGTGGGACCAAATCGCCCTGGTCAAAGGAACACGCAGTTGGGCCAGCATCAGCCGGGCCCTTGGATTTGGGGATTCCCACAATCTACACGTTGGCCAGCGCTCTGTCAGCCGAGAACGCCTGGCGGCGATAGGGTCGGCCCTCGAGAGCCAACCTTTGCTCGGGCTGGCCAACAGCGACGTATATTGGGACGAAGTGGTCTCCATTGAACCGCTGGGCAAGCAGCAGGTTTACGATCTGTGCGTGCCAAAAACCCACAACTTCGTGGCCGACGACATGATCGTGCACAATACTTCTCTGCAAAACGGCATCGCCCTCACGGCCGCGCGGACGTTTGGCCAGCGGGTAGCCATCTTCAATTTGGAAATGTCCGGTGAGCAGCTGGTACAGCGCATGTTGGCCAGCGAAACCCGCATCGACATCCAGCGGCTGCGGCGCGGCAACCTGCAGGATCATGAGTGGCCGATTTTTTACGAAGCGGTCCAGCGGCTGAGCGCCACCCGCATCTTTATCGATGATACCCCTTCGATTACCCCGCTGCAGCTGCGCACCAAATGCCGCCGGCTGTACGCCGAGCACGGCATCGATCTGGTTATGATCGACTACCTGCAGCTGATGCAGGCCGATCGCTCGATTGGCAACCGGGTGCAGGAAATCGGCGATATTTCGCGCGGTCTCAAACAGCTGGCCCGCGAAATCGACGTGCCGGTCCTGGCTGCAGCACAGCTCAGTCGTGGGGTGGAAAGTCGCCAGGACAAGCGGCCGCTTCTATCCGATTTGCGCGATTCCGGCAGTATTGAGCAAGACGCGGATATCGTCATGTTTATCTACCGAGATGAATATTACAATCCGGAAACCACAGATCGGCCGAATATCGCCGAAATCAACGTGGCCAAACACCGCAACGGCCCCACGGCCACGGTCGATCTCTACTGGAATGGTGAACTGGCCAGCTTTGCCAATTTACAGCGGCAGGAAGTAAATTTGTAGCGCTTCTCACGGTAAATGGTCGCAAATTTACCGGTCGAGCAAGGGGAAAAACGACATGGAGGGGTTTTCCGGCTTCCCGGACGGCAAATTGGGGGTGACCTTTGTGCCCAACCTGTTTTTTACGGAACTGCTGCCGATCATTGATCACCAGCCCGAACTCAAGGTTACCCTCTACGCCTTTTACGCGCTTTCAAACCAGGAAGGTCAGGTGCGCTACCTGCGGCTGGCCGACTTTTTAACCGATACCCGCTTTATGCGCGGTCTGGGCGGCACCCCGACCGAAGCGGCCGAAGCGCTGCTCGACGCCCTCGAACGGGCGGTGGCCCGCGGTTCGCTGCTGCACGTGGTAATTGGCACCGCCGATGGCAACATCGACCTCTACTTTAGCAACACGGAAAAAGGGCGGGCGGCCGTGGAAGGGATTTCCAAAGGGGAGTGGCGGCCGGATCTCGAAACTGAAGAAATCGTCAATATTTTGGTCGATCGCCCCAATATTTTTGTATTATATGAACAGAACATCGGTCCCCTGACCCCCCTGATCGCTGATGAGCTGAAAGATGCTGAAAAAAGCTATCCGGTGCGCTGGATCGAAGAAGCGATAAAATTGGCCGTCGAAAACAACGTCCGCAAATGGCGCTATGTCCTCGGCATTTTGCGCCGCTGGCAGCAAGAAGGAAAACAAGATGGAATCAGTGAACGAGATTCTGAAGCGAAATTACGCCGACAAATCCCCAAAGAATACGAAGACCTCATCAAACACTGAGGCCGAAAATCGCAGCGGACTGCTCAATCACGATCTTTTAAGCGGTGCGCAAGGGGGGTCGGCCGACTGCCCGCACTGCCGCGGCACCGGTTTTGTCATTCCCGATGTCCCCCCGCACGATCCGCGGTTTGGTCGAGCGGTGACGTGCGTCTGCCGCCAGCAAACGCTCGAACAGCAGCGGGTTGATAATCTCGGCCGGCTGAGCCAGCTCGGCCTGCTCACTGAATGCACCTTTGATAACTTTATGCCGGATGGCGTGGGGTTAACGCCGGTCAAACAGCGCAACCTGAAACTGGCTTACCAAATGGTGCGCGACTACGCGGACAATCCCGCAGGATGGCTGATTTTGCGTGGGGGATACGGGTGCGGGAAAACCCATCTGGCCGCGGCCGTGGCCAACCACCGCATCGCGCTCGGTCACCCCTCCCTATTTGTCAACACCCCCGATTTACTCGACCATCTGCGGGCCGCCTACGCGCCCAATTCCGGCCAGGGATATGATGAGCGATTTGAACAGGTGCGCAACAGCCCCCTGCTGGTTTTGGATGACCTGGGCACCCAGAGCAACACCGAGTGGGCGCAGGAAAAACTGTACCAAATATTTAACTATCGCTACACCGCCAAGCTGCCAACGATCATTACCACCAATGAAGAGCTCGAAGAAATTGACATTCGCATCCGCTCTCGCATGGTTGATCCCGGCATCTCCCAGGTGATTACAATCTTGGCTCCTGATTTCCGCCGGGCCGGGGTTGACCAGGATCAATCGGATCTTTCCAGCCTGAATCTGCATCACGACAAGCGGTTTGAAACCTTTGATCTGCGAGATGATGAGCTGCCGCGCAGTCAGGCTGATAATCTCAGGCGGGCGTTTGAGACCGCCCACGAGTTTGCCAACACTCCGGAAGGATGGCTGGTTTTGCAAAGCATCGCCTTCGCCAACGGCAAAACCCATATGGCCGCGGCCATCGCCAATCACGTAACCCGCAACGGGGAGCCAGCCTTATTCATCGTCGTTCCCGATTTACTCGATCACCTGCGCGCCACATTTAATCCGCAGAGCAGCACGTCACTAGACAAACGTTTTCAGGAAGTCAAAGCAGCTCCCCTGCTCATATTAGATGATCTGGGCACGGAAAGCGCGACCCCCTGGGTTCGGGAAAAACTGTATCAGCTCTTTAATTATCGGTATAATGCCCGCCTGCCCACGGTCATCACCACCACAACACCAATCGATGAAATTGACCCACGCCTGGCTTCTCGTCTGCTTGACGGGGAACGCTGTACCTTTTTTGTCATCGAAGCCCCAAGCTACAGGGGAGGCCATCGGGCCAAACCAAAACGACCTGGCGGTCGAAGGCGTCGATAAATTAAAAATACCCGGTGTGACCGGGTATTTCTGTGTTCCCACCAGGAATCGAACCTGGATCTTTGGCTTCGGAGACCAACACTCTATCCATTGAGCTATGGGAACATCGGCTGAAAATTTTCTCACAGAGATAAATTCTCGTCAAGTTTACATGAAATCTGTTGTTAAACCGCTTATAATCGGTTCTAAATATCAAAAATAGCCGCGGATTGCTCAGATTTAAGTGCGGCCGTATCCGCAAAGGAGTTCCCTCGATGGAATTTGTACTACCGGTTCTTTGTTTTCTTTTGATTGTGGTCATCGCCATTGGGGCCGCCTCGATCCGTATCGTTCAGGAGTATGAGCGCGGGGTGATTTTTCGCCTCGGCCGGGTTGTGGGGGCCAAAGGGCCAGGTCTATTCCTGATCGTTCCCATTGTTGACCGGATGTTCAAGGTCGATTTACGGACCATTACGCTAGACGTGCCCACCCAGGAAGCGATTTCTGAAGATAACGTCACCGTGCGGGTCAACGCTGTGGTTTATTTTCAGGTGATGGACCCGGTAGCGGCCGTGGTCAATATCGAAAATTACACCCGCGCCACCTCCCAAATTTCCCAGACCAGTATGCGCAACGTCATCGGTCAATCTTCTCTGGACCAGCTGCTCTCTGATCGAGAAATGATTAACAATCGTCTCCAGCACATTATCGATGAAGCCACCGAGCCGTGGGGGGTTAAGGTATCGATTGTCGAAATCAAGGATGTTGAGCTAAATTCACAAATGATTCGAGCCATGGCCCGCCAGGCGGAAGCGGAACGGGAGCGTCGAGCAAAAGTCATTCATGCGGAAGGTGAACTGCAAGCCTCTCAAACCCTGGCGACCGCCGCTCGTCAAATGTCTGCTGAACCGGGCGCCATGACCCTGCGTTATCTACAGACGCTGGTCGAAATCGGTGTCGAGCAAAATACAACGACCATTTTCCCGATTCCCATTGATTTGGTCAGTGCCTTCATGTCCGGAAACGGCCAGCCTCAAATCCAGCCGGAACAACCTGAAGGAAATGAGTAGATATTAGGTGCTGGGAAATAGGTTATGGGTGTTGGGAATTGGGTGATAGAGAAGCGTTACCTATCACCCAACACCTATCACCTAGCACCCATCACCCATCACCCAACCCGCATTCATGAGTAAACGCCGCAAACCGCTCTTAAAATTCTCCCCTATCCTGTTGATGATTTTTGGCACCCTGGGCTGCGTGCTATTTTCACCACCGTCACTGGTTATTCCGACCCCCATTCCAACCGCTCCCCCGCTGGAGGAGGCGCTTCTAAGCGTTCCCGGTGAGGTGGTGACCGATCCGATCAGCGACATCGTTCCGGATATTGATCCCGATATTGAAACGCTGGTTAATGCCGTTTCGCAGCAGCAGCTGACGGCGTATGTGCAGCAGCTGGAAAGTTTTGGCACGCGCAATGCGTTTAGCGTCATAGACCAGCCGGCATATGGAATCGGTGCGGCCCGCGAGTGGATTTTTGGAGAGTTTATTCGCGTGGGTCAATCGAGCAACGGCCGTCTCGACGTCCGTTACGAAGAGTTCCCCCTAAATTACAACGGCTTTACGGCCGATCAGCGCAACATCATCGCCGAGCTGCCGGGAACCTCGGGGTCAAATGACGTCATAATCGTCATGGCTCACTACGATACCCGGCCGGGCGATGTCACCGATGGCTTTTCTCGAGCGCCAGGAGCCAACGACAACGGGTCGGGTGTTGCCCTTTTGCTGGAAACCGCCCGTCTTCTAAGCGCCCGAACCTGGAATACGACAATTATTTTTGCCGCCCTGGCGGCCGAAGAACAGGGCACCTACGGATCAAAAAATCTGGTGCAGCGGATGCTGCAGCAGGGTCGCAACGTCCAGGCCGCCATCAATTATGATACGGTCGGTGGCCGCATCGATATTCCGCGCTCAATTCGCCTTTTTGCTCCCAACTTAAATCAATCTCCGTCTGGTGAAGTGGCCCGCTACTACAGCTATATGGCCAGCCTGTACGTCCCAACCTTTCCCATAACCGTCATTGACGCCCTCGACCGGGAAAATCGCTGGGGGGACCAGCGAGAATTTATCTATGCCGGGATGCCGGCCGTGCGGCTGACCGAATCAATTGAGGATCCAGACCTCGTAAATTCATCCAGAGACACCTGGAGCGTAATTGATTTCAATTATTTGCAGTCGGTAACCCGCCTCAATGTGGCCATCATTGCCAACATGGCCGGTGCACCCGCACGCTCGGCTCCGCCAACGATCGTTAACATGGCCAACCCGGGATCGTTCTTGCTGACCTGGCCGGTTGACCCGGAGGCGGCCGGGTATGCGATCTCATTCCGGCCGGTTGAATCTCCAAGTTATCCGATTTTCCGCTTTGTGAATCGCAATGACGCCGGCAAAATTGTTCTAACTGGTTATGATGCCACGCGCACCTACGCCATCAGCATTGCCCCCATTGGCCCAACCGGTCGGATGAGCATGTTTTCACCCGAGGTCGTCGTCGGACCGGCCAATGAACAGCAGACGAATTAGCTCGGCCTGTGGCCTTGCAGCGCGGGGCTGTGCCCCTCTTAGCCTTCAGCTCGGTGCTGCGCACCTCTCAGCTATTAGCTTGGGGCTTCGCCCCTCTTAGCTGACGGCTGAAAGGGACGAAGTCCCGTGCTGAAAGCTAAAAGGGCCATAGGCCCGCGCTATTCACCTAAAAAGGACTTTTTATATGAACCGTCTGGCTCAAGAAACCAGCCCCTATCTTCTCCAGCATGCCGAAAACCCGGTTGACTGGTATCCCTGGGGGGATGAAGCATTTGAAATCGCCCGCTCTCAAGACAAGCCGATCTTGCTCAGCATCGGCTACGCGGCGTGTCACTGGTGTCACGTCATGGCCCACGAAAGCTTTGAAGATGAGCAGACAGCCTCTCTCATGAACCAATATTTTGTCAACGTCAAGGTAGACCGGGAAGAGCGGCCGGATGTAGATCAAATTTACATGAGTGCGGTGGTGGCCATGACCCGCCAGGGGGGGTGGCCGATGACGGTGGCCATGACCCCAGAAGGCAAACCGTTTTTTGGCGGCACCTATTTCCCCGATTCGCCCCGCCACGGCATGCCCAGCTTTCAACAGGTGCTGATGAGTATCGCCCAGGCGTGGCAAAACGATCGGGCAAAAATTGAGGAAAGTGCGGATGGGATCACCAACCATATTTCACAGGCGTTTGGCCTGCTTGAAGGTGGGGAAACGATCACCAACGCCTCACTTGAACGGGCCGCGGCCGGGTTGGCCCAGCAGTTTGACCGTCAATACGGCGGGTTTAGCGACGCGCCAAAATTTCCCCAGCCAATGAATCTCGAATTTCTCCTGCGCCGCTATCTAGACAGCAAGGATGAAGCGATAATGGGCATGATTGACTTCACCCTGACGCAAATGGCCCAGGGGGGGATGTACGATCAAATTGGCGGAGGGTTCGCCCGCTACTCGGTCGACGCCAGATGGCTGGTGCCTCATTTTGAGAAGATGCTGTACGACAATAGCCAGCTTGCCCGCCTCTATCTCCACGCCTGGCAGGTTACCGGCAACCCCCTTTATAAACGCATCACTGAGGAAATTCTCGATTACGTTTTGCGCGAAATGACCCATGAGGATGGCGGGTTCTACAGCAGCCTGGACGCCGACAGCGAAGGGGAAGAGGGGAAATTTTACGTCTGGACCCTCAACGAATGGATCGAAGCATTGGGTGAGGATCATCTCCCGATGGCGGTTTATTTTGATATTACCGCCCACGGCAACTGGGAAGGGAAGAATATTCCCAACATGCCGCGCAGCCATGAGGAAGCGGCCGCTGCCCTCAAAACAGACCCGGACGAATTGGCGAAACTGGTCAAAGCAAGCAAATTAAAGCTGTATGAAGTGCGCAGTCAGCGCGTCTGGCCTGGATTAGACGACAAAGTTTTGACCGCCTGGAACGGCCTGATGCTGGCCGCCTTTGCTGAAGCCGGTCGGGTTCTCGAGCGGCCGGATTACACCGCTGCAGCGGTAAAAAACGGAGAATTTTTGTATCGCACGATGCGCACCGACAGCGGCCGGCTGCTGCGCACCTGGAAAGCCGGCCACCCCGCCAAATACAACGCATATCTCGAAGATTACGCATTTTTGGCAGATGGGCTTCTGGCGCTGTATCAAACCACCTTTGACGAGCGGTGGTTTGTCTGGGCGCGCACGCTGGCCGATCAAATCATCGACCATTTTCACGATGCGGAAAAAGGAGGATTTTTTGATACCTCAGATGACCATGAGGGGTTAATTTTCCGGCCAAAAGACACGCAAGATAACGCCATTCCATCCGGTAACGCGGCCGCGGTGACGATCCTGCTGCAGCTCTCTCTTTACACTGGCGAGGGTCGCTATTGGGATATCGCCCAGGCAGCAATCGAGAGCATGTACGGGGCCATGGTGCAATATCCAAGCGGGTTTGGGCAATGGCTGACGGCCGCCGCGCTCATGATCGGCAATCAGCAGGAGATTGCCATCATGGGGAAAACCGAAGATGCAGCCACGGCAGAACTGCTTGAGGTCGTCCAGTCGTCTTTTCAACCGTATCACGTTGTGGCGGTTGGCTCAGCTAAAAGCGACATTCCCTTATTGCAAAACCGGCCGCAGATCGACGGCCGGCCAACGGCGTATGTTTGCCAAAATTTCGCCTGTCAAACCCCCACGACGGACCCCGCAGAACTGCAACAGCAAATGAAAAATTAGACCAGAGACAGGAGACCAGAGACGAGAGAGGGTTGATCATTCATGGTACAAATATGGTCTTCTTTCTCGGGTCTCTGGTCTCCAGTCTCTTGTCTTCCAAGTTTGACCTCATCTTTTGCCAAAATCACCCTCCAGGGCAGTCCAATATGTTATGATGGAAGTGCCAGGATGGGTGTAGTCTGTGGTCTGAAGTCTGAAGTCTCCCAGGAGGGTAATCATGCAATACGATCTAGTTTTTGAAGGGGGAGGGGCAAAAGGAATG
>JASJCR010000112.1 GCA_030065875.1 Ardenticatenaceae bacterium | reverse complement strand
GACAGTTCACGCGGAGAAGGCTCGATAATCACCTCTGAACGGCCGATGATGGCCGCCGTCCCAGACTCAGGTAGATCACAACTCTCGGCCAGCTCCGCCACGGCCGCCGCATCTGCGCGGTCCACCCAGCGGTGGGGAATCCGGTTGCGGCTGGCAAACTCGAGCAGCTGCAGGGTGCTGCGGTCGCCTTCCTCACCCAAAATGACCAGTCCACCCTCCCCCCATTCGAGCAGCAGTCGCCGCCGCGCCGCAAAGGCGGTCACGATCACATCGCTGATTTCAGGAACCTTGGCCACCAATTCTTTTATTATTGGCCGCGGCACCACGATAAAACGGCCGTTTTGACCGGCAATTCCGGCAAAAAACGTCTTTTGACCCACCAGCATCCCCAGCTCGCCCACAAAGTTCCCGGCGTCAATCCGCACCACCTGACGGTCGTTGGCCCTGTCGACAATCTCAAATGTCCCTTCCTCGATGTAGATAAAGTCGTAACCATCTTGACCCACATCGAAAAAGACATCGCCAGCCTGCACGACCCGACTTTCACCGGCCTGGCGAAGAATCTCAATAAGCTCATCGGTGAGCTTTGGCCAGGCCACACGCTCTAATTCGCTTCTGGGAGTAGACGTGCGAAGTTGTCTTTGAAACATGTTGAATACCTCATGAGGAGTGAATTATGGTAATGCCTGCGCTTATTTTTAGTACTCTGTAACAGAACTATTCTTTACTTCTTATTTCTAGTAATTCTCTGCGGCAGCCGATGAATTTTTAGCTTTGACAAACAAACACCACTCGCGAAACGTCATTCCCGCGAAAGCGGGAATCCACTGGATGGCCACCGATGGATCCCCGCCTGCGCGGGGATGACGAGGCTGTTTTGAAAGTCGGTTCATATCCACATTTATTTGTAAATCTTCATATTCATCGGCAAAAGTAATTAAGAAAGCTTACGTTACAGAGTATTTAGGATGAAAGGGGAAGATTTTTTTATTCGCCAGGATCTGTTTTTTCTACAGTGAGCAATTTTAGCAGCAAACAATAAGAACCAAATGAGCGTTTGCCAGCGGATTGACTGACAACCTTTAGCTCACCGCAGAAGGCCCCCTTCCTGTAACGCTTCGATGACAATTTCAAGCAAGGTCTTTGCCGCCAAAAATACCGATGCTCTTTTAGGATAGCCATTCGTATACAACCACAACAGCGGACGCCTAGACCAAACTTGACAACAGGTAATCATGACGCTAAAATCATATCGTCTTATTCCGATATGACGAAGTGAGCATGATGAATGATTTAAGTGAGGTCCAAGAGTTTCTCAAAGCGCTGGCGAATGAAACGAGACAAAACATTTTGTTTTTGTTTGCCACAGGGCAGGAATTAACGGTCGGACAGGTAGCTGAGCAGGCCGGCATTGGTCAATCAACCGCTTCAGAAAACCTGACCCTCTTAAAACGGGCAGGGATTGTACAATCTCGACGTGAAGGAAAAACCGTCTATTACACACCCAACCGGGTGCGCATGATGGCCCTGGTTGACCAATTAAAAGCGTATTTGGCAACCTGCTGCTCAATCGAATAAATTTTTTTTGACCAAACATATCGTCTTTTCGCGATATGACGAATCAACGAGGTAATGATGAATATGATCTATGACGCAGTACTCATTGGGGCAGGGCAAGCCGGGCTGGCAGCAGCCTACTATCTGCAGCAAGCCAGCTTAAACTTTACCATTTTGGAAGCGGATGAAGCGGTTGGCGGGGCATGGCGACACTACTACGACAGCTTACAGCTGTTTTCACCGGCCCGATATTCGAGTTTGCCCGGCCTCCCTTTTCCCGGTGATCCCGATCGGTACCCGCTGCGCGATGAGGTGGTAGATTATTTAGAGACGTATGCGGCCGCGTTTGATTTTCCGATGATCACCGGGGCAGCGGTTGAAAATCTTTCACGAGAAAATGAAACGTTTCAGCTCCATCTTGCCGCTGGGAAAACCATAACGGCAAAGACCGTCATCGTGGCCACCGGCATGTTTAAGAATCCAAATGAGCCACAGCTGCCGGGTCAATCAGAATTTGCGGGACAAATCACTCATGCGGCCAATTACCTCAATCCCACACCCTTCTTGGGGCAGCGGGTGATTGTGGTTGGTGGGGGGAACTCGGCGGTTCAAATCGGGGTTGAGTTGGCCAAAACGGCCGAGGTAACCATCGCCTCACGAGAGCCAATTTCTTTTGCACCGCAGCGTATTCTGGGAAAGGATGTTCACTACTGGCTCACCAAATCGGGCGTAGACAAGCTGCCTGTGGGGCAGTGGTTCGGGTTTATGGTGGGTGAGGCCGTGCTGGATCAAGGGGAATATCGGGCGGCCATCAGGCAAAAGCGGCCGGATCGCAGACCGATGTTTAAGGCGTTCAGAGAAAATGGGGTGGTGTGGGAAAACGGCCGTTTCGAAGAAGTAGATGCGGTTATTTTTGCCACCGGATACCGCCCCAATCTCCCCTTCTTGCAGAATTTTGATGGGCCAGACAATTCGGATCGCCCCCGCCATAAGGGCGGCGTGAGCCAAAGCATGCCGGGACTTTACTTTATTGGCTTTCCCTGGCAGCGGTCCCATCGTTCAGCGACCTTACGCGGTGTTGGGCCTGATGCCGCTTATGTTGTCCGCCAGCTGATAAATTACCTGGGTGGTTCGTCTCATAAATAATGAAAGACAAGCGCATTCTCACTCTGTTTCTAATCGTATTGACAAACCAAATTGGCGCCGGTGCCCTGCTGCCGGTTTTATCGCTTTACGTCGAAGGAGAAATGGGGGCAACGGCCGTGCAGGCGATGCTGGTTGTCGCCGCTTTTTACGCGGCACAATTTATTTCGTCCCCGTGGCTAGGAAAGCTGTCTGACCGTTGGGGGCGGCGACCCGTGCTGATTGGCAGTCAGATCGGAACCGTTTTCTCATATATCGCCATCTACTTTGCCCTGCCAATGGGCACGGCCGTTGATCACCTGCAGATACCCACAGGGATATCCGGCAGTTTGCTGATCATGTTTTCGGCGCGCATTTTAGATGGGCTGACAGGAGGCAACATCACCGTTGCCCAGGCTTATGCCAGCGATGTGAGCGATCATCAAAACCGCACCCAGCTTCTGGGATTTATTGGTGGGGCAACCGGTTTAGGGTATGTCTTAGGGCCTGTATTTGGGGGTGTGCTGAGTTTAGCCGGTATTTTAGCCCCTTTTGCCGGGGCCACGGCCATTACGATCATGCCCCTTTTGTTAACCGCAGTGGTCCTTAAAGAGCCCGCTAAACGATTGAAGACCTCACCCATCGACACCAGTGAAAGCATGTTTGCCAATCGGGTGCGGCTGTTAATCATCTTCATTGCCTTCCTGACCATCATCGCATTTTCTGCTCTGCAAAACATCTTCCCGCTTTACGGCGTCCAGGTCCTCTTTGTGGATGAAACGGCCGCGTTCTCCCCGATGCTGCTGGTCAGTTTGATGCTGACCTTTATCGGATTGGTGATCGCCGTCACCCAAATTTGGCTTATCAAACCCCTGGCCAGACGCTTTGGCGAGCGGAACTTAGTTAGCGGTGGTAATGTGGGTATGGCTTTGGGAGCGGCGGCCGTTTTACTTTCTCCATCCCCCATCTTTGTGCTCATCAGCTTTATGCCGTTTGGCTTTGGCTATGCCCTCTCTCTGACCGGTCTACAATCATTAATCAGCCTGACGGGGAACGCCGAAATGCAGGGTCAGCTGATGGGCATGCTGCAGGCGGCCGTTAGCCTGGCTTACATTGGCGGACTGCTTTGGGTCGGTCCCGCTTTTGCGCACATCTCCCCCCACTCCCCGTTCGTCGTGGCCGCCGTTTTATTCCTGGGCGCGTTTTTATTAAGCTTATTCCTCACTCATTGTCCAAGAACAACTTCCCTCATATTGACCCGTTAAGCTGACGATCCAGTTTCGGTCAGCGTTTCTTTAATATAGTGCTCGATGTTCTTTGCTGCGATGTCATGAGTTGACATAAGTTTAATATGGCGAAAGTAATCATATTCAAATTCCATTTAACATGTAGCTAGTCGAGCAACCGCTGATGGGAAATTGTCCCCAAGATTGTACGCGGCCGGACTCAGCCTGTCGCTTTGAAAAACCAAGTCGGCCGCGTGCCCACCTAACTGCAGCAGCAGATAGCGATATCACTTCACAATGAAAGGCAAGAAAATTTGCTTATCCAAGACGGGCAATGGGTCTCCTTCGTAGCGAGCTGTCACGAAATCGCCCGAGCCATATCCGGTCATAACAATCTGGTTGTCGATCTGAATCGCTAAACCTAATGCGCGCTGACCGGCTGGCGTCGTGACGATGCCATCATCACTAAAGGTACTATCGAGTGTGCCGTCAGTGTCTAATCGCAAGAGAGTAAAGACCTCGGCCGTGCCGGTGTTGCTGTGACCACCTACCAAGATTTTGTTATTGGCCTGAATGGCTACCGCTGCCCCATCATCATCACCCTGACCAAAATCGTAAATCGCTTTACCGGCGGTACCAAATGATGTGTCTATAGAGCCATTGGTGTTATACCGTACAGCAGCGATATCGTAATCGGACCCATTAAAACTGTTTCCAACAACGACAATTTTGCCGTCATTTTGGACGCTGAGATCCCACGCTGTGACAAAGCCGCCGCCTCCCATGTCGGTAGTTACCAGACCATCGGTGTCAAAGGTGTTGTCTAATGTACCGTCGGCTTGGAGACGCACCACCATGTAATCATTGCCGGTACGTCCGGCAACGACAAGCTTACCATCTGTTTGGACCCTGATTACTTGACCGATTGCCCCCGCTACAATCGTAATACCATTGGTTCCAAAAGAATTATCCAGTGAGCCATTGGTGAGGTAGCGAGCGATTGTTAATTGAGAATTGCTGGTGCCCGTTACGACGATCTTTCCATCAGTTTGTAGAGCAATCCCCCATATTTCATCGGCATCCGAGGTAATAGGAGTCACGACGACACCATCACTGTCAAAAGTAGTATCAAGACTCCCATTTCCATTGTAGCGGATAAGGGCAAAGTCTTTATTGCCGTTGATTTCGGTGCTGCCGCCGACAATAATTTTACCATCGGTCTGGATCGCGATTTCTCGTCCAATATCGACGCTGCTCAGATTCGTTTGGACAATCCCGTTTGTGCCAAAGGTGTTGTCCACTTGGCCGGTACTATCATAGCGTGCGAGAACGAAGTTCGTTTCACTACCAAATGTCGCACCCGAGATTACAATCTGCTTGTTAGATTGTATGGCCACATCAATGGCGGTATCAAATCCACCGATATCAGCTGAGACGAGGCCGCCGCTGCCAAAACCAGGATCGAGATCTCCCGGATCGGCAAATATCATCTTTCCATAGCCTGATTGAAAGACCAGAATGAAGGCCAGAATCATCAGACCCCACAGCTTTTTGTTCATATTTTTTTGTTTGCTCCTTAGATTTTATTGGCAAAACACTTGCGTTGCCCCGCAGGCAGTAGGCAAATACCACGCTCAAATCATATATGATCTTAGAAGAGACACGTGAAGAGTGAAACACTCCTAAACGAAAATGCCAGGCAGGCTAGGAAAGGGGTAAATGAATTCCAGACTTTGGAGGAGTGAGAGTTGATGATTGTTTTGAAGGTTGGTTGTTTCCCAAAACCCACCACTAGGATGAATTATAGCGCACTTTATTCAGCTGGAAAATCGTTTGCCAAAGCGTAATTGACCAACCCAAAATGAAAATTGCTCCCTCGGGAGTTTGATACTCCTTCGCTCTTGCTAAACGAGCGTCTTGACAGGCTAAACAGTGTATCGTTTGTTCCAGCTGTCTGGGAAAGTAAGCCCGTTCCCAAACACATAGCGAATGAGCTGTCCGTGGTGCTGAACCTCATGTTCAAGAAGCGCGAACGCGAGATCAACCTGGGCGTCAGTCAAGTCCACAAAGTCAATTTCAACCAGCTGTTGATGGGTCGATTCCAGAGCGGCAAGCACAGACCGCTTCACGTGTGGCTCCGCAAGGCTGCACGAAAATCCATTCCAGCCGCCTGCCTCAATCGCCCTGATGTAGCTTTCTCGCGCGCCAACAATGCACCAAAGCTGCCCCGAGATGCGGTTGGAAGGCAGGTTTGGCAAATCTAGGTTTAGGGATTCTTCATCCAGATGGACAACGAGGTCGTGGGTCAGTCTGAATGACCGGTCCAGTTCTATCTTCAATCTCTCGTTCATACCTATCTTCTACCTGCCACGCAGTGAGACCGCTCCACCGCCAAACGGCCGGTTTTTGTTCTTACAATTTGCTACATATTCCGAATTCGATTTCCGGCCACAAAACCGAGTAATCCAGCAAAAAATATCCCAATAAATGCCAACATCCCTGAAATAAATCGAACCAGGTCATTTCTCGGTTCAAGAACAGAAAAATCTGTTGTTGTAAAACTATCAAATACATACATTAAATACTGGAAATAAAAATAGGCGGATTGGACAACCGGGTGATCTATCTGCAGCAAAATTTGTGTCTGCTCTGACGCATTCGACCAATCCAATCCACCTGAAATAAATAATAAAAGCGGGCCAAAACCAAAGAGAATAAAAATGATCCAGATGACAACTCTCCAGACGCTTTCACCGTAAACGCACAGGGCGTCCGGTATGATTAGCCCCAGCCACCGAATTAAATTGCGTACAAAACCTGTGAGGGAAATGAAATGCCCTCTTCCCAATGCTCTATGGCGCTTATAGCGTTTGAACGGGTTTCGGGTCGTGCGGTTCGCCCGCATAGCGGCGACCCGAAATACGGAAGCATCTGAAAAATTTCCTTGCTCGTAAAGGGTGTGAGCAATCGATAGACAAGCTTCTCTTGCTTTATGATAATCTTCGATATTGCCCGAAAGATCGGCCAAACGAACATCCCCGATTTCCCATTTTGTTCTCAACCTTGCCCCTGAATAGGTGCGAAACGAATAGGGTGAGAAACGGGCGCCTCGCAAATTCGCCTTATAGAACAGCGTATTTCTTAATGCCGCATCCAGGAAATTGGTTTCTAAACATATTGAATCTCTTAGGTCGGCACCTTCAAGATTTGCACCAACAAATTTAGCCCTGGATAAATTCGCCCCACTAAAATTTGCCTCCTTGAGATCAAGGCCAGATAAATCTAAATCGCTGAGGTCTTTTTGCCGTAAATCAACGGTTTTTGACGCCATAATCTGCTGCTCGATCTCTAGGCGATTGATTGATTTGTGTGACTGCAACTCATCCGGTGGCTCGAGGCGTTCATCTTGTTCTAGAAATTCAAGCAGCGCACGAAGGGATTTTCTGAGGATTGTCTTTAGCAAGGAGATCATAGGCTTATGTATTTAGGGTCGATCCTCGATTCAAGGCTGTCATTTTTGTTGGATCAAATTTTTTCTATATTTTACCATTCGAACCACCAACTCTCTTGGTATAGGCATATTTAGAGGAAATTGTACAGACCCTTTTCCTTTTTTGTATTCAGAAAGCGCTTCAGAAAAGTGCTCCATTGTGGTCGGGTGTGGATAAAAACCCACATGGTTTTTGTATCCCGCGATCATGATCTGCTGCTCCCGTTTTCCATTTTCTACTAAAGCAAATGCCGGAATACCGTAATTAAACATTTCAATGGCCTCAGGCGCCGCCTCAAATATGCATTGTTTCAATACGATCAAAGCTTCCTTGGTTCTTTCTGGCTGTGCCTCAATATATTCATCAACCTTTTTGAATTTTTCCATTGGCTAACCTCGATTTTTATGACGCCGGTCTTGGAATGTTTCCGCATATTCTTTTGCTGGCGTATCGTACAAGGTTTCTATTTTATTCAAATCCTGTACCATTATGGTGACCTCAGCGCTCCACAGGAGTCGTTTTGATATTGCTTCCGATGTAGATGTATTGATCTTGATCTTTATCTGCATAAGCGTCAGAATTACAGATGTGATCGATACTTGACACCATAGCGAGTTCTTCCCCTCGTTGAAAGGATATCGAGACACCGTGTTCTATATCCCATTTACAGCTTCCGCTAAAGTTTGCGTAGAAATTGCCGGCTACACTACCTCTGCCGATAGTAAGGCGTTTTAAGTCGATGTAATTAAATATTTTCTCGTCGGTCCTGAGGGGGGGCATGTCCTCGATATCTTCTTCACCGACGATAAGCGCGATATCTTTATAGTAAGCAAATAAATGCGCTTTGGTTTGTTTTCGATGAGTGTCATTCAACTGCAGCGTATTTTTTACAGTTAAATCAATTTCTTGCTGAAATCGGTCAAGTTCATCATCATCAAATTCAAGATGAATGCGGAGTTCTTTATTTTTAAGATAGGGAATAGGCACCGGATCCGAAAGCCAATCGAACCATTCTTCATTTAATTTATGCTGGACTTTTGTGAATCGAATCCCACTAAAACGTCTATCCACTTTAATTTCCTCCTAAGTTCTGTTGACATTTGATTCAAGATGATGAGCCATCCTCCATTTTTCGATATTTTTTATATCCGTCGATTAAAACCGACGGCTAAAGGGTCGGTTACCCATCAGGTCAGGCCCTTTGGCCCGCATTTTTGAGTTTTGATAAATAGATACCGATATCACGTCGTCATTCCCGCGAAAGCGGGAATCCATTGTATGGCCACCGGTGGATCCCCGCCTGCGCGGGTAAAGAATTATCCCAAATGTCAACACAACCTAACAAACCAATTCAGGAACTGTCCTATTTTCACACCTCTTCATCCCATCGACTTAAAACCGCGTCGATCCACGTCACCCGCTTTTCGGCCTTCAACGCCACCAACATCGCTCGCGCTTGCTGAACATGCTCTACCGCCTGCGCGCGATTCCCTCGCCGCTCCGCCAGGTGTCCGAGTGCCAGTCGAGCATAAGCGATCCCTGGAATAAATTCCGCGGCCTCGCGTAAGGCCAATGATTCCACGAGCGCTGCTTCTGCGGCATCCCAATCTTCCTCCGCCAAAAAGACAAAGCCAAGATGGCGAATCGCATAAGATTGAGTGATTTGATCACCAGCGGCCTGGGCCTGTTCATACGCCGCTTCGTGATACGGCCGGGCCTGGGAATAATCGCGCCGCAACACATCATACACTAAACCCAGGTGGAACAGGATGCGGGCCTGTTGTCGCGCGTCGCCATAAGCTTTAAGGAGCGCATGCGCACGCTCAAAGTACGGCAGCTCCATGGCCGGCTCCTCCGTCCGATCTGAATCGACATACCCGACATGGAGGGCAAAGCCCAACGCCTCATAGATCTCTCCCAAAAGCGCTGATTCGCCCTGCGACTCAACCAGCTGACGGGCCTGTTCCAAGGCTTTTTTTCCTTCTTCTAGGGTGTCAGCCCCACGAAACATCGCTTCATCGGTGTATGTGCGGCCCAGCGCTAACCAAAGCTGCGCTTGGACCTCGTCGGTTTGCCCGGCGGTTTGCTTTTGGGCGGCCTGCAATGTGGCGGCCGCGGCAGCCCATTCACCTCGGATGCGCTGGCGGTCCGCACGTCTTAAAACCGTTCTTAATTCATCGTTATGCACGAGCTTTTGCCTTTTTGTCTATGCCCTGATCTTAAAACCCGCTAAAAACAAGCCTGTCGGCAGGAAGCTTCATTAAGCAATCAGGCGATGTCATGGGTAGAACGAACTTCGACATCTAATCAAACAAATCTGGATTTTCCTTTAAGAAGACACCAAAATCAAGCTCTCCTGGCGAATGTCCATACCCGGTCAAATTGATCCACTGCCATTGCTTCTCACTTATGATACCACTCTAATGCT
Source organism: Ardenticatenaceae bacterium (assembly GCA_030065875.1). GTDB lineage: Bacteria > Chloroflexota > Anaerolineae > Promineifilales > Promineifilaceae > WTJY01. Next base: position 12,592 of record JASJCR010000112.1, on the reverse strand, counting down.
ATCTTCTCATGGCGCTGTAAGGTCGGGCTGTCCAGCTGTTGGCGGCAATTTGGAATGCCCCAACATCACAGCCAAACAGCCGTGCAATATTGCGCTAATCGCGGGTGGGGCAAAAGCTGCTCCCGCCGTGACCAATCGCTCTCTTTGCAGCCTATTGGCCGGTTTGCGGCTGCCAAGGCTCTGGTGCTTGGTACCAGTGCGCCGAGCGGCACTTGCTATATTTTTTTGCTTTTATGAGCAATCATCTCAACCGGAGCTATGTAGGAAGCTTTAATATTGTCCACCATGTTGTTTATTTTGATAGGCGTACTTTCTTTCATTAATGTGTGCAGGCCCAGAGGGGGCGGACCGCCATTGGCCTCGACTTTTTTACGCTGTTTTTTAAAAAACTCTAGGGCAAAATCACGGCGATTGTTCTCTCTGGAAACCTCAAAACCGGCATCAATTAAAGCGTGCCTGTATTGCTTGGGTGACGCTAGATTGCTGATGGTTCCATCTGTTGCCCAGGGAACCGGGAAAGTTAATTCCCCCTTTTCCATGCGCATAATATCGTAAATACCGAAAGTGGCTCCCTCGCGTAACACGCGAAAGATTTCCTTAAACAGCAGATTTTTGTCCGCGATATTCATGCCGACATGCAGCATGTATCCGCCATCAAACATTTCGTCCTCAAAAGGCATTGAAAGAGCACTGCCATGGTGAAGGGTGATATCGTTTTCTAAATTCACCCACTCGCATAACACTCTACCGGTATCTATGTACTCGGGTGTCAAATCGATACCGGTAACGTGATTGCTGTAGTTGCTTGAAACAAACCGTGCTGCGCCACCCAGACCGCACCCGACATCAAGGATATGGTGTTGTTCAGGAAAATTGAGTTGACTGAGCAAATTTTTTGTCGCGAACCGCCCACCGATATGAAACTCGTCAACGGAAGCGAGATCCTCAACAGTGACGTTATCAATCGTCTTGCCTGATTTGGCAATAGCGCTTTGAATCGCTTGCAGGAGATCGCCGTGCAGGTAGTGATTTGATACGGTTTTTTCATTACTCATAATTGGTTACCTGTGTGTCTAGTCCAGAAAATTGTCATATTCTTCAGCAGATCGGCCGGGTTTTGTGAAGCAATAATTCAAGAACATACCTCATTTATTGACCTAAACATAGCAAACTGATCTGTTTTTTCTCTCGATAGTCGGTTTTCAACGTATAAACCCGGTTCGATGATAATTTTCCACACCGCTCTACATCTAACTGTTCTTTCTTCATCGTTGGCATCTTGATTTAATAATATTTTGTGAGGTCGGTCAATTGACAAATCAGGTGGTCGATCTCTCCGGCATCAGGTGTGGTAACCGCCCTGGTGGTCTCCTGCTATAATCAGCGGCATGAAAACCCCTGACGACAACCGACCCCTCACCTCAGCCTGGCGCAATCAGCTGCATACGATCATCTACGAAGCGGACACGGCCGGTGGCCAACTGTTTGACGTCGTTCTGCTCATTAGCATCGGGCTGAGCGTGCTGGCCGTGGCCCTGGAAAGCGTGGCCGCGGTGCGTGAACAATATGGGACGACGTTACGCAATGTGGAGTGGTTTTTTACTGTGTTGTTCACCTTTGAGTATGTGCTGCGGCTGATTAGCGTTAAGCGGCCGTTCCAATACGCGCGCAGCTTCTTTGGCCTCATTGACCTCATCGCCATCTTCCCCACCTACCTGGCCCTGCTCGTCACTGGCGCGCAAACGCTGCTGGTCATCCGCGTGCTGCGGCTGCTGCGCATCTTTCGCGTGTTCAAAATGGGAGCGTATCTGCAGGAAGCTGAAGTGCTGCGCAGCGCGCTCTGGGCCAGCCGCCGCAAAATCATCGTCTTTTTGCTGGCGGTCTTGACCATGGTGGTCATCATCGGCTCCCTGATGTACGTCATCGAAGGGGAAGAAAGCGGCTTTGTCAACATTCCGGTCAGCATTTATTGGGCTATCGTGACCCTGTCCACGGTAGGGTATGGGGATGTGGCCCCCGTGACGCCCCTCGGGCAAATGTTGGCGGCGGTGGTCATGCTGCTCGGCTTTGGCATCATCGCCGTGCCCACCGGTATCGTCTCGCTCGAGTTGACCCGTCCATACGGGCCGGTCAGCGGTCAGGCGTGCCCGGACTGCGGGCGAGAGGGGCATAGCGCCGACGCTGATTACTGCAAGTACTGCGGGGCGCCCCTGTAGCCAAAAGGCAAATAGTCAACCCAATCTTGTATGGCGCTGGCTCATCCTACGCTTTCTGCTGATTGGATTTGTTGCTTGACCACGCGGTTCAGATGATTTGCTGATTAACCGTAAAATGTGAAATATCGGCATAGACACGCCATTCTGCGATTTTCAGCCCTTCCATGCGATAAATGTCAGTGCAGGGTACAGTGATGGCAGTCTGATCCTTGAGGCGAAGAAAATGGGAGTCAACTTCGATGATGACGATGTCGTTGGGATTAACCTTGAGACGGACCGAGTGCCCTTGCCAATGAACCAGTTGATTTTGCCACTGCATATACTCTCGAATGCCAGCTAAACCAAAAACAGGCTCACGCGCAGAAACCTTGTACATGACATCATCGGTAAAATAGTCGGCGGCCGCAGCCCAATCCTGCTTACCAACGAGATACTCCATCGTTTCGACCGCTTCGATCTGTGGCGTGTTTTCCTTCAATGTATTCCTCCTGAACCTCAAAGGTTTTCTTCAACCTGATCAAATTTAACAGATTTTACCCAGGTGTCATCACAACATTCTACTGACAGGGTTATACACTCACCTTTCGCAGCAATTTATTACTGTTTGCACGAACGATTTCAGGGGTTTGTCCCGTCCACGCACGGAACGCCCGAAAAAACGAATTAGGCTCTTCATACCCCAGCAAAAAGGATATCTCTACGCTGGTATAGTCAGTTGCGGAAAGGTAATGACGCGCTAAATCTTCTCGCAATTCATCCAGTACTTTCTGGAATGTCGTCCCCTCTCGACTCAGACGACGCTGCAAGGTCCGGTTGCTGATGGCTAATTCCGAAGCAACATAAGCCATTGAGTAGTGACCGCTGGCCAACATTTCAAGCAGACACGCCCGTACTCGATCCCGGAATGAAGCACCTTGGGTCAGGTCTTCCATGCGTTTGTCAAATGCCGGCTCTAGGATAGCCCACATAGCGTGATTTACGGTCAGAAATGACTTCTGTGAATCTGCTGCAGAGAAGGTTACCCTGTTGACCTCACCACGCCTGATACGTGTCTCCAAAAATGATTCATATGCTTCCAATTCGGGCAAATCAAGGGTGCTGTGAACAGTTTCGGGAATAATTCGCTCACGGGTAGCCATACGAGCAAGCTCAACCCAGAACACGAGTTCAAAGGCCACAAAGAGCGATGGCAAAGTACCGTTTGGTGGCAGCCCGGCAAAAGTTAAGATTGTCCGCTGATCGTGATGCTCAACGGTCATGCGCACAGGGGCTACAATAGATTTGTAATGAGCAGTGCGTTTGAGAGCCATATTCAAGTTACTGCTGCTGAAGAAAGCGATGATAGCCGGGGCGATCGTGTTAGCGCTGAAATTTTTGGCCAATCGCAAAGCCAAGGCTGGCTCATTTTTGGATGCATGAGCCAGCCCATCCCAGAAACGATAATATTCATCGGCCGTTACGGTAGGTGTTTTGCGAAGAAGCAAATCCAAAGGCAATTGAGCATGCCGGAGCACATCCTGAGCTGAGATGTTCAGGTCTTTCAATGATGCCCGCCAACCTTTTTCCAAATTATATTTTTGGTTGTGAAGTTCAGTCATCTCACTCCTAAAAAATTTCCCTTTCGACCTTTGCGACAAGAAAACGTACCTTCTTCAATCAAGCTTCTTTTGTCGGATCGCCTGAACTCCAGGCCACACCTTCTCCTCTGTCCATGTTTGCCATCGCAGCCATATCCTTATCATCGATTTCGAAACCAAACAAGTCGATATTCTGCCGAATCCTTTCCGCGTTGACACTTTTGGGCAGGACGGCATAGCCCTTCTGGATACCCCATCGGAGGAGGACTTGTGCCTCTGAAACACCATATTTTTTGGCGATTACCTTAAACGGCGAATCCGAGCTGGCACCGTCAGCTTTCATCTGCTCGGTCTTGGCACTCGCCTGACCTTCAACATCTCGCCAGCTTGAAAGCGGTACGAGGCTGCTGTATGCGATAATAGAAATATCATTTTCGGCCAGGTAAGAGACTAAATCCGGTTTTTGCGACCACGGGTGAAGCTCGATTTGGTTGGCATCGGGTAAAGGGAGCCCGGCGGCCTTGATTTCTTCAATATGGTCCTTGCTAAAATTGCTCACGCCAATGGCTCGTACTTTATTTTGGCGCTTAAGTTCGATCAGCGCTTTCCATTGTTCGAGTCGTTGTGTCTGGGGGAATGGGGCATGAATCAAATACAGGTCAACGTAATCCAGTTGCAGATTTGCCAAACTGGCCTGCAATGACTCAATGGTTGATTCATATGTTTTCGGAGCCTGCCCCCAGGCTTCATTACCGGGCCAAAGCTTTGTCGTGACAAATATCTCCTCTCTTGAAATTCCAAACTCTTCTAACGCTGTTTTGATTCCCAACCCTACACCGTTCTCATTACCATAAGCTTCCGCCGTATCGATATGTCGGTAGCCCGAGCGGATGGCCTGATGTACCAGGGATTGGGCGTCTTCATCTTGGATGAGGTAGGTGCCGAATCCAACCATCGGCATTTTGATGTTATTGGTTAGGTTAATATATTTTTGCTGGGTTTGCATCGTTTCTCCTTGACTTGCTCCTGTTAAGTTTGATTGGACCCTCATAGTATGCACCCATTCAGCAAATTTACCTTTATCGTATCACGCCAAATTTATATCCAATCACGCCAAGAAGATTTTAAGGCGTTATGATCAAAGCCGATTTACCTGCACTATCTCGCTTCGCTCAGCTTGAGGTTTTTTTACGCTCCCTTAGTCGGAACCAATCCTTGCGAGTATTCTGTCCACTAGTTTTTGAGGAAGCTTGGCTGCCAGTAGATCAGGGATCAAACGCCGTCCAGGATGATAGTATAATTTGCTGTTTGGACTATAAATCGCATGAACAAGAGCATCTGCCACCACCTGTGGATCTTTGGTTTTCCGATTGGGATCCACAAATGCAGCCTGTAACAACGAAATCGCACGCGCCTGAAACTCTGATTTCACCTGTTTTGCATAATCGGTAAACTCATCTCGCTGACTCTCAAAGGCCAATGAGCGTATCGCACCGGGCTGCATAACCACTACCCGAATCCCCAACGGCAACAGCTCCCGACGTAACGAGTCAGACAAAGCTTCAAGCGCCCATTTTGACATATGATAGGGAGCCCAAAAAGGAAAGGCATAATTTCCACCTTGCGAACTCATATTAATGATAACAGGACGATTTTTCGATCTCTTCAGCAGCGGGTAAAATGCTTTTATCATTCGCAATGCGCCAAACAGATTTACATCTATTATCTGCTGGAAGTATTCCAGGTCGCGATCCATAACGGCACCCCAACCCGGGATTCCGGCGTTATTGATTAACACATCGAGATACCCAATCCTGGTTTCGACGGCCTCCACCGCGGCGCTAATATCATCTGGTTTTGTTATGTCAAGTTTCACCCCGTGTACGTTTTGAATTTCCGATAGCCTGGAAATGTCAGTGGTTTTTCTGGCCCCAGCAAATACATAGTTGCCAAGCTTTCCAAGGTACTCAGCCGCATAAAGCCCGATACCACTGGATGCGCCACTGATCATGACTACTTTTTGATTGTCTTCCATTAATCATATCCTTATTCTTAACCCAAGTTGCTCCCCTACCTTCCCGATGAATAGGCCAAAGGGCTCCATCATCCTATAACGGGCAAACCACGCGCTGTGTTGGGGCCATTGAAGAGAATAGAGACTTAAAAAGTATCGATATCTAAACATCTAATTGAAAACGTCTGCCGCTAATCACCGCAAAAAATAGGGTGTAGCTCAATAATCCAAGCCCAGCAAAGAGCGCGTCTCCAGTTAGCTGGTTGAATAAAAACAATGGTCCGATTAACTCAATCGCCATTGCAGTAGGAAGCCAGGGGATAATGGCATTGACCGATTCCGGCATCATTTCGGGGGGAAAGCTGGCCAGAAAAATCAGCGGCATAATGGCAAAGAAAAACACATACCCAGCAATGTCCGATTTGCGGTTGAGTGCGGCGACAAACGAACCAAAGGCAATAAATGCGGCGGCCGCCAATATCATAAAACACACCACGAGTAAGGCGCTCTGCCATTTCAGATTTAATCCTACAATGACGATGCCAAACAATAAGGTCACCAATCCTTGTCCAACTCCAATCACGATCTGAGACAAGGCTGCTCCAACCATCAGATTCGCCAGCGGTACAGGAGTTAGGGCAAACCGTTGGAATATTCGCTGCTCCCGCCAGCGGGTCAGGCGGGTCGCCTGGGTCAAACCCGGCATAATCACGCTCAGTAAAATGATGGCCGGAAACATAATAGACATGAGTTCCTGGCTCTCTTCGTCGCCTCCCAAAGTAGGCAGCCAAAACCCAAGAAGCATTAAGACGGGCATCCCCAGCGTAATAATCAACGCTTTCAAATTGCGCAAATTTGAATAGAGCAGCGTGATAGAAAATTGGAGCGTTGGTTTAAATACGCTGGTAGAAAAACTACCAAATTCATTTGATTGAATGTAATTCATTTTTAGTTACGGATCCTGTTCCCGGTTAGGTTAAGAAAAACATCTTCCAAATTGGGCTGTTGAATGTGGAGATCGTTTAAACTGAGGCAGTGCTTTTGAGCCAGATCGAGGATGAATCGCAGCGTTACCGCAACATCACGGGTTTGAATTGATAGTTTGTATCCATCATGCTGCGCTTGGATGACAGTGGGCAACTGCTGGAATTCATCCAGTGGCAAATTAACTGATGTGGTAATGGACGATACACCTGCCAGATTGGTTATCAAATTGCCTGGCGTATCGAGTGCGACCAAACGGCCGTGGTCAATAATTCCAACCCGATGGCACAATGCCTCAGCTTCCTCCATATAATGGGTTGTAATCACAACTGTCTTGTCCTGATCACACAATTCGCGGATCAGGTCCCACAAAACTCGGCGAGACTGGGGGTCTAAGCCCGTCGTAGGCTCGTCCAAAAAAACGATCTTAGGCTGGTTGACCAGAGCTAAAGCCAGAGCTAAACGCTGTTTTTGTCCACCACTGAGATGATCGGGAAGCGCTGCCGCTTTTGTATCCAGTCCAACCCGCTCCAAAAATGACATGATTTCAGGACGGTTGTGCTGATACCCGTATAACCGAGAAAATAGCTGCACCTGTTCAAAAACAGTTAAGTCTGGGAGCAAGCTCGTGCCTTGTAACTGCACGCCAATTTGCGATTTGATTGTTTTGGCATTTTTGTCGATATCCATCCCCAAAACACGTACCCGACCGCGATCCAGTTTGCGTAAACCTTCTAAAATGCTCAATGTAGTCGTTTTCCCTGCACCATTTGGACCCAGAAACCCAAATATCTCACCTTTTTTGACGCAAAAGCTCATGTCGTTCACGGCCACGACACTTCCAAACGACTTTGACAAATTTTTAACCTGAATGACATTTTCAGGGTCTTGGATTCTCGGCGTACTCATCATTATTCGACCTCCTGACCAATCGTCTTCATACCGTTTTGCAGATCGATTTGCTTTATACCAATTGCTTTTATCTTGATTTCTTTCGAATATGAGTATCAATATTTAGTAGCATACTGGTCAGAAGGGATTATTGTCATACCCCGAAAGGATTATTGAATGGGTGCATTGAACAAACGAGCCATAAACATGATCCGTTTGCTTAAATATTCAACTATCTATGTTGTTTTGAGAGTTCAATTGCAGCTGGGGTATTTATTGGGGATTCGCTGCTCTTGAATAAGTATGTGGTTGTATTATGGAATTCTAAATGGGAACGATATCCCCTTTTCTGGAGGAAGAACATTGATGCGATATGCATTCGCAGCTGCTCGAAAAACAGTTACAAAAAAGAAAGCAACGAAACCAGTGCTATAACTCATGATCCCTGTAAATGGCAAAACCACTGGAATCCACCAAACAATGTTGTATGGAATTAAGATAACTTTCTCAGATAGTTTTGAACGAAATGCCCGATCAGAAAATTTTGTTTTTTGAAGCCATGCGAACCGCATGGATGCATGCTGCTCAACGATAATTCAGTAGACAGCTCCCAAAACGGCCATTCCAACAAAATCCCAAAAATCTGAAAATATAGGAGAAGAAAATCCTGCGACTCCCAAAACAAGGGTTGGTAAACCTAATGTAATGGTTAGGATGTTATTCCATTTTTTAGTTAGGAACAGTTCTTTGTTCATGATTTCTCCAGTTTGTTTCAACTTCGCTTCCATTCAACGGCCGCGCCATGCGCCGATTGGAAGCGATGTAGAGAGGCTTGTACCGGGACGTCATGTGTGACCTATGCCATCGCGTGAGCAAGCTGCTTAAACTGCTTGAGGTGTGACCGTTCATGAGTGGCTAACCATTGAGCGTAAAAACGCACCGTCCGATTTAAGGGTGCGCCCGCACCGGTAACAGTCGCACCACGGTGCCACGCCTCTGCGTCGACAGTTTGCAATCGGCCGAGCAATGCGGCACGCTGGCGAATAAACGCCTCAAATGACGGGTGAAATTCAAGCTGTGGATAGTTTGTTTGTTTGATCCACGTTCTTGGGTTAACGGCGCGAATGGTTGGCTCGTCCTCAGTCAGAATCGTTTCAATGCAGCCACCCCAGACATCGGCACAGGAACGCAGGTGTGCCAACACATCGACGGCTGACCACGCATCGGCCTCAGGTCGTTGACGTAGTTGTGCGGGCGTCATGTCGGCCGTCAATGCCCCGATACGCTTTGGCTGTTCGCCCAGCAAATCTAGAATTTTTTCAGCGGTGTATTCTTTCTCTGGCATACATATATCTCACTAGCCAATCCAGCTTGCCCACTGTTCAGGCAGCGGTCTCTGCATCGCTTTAAGATAAACGCTCGCTTTGGCGTAAAAAATCAGCAAAGCTTCGTGGTAAATCTGAAATTGCACCAGAGGTGAGGGGGTAAATCCGTCACCTCGATTAATTTGTTTGTTGCGGATATCCTCTTCCGATAATGGGCTTAACGCCGCGTGCAGCTCGGCATTGAGTGATGCAAACCAGCTTCTTAGGCTGTCGACGGTGTTTAATGAATCTGGTTTTGTGTGCTGGTGCGTCCAATCAAGTTTGAAGGTTTTGAAGGAGTGCGTGTAAAGTTGCTGAATTCGGCCGATTTCCACGCATAACTCACCTAACGTTGGGTTATGCCCCGGCAGCTTATACGCTAAGTCTTGATCAAAAAGGATGTCCAATAACTGGTCACGCAGGTCATGAATTCCCGGTAGTTCTTCCTCGATAATTTGGTTCATTTTTTGATTCCTTATCCTGTGAGAGATCCAATAACTCTCTTCCAATCCAAAGTTGAGTGGGCGTCGGTCAGGCGCGCTGAAAAATTGCTGCCGCCCTTTTGATGACACTTGGATTTAAGAAAATTTGCTACCAGGGCTCTTCACCAACAAACAATTTTCCGTACTCAAATGAAGATCTCTGCTGTAATGCCCGTTGACTGAGGAATATCATCATAGCGGTCTCTTCATGATGAGTATCAGGTTTGTTTTCTTCACCATACAGTGTGATCATATTTGGTAACGCAGTCCAGCCAGCTTTTTCGTAGAAATGTCGATTTTCATTTTCAGTCCACAGCAGCGCTACATCGGCATCCGGCATGCTACGGATTGACTGTTCACACGCGACCATAATTCGATGAGCATACCCCTGACGCCTCGAAGCGGGAAATGTAAAGACACTTCGCACCCCGTAGCACGTGAAAGTTTCATTTGCCAGAATAACGTCTTGCCGTATGATCGAGCCATAACTATACAATGTATTATCTTGATGGAGTGCAATATGCACAGCCGGTTCCTCTAGGCCTGCATCCATATCATAATCAGGATCATCCGCCCAAGTGATCCGCACAAAGGTCTCAGCCTGATAATACAATGGTTGAGGCATGTCGGTAGCACGATTGAATATACTAATTTTCAAGAATAATTTTCCTTCCACAATTTTTTTGAGTGGTAAACTAAAACTTTTCTAAAATAATTTGTCCGCAGAGCGCGCAGCGCAGAGCCGTAGGTTCGCAGATTTTCGCAGAGCTCCGCAGGAGCAAGAGAGAAATCTGTGAAAATCCGTGTTAATCTGTGGCTTTTTTTAACAATTCTTTTTGTTAACTACTTGTGTATTTGTCCAAGGTCGAAATAATTGTCAATCTAAAGGTGAGTTTATCTGCGGGTTTTTTTCCCAATTTTCGTGCAGATTTAGCTGCAGCGGCAGCCGCGTCTACTATAACAATGTGGGTTAGGTTTTCACTCCTAATGACTTGTTCTTAATCTCCCATAAACATCACCGCTGAAGGTTTTTTGGTTCATGTTTTTAATCGTTTTCTTCATATCCTCTGCTGACAACCATTTTGGTGATTTTAGCTGACTTCTTTCCGATATCGTCCAATTGTATTCATATGACCCCAATTCTTCTAAACGATCGATGCAGCTAAAGGCGCGTTCTTTATCAATTGTTAGGTATTCAAATGAAACACCCTTCAGCGGGATTGACAGACCTTGAAGGACTTGAAGTTCAGCCCCTTCAACATCAATCTTACAGAAATCCGGTACCCCATATTGATTGATTAATTGATCCAGGGTAAAGGCTTCAACCTGTATCACTGCATCCCATTTATATTTTCCCCAAATCGGATCTTTTTCCTTATCGATGATCCACTCTTCATCAATGCTCGAAAGGGTTGGATTTCGTGTATTGTGGAATAATTTCATTCTCCCCTTTTGATCAGAAACGACACCTTGAAGAAGGGTAACATTCTTAAATTTTGAATATTTCCAGGTGAGGAATTGGATTAATTTTGGCTGGGGCTCAATGGCGACCACTTGGGCTCCTAATTTGGTCCACACTGGAATCCGATTCCCGAAGTTTGCTCCGATATCGAAACACAAAGAATCTTTTGTCATGAAGGTTTGATAAAGTTTGAGGAGTCGAGATCGTTTTCCCGGAACGCAATATGAAACTAAAAATGATCTTACCAATCCAATGATCTCTATTATTCTCTTATTGAAAATCAATTCATTTTTCCTGTTTTAACATCTTTGGTAACCTAACATGCGCTTCAGCGGCCGACAGGCATCTACAAGTGAGATGGGCCATCACAGGCTCTTTAGCTGTCGTCGTTCCAAACAACAGGTTCTGGCCGCCCATTTGGGTAGATGACTTGAGGGTCAATCGACATTAAGAGTGCCATCAGTCGTGCCGGCTTATCACCCTGATTCACGACACTGTGTACCCGTTGTGGCCGAATGAACACAGTAGTGTTGGCTGCAACTTGGTAGCGTTCGCCGTCGATCGTGACTTGAACACAACCAGATAGGAAGGTCAACACTTCCTCAAAATCGTGGAAGTGAGCTGCAATGTAGCCGCCAGGTGGAATAGTTTGTTCCCAAACTGTACAAGAAACAGCCCCCACATCACCGGTCACAATCTTGCGGTTGACGATTTTGCTGTAGAACCCTTTTGTGCTGAGCTGGTCTGCATGTCGGATAATGGTCATGTTTACCTTCTTTCGGGGCCTTGTGCTGATCTGTTTGCATCATGTGGATAGTGCCAAACGCTCGCTTCAGCTGCGTCGTGTGCCGGTTGGCAGCGATGTTAGGCAGCGACGAATGACTCCCCAGCTACTAACAAAGCAACTCACCATTATTCAGCATTGTAATCACTTTCTGCCAGTAAATCGTGAGCATCCAACGCCGTCCATTCGTCAATGCTAACATTTGGATGTTTTTTCAGATAGGCTTGAACAATGTGAAAGCCAATTGTGTAACCGGTCCAACGAGGCACATCAGTACCTCCAAACATAAATTTTCGCTGTGTCGCCACAGACGAAGAGTCTAGATGTTGTTGCATCGCCTGCCATTGGGCAACTTCTTGTTCCGCTGTCAACGCCTCTGTCCATGGAGCAACCATCTCCGGATAGACCGCGTGGGCAAATGAATCTGCTCTACCTTCAAATATCAAGTAATCTACCAAATCAAAACCCCTGCTCTGGTAGCGGTTTGTCCACACACTGTGATGGTACTCGTGAGCCACTGCGTAAGATACCCAATCACGCCAGATGTCCTCAGGATATATTTGAATCCAAATTTTACCCGAACCAATCGTCATGGCTGTGACACCACCCATGTAATCCCGAACAAATGTGTGTTTGGGATCAACTACATAGATGCACACTGTGGTGTCGGGACCAGGCAACACCAAAGAAGCCTCTTGCAGTGCCTCGTTTACAATTTGCTCGACGCCAGATTCGCGCAATATATTCACGGCCCTGGCGAGGTAATTTAAGTCTTTGATAGGAACTGCAACGGCATTCCGCGCAAGCATCGTGTATTC
>JASJCR010000198.1 GCA_030065875.1 Ardenticatenaceae bacterium | reverse complement strand
TTCCTTTTTGCAAAGATTTTTAGTACTTTGACCAAAAAAGAGTATCTGAAACGATCCATTTAGAGAATAGAAACCCCCTTATTTTGCAGATAACGATTCAGACCGCCTTATTTTGCGCAAAACTACGGTAAGTAGTTTACAAAAAGTTTTGCGAAGAAATATCCTCAGATTAGAAGAGAAAAATCAGAGTCAACCTGTGAAATACGCGGCTGTTTCTCAATAAAATTATTTGTGATCCAATTAAGGGGTGAGCGCAAACTCAACGGCCGCGGCCGCGTGAAGCACCGTTGTGTCAAAGAGCGGCCGCTCACAATCACCGTCCTTGACCAGTAAACCCACCTCGGTGCAGCCCAAAATAATCGCTTCCGCGCCCCGGGCGACCAGGCGCTCAATAATTTCCAGATACGCCGCTTTTGACGATTCGGCAATGATCCCCAAACACAGCTCGTCGTAAATCACGTCGTGCACAATTTTTCGATCGGCTTCCGGCGGAACGATCACGTCCAAGCCGTGGTAATCCACCAATCGGCCGCGATAAAAATCCTGAGTCATCGTGTAATCGGTAGCCAGCAGCCCAACTTTATGTAAATTCTTTTTCTTGATGGCCTCAGCGGTTGGGTCGGCGATGTGGATAAAGGAAACCGTCGTTACCGCTTCGATAGCCGAAGCCACCCTGTGCATCGTATTGGTGCACAAGACGATGCAGTCAGCCCCGGCCGCTTCCAATGCCTGCCCGCATTTAGCCAGAATTTGCCCCGCCTCATCCCACCGACCGGCCGCCTGCATCGCTTCAATTTCAGCAAAATCCACCGAAACCATCACGCTGCGTGCAGAATGAAGCCCGCCCAACCGTGCCCGCACCATCTCGTTGATCATGCGATAATATTCAATGGATGATTCCCAGCTCATCCCGCCGATTAATCCGATTGTTTTCATCATATAGTGTATTGGTATATTAGTTATTGGTGTATTGGTTATTAGTTTATTGGACTGCGAGGTTGAATACGTGATCATCCAATCGTAAATCTAAAATCGTAAATCGACCGCCGTATTTCGTATTTCGTATTTCGTACATCGTATTTCGCATCTCGTTCTCACTTCCATTCCCCAAACCTGAACTTACCCCCCACCATCGTGCCCAATATCTCTGCCTCAAGCATGCTTTCCGGCTCCTCTTCAATAATATCGCGATCTAAAATGGTCAAATCGGCCAGCTTGCCGGGGGCGATTGAGCCCAGATGATCAGTTTGACCGCTGGTTTGGGCGGCGGCCAGAGTAAACCCGGCAATTGCCTCTGAAGGGGACAGACATTGTTCCGTGTACCATCCCTGGGGCGCATAATCGCTGCCCGGCTTTTTGCGGGTCACGGCCGCATAAATATTGGGCAGCACGTCGATCGGCTCCACCGGACAATCAGACCCAAGCACCAGAAGCGCGCCGCTGTCGAGCATATCGCGCAGGGCATAGCTGTGGCGGGCCCGCTCTCCCCAGTGGCTGTCGGCCATCTGCATGTCCGAGGTCGCGTGAATCGGCTGCATCGAGGCGATGACGCCGAGCTCCGCCAGGCGATTTTGATCGGCCGGATGATAGACCTGAACGTGTTCAATGCGATGCTTCAGGCCGAAATTTGATCCGATACCTTTGATCCCTTCATACACGTCGAGAATATCGTGCACCGCCTTGTCTCCAATGGCGTGAACGGTAAGGCTTAAGCCATTGCCGGCCGCTTTGCTGGCGATGGCAAACATCTCTTCCTTGTCCGTGACGGTAATCCCGACATTGGTGGGATTCCCCTCATATGGGTCAAACATCAGGGCGGTTTGGGGGCCAAGCGCCCCATCGGCAAAAATTTTAACCCCACCCAAACGCAAAAAATGATCGCCAAAGCCGGTTCGCAGCCCCAATTCAACCGCTTGATCGATATATTTGGCGGGAATGTTTTTGTAAACCCGAATCCCCAATTCGTTATTTTTATGTAAAGTCTGCAGCGCTCGAAAACAGGCGGGGCCGTCAAAATCGTGCACCCCGGTCAATCCCACCTCCCAACACTTCTGCTGCGCCAGGCGCATGGCCGCCACCAGCTCCTCCTCCGTGGCGTGCGGGATGTGTTGACGCACCAGATCGATCGCCGTCTCAAACAAAATGCCGGTGGCCCGGCCGCCTCCATCTCGCTGAATTTCGCCCCCTTCCGGATTGGGCGTGTGATCATTGATACCGGCCAGCTGCAGGGCCAGAGAATTGGCCCACCCGGCATGACCGCTTTTATCGCGCAGCAAAATCGGGTGATGGGGAGCCACCGTATCAAGATCCGCAGCGGTTGGGAAAGAGCGATCTGGCCACAGCTCATTTTTCCATCCTCGTCCTCCCAGCCACTTCCCGGGAGCTGTTTCGGCCGCTTTGGCCGCCACTCGTTGAAGGGCAGCCTCTTTGGTCGGCACTTCATATACATCCACCTCGGTCAGGGTGAGGGCAAACCATTGAAAGTGGATATGGGCATCAACAAGGCCTGGAATCACCATGGCCCCTTGAAGATCCACTTTTTCAAACAGCTGGCCTTTGGGAATGATGTCCGCTTCTGAACCTACCGCCACAATGCGTTCGCCGTTGATGGCCAGAGCGGTAGCCCTGGGCTGGTCGATATCAAAAGTGTAAATATTGGCATTTGTTAAAATTTTCATTCGGATTAATTCACCTCGGTCCTGTGGGCCTTTTAACGATTGAGCACGGTGCCGCGCACCGCTCAGCAATTTTGCCTGGCCGTTGGGCCATTAAACTTTCAGCTCAGCACATCAATCACCTTCTGAATTTCCTCTGTTGTATTAAAATAATGAACTGAGGCGCGGACGAGTTCAGCCAGGCCGCGATCTTCCATATCAAGGCGTGTAGAATTGATGGTAGCGATGCTGACGTTGATTTTGTGTGCCGCCAGCCTTTTCTGCACCTCGGCCGCAGAACACCCTTCAACCGTAAAGGTCACCGTTCCGCTCATGATTTGCCCCAGGTCACGGGTGGTTATTCCCGGAATATCGTTTAATCCGGTGCGCAAATCATTTGCCAGCATCTTCACCCGTTCCCAAATCGCTTCGATACCCCAACTGAGCGCGTAATCAATCGCTTTACCCAAACCGATATGTGCCGCATAGTTGAACTCCCAATTTTCAAAGCGGCGGGCGTCGCTGCGAATTTCGTACCGGTCGACAGCGGTCCAGTCGGCCGAGTGCAGATCAATAAACGGTGGAATCAGGTCGATTACCCGATCTTTATTGACATAAAGAAAGCCGGTACCGCGAGGGCCTCGAAGCCATTTCCGGCCGGTAGTCGACAGCATATCACAACCGATCTGTTGCACATCAATGGGCATTTGGCCAACCGACTGACAGGCATCGAGTAAATAAAAGCAGTTCCATTTGCGGGCGATTTGCCCCACCTCAACGGCTGGATTGACCAGCCCGCCATTGGTTGGCACATGAGTGAGTTCGATCAGCTTGACTCGCTCATCCATCATTTCGCCCAGCGCCTGAACGTCGATCTGGCCCCAGTCATCGTGGGGCACAACCTCGATAACCGCACCGGTGCGTTCGGCCGTTTGCATCAGGGTTAAATAATTGCTGGCGTACGAGGCGTGGCTGGTCAAAATGCGATCACCCACTTGAAATGGAATGGCTAAAAAGGCCATGCTCCAGGCAACGGTGGCATTTTCCATCACGGCGATTTCATCGGGAGAGGCGTTAATTATTTCGGCCGCGGCCGTGTATGTACGCTCTTTCGATTCAGCTGAGGCGGCCGCTGCTTCATATCCCCCAATTTGAGCCTCCAGCTGCAGGTAATCAATCATGGACGATAATACCGGTTCCGGCAGTAAGCCTGCACCAGCATTGTTGAAGTGAATGACGTGCTCACAACCAGGTGTCTCACGCCGCGCCCGTTTAACGTCAAATTCCACCATATACGTCTCCTCAAATTGAGTAAATCTCGGTGATTGTATCACGTCACAACTGCAGCGCGAGGGTCAAAAGAATATATTTTTCTATGACAATTGAGGTACCTTTAACCTCAAAACCGATTGCTAGTGAATTGGGCCTCAAATCCGGCCACCTTATTTGCCGCTTGGAAGAGTACAAAATCAAAATAGGAGAGAAAATGTTTAAAAAGGGTTTAGTGATTTTGTTGACAACAATCGCTTATGCGACCCTATGGTATGTGCTATATTCAAACGCACAAACCAACCAATCATCCTGCTTCATATCAGAAAACTATCGGGAAGCGGTTGACGAAAATATCCTCAATATGGGTCGGCTCCTTGAAATGAGCGGCCGCTCAATGTCCCCTCTCGATGACCCAGATGAGGCGATTTTGTTTTACGCGATGCTGTCGTCCTCCCGCCGCTATCACCAGGAGATTCATTCCGGTTTACCCGCCTGTGCACACGATTTTAATCGGGAATATGTGGCCATGCTTGGCGCACTGGAAGATGTTTTGGCAATCAAGCTTGCCTCAGCGGCTATTCCCGACAACCGACGTCAGGAGAGCCGGTTCGAACAGGCCATCGAGCATAGCAGCAACCAATGGGACGTGATGAGCGATGCTTTAAGAAACGCAAATTTAGTGGTTAGGAACGGTTGAGATTGATTGATTAATGGGATATTTGTCTAGTTCTGGGCAAATTCAAAAGGTATTGGTAAATCGTAAATCACTTTACTTGACCGCCATTACCCCAAACGCCTTTGGACGCGGCACGACTCGCTTAAATCCCACCTCTTTAAGGCGGCGTATGACCCCTTTTGTCACGCTGGCCCCGGATCGACTGCTGGGGTTGCTGATGTAATGAAAAAGGACGCCTCCGCGCTGCAACACCCGGTGAAGTTCACGGTAAAAATCGGCCGAATACAGCTCTCCAGCCATATTGAACATGGGGGGATCGTGGATAATCGCCTGAAATATGCCGTCTGCAAATTCTTCGATGACATCCCAGGCGTGCCCGATATGGCGGGTGATATTTTCGGCCGTAAACAAAGCTTCTGACCAGGGATTTAAGCGGCAAACTTCTACGAC
>JASJCR010000111.1 GCA_030065875.1 Ardenticatenaceae bacterium | reverse complement strand
TATCAACTTACCTATTGGTTATACTCTGAAATATCAACATTTCCTATTTAATGCACTGTTACAAAATTATTCTTAACTTCTTATTTTAGATACGCCATTTTGCCGCAGCCGAATAAATTTGGCCGCTGTGGAAACCGAAACGCGATAAATCGCGTTAAAAACTATCCGGTTTCGGTCTCCATGGCCGATGGATTCATTCATCGGCTAAGAAAGGTGGCAGCAAGGTCAAAAGATAAGAAAACATCTGTTACACAGTATTTAGTCTAGCGCTAAAAATATTCTTCCCACCTGTCTAAAAAACGTTTTGTGAGTTATACCATTTTAAATCATCCGGGCCAGCAGCTCTTTGACGCATTTGGCTGCCAGCATGGCCGTCACGCCCACTGGATCGCGGTGGGGGTTGAGCTCGACGATATCCGCCCCAACGATGTCGGCTTCGACGGTTTGTAAAATGGTAAAGACATCGCGCGGTGACAGCCCACCCGGTTCGTGGTGGGAAACCCCGGGGGCGTAAGCGGGGTCAAAAACGTCGATATCGAGCGAAATGTAGAGCGGGCCGTCAAACGAAAGTGACAGGACCTGTTCCCACTCCCAGGCCGGGATAATTTCTACGCCAAAGCGCTCTGCCTGCGCTTTCTGGTGGGCGTTGAGGGTGCGGATCCCGACCTGCACCAGCCGGCCGGCCAGCTGATTTTCCATGATGCGGGAGAACGGGCACGCGTGAGAGGTGCGACGGCCGTCGAGTTCATCATACAAGTCAGGGTGGGCATCGAGCTGCAGGATGGTCAAGTCCGGATATTTTTCGGCGTAGGCGCGCATGATTGGATAGGTGACGGCGTGATCCCCACCGAGCGACAGCACGCGATCTGTTTGGGTCAGGAGGTGCTGAATCCCGGCCGTGATTTGCTTCTGACCTTGCTCGCCGGGGTCAATTTTCAGATCCCCGCCGTCGACCCACCGTTCGCCGGTGCCGAGATCGACCCCCCGCTCGCTCGTTAAATTGGCCGAGCCGCCAAACAGCGCCTGGCGTATGCGCGCCGGGGCCAGCGCCGGCCCGCGCATAAAAGAGGAGTTTTCGTCGGTTGGAAGGCCGACTATTGTTAGTTTGTTGTGGTTCATTATTAATATTGTCCCCTGAAAAGAAAATTAGGTCCATCCCAACTGAAATTTTTAAAAACAGGATGACACGAATTAAAAGGATTTTCCCGAACCTGTCCTGAGCGCGGTTGAAGGATTTAATAGATAAATTGGTGATTTTCCCTGGAATCCGCGGCTTTTTAGCAAAGTAATTTATGAGACGAACCTACTGAGAAAATTGAAGTTTAAAATGGGAATTAAAAAGGAGCCGGTTCACAATCTGCATCAAGCTGGTAAAATGGTCTGGGGGAAAAATCATCATGTCAATCAATAGTGCCCGGGCAGCGGTTCAATCAGCAAGCCAACCATGATTTCCAGAACAAAGATTCAGATACCTCAGCTTACACAAGATCATTTGCCGCGAGTCCGGTTGGTAAATGAGACCTCAGAGGCGGTTCAAAACCACACTTTAACGTTAATTTCAGCCCCGGCCGGGGCCGGCAAAACAACCCTTGCGGCGAGTGTGGTGCAGACCATCACGTCACACAATAATCAACACGCGTTCGCCTGGCTGCGACTCGATGTTGGGGACAACGATCCGCAAACGTTTTTGGCTGCTGCGGTTCTGGCGCTGCAATCTATTTCCATCGATTTTGGTCAAAGCACCACGCAATATGTTCTGGAAAATCCCGATCTGGATTTGCGTCCGGCAATGACCTTGTTGATTAACGATATTCATGATTTTGGAGGATCATTGAGTATCGTTTTTGATGATTATCACGCCATTTCCAACCCCCACGTTCATGAAGCGGTGGATTATTTTCTCGATCAGCTCCCGGCCGGTGTCCATCTGGTATTGACCTCCCGATACGATCCCCCCCTGGCCCTGGTGCGGCTCCGCATGAGGGGGCAGTTGGCTGAAATTCGCCTCCCACAGCTGCATTTTGATCAGCAGGAGACGAAAAGCTATCTTGAAGATCGACTTGGCCTGGATTTATCGGTTGAACAGCTTTCTCATTTGCAGGACCGTACAGAAGGGTGGATTGCCGGGTTACGTCTTTTGGCCCTGACTTTGAAAAATATCGCTGACTCGGCCGCTCGGGATGCGTTTATTATCGATTTTAGCCGCTCCAACCGGCTGGTTTTCGATCTGCTTGCTGAAGAGGTTCTGGCCCAACAGCCCTCCGACGTGCAAGCGTTTTTGCTGGAAACGGCCGTGCTCGATGAGCTGACGCCAAAATTGTGTACCGCGGTGACAAAAAATGGCAGGGCACCCAAGTTGTTAGCTGAAGCGTATCGTCGCAATCTGTTTTTAACGGCGACCGACCCCTACCTCTCGGCCGATTCCGCCTATCGCTATCACGATTTGTTTGCAGATTTGCTGCGCCGCAAACTCAAGGAGAAAGACGAAGCAATCTATCGCACGATCCATCAACGCGCGGCCTTGGCCCACCCCGATCCGGTCAAAGCGATTGACCATGCCCTCCTGGCGCACGAATGGCCAACCGCAGTAGAAAAAATAGTCGAGCAGGCGATGCCTCAGCTCCACCGTCGTCACATTTCCCATCAAACAGCGGATTGGGTAAGTAGGCTGCCTGAGGAGGTGCGGACGGCCAATCCTTGGATACGGCTAATCACAACCTTTCGTCAGGCGCAGGCGGGAGATATTGGGGATAAGGTCATAGCCTCTCTCAAAGAAATTCGGAGGGCGTTCCAAAAAGCTAAAGAATCACATGGTGAATATTTGGCGCTGGTTGCCTTATCACATGCAACCGGTGGTTACGATCTGGAAACCCTGGAAGAGGTCCATCAGCTAATCGATGAAAACCCGGAATTCATTCAGCCTGACGACCGTATGACCCATCTGATATCTACTGCCTGGGCAGCCGAATATCGCATGAATTGGGAGATGGTAAACGATTCCATCAGGCAAATGTTAATCATGTTGGAGGAGAAGCCGGAGCTGCACTATTCGTTGAGTCAGGGGTTTGGGCTGCAGTTTCTGTTTAGCGATGTTGGTATGCCTCCTATCGAGCGGTTTGTCGAAAAAATGGTTGCGATCCATGGGGATGGGGAGCAGCTGGTTCATGTGGGTATTTACAACCAGTTGAGCGCGATACGCTTTTATCAGGCGCGTTTGGAAGAGGCACTGGCCATAAGCCGCAGGTCGCGAAACGTGATCAAAAATCTGGGCAATCTGGCCTGGCAAACATCCACGCCGGATCATGTAGAGCTTCATACCCACCTTGCCCGAGGTGATTACCTATCTTTACATCGCTTTTTGGATGACCGGCTGCCCGATGTGGCTCAAAATGCGTCTCTGGCGATGTTTTTACCAGGCATGTACTACATGCGGGGCATCGCTTTCTGGCACGAACAGCGATTTGACGAACTGGCTGGAATCGCAGAAAAATTTCCGCTCGTTATGAGCGGCACCGGTTATCCGGCCGAAAGGCGAGGATACCCGCTGCTCCAGGGGTGGCTGGCGATGGCCGAAAAACGATTTCCGGCCGCCGCGAAGTTAATGCAGGAGGCCCTGATGCTGCACGAACAAATACGCCACACTGCCGTCAGCACTCATCCACGCCTCGATTTGGCCTGTCTTTACTGGTTGTGGTATCAAGAGACGGGAGAACGCACACGATTAACAAGGGCTGAAGAACATCTAGAGAAGGTGTTGGGTGAGGCGGCCGAGCGCCGAATGCCGGGTATTTTGCTGCAGAGCGGCCGGGTGGCGATCCCTCTGCTGCGCCAGGCCCTGAAAGATAATCAACATGCAGCCCTGATCAAAAAGGCGTTGGCCGCTTTTGGGGAAGAAACTCCACGACGGCCGCTGCCTATTCCCGACAGCGATGAGACCCTCACCCCGCGCGAGGTTGAAGTGCTGTATATGTTAATGGCCGGAGCTAGCAACCGCCAGATTGCTGAAGAGTTGGTCATCACCACCCGCACGGCCAAGGCACACGTCAGCAATATCCTGCAAAAGATGAAAGTTTCATCACGGGCTCAGGCGGCCGCCCGGGCTCGCAAGCTGTCCCTCCTGTAATTTTTTACATATTGTCCTCCTTTTTGTGAGATATTGTCCTTTTGACCAATGGCGTATTGGGTCGATTTTCCTATCCTTGTTTTTTATAAAAATCTCTAAAATGATAACCGGAGAGGAATGGGGCTTTCCACAATCGAGCTGTATCGACTCAGGAGATCGTAATGAAACGTTTTTTTAAATGGCTTGCCATCGTATTTGTAGGCCTGGCTGCCTTAATCACGATTGCCGCTGTGGCATTGATGTTAACCGGCCGTGGTCGCCTCGAGACCGCTCCGGCGGTTACAGCCGCGCCGGTTGCCGTGGCCAATGATGCCGAAGCGATTGAACGCGGTCGCTATTTGGCTACCATCAGTTCGTGTACAGAGTGTCACGGCGCGCAGCTGGAAGGAAATGTTTTTGTCGATGAAGCGCCAATTGGCTATATCCCAGCCGCTAACCTGACAACCGGAGCCGGGGGAGTTGGCGGGAATTACACCGACGCCGATTGGGAATTGGCCATCCGGCATGGGGTGAATGCGGCCGGTCAAACGATGGTGATTATGCCCTCTAACCATTTTGCCCGTTACAGTGATGACGATTTAGCCGATTTAATCGCTTTTCTCAAATCGGCCCCGCCGGTTGATAATGATTTAGGACAGCGGGCCATTCAATTTCCCGGCAATATTATTTTTGGCGTGCTGGCCTTTGACAGCTGGTCGGTCAGCACAATCGATCATGCCGCGGTTGGTGGCGATGGCCCGGCCGTGGCTCCCACGGCCGAGTATGGTGAATACCTGGTCAACATCACCTCCTGCAATTCCTGTCACGCGGAAAACCTGGCCGGCAATTATGGTCAGCTTGATTCACCCTTGGGACCCAACCTGACGGGCTTACCGGAGACTTGGAGTGCGGAGGATTTTGCAACCGCCCTGCAGACCGGAATGCTGCCGGATGGCACACAAATGAGCGATGAAATGCCGTGGGCGGCCTATTCACTGATGTCAGAAGAAGAGGTTCAGGCCCTGTGGGAATACCTGAGTTCGCTTGAACAACTGCCGAACAATTGAATTTCCCTGGATTAGGAATACGATCCACCATCAACCGCAATAATTTGGCCGGTTATCCAACGTCCCTCCTCAGATGAGAGAAAAGAAACCACGTTGGCAATTTCTTCGGCCGTGCCCACCCGGTTAAACGGGGACCTTTTTGCTTCTAACTCCTTGATATGATCCGGCATATTTTGGAACATACCGGGAATGGTCGGCCCAGGCATAATCGCATTCACCGTAATACCTAATTCACCAAATTCCTTCGAAGCTACTTCCGTCAGGCTGTTCACGGCCGCCTTGCTGGCGATGTAAACGCCTATTCCGGCCGATGGACGTTTTACCGTCGCTGACGAGATATTGATAATTCTGCCGTTGGGTGAAAGATGGCTAAATGCCAAATGGGTCGCCCAAATTAAACTCCGCACATTTACCGAAAAGACCCGGTCATAATCTTCAATCTTTAAATCTGACAGAGGTGTGAGCGCTGCGATCCCAGCACAATTTACCAAGATATCGATTTTTCCATGAGATTCTTTCACCTCTTTAAACAGAGAGGTAACCTCGTCAATTTGATTCAAATCACATTGATGCGCAAACGCTTTGCCATTCGATGCACCAATTTTACTGACAACCAAATCCGCATTTGACCGGTTGCTACGATAAGTTAGATTCACCGTCGCCCCGCCAGCAGCGAGTCGACCAGATATCGCGGCCCCAATTCCCCCCGAGCCGCCGGTAACCAGAGCAATTTTTCCTTCAAGTTTCATTTTTTTTCCTTTTTGATTCTAAGTACTCTGTAACACAACTATTTTTTACTTCTTATTTCTAGTAATTCTCTGCGGCAGCCGATGAATTTTTACTTTTGACAAATAAACACAAATCGGGAAACGTCATTCCCGCGAAAGCGGGAATCCACTGGATGGGCACCGATGGATCCCCGCCGTCGTTTACCCCCGTGAAGACGGAGGCAAGGGGCTTTCCAACCTAAACGTTATTCTGTTATCAAGTTACTAATAGTAACTTAATTATTGAATAATACTTAATTACTTTCTGTTTGTCAATAGAGATAGTTTATGCCATAATAGGGGTATGTCGGAAGAAAAATCACGCTATAAATCGGCCGGAGCCAAGTCGGTGTTGTCGAGATCAAGTGAAAATGGTCCTTACAGCCCAGCATTCCATGCCGCTGCGGAATTAATTGGCAGGCGTTGGAATGCGGCGATCATTTACAGCTTGTTTAACGGCCTCATTCGATTTTCAGACCTGAAAGGGGCGATTCCAGGATTGTCGGCTCGTATGTTATCAGAACGACTTAAAAATCTGGAAGCGAATGGTTTGGTAACACGTATCGTCATTCCAGACACACCGGTGTGTATAGAATACCATCTTACCGAAAAAGCGCTGGCTTTACGCGATGTGCTAATTGCCATTAACACTTGGGCGCAAAAATGGCATGATGGGGCTTAGCTAATCGTGCTCAATATTTTTATATCGCCTGGCCTGTGATGTGGAAATACGGCCGGGCTTTGCCAAACGCCAGCCGCTTAGCCCAGCTTGTTGGCAAGGCCTTGATTTCAGCCCTGCTAATCGGGCGGCCATTAATGGCAAAACCGGCCTGTCGAAAAACGGGCACTATCTCATGCTGCAGGTGGTCGTAAGTGAGGCGGGGGAGATTGAGATTGTTGGTGATGCCAGGTTCAGATTGCCGGTTGTAGCCAAATACAATTTTTAGCGTTGCCTTTGGTTGACACAGCCGCCTGAACCCCTGCAATACGGCAAAATCCGGTTGGGCGACCGCTTTTAGAAGTGCACCCCAGGGAAAGAAAACCGACAGATCGGTGACCAAACCATCGAGCTCGTCTGGCAGGGCTTCGGCGCTGGCCCAGACGAAGAGGGCGTTTTCGGAGCCGCCTTTGGCCGGTTTGCGGCCGGCTTTACGTGAAATGGCGGCCAGGTTTTCGGCGTTGCTGTCGATACCGATAAAAAACCGCTCTGGATTGGCGCGGGCGGTTTTGTACACAAACCTGCCGTCACCGGTACCTATATCAGCCGATAGACCGTTTTTAGCGTAGGGCTCCAGGATTTCATCCAGTCACTATTTATCTACACGCTTGACTTTTTTGCCGTGAATGACGTTCATTGCTCAACATCCTTTTCTAAAATGTTTCCTCATTTTTGCGCAGCGGTATAAAAATTCCATCAGTTAGCCGGCCGGTTTGTAGGCGATGCAGTCAATTTCAACGGCCGCCCCCAGGGCCAGATCCGCCCGGCCGACCGTGATGCGCGCCGGTGGATCGGTGCCGATTTCCGCCAGATAGGCCTCGTTCATGGCCGCAAAGGTGTTGATATCGGCCAGAAACACGTTGACCTTAACCAGATCGTCGAGTGACGCATCACATGCTTCTAGAATTTTGGCGATATTTCGCAGCGTTTGCGTGGTTTGAGGACCGGTGCCACCCTCAACGAGCTCCATTGAATCCGGTTTGGTGCCCAACGTCCCGGAAACATAGATAAAGTCACCGGCAATCACGGCGTGACAAAACGAGGGCAGCTGAGCCAGCCCAGGGACATTAACTTTTTTGGCTTTCATGACACTCCTTTTCTTTATTCGTCAAAGTGCTGCGTCTCATAAATGATTTTTTGACAAAGATTAGGGGATTAAGAGGATTCGGGAAACTTTTAGGTAAATCCCCTTAATCTCCTAAGTAAGTTACAAAACATTTTCTGAAATAAGGTATCTGCAGAGCGCGTAGCGCAGAACCGTAGGTTCGCAGATATTCGCAGATTACAGGGAGAAATCTGTGATAATCCGTGTTAATCTGCGGCTAAAACTTTTTTCGGTTTACTTAAACGGTATCATCTACTAATCCAAGCTCGGCTATCACCTCGTGAGGCAGGATCGCATGTACGCCACGGGTGCTATTGACCATTTGGGTGATCCGCAAATCTACGGCAACGCTTGTCAGACCAAGGGCGTTGTGCCGGGTCAAACCGTACCTGTGCGACATAAAATCGACCATCCCCTCAAGGGCAAGGAGGGCTGCCTCATTTAAATCGTGGTGCAGTCCAAAGGTGATCCACCCGGCCGGTGTATGGGCTTGGGGCATGGTTAACTGCATTTTTGGATACAGGTTAAAGGTAAGCTCAACCGATTCCACTGGACATTCAATTGCCGTGACGCTGCTTTCTCCATCTCCCTGACGGGCGTGCCCATCGCCGACAGAAAATAAACCTCCTGGAACAGCGATTGGTAGATAAAGTGTGCTTCCAGCCACCAGTTCCTTGCAGTCGAGATTGCCACCGGTGAATCGAGGAGGGACAGTCGAATGCAGCCCAGGCTCGGCCGGGGGCATTCCCATCACGCCCATAAAGGGCTTTAGGGAGATAGTTTGCCCAAATTGATTTTGGCCCGTCATAGCAACGGCATCGAGATCCCACAATAGATACGTGCCGTCACGGTCCATGCCTAAACGCTCATTGACCGGATGGGGCCAACCGCCAACGGCTGTATACCCCCAACTTCCAGGACGTATTTCGTTGATTTTGATTCCCAATGTCATCCCGGGTTGGGCGCCTTCAATCGCCACTGGACCACACAGCGGATGACCATTTTCCTGCCCGGCCGGCCGCGGAAAAAATTGCCGAGGTGGCTCATCATGTCGGGTTGATCGCCGGGGCTCCAGATTCCAGGCCGCATCGAGGGTGCGAAACCGGACCGTATCTCCGGGTTTGATGGTCAGGATAGGAGGAATGTCGCGGGAAAAAGCCCCGTGAAGCGTCGTTTGGTCGGGCTCGATCTGATAAACGGTCACGTTAGCTCCTTCTGAGCAGCAGCGCTCTTGGCAGGTCAGCCAGGCTGGTTATGACGCGATCGACGCCATTGAGCTGGCTCAGACGCTCGCGCGATTCGGCCGGTCCCAGGGCGACGACGTGCCCAATGCCGGCCGCGCGGGCCGCCTCAATTCCCGAATCTGAATCTTCAACCACAATGCAGCTGGCCGGATTTAAGGTCAAACATTTGGCCGCATCAAGATAAAAATCCGGAGCCGGTTTCCCGCGACGGGTGCCGTCATCATAAACGATCTTGCCCAGATCAAACCAGCGCTCCAACTGCAAATGCGCCACAAAAAAATCGAGATTGGTTTTTTCTGAAGCGGTGGCGATGGTGTGGGGAATATCTTGCTCGACTAAATAATCGAGCAGCGCGGCTGCATCCGGTGAGAGTTTGAAATCTGCCCCCTGATCGAGACACATCTGGCGATAGATCGACTCTTTCTGCTGGATCATCTGCGCCAGTTCCGCTCCGGTAATCGAGCGGCCGGTTAAATATTCAAACGTATAGCGGTTGTTGCGGCCGTGGACGTGCGTTCTGATTTCATCAGATGAAAAAGGGGTGTCTCTAACCGTTTCCGAAAATCGTTTCCAGGCGATTTCCTGCAGGTGCGTATCCCACCAGAGCACGCCGTTAAAGTCAAAAATGATGCCGTCGAATATCATGATTTTTACTCAGGGTTCTGCCTCAGGTGATTGATGTGGTATTTTCTAAAAATTAATTTCAGTACTCTAACAGAACTATTTCTTATTTCTGGTAATTTTCTGCGGCGGCCGATGAATTTTTACTTTTGACAAACAAACCCCAATCGCGAAACGTCATTCCCGCGAAAGCGGGAATCCACTGAATGGCCACCGATGGATCCCCGCCACAGATTAACACGGATTACAGAGAGAAATCGGTGTTAATCCGTGGCTTTTTTTACCAATTCTTTTTGTAAACTACTTAACAAATATTTGGGGATTAGGGGGATTTGGTGAATTTTTTGGTAAATCACTTTGAATTGAGCGGTTTGTAGCGCGGCTTCTCCCACTCGGCCGTGGCCTCAATTGACTGCCGGAGGGCGCGCCATTCCGGCGCCAGCTGGGTGAGCCCCATTTCGCGCACGATGCGTCGGGCGGTCAGCCCCACGATCATTGTAAATGTGGGATACGCAATCTCCAGTCTGGCGATTTCGGTAATGGAAATTGACCCGGCGATACAGGCGGCCGCAATTTCTACTATCTCCAGCGCCTGTTCTCCGACGACGTGCGCCCCCAACAGCCGCTCGCTCCTGCGAGAGACGATGAGCTTGCACATCCCTTCCGTGCGGCCGTCGATAACCGCACGATCGAGATCGGCAAAATTAGCCACGGCTACTACGCAGTCCGGTTCCTGAGCGCGGGCCTGAGCCTCAGTTAGCCCCACGCTGCCGTATTCGGGATCGGTAAAACCGCCGTGGGGCAAAATTTGGTGACCAAAAGGACGCTGCTGTCTGAGGATCGCATTTTCAGCGGCCGTGCGTGCCTCGTGGGCGGCGCTTTGCACCAGCATTGCTCGGCCGTTGATGTCGCCGGCGGCAAAAATGTGGGGAACGCTGCTTTGCATGGTGGGATCGGTGCGAATGTAGCGGCCGTCGTGCTCAACCCCAGCCGCTTCTAGATTGAGGGCATCGATGTTGCCCACCCAGCCAACGGCCAAAATCACGGCCGCGGCCTCGACCAGGTGCGACTGTTGATTGTGACCGTAGTGAACCCGCACCCCGCCGGCCGTTTTCTCAATTTGCTCGAGTCCGCTGATGCCGGTGACGACCTCAATGCCGCGGGCCTCAAAGCCGTTGGCAATCGCTTTGGAAATCGCTTCATCCTCGGCGCCTAAAATATCCGGCGCGATTTCCAGCAGCGTTACTTTAGCGCCAAACGTATCAAAGATCGTTGCTAGCTGGCAGCCGGTGGCCGCCCCGCCGACGATCACGATTGATGACGGGAGTTCGCGCATCCGCCAAATGTCGTGATGGTTGAGTGCGTGTTCGCTTCCGGGAAAATTGAGCGGTCGAGGATGACCGCCGACGCAGATGATAAACCGCTTTCCTACTAATCGACGGCCGTCACCTAGCTCAACCGTGTGTGGATCAACAAAGCGAGCAGGTCCGACGTTGGCAAAAACCTCAGCGCCGGCCTCCTGTAAATTTTTGATGATCTGCTTCTTTTCGTGGAGCTGGTCGATGGTTTGCTGCACCCGCTCCATCAGTTTTTCCAGGTTGACCTGCGGTGCATGGGGGGTCAGGCCGTATGCTTCCAGCTGTTCCGCATCGCGCATCAGGCGGGCCGCCTTGGCCAATACCCTGGTGGGAGCGCAGCCGTCGTTGGTACACGTGCCTCCCATCCGGCCGCCCTCGACGACGGCTACTGTGGCCCCTAATTCTCGGGCCCGTAAGGCGGCTGTGGTACCGGCCGGGCCGCCGCCGATGATGATGATGTCATATCGATTCATGCTATAGATCTCCTAAGGTAATTATAGGTCAAAGTGACATCCAGAGCTAAGCGGTGAAGGCAAATTTCCCAGAATGGTCAACGAGCAGCCACGGCAGCCACAGTCCGGGTTCTGCGCCCACATCATCCCGCGAGATATAGTCAACACAGCGTAACCCATCCTCGAAAGATTCAATCAAACCGTGCTCGTTGGGAGTGATCCCCAACCGTTCGGCCACGGTCGACTCCAGGCCGTTGCACAGCCACGAACAGGAGAGGGCAACGTCAAACACCAGCGGTTCAAAACCGATCGGCCGCCCGCCGGTAAGCCGGTTGTTCGCCTGCTGCAGCGCCCGCAGAACCCCGGGTTGACCGGCCATCGCGTGTTGCGGCGCGGCTGCTTCGATAAAAGTCTCCTGCAGCGTTTGATGCAGCCCCAGCTCGAGTATTCTGACGTTGGCTTTAGCGGGCAAAAAAGCGTCAACGATGTGCCTGACGGTCTCAAAGTTGAGAATGATGTTGGGCCAGCCAAGCGAGCGATCAAATTCGGCCGTGGCCCAGGTTGTCAACCGGTCCAGCGCGGTCCCATCCAGCCCAAAGGTTTGGGCGTTTGCCAGACGGCCGTCCGGGTCGTCCTGCGCCCACTCGATGCACCAGGTATCCGGCAAAAACGAAGCGAGGCAGCCGGAGGTGCTGATCATCTGGTCCGGCAAAAGCCGGCTGGAGAGATGCGCCGGCCGGTCAAATTGGCGAGTAATTACAAACCCGGCCGATAAATATTCTGAAAAATCTGCGGTCATGGTTTAAGTGGTTTACAAAAAATGTTATGAGAAAAATTGTCCGCAGATTACGCAGATTTTCGCAGATTACAGAGAAAAATCTGCGGCCATCTGCGAACCTGCGGTTCTGCGCTGCGCGCTCTGCGGACACCTTCTTCAGAAAACTTTTTGTAACTTACCTACCGTAGTTTTGCGCAAAATAAGGCGGTCTGAATCGTTATCTGCAAAATAAGGGGGTTTCTATTCTCTAAATGGATCGTTTCAGATACTCTTTTTTGGTCAAAGTACTAAAAATCTTTGCAAAAAGGAACACCTGAAAAAATGATGAAACCCGAGTTTGGATTCACCCAAAACACTTTTAACACCCAATTTGCCCCACTTTGCGTCGTGGGCGACCATCTCAAGCGGCTGCACGTTATGGATTCTCTGCTCAATATAAGTCAGATCAAGCAAAAAAACAGGACTCACACGCCTGGAGAGAAACTTTTGGATGCTTTTTTGTTAATTCTGGCCGGATACCCCAGCCTGAACGCGCTCAATACTCATTTAAGACCTGACCCGGTTTTGGCGGCGGCCTGGCACCGCACAGCACTGGCCGAACAATCGACGATTTCCAGAACCTTCGACCAGATGGATGAATCAGCCCTGCTCGAATTAAGAACCCTTAGCTGGGATTTTTGGCATCAGCACAGTCGGCTTAAATACCATGATTGGCGCCAACCACTGGTCGTCGATCTTGATTTATCGCCACTGCCCGCCTCTGCTGCTGCTGAGCTAAGCACCAAAGGATACATGGGTGAAAAAACAAAACAGGTCGTCAATTAAGTCGCGTCATGATTTATCCATTTCACGAATCACTCCTTTCGCAGCTGTATCCAGGATTCTTTCACAGCACCAATGCCCTGGTCCCGGCTATCGAAACCTTTGAATCCCGCCTTAACTTACCCTTCGAACGGCGGCACAAGGTGATTTGGCGACTAGATGCCGGATTCGGCGGGGACAGCAATGTCATGTATCTATTCCGACACGGTTATCAATTCATTGTCAAAGGGCATTCGAACCGCCGCGCTGCCAATCTGGCTCAATGCGTCAAGCTTTGGCGTCAGGTCGATGAGCGACGATTTGTGGCCAAAGCGCCCACGCCTGACACGCTTCATCCAGCGATCCGCACCTACCTCCTGCGCACTCACGGGTCAAAACGGGTCCGTTTAACTTATTTGTTAACCACCCTCAAATTGACTGGGGTGCAAACCATTCGCTTTTATGACCAGAGAGGTGGCGCCGAAACCGAGTTTCGAACTGATAAATCAGGCGGCGGCTGGTTGCATAAACGGCGAAAGCAGAAACGGCATGCTCATGAAGCTTGGGTCCATTTGACCGATATGGTTCACAATTATCTCGCTTGGTTTTCGCATCATTTCTTAGCCGAAACCCCATTCGCCGGTTATGGTCATTTAAGGATCGGTCGCGACCTCTTGCGCACACCTGGCTTTGTGGGTTGGCATCAAGACCGATTGAGTTCCGTAAAATTATTAAAGAGCAGACCTCATGCCCGAGAGTTACTTGAGGTTTTGAAACAATTTTATGAATAGAAACACCGTTATTTTGCGTTTAAAAATAGAATCGGGCCTATTTTGCGCAAAATCAAGGTACCTAAGCGCCTCCCGCAGCAAATCTTCTAAAAAAATCGCTTCAGCAAAGATCTCCTCTTTCCAACCGGGTCGCAGCCGGTCCAGCAGCACCCCCTGGGCCATGCCGCTGTAGTAAAAACGGACGTTTCCTTTATTGCCGGCCATCAAAGCGATTTGATTGACTTCCTGCTGCCAGCGGGTCTCAAACGTCTGATAGCCATCAAATTCTGGATCTTCACCCATTCCTTCTACCGGCCTATATTCACTATGCGAATGTGCTAGGCGCAGCATCTCCAGCTCCGTATAAAAAGCCAATCCCTCCAGCCACTCCAGCTGACGCTCATAATCGATTAGTTCGGCCGAAAGATCGGCCGCCGCCCGCCGCGCTTCACGCTGAGCCAGAAATTGACCGGCCAGCTCCGCAGCCTCTTTCTCATCATCCGCCTGCACGGCCGCCTTTAACAAATTTAGCTCAGCCTGCCACGCATCCCGAAAGGCCTCATCTTCGACAGGGTAACTTCCCTCGTGCCTTATTGTGGCCCAGTTGGCCGCATCAAATTTCTCAGGAGCCTGCATTCCCTGAAACGCATGAAAACCCTCGTGCAGCACGCCCCCCACATACGCTTCGCTGTTGCGCAAAAATAGATCGGCCGCTACCGTATATGGAAGCAGTTCGCTGATTCCATCGGGCAGCATCCCCCGAAATTCCTCAGCCATCTTGGCCCGCATCGCCGGTCGGGTAGGCAATGACGCCGCATACCGCTCACCCACAAGAACGGTGAACGCCTGCGGCGTTTGGCCCGTTTCCGGCAGCAGCGCCCGATAAACCGCATACCCCTCAATCGATTCCCCCGGCAGCTCTTCCCACGCGTTTCCTCGCGGTTCCCGCTGTGGCACCTTGAGCCAACCCGCCGGTGGATCCTCATACCCAATCAAATAAACATAGGCATAGTTATAAACGATAATCGGTATGTCCGCCTCTCCCCAACCCGACCAGGCCTTGTGACCCAACGTCTGACGCAGCTGATAAATCTCGGCGATCCGGGCCTTATCCAAGTCAGATAAGCCCTCGGCCGTTAAAGCCTCCGTTGGCAAATTGCGATTGGTTAATAATGAGGTGATGGCCACACCGCCGCACAACAGCAGCAAAAACAGAAGAGAAGCCCCCATCAGCCGCTTGAAACACCCTGCCCGACTTTTTGATTTTTTCTGCATGATCGACTTCCTTAATCTCACGACCCTCTAATTGAAGGATAATCGATCCCCATTTCCACTCAATTGACCTTTGTCATTTAAATTTAGGGAGAGAAATCACTTTCGCTAACCGGTTAAGATAGCGTACAATGACACCCACGTATCTCTCATCCTGTTGACGGCCTGCCCACGGGATCGCAACAGGCAATAAAATCTTCCTATGGACTTAACGCTTTTTTACCGCTTTGGGGTAGCCTTGTTTATCGGCATGCTGGTTGGCTTGCAGCGTGAATATGTTTCTGAAGAAACCTCCCAACGATCACACGGCATGTTTGCCGGCGTGCGCACCTTTGCCCTGATGAGCCTGGCCGGGTGTGTCGCCGCATTTATCGCCGATATTCTCAGCAATCCCTGGGTGTTTATCGGCCTCGTAATTCCCATGGGCGGCTTAATCATTGCCGCCTATTACATTACCAGTACAAATGGTGATATGGGGATGACGACTGAAGTGGCGGCCGTGGTAACGATTTTAAGCGGTGCCCTATGCTATTGGGATCAGCTGGCTCTGGCCGTGGCCATCGGCGTCATCACCACCGCACTCCTCTCTTTCAAGCTGGAGCTGCACGGCTTTGCCGCCTTGTTGACGCGAGAAGATATTGTGGCCACCCTCAAATTTGCCATCATAACCGCCATCATACTGCCGGTATTGCCCAATGATTCGTTTGGACCCCCTCCTTTTGACGTGCTCAACCCTTATAAAGTCTGGCTCATGGTGGTCCTCATTTCCGGCATCAGCTTTCTTGGTTATGTCCTGATCAAGCTGGTTGGTGAGCGGCAGGGAATCGGCTTAACCGGTTTACTGGGCGGCCTTGTTTCCAGCACGGCCGTGACCCTCAGCTTCTCACAGCGCAGTCAAACCGAGAACCAGCTGGCCAAACCGTTTGCCCTGGCCATCATCGTCGCCTGGACAGTGATGTTCGCCCGCGTGTTGATAGAGGTGATGGTCACCAATCTCCCCTTATTGAGCGTCGTCTGGCTGCCAATTACCGCCGCCGGGGCGGCCGGGCTGCTCTATGGGATCTACCTCTATTTTGCGCCTCGAGGGGACGACGTGCGCGACATGGCGGTCTCAAATCCTTTTGAGCTTGGTCCGGCGATCACCTTTGGCCTGCTTTACGGGGTGATATTATTGGCCGCCCGCACCGCCCAAATATACTTTGGCGATACCGGGATTTATGTTTCCAGTATTTTGTCCGGGCTGGCGGACGTGGATGCCATCACCCTGTCCATGGCGGAACTGAGCCGATCCGGCAATCTGGAATTGTCAACGGCCGCCCGAGCAATCGTTTTGGCCACCATGTCCAATACCGTCGTCAAGGGCGGCATTATTATGGCTGGTGGGGCGATCGCGCTCAAAAAAGCGCTTCTACCCGGTTTTCTGCTGATCCTCGTCACCGGCGTGGTGCTGGCTCTGCTGATTTAAGAGGGGCAAAGTCAAAAAGGGCTCAAAATCGGATCCCGCGTGTCCAGCATCCACCCAAACAGACGTGCCCGAAGCCGCTCTAGCGCCCCTTCATGTGCCGGGTCGTCGATTAAATTAATCAGCTCATGGGGATCAGCTGCAAGATCATAGAGCTCGTCCAGATCCCCCTGATTCCACACATACTTGTATTTGCTGTCGGTCACCAGCCGCCACTCAACCGTTTGATGCCAATCCCCCAACGGCCGATGCTCCGCAAAGCGGTAAGAGTCCACTTGAAATTCCCTCCCCTGCCGGTCTTGAAGCGCCGGCGAAAGCGCGCGGCCGCTCATCACCCCCGGTACATCCTCACCCACAATCTGCAGAATTGTGGGGACCAGATCGATCAGCGACACGTTGGCCTGAGATCGAATCCCGGCCGGAATCAAAGCCGGATAACGCATCACCAGCGGCACGCGCAGCGCCTCTTCATACGGCACCATTTTGTGCCACAGTCCGTGGCTGCCCAACATCTCCCCATGATCGGACAAAAAAATCACCAGCGTGTCATCCAGGATCCCTTCATCTTCCAATGCATCTAGCAGGCGTCCCACCAAGTCATCCATCATCGTGCAGTAGCCCCAGTAGACGGCCGTTGATTTTTGCCACGGCTCCCAGCTTTCTCCGTAATCTTTAAACAGCTGATGGTAAAAGCTGGTGGTGTTGGACCGCGGTTTGCCCGGCTGCGGACCGAAGTTGGGTGGCTTGGGAATCTCCGCCGGGTCATAAAGGCTGTAGTACGGCTCCGGAATCAAAAAGGGTGGGTGCGGCCCGAAGTAGCTGGCCACCTGAAAAAAAGGGCGCTCCTTCGGGCGGCTTCTTAGCTGGTTGAGGGCAATATCGGTTACCCAGGCGTCATACGTCTGTGATGGGTCGAGATTTTGCTGCTTCGGCCGGGGGATGGTCATCGAGGGGGTACGATGGGTGCGAACATCAGGATCAGACACCGGCCAACCATCCGGTAATCCGTTCTCCTCGCACCAAACCGAGTAATCATAAGAGCCCTGGCCGTCAGCGACATCAAACCAGCGATCTACGATCCGCTCTCCTTTTAGCGCTTGATCGCCACCGTGTACCCCGCTTAATCCCAACTCGTCTTCCTGCCCCCGAAACGCCTTCGGCTGACCTTCCGGCTCCAAATGCCACTTCCCCGCGTAAGCGGTGTAATATCCTCTGGCCCGAAGCGCGTCGGTCAGCAGCGGGGTCTCACGCAAGATATCGGCGTTGCCCATCATATCAACCTGGTGAGGATACTTGCCCGTAAAAATTGACGCCCGCGACGGCGTGCACAGCGGGCTGGTACACGCCGCCCGATCAAAGGAGATGCCTTCCCGGGCCAGACGGTCGACGTGAGGGGTTTGACACGCCGTTTCCCCTCGAAATCCCAGGGTATCGGTTCGCTGTTGATCGGTGATGATTAGTAAAATATTTGGCAATTTATCCGGCACTGACCCTCCTTATATCTTTAACTTAAGTTTTGGCCTTCATGCAAAGCCGAAAAATTCGGCTGCAATCGCGTTAATTAAGTGGTTTACAAAATGATTTATGAAATAAATATCCGCAGATTACGCAGATTTTCGCAGATTACAGAGAAAAATCTGCGGCCATCTGCGTAATCTGCGGACAATTTTTTTCATACATAAATTATTTAACCGGATAATGAGGATTTAGGGGATTTCCCAAAATAATTAGCACAATCCCTTAAGTAGTTTTTAACAGAACTTACCTTAACTTCTTATTCTAGTTACTCTCTGCTAAAACTGATTCAATCAACTTCGTCGATCAGATGACAGGCCGCCCAGTGATTGGGCGCAATTTCCCGGTATTCCGGCTCAACCTGAAAACATTCCGCAGTGGCCAGGGGGCAGCGGGTGCTAAAATTGCATCCGGCCGGTGGATTGGAAGGGCTGGGCAAATCTCCCTTCAGGGTAATGCGCTGCCGTTTGGCCTCAACCTTGGGATCCGGGATTGGCACGGCCGAAAGCAGCGCCTGGGTATAGGGGTGCTGCGGATTTTTGTACAGCGTATCCCGATCGGTTAACTCGACAATTTTTCCCAAATACATCACCGCCACCCGATCGCTAAAATGACGCACCATGCTCAGATCGTGGGCGATAAACAGATAGGTGAGACCAAACTGCTCCCGCAAATTGTGCAAAAGATTGATCACCTGAGCCTGGATCGAGACATCCAAAGCGGAAATCGGCTCGTCACAAACGATAAAATCCGGTTCGAGGGCCAAAGCCCTGGCAATCCCGATGCGCTGCCGCTGCCCGCCAGAAA
Organism: Ardenticatenaceae bacterium; assembly: GCA_030065875.1. Taxonomy (GTDB): domain Bacteria; phylum Chloroflexota; class Anaerolineae; order Promineifilales; family Promineifilaceae; genus WTJY01. Next base: position 3,413 of record JASJCR010000111.1, on the reverse strand, counting down.
ATTCATGCGGGTAGCGGTTAATAAAATTGGGGTTTAAGCCCACAACATCCAGCAGCTCCTTGACGCGGGCATCTCGCTGAGCTCGATTCGAAACAATTTTGTGGGTACTCATCGCTTCTCCCACGATATTGCCCACCGTCATCCGGGGATTAAGGGAGGCGGATGGATCCTGGAAGATAAGCTGCATGCGGCGACGCATTTGCCTCAAGGCCGGTCCTTTTAGCTCGGTTAAATCCTGTCCCTCAAATTCGACCTGTCCCATAGTTGGCCGGTAAAGCTGCAGCACCGTTAGACCGGTCGTGCTCTTGCCGCACCCGCTCTCCCCCACCAACCCCAAAGTCTCCCCACGATGAATATCAAAGGTAATGTCATCCACCGCTTTTACATCACCCACTTTTCGATTCAAAATCAGGCCACTGGTGATCGGAAAATATTTCTTTAAATTTTTGACGCGCAGTATGATATCAGTTGTCATTAGGATTTATAGAGATTTGTTCGTACGCCAGGCAAAGCGCGTAAACAATTAAAAAGCCCCAAATTCACGCAGGCTGTCACATTTCTCCATTAATCTGCGAAAATCTGCGAACCTCTCGTTTGAATAATAAAAATATTTGCACCTCTCTTAATTTACCAATAGTTGGCTTTCCCAGCAGGCGCTAAAATGCCCCTGCCCCACTCCTTCAAGCCCCGGCCGATCGCGTTTGCACCGCTCAACCCGGTAGCTGCACCGGTCGGCGAAGGCGCACCCGGCCGGCAAACTAAGCAAATTGGGGGGCTGCCCCTGGATCGACGGCAGCTCCGAGCCGGGAACCGCGTCTAAGCGCGGCAGGGAAGCCAGCAGCCCCAGGGTATACGGGTGTCGAGGCTGCTCATATAACCCCTCAACCAGGGCGTTCTCAACGATGTTGCCCGCATACATCACCATCACCCGCTCGGCCAGTCTGGCCACAACCCCTAAATCGTGGGTAATCCAAATGACGGCCATCCCAAATTCAGCCTGTAGTTCCTTGACCAGGTCAACAATCTGGGCCTGAATGGTCACGTCAAGCGCGGTGGTGGGTTCATCGGCAATTAACAGTCGCGGCCGACAAGAGAGAGCCATGGCGATCATCACCCGTTGACGCATCCCCCCGGAAAGCTGATGCGGATATTGCTCCGCGCGCTCTGCGGCCGAGGGGATACCGACGCGCTGTAAATATTCGATTGCCTGGTCGCGAGCCGCTCGTTTTGTCACCCCTAAATGTCGCTCGATCGCTTCCCCAATCTGATCTCCAATGGTGAGCAGGGGATGCAGCGAGGTCATCGGGTCCTGAAAAATCATGGCGATTTCGCGGCCGCGAATTTCTTTTAGCTTTGCTTCTTTGAGCTGCAGCAAATCACGGCCGTTAAAGAGAGCCGATCCTGAAATCTGGGCCGGGGGTGAAGGAATTAATCCGAGCAGGGAAAGCACGCTGACGCTTTTTCCGCAGCCGCTTTCGCCGACAATCGCCAGGATCTCATTTTCGGCAACCTCGTAAGAGATACCGTTTACCGCTTCAACCACCCCATCCTCGGTATAAATTTTTACGATCAGATCGTTTACATTCAGCAGCGACGACATTTTTATTCACTCCGGATGGTTAGACAATAGCCCGCGGATCAAGGGCGTCGCGCAGCCCGTCACCAATGAAGTTGATGCTGAGAACCGTTACCCCAATCATGATGCCCGGTGCCACCCACATCCACGGCATGGTCTCCAGAACCGACAGCGTTTGGGCATCCTGCAGCATGTTGCCCCAGCTTGCGGTGGGCAGCTGCACCCCCAATCCCAAAAACGAAAGCGCGGCCTCCTGCAAAATGGCGCTGGCGACAGCAAAGGTGACCGCCACCGCCAGTGAGCTGATCGTGTTGGGCAAAATATGGCGAAAAATGATGGCGCTGGTGGGAATCCCCAAACAGCGGGCCGCCAACACAAACGGCTGTTCACGCAGGGACAACACCTCACTGCGCACGATGCGGGCCATCCCCGGCCAACCCAATATACCGATAGCGAACATGGTGTTGTAAACGCTGGGCCCCACAATCGCCACGAGCACGATAATAATCACCAGAGATGGAAATGTCTGAACGGTGTCGGTGATGCGCATTAAAATCATATCGATCCAGCCACCGGCATACCCGGACACACAGCCGACGACAATGCCGATAATGGCCGATACGGAAACGGCAACCAATCCAACAGATAGCGAAACCCGGCCGCCGTACAGCGTTCGCGCCCAGATATCCCGGCCGGTCCGATCGGTGCCAAACCAATGCTCGGCGCTGGGCGGTTCGCTGCGCGCCCGCAAATCGATATCGTTCGGCGGATAGCGAGATAAAAGTGGGGCAAACAGAGCCAAACACACAAAAATCGTCATCATCAACAGCCCGAACATGGCCAGCTTATGCCGTCTAAAACGATTCCACGCCTTTTTGAGAAGGCTCTCGGAAATAAAATCGTCCTCACCGCTGATCGTCTGCGGCTGGGGAAAGGGGTTGGCTGTAGTCATAAATCATTTTCCAGAATCAAGTAATTAATCTGCTGATTAACTGACATCACCGCAGAGAAACGGAGAGCGCGAAGCGTTTTCTCATGCGGGGTATTCTCGGTGTTTTCAGCGCTCTCTGCGGTGAATTTTTACATCTGCCCGTCAATCATAGCGAATACGCGGGTCAATCCAGGCATAAGCGATGTCGGTCAGCAGGTTGCTGGACAAGACGATGATGGCTGAAATTAAGGCGATGCCCATGATTTGCGGCCCGTCGCGGGCTTCGATGGCCACGATAAACAGCAGACCGATACCCGGCCACTGAAATATCTGCTCGATAATTACCGCTCCGCCAAAGAGGACCGGCAGCGTTAAGCCGATCACCGTAATCAGCGGCAGTAACGAGCTGCGAACCACGTGTTTTAATATCACCGTGATATCTTTTAATCCTTTGGCGTGAGCCGTTCGGATATAATCCTGGTTGATCACTTCCAACACGGCCGCCCGCGTGTACCGCATAAACATCGCCGTCCGCAAAAGCCCCAGGGAAATGGCCGGCATCAAGATGTGACGCAGCCGATCAACCAGTGACGGATCCTGCCCTGGCGTGGCGTACCCGGAAGCGGGCAGCCATCCCAAGCGAAGGGCAAAGACGTAAATTAAAATTAAGGCCAGAAAAAACACCGGGATCGAGATGCCCGCAAATCCACCCATCGTCAATAAGTAATCCAAAAATGAATATTGTTTGAGGGCCGAAACAATCCCCAACGTCACCCCCACCACAATCGAGAAGAGCAGTGCCGCACCCATCAATTCGAGAGTCGGCCGAATTCGCAGTTGAATCTGCTCGCCAATCGACTCAGACGTGATATACGATCGGCCCAAATTGCCGCGCATGAGCTGCCC
>JASJCR010000197.1 GCA_030065875.1 Ardenticatenaceae bacterium | reverse complement strand
TGCCCTTTGGGCGTGGAGGTTCGAGTCCTCTCCAGGGCACACCAAGCACCAAGATGAATTGATCATCTTGGTGTTTTTTTATGCCTGGAAGCGGTCGTCGGTTTGCAACATGCGCCGCAGCCCTTTTTCCAGACTAACAAGGGGGCGAAAACCCAACAACTGTTGGGCCCGGCTGATGTCGGCAGCCAGTTGGGGCACGCCACCCCCCTTCTCCTGGTTGTAGATGCGATTGATGCGTTGGTTAACGGCCGTTTCCATCACAGCCACCAATTCATTCACACTCGTCTGCTGACCACTGCCAATATTGATGATTTGCCGGTTGACCCGCCGCGCGGTCGCCGCACTGACCAGGCCCGCCACCACATCGTCCACGTAAATGAAATCGCGTGTCTGCCCCCCATCGCCAAAAATGACAACAGAGCCGCCGCTAACTGCCTGCTGCAAAAAGCGCGGCACAACCGGCGCATGGGAAACGGGTAAGCTTTGGCGCGGGCCGTAAGCATTGAATATGCGCAGGGCCACCGTCTCGATCTGCCACAATTCACCGATGGTGTGGATGTATTGCTCAGCCGACCATTTGCTGACAGCGTAGGGAGAATCAGGCTGGGGCGGATCGTTTTCATGGACAGGCTGCTGGGATTGACGGCCGTAAATCGCCCCCGACGAAGTAAACACAACCCGCTGCACCCCAGTATCGCGCATCGCCTCCATCAAACTGACCGTGCCACCCACATTGACCCGGTTGTACTCACGGGGATGGAGATGGGATTCAGCCACCGAAACCCGCGCCGCCAAGTGGTAGACACAATCAACGTCGTGCAGCAGCGACCAAAGCAAGGGAATATTGTCCACATCCCCCTTGGTAAAATCAATGGCTGGATGTAAATGTGCGGTACGGCCGTTGCTCAAATCATCCAAAACGCGCACCTGATGGCCATCGCTGGCTAACCGATTGGCTAAAGCTGACCCCAGAAACCCGGCTCCGCCGGTCACTAAAAACCGCATAAAATCCTCTACAAAATCATAAATATGATCAAATAATAGCCGATTTAGCGCCGCAATGGTATCAAACTAGGAGAAGGGCCTCCCAGGCCCTGTCTCTTATGAAATTCATTGTTAAGAATCGGTTAGGTCGGTACAGATTGGCTTGTTTCGACCCGTTAACTTGACTATGATCCAACCATGCGTTGGCGTCGGCTACTACGAGGAGTCAACCTCCTCATTCTCATTCTGCTTTTCGTCATCATTGCTGCGCCGGAATGGCCGGCATTCGGCGATGAAGATTACCAACTGCGGGCGCTGGTTGGCCTGCGCGAATATGATTTTGTGGTGTGGGAGCTGCAGGCTATCGCTGCCAAAGCCGAAGCGCTGCTGGCCCGGGATCACATCTATTGGGATGAAGAAACGCAGCGCCAGGTCGTTTTGGATTATCTGGATTTAGTAGCGCACGTTGGCCAGATTGAATGGGAAATCCAGCAAATTTATGTCAATCCCGACATCGCTGATCCGGAGACAGCTTCGGCTGGCTTACAGACCCGACTAGCCAGCCATCAAGCAGCGTTGAAAGATGTTCAACCCTTTGCCGAAGCGATTTTGCAGGATCAGGTAGCGGCCGTTTTGACTGATGAAGGCTTCTCATTGGGGGGCGAAACCTGGCCGCCAGTCATGATGCACATGACCCCGCTGCCCACGATTTTGATGGTTTCCCCCCGGGATCGGATTGAACGGATTTACGGCATCCCCCTGGTACATGGTTTGTCGATTCCGCAGCGTGAGGCTTTGGAAACGGCCGTGTTTGAAAACCTCAACCTCTCTGCTCTGGTCGTCCCTATTGGCGGGCTGGGCCTCTACCCTTCCATGATTATGGAAACCAGCAGTCTCAACTGGCTGGCCGAAGTCACCGCCCACGAATGGGCCCATATCTGGATGGCCCCCTACCCGGTTAGCATCAAGTACGCCACCGACCATCAAGTGCGGACGATGAACGAAACCACTGCCTCTATTCTGGGCAGCGAAATCGGTCAGAAAGTGATTGCCACCTACTACCCGGAACGAGTTCCACCACCGCCTAGCAGCGACCCAGCGCCAGTTCAAGATGACGATGCTCCTGCCTTCGATTTTCGGGCTGAAATGGCTGAGACCCGCGCCCGTGTCGATGAGCTGCTAGCCGCCGGTCAGATTGGTACGGCCGAGGCTTACATGGAACTGAGGCGCCAGGAGTTTGTCGAAAACGGTTATCAAATTCGCAAATTGAATCAGGCTTATTTTGCCTTTTATGGTGCGTATGCCGACGAGCCTGGTGCAACTGGTACAGACCCGGTAGGGCCGCTGGTGCAGGAAGTACGCCAGCTCAGTCCAACGCTGCGCGACTTCATGAAAACGATGGCGCCCATCGGCAGTTTTGCGGAATTACAAAAAGTGGTTGGGGAGTTGAAAGCGGAAAGATGAAGCCCAATCAGGGAGATTTTACTCTGCCATTAGTTCCCGGAGGAGAGCAGCGGTGCGGCGGGCTTCATCCCAGTAGGGTTCCGCTTCAGGCAAGGCCAGGTAGGCGTCTAAATCGTTGAGGGCGTCTTGGTAACGGCCGTTTTCCTGATACACCATCGCTCGACCAAATAAAGCTGGACCGTATTCAGGATCATCATCAATTAACCCATTGAAATCGGCCAGCGCCTCATCATGGCGCGAAAGCTCCCGCCATAGCAGCGTGGCCCGTTCCAGCCGTACCCGGCGGAACGTAGGATCAATTTCATAGGCACGGCTGAAATAGCGTACTGCCGCCTCATGTTCACTGCGTAGATTGTTGGTATTACCAAAAAATCGGTGCAGCCCGCCCCAGGTGTAGACCAGATAAGCTCGGATAAAGCGCCACATGAGAAAAGTATCAGGTGTCAAGTACCACGTGCCAAGTAAAAACCTGATTCATGACACATGATACTTGATACCTGCCACAAACTTACTCTCTTTCACTCAGCCATTTCTCGGCCCGCAGAGCAGCGGCCGTTCCCTGGCCAACGGATGTCGCAATTTGCCGGTAAACCGGGTCCTGAATTTCACCGGCGGCGTAAACGCCTTCAACACTAGTCCTCATCATTTCATCGGTGATGAGGTAACCATGTTCATCCATTGCTAGTTTGCCTTCTAAAAACTTGCTGTTGGGATAATGGCCGATGAAAACAAAAACGCCATCGGTTTCAAATTCTGATTCTTCGCCGGTTTTGCGGTTGGTTAACTTGACCTTGTTCACAGTGTTCTCGCCAACAATTTCATCGACAACAGTATCCCAAATGAAGGAGATTTTCTCGTTGGCGAAGGCCCGTTCTTGCAATGTGTGGCCAGCGCGCAGCTCATCGCGGCGATGGATAACCGTGACAGAGCTGGCGAACTTGGTCAGGAAGATAGCCTCTTCTATCGCGCTGTCGCCGCCACCGACGACGACCACTTTTTTGCCGCGGAAAAAGAAGCCGTCACAAGTGCCGCAGTAGCTGACGCCGCGGCCGATGTACCCTTCTTCGCCTGGGACCCCTAAACGACGCGGTGAGGCTCCGGCGGTGACGATAACGGATTCGGCTTCATATTCTTTGCCGTAAGTTTTGACGTAAAAGGGCGACCCCTTGCTGAAATCAACTTCGGTCACTTCATCAAATTCGACGCGGGCGCCGAAATGCTCGGCCTGTTTTTGCATGACGTCGACGAGTTCAGGGCCAGTGGGGGTGTGCTCAGCGTTAAAGAAGCCGGGGTAGTTTTCGACTTCAGCAGTCAGGGAAATCTGGCCGCCAATCTGGCTACCCGCTACGACCAGCGGCTTTAAGTTGGCGCGGGCGGTGTAAAGAGCAGCTGTGAGTCCGGCTGGCCCTGATCCGATGATAACAACTTTTTCTTTCTGCATGTTTATATCCTTCTTATCCCGCGGAGCGGGTGTTTTTATAGTTATGCTCCCTGTTTTAGACGAGCAACAGCCGTTAATTCTTACGGTTTTTTGCTGCCTATCCCCATTTATTTTGGGATGCGCTTTTATTAGATGATTTTAGGCAACGGAACGTTACAATCCCATAAATTCTGCATTAACGTTGGCCGGGTCAGCCAATCTCAATAGAACCAATGTCTGCCACGAATCGTACAAATCTCACGAATTGAGGGCTGATTTTTCGTGTCATTGGTGTCGGAAATCCTGCTCTACTTAATTTTGCGCAAGGGCAAAATAACCGTGAAGGTCGTGCCTTCGCCCAACGTACTGCTGACTTCGATACGGCCGTTGTGCTCCTCCACAATTTTGTTGGCAATCGACAAACCCAGACCACTGCCATCAGCCCCTTCGCTGCCCGGAATGCGGTAGAAGCGCTCAAACAAGTGGGCCATATCCTGTTCCGAGATGCCAGGGCCGGTATCGCGGACACTCAAGCTGATTTCCTGGTCTTGCAGATGGGCGCTTAGGGTGATACGGCCGTTCTCTACATTGTACTTAATCGCATTACTCACCAGATTCAGCAGCACCTGCTTCAATCGGTCAGCATCACCTAGCAGTTGATGGGGGCTGTCACCATTGGACAGGGATAGCGATAGGTCGGCCGCAATCTCAATGCCCCGTTCTGCTGCCTGCGGCTGGGTCAAGTTGATCACGTCTTGAATGACTGTATGCACAGCAACCGGTTCATTGGCCAACTTCACCCGTCCCGATTCCAGGCGAGCAAAGTCCAAAAAATCCCTGGTCATCTTGGAAAGCCGAGCCGTTTCTTGTTTGACCATGCGGATCAATTCATGATGCTTCTCAGCAGGCAGTTCCGGCCGGGTCAGAAGTTCGCTAGCCGCCGAAATCGCCATGAGCGGCGTCTTCAATTCGTGCATAATTTCGGCCAGCAGGTCTGATTGTTGGAATAAGTGTGCGTTCAAGATGGCCACGGCCGACTGCGAGGCCAGCGCTTCCATTAATGCCACGTCCTGGGCTGTGTAAGCTGCCCCATCCCGCTTGTTGAGCACTTCCAGCGCCCCAATAGTGCCCTTGCTGGTGACGAGCGGCACAGCTAGCATGGAGC
>JASJCR010000110.1 GCA_030065875.1 Ardenticatenaceae bacterium | reverse complement strand
GACAAATTGCTCATTTTATTCCGGTTGAAACCGAGGACCTTCAAATGGTTCAATCTAATATCGATGAGGAAATTCAGAAGCAGGATCAGCAAATGCGTCAGCTAACCCAGAACCAGTAAAGGAAAACGGAATGTCAAGCAACTCATCTTCTTCAACCAAAAGCAGAAGCCGCAGAAATAGCCGAGACAAAAGCCCACCGCCGGTCATCGGCCGTCGCCAGCTGCTGCGTCGGAAAAGTTCGGCCGAGCTTTCTGTTAACCAGATCAAAAATAACATCCCGGTAAGGCTTCACGGCCCGCTTCTCGATGGAAAAAATCCGCGAAAAATATTTAACTATAAATCCCAACGGGATGATCAAGGGTTTAACGCTACCATGTGGCGCGATGAAGATGGCTCAAAATTATATCTCGATAATTTGGCGGCCGATGGCGCAATAGATCCTCAGTTGAAGGTGACCTTTCAACAGGTTCGCGAAATGGCGACCCGCTCGGAGCAATTGGCTGACGAAGAGGGAGAGCCAATACCAAAATCGATTGTGGTTAGAACCAACGGCAGCACTGACGCTCGTCTTGCGGCGAAAAAAATGATCGCCGAGATGCTGCAACAAGCCGGTGACGATAAAAAATTGTATGTGCTCAAGGAGTCTGATCCCATCGCCTTAAATCCGCTTCCCGGTGGCCCTCTGAATAATCCAATCACCCAGGTGGCTCTGACGTTTCAGATATCTTCACGTGCGCTGCTTGATCCGATTATGGAAAGCGGTGATTATCAGCTGGGAGGAGATAATTTGCGGTCACGCATGGGAGGTCCGCCAAAAGATGATGTGACCATTAATCTCGGTGTGGTCAAACCCACGCTGCGGAAAAAAAGTGAACTCTATAGAGGTGTCGTCGATGCTCTGAATGAGTTCCACCAGGTTTTGCGGAAAAATGATGAAACCACGGAAGCTATCGAAAAAAAGGAACTCATCGATCCCTATGGTATACCCATCGATGCCCCGGCCGAGAGCTTGAGAAAGTATGCGGAGATTCATGATGCAGCGGATCAGTTGATCATCGCCCTCGATAACTATATTGACGATAGCAGTACCAATCCACTAAAAAAAAGCCGTAGGGAGGCCAAAGATAAAAAGAAAGAGGTCATGCAGGAATTAAAAGATCGAGTGGTTGCGGCTAAAAATGACGGATTTAAAGGGGAACTGGACAAAATACGCCGGGCCCGTTGGCAAAATATAAATGCTTTAGATGAGAGTCAAATCGTCCCGGGCACTTCAAAAACTATCGGACGAGGAGCGCAGGGAGACGTTAAAGCAGCCACGTTGCGCTTGGACAATGGACAGGATTTCCGGGCAGCCCTCAAACCGAATCAGCCCGGTATTAATCAGGAAGCGGATAATGCCGATATCCCAGAGGATAACCCGCAGCAAAGCGCACGGGCGGTGGCGGCCTACAGAATTAACCAGCGATTAGGGATGGAGGTGATTCCTCGCACGGAGTACATCATTTTATCAGACGAAGAGGGGCGTCCTCAGCTGGGGCAGGCGCTTGAATTTGTGCAGGGGTCCGTGGGTCAACGCAAGGGGCCGGTTCGTGACCGCATTATCGATCAAGGAGAAATTGATCAGGCGGAATTAAGATATAAGCGCGTTGCCGAAGGGGCGGATGTTCACCGCGCCGAACTGGTTGAAAATGCCAAGTTCGATTTAGAAAACAAATATCACTCAAAACAGGTTGATGCGAACACGCGCCACTGGTTTCGCATACGAGATTTGCCGATTGACATTGATTATGCCGATGGTGTGGTGCAGCAGGGTCTGGCTGATTTACAGCTTGTTGACTCGATTATCGGCCATGCTGATCGTCACTCTGAGAACCTGATTTATGTGAAAAACGATGCGGGAGAGATCACTGGCGTCAGAGGAATTGATAACGATGACGTGTTGGGCAGCGGCTGGAAGAGAAGGGTGCCGGGCGACGATACCACCTCAAAAACTTCCGGTGTCCCTCCTTTTGTCGATTTTTCAACCGCCCTGAAAATATTGCGGGCTGATCCTGAATCGATACGAGCCGATTTACCAACCGCCAATGATTTGGTGGGTCAGCCGGCCGGCTCCCCGGTGTTTTCTCAGGCTGAGCAAGATGCGGCCGTGGCCCGATTTCGAGCGGTTCAGGATGAGGTCAAAATTCGCGTCAAAGACCAGGCCATCGCCTCAAACGAAGATGTCTTTTTTAGAGCCGACATTGATGAATTAAATCGATTGGCGGGCCGTGACGCCGATGACCTCGACATCAAAAGTTGGGGGGAGGACACCATCACGGCCGGTCACAAGGAAGACAACAGCTATTTGGGAAATATATTGACTATTAAACAGACATATGGGGTGGCGTCTGATGTTTAATCAATCAAATGGCGGCAAAATACTCAGAAATAATTGTTGATTTGCGAGTTTTCTAGAATGCTTCGGTTGGAGCCAGATTGGTGAGCGGGTTGGGCGTGGGTGATTCATTATTTCTAACGAGTGGACAGAGCATAATTACTTCGGTGCCGCGGTCGATTCCTTCGCTGTGAATTTCCAGAGACCCACCGTAGAGATGGAGTATTGATTCGGTTAAGGCCAGCCCCAGGCCGGTGCCGTTTGTGCGCCGGTTGCGGGATTTGTCGGTGCGATAAAATCGCTTGCCGATGTGGGGGAGATTTTCGGCCGAGATGCCTCGACCGTCGTCTTTAACTGAAATCTTCGCGTAGCCATCCATTTCGCTCACCGAGATGGCGATGCAGCCGTTCTCCGACGAATATTTAACCGCATTATCTATGACGTTACGCAAAATAACCTGAGCATGGGTCAAGGACGCCGTTAAAATAAGAGGATTGTTGGGCGTTTTCAAGGTTATTGAAATTTGTTTGGAATTTGCTTGTGAGGCATATTCCCGCTCCACCATTTGAACCAGTCGCACGAGATCGAATTCCTCACTCCCCCCATCGAGCCGCTGGGCGTCAAGGCGTGAAAGCAGCAGCAAATCGTCAACGAGCTTGCTCAACCGGCGGGCTTCACTGTCGATTTCCCCGATATACTGCTGCTGGATCTGCGGCTCAATTCCATCCAGGATCGCCTCGGTTCGGAGGCGAATCGTGGTTAGGGGGGTACGAAGTTCGTGGGAGGCGTTGCTGGCAAACGCCCGTTGCTCCTGAATCAGGGCGGAAACCCGTTCGGCCATTTGATTAAACGCCTGGCCTACCGCCCCGATTTCATTTGGCGGCAAATCGGTCAGGCGATGGTTTAAATCACCGTCGGCAATTTGCAAAGCGCCATGTTCCAATCTTTCGAGCGGGCTGGTTAACGTATTGAGCAGCCACATGGTAATGACGATGCCGACCAGCGAAAACACTAGAAAGGCGGAAGCAAACTGCAGCCACCGCTGATTGATAATCGACTGGATCGGTGCGGCTGAAGTTGCAACCTGTACGTATCCCAATATGAAATTATCATGCGTGATTTGAGCCGAACTCTGTACACGCCCATCACGAACGATGAAGGTTCCACCAGCAATAAAATCCACTGGTTGATTGGTGGTAAAGAGCATGTTGCCATTGGGATCAAACAGGACCAAATCTGCATTAAGATCTCTAGCAGAACTTCTGAGAATCGCCTCGACCCGGGGAGAGTTATCTTCCAGCGGGTCCTCCAGCCGGCGGGCCAGTGATATCGTACTGATCACCTGACTTCGGCCGTAATCATCCCAGGTCGCCTGGGAGATTTGGAACCCGGCCCAGAGCGTCAGGCTGCCAAAGCCCAGGATAATTAACCCCAGGTTGATGATCAATAATCGGGAGCGAAGTGAATGAAACATAATTAGAAGTAAAAAGTTACAAGTTCAAAGGGAAAAAGGGTTTAACCTTAAACTGCAATTTCTTTAACCCGCAACAAATTTATAGCCCACGCCGCGGACGGTATGAATCAGGCGTGGCTGTTTGGGATTTTCTTCGATTTTAGATCGCAGCCAGCGAATGTGAACATCGAGAGTGCGGGTATCGCCGAGCCAGTCAGTACCCCATACCAGATCAAAAATATCGGCCCTGTTGACGACCTGGCCGGCCCGGCTCATGAGCAGATTGAGCAGCTCAAACTCCTTGTGGCGCAAGATGAGTAGTTCACCATCTTTGTGAACCTCTCGCTTGTCAAGATTGAGCTGAACCGGGCCGATAGACAGGACCGTTTCCGGCTCAATTTGCCGGTCAAGTTGAACCCGACGCAGCATCGCCTTGATCCGGGCGATCAGTTCGCGAGAACTAAACGGTTTGGTCAGGTAATCATCTGCACCTAGCTCCAGCCCTAAAATGCGGTCAATTTCCTCACCCAGGGCGGTGAGCATCAAAATCGGCACGCCGCTTTGTTTTCGCAAGGAACGACAAACCTCCCAACCGTCCATATCCGGCATCATCACGTCGAGCACGACGATATCCGGCCGATTTTCCAGAGCTCTGGTCAACCCTTTTCGGCCGTCTCCGGCCACTTCAACTTCGTATTTGTAATCACGGAGGGTACGGCTCAATGGCTCGGTGATCAGGGGATCATCATCGATCAGTAAAATCTTGGTCATTTATCCGTTTTTCCTAGAGAGGTCAGGATGCGATTAAAGGTCAGGAATAAGACCACAAACCCGCTTATCGCATACATCATGCTTAATTGATTGGTGTCTGTTCCGGCCATCATACCATGCCCGGTGGTAAAAAAATATGCCAAAAAGGTCACATAATGAAGCCGTCGCCAGGTTTTTTGCCCGATTTGAGTGCGCCAAACCCAGCTTAACGAGGTGATAACCATAATATAGAGGCTGACCACCCCCAATCCAACCCAGAAAGGGCTGTATGGACCGGTAAACGGTACGAGCAGGTTAGTTATGGTGAAGCGGTAATAATTGTCGAGCAGAAGAACGGCGGCATGAAAAACGGATAGACCGATGGCGGTCCATGATAAATAATTGTGAAGGGTTAAGGCTGCTGCCGGAGGCACCTTTTTCTTGACCAGCTTGCTGCTTAAAATTAACCCCCAAACTGTAGAAAGGGTGAGTAAAAAGTAGCCCACGATCCCACTGCCGCGGCTTAGAATCCAGGCTGCCTGTTCATGGGCCAACCATGAAAATGGCGCGTTCGGGGCCAGTGTGGGAATCCCCAACCAGATCAAAAGAAAGATTAAGGGGGGGATGAGCCAGCGGCCGCTGATCCACAATACGCCTTCATTAGAGATTTCTGTTGTTTGATGTGTTGTCATTGTCGTGAGTTAATCGTTGACTGTTGACTGTTTGTGAACCGTCAACAGTCAACGGTTAAAAAGTGGTTATCTAGAAGATCGACTGCTCGCCACAGGCCGTGGAATTGCCATTCGCGGGGTGCCCGCTTCATATTGAAGCTCTCCTCCGATTACAATTTGCGGGGCAGAAGATGGGTTGACGGCCGGCCGGTTGGCGATAAGCTCCCCGGCGAAAAACGTGGCCAGGATGCTTCCCACGACCAGCACCGATTTCAAAAAAGAGTCATTTGATTTCCGTCTAGTCGTCATCCTCGCCTTCCTCCTCTAATTCATACTCATCATCTTTCTCGTCGTATTCCTCATCCTCATAATCTTCATACTCCTCATACTCTTCGTACATCTCATATTCGGAATAAGGTTGAATTTCGGCCTGAACAGGGACTGAAGAAGCTTCCGTTGAAGCGGTCAAACGACTGCCGCCGATGAGCATGAAGATGGCTAGAATAACCGCCGCCATCGTTCCTGCACCGATCAAATTTGTAATTTGCTGTTTATTCATGATGATCTCCTTAAATTATTTCAAGTGATTGCTTGGTAGTTTCAGATTAACGGATTTTGCTTGGTGCTGATTGAAAATGAGCCTAAATATTGTTAAATCGAATTTAAATCAAATTATGCATACTGAACCATTGATTCGAGGGCTTCGGTTATAATGAGCTCTCGATTCTGATCGATCAACGCCGCTTTTTTCCGGTAATCATTAAATAAATCGAGGGTTCGGGTTTTACCGGCCACGAGGGCGGCCGTGGCCCACGCCTCGGCCGTGCTCGCATCATCCGCCACCACGGAAGCGGTGAGTAGATCGGTGGAGGCTGAGTCCCCGGATAGCGGATCTATAATGTGGTGCTTGCTATTCAACCCCTGCTGCCACCGCCGATAATCGATACCGGATGTGGCCAGGGTGCCGTTTGACAGCCATAAGCGCAGCAAATTTTCCGGGTCGACTTTATAAGAGTAAGGTGCGGCAACCCCAACCGGCCAACCGGGCCAGCCGGAAGGGGCATCTCCGGCGACGAGGTCCCCGCCGGCGTCGATCAAACAGGGTCCCCACTGCTTCATATCACAAACAACGCGCTGCGCCGTATATCCTTTGGCAATTCCGCCCAGGTCGATTTGAACGCCGGTTGACAGCCATACCGCCCGGCGCACCGCATCCAGTTCAATTTGACGGTAATCAATGGGACCCGTTTGATTTTGAGTAATGGGGGAATTCTGCAGCCGTTCAAAGGAACGATCGTAACCGGCCGCTTCAAGCGCCGGCAGAATGGTGGGATCAAAAAGCCCGCCGGTGGCATGGGCCAGGTAGAGAGCATGATTTAAGATTTGCCAGAAATCGGGGGAAACAACCACCCACTGCTCCGGCCTCTGGTTAAGCTGGCTTAATTCGCTGTAAGGCAGAAAGCGGGAATAGCGGTTTTCCGCCTTGCGAAATGCTGCAATTACCTTTTCGAGTACGTCCTCATCAGAATCGAGCCACACCGTCATGTGGCTCCCCATAGCGTAAAAGTTCCGAGTTTGCATGGTAATCTATCACCTCATTGATGGTTTTGATTAGATTACCGGATCGGCCGTGGCGAAATGCTAAATCTACCTTAAATAACTTTAAATTTTGAACTTGTGCGGGCTTGGTTAAGATTGACTACAAAAACAAAAAAAGCACGAAATCAATCAATTTCGTGCTTTTTTTGTTTTTGGGGTTTTTCTATTATTCGACCGTGACCGATTTGGCCAGGTTGCGTGGCTGATCAACATCACAGCCGCGCCAGACGGCAATATGATACGCCAGCAGCTGCAGGGGGATCACGTTGATGATTGGGGCCAGCAGCGGCGGCGCTTCCGGCACATAAATGACGCGATCCGCTTCCTGGGCGATTTGTTCATCTCCTTCGGTCGCGATGGCGATGACGGTGCCGCCGCGCGCCTTGGCCTGCTGCACCTGGCTGATCATCTTCTCGTAGAGGTGATCTTTGGTGACGACGGCTACGACCGGCATCTCCTCATCGATGAGGGCGATCGGACCGTGCTTCATTTCGCCGGCCGGGTACCCTTCAGCATGAATGTAGCTGATCTCTTTTAATTTTAGCGCCCCTTCGAGAGCGGTAGGGTAGTTGATCCCTCGGCCGATAAAGAGAAAATCGCGCGCCCGAGCAAATTCATGGGCCAGTTTCTCAACGGCAGCTTCGTTTTCCAGCACTCGACCGGCCAGCTCCGGCAGACGGGCCAGCTGGGCCACGTGCTCTTTCATTTGTGAGTCTGAAACAATCCCGCGCATCGACCCCAGGACGCAGGCCAGCAAATACTGGTCGATGATCGAGGTGGTGTACGCCTTGGTGCTGGCCACCCCGATTTCCGGCCCGGCCTGCATGGCGATATGCCCATCGGCCGTACGCATCGACTGGCTGCCGATGGCGTTGACGATACTCCAGAGGGTCGCCCCGTCTTCGCGGGCCTGCTCGCTGGCGGCCAGGGTATCGGCCGTTTCTCCGGACTGGGTGATGGAGATAACGGCCGTGTGTTCATCGATGATCGGATTGTAGTAGCGGAACTCGGAGGCGTATTCGACCTCCACCGGCAGGCGGGCGATCGATTCGATCAAGAATTTGCCAACGAGGCCGCTGTAGTAGCTGGTGCCGCAGGCGACCGTAACGACCCGTCTGATTTTTTTGATCAGCTCGGGGGTCAGGTTCATCTCCGGCAGGTGAATTTGCCCATTTTCAAAATCAACCCGACCGCCCATGGTTGACAGCAGCGCCCCTGGCTGGTCGTAGATTTCTTTCTGCATAAAATGCTTGTGCTCTCCCTTGACCGCGCTGACCGGATCCCAAGGGATAAAGTGCTCTTCAACATCGAGCGGCTCTCCCTGGAGATTGGTAACTTCAAAGGTATCCCGTTTTAGCACCGCCATCTGGCCGTTTTCGAGGAAGATCATGCGGCTGGTGTGTTCGAGGATGGCCGGAATATCGGAGGCCAGGAACATCTCATTCTGACCGACGCCGATGGCCACCCCCCCGGCGTTGCCCAGACGGGCGCATATCAGCGTGTCCGGCTGATCGGCCGTCATGGCCACGACAGCGTTGGCCCCCCGCAGTCGCGACAAAGTTGCGCGTAGTGATTCAACAAAGGAGTAACCGCATTCGAGATATCGCTCGGCCAGCTGGGCGATCACTTCGGTGTCGGTGTCGGATAAAAAGACGACCCCTTCGGCCATCAGCTCTTCTTTGAGCTCAGCGTAATTTTCGACGATGCCGTTTTGAACGACGACCACCCGGCCGTTCATGCTTTTGTGAGGATGTGAATTGCGCTGGTTGGGCTCGCCGTGGGTTGCCCAGCGGGTGTGTCCAATGCCGATGTGGCCGGATAGGGGGGATTTATCGAGAAGTTTGCCTAACTGGCTGAGTTTTCCGGCATCGCGCCGAATTTCGACAAACCCGTTGATTTTTAGAACAGCAATCCCGGCCGAATCATAGCCGCGATATTCGAGCTTGCTCAACCCATCATAAATAACTTCTGGCGCCTGACGATCGCCAATATAGCCTACAATGCCACACATAACTAAGACCCTGGTCCTTAGTCAAAAGTCCTGAGTGGGCTGGCCAAATTACTGAGGACTCAGCACTCAGCACTTAGGACTATTTTGTGTTGTCTCTGGAGGAAGTCGGCACCCTAAACATTGAGGAGTGCCCCTCTATTTCACGCTAAACTTGCACCCGGCAACACGCCCGTATGGAGTTTAGATCACTACGAGATGCTTTGTGCGGCCGGTTACCCGTCCGTTTTGTCATTTCGCTTTGCTGAGGGGCAAACGTCGGACCGTGATCAGCCCGGAGAGGCACCCGCTGAAAAATTCGATTAACCTCTCACCTCGTCACCCAACTATAGCTTTTAGCAATTAGCAAATAGCCATTAGCTTGGGCCTTGCGCTTTCGTCTGCCAATATTTAATTATTTAATATGCTAGCGATATTGCCCTTAAAAGTCAAAATCGCTGAGTGGTCTGTTAAGCTCAAATCTTACCCGTTATGGCGCTTCAGTAAATGGTAAATATAGGCGATTGACGAAGGTATCCGGCGTATCGGAAAATAGATAGGCTGTGCCCTGAGCGGTTTTTTCACTGACAGTAGCCCCTTTGGCCCCAATCAAATAGGTATCTGCGGCAAAGGATACCGCAGAGCCAAAATTGTCGTTATCTTCTCCAGTTTGAGAAAACAGCTTATCGATTTGTCCCCAACCGTTGCTGCCACCATCGGTTCTGTCAAAGAGGTAGGCCGCACCACGGCCGCTTTGTGTACTGATGGTCGCTTCAGGAGCACCGACCAAAAGGTTGTCTCCGAGGAGATGGACAGACCAGCCAAAATGATCCCCACCAAGGCCATCTCCAGCCAATATTTTCTTCGCCTCTCCCCAGTTATCCGTACCGTTTCGATTGCGATCATAAATGTAAACCGCCCCCTGATCGAGCTCTGTGGCGTTATCCGCCCAATATGCTCCTACGGCGATTGTATCCCCTGAAAGCGAGACGGACGTGCCAAAATGCTCACGCTGGAGACCGTCTGAAGCGGATAGTTTTTTGACCAACCCCCAATTGTCCGGGCCGTCTTTATTTTGGCCAAAGACGTACACGGCCCCCTGGTCTGTAAACGGCGAGAAATCGACAAGCTGGGCACCGACAACGGCCGTTTCCCCTTCGAGATCGACGGCATACCCAAAGTAATCGCCCATTTCTCCATCGGCCGCCTCTAATTTCTTAATTTCCCCCCAATTGTCGGGGCCGCCAGAATCTTTCTCAAATAAATAGGCCGCTCCTTGATCTTTGTCATCACCAAAATTGACCAGATATGCCCCGACAAGTGCCGTTGACCCATCAATGGCCACCGACCAGCCAAAATTGGCCCCAGATTGCCAATCGGTGGCGAATATTTTTTTAACCAAACCCCAATCGTCACCGCCATCCTTTTGAAAAACATAAGCCACACCGTGGTTTTGATTGAGCGGGTTTCCGGGGATTAAATCTGCCTGATGGGCCCCGACAATAAGGAGGTCGCCATCAATATCAACAGAGCGCCCAAAATGATCGCCGGCACTTCCATCATCGGCGGTCAAGGTTTTTACCCAGGACCAGTTGTGGGTGCCCACCGGGCTTTTTTTGTAAATATAGACGGCACCCTGTTCACCCTGGCCGTCAACCTCGGCTAAATGGGCCCCGATCACCAAATAATCGCCGCTTATGGCCACAGATTGCCCAAACTCGTCTCCGGCCTGACCATCTGGAGCGTTCAATTGTTTAACCTGATCAGCAGAAATCACGAGTGGTTGACCGGCGGTTGTCCCAATGAAGATGCTGTAGCTGAGCCACAAAATGACAAAGACGACCCAGCTTTTTATAAGAAGGCGTGTTGAGAGTTTGAAAATTTCCATACCTTATTTTTTCAACTTTGGCTTAAGAGTTTAGTAACGATTTGGCTAGAGTGGGGAGATTGATGGGTAATCGTTAACTGCGGCCGGTTGGTTCCTCTGGTGGGTGTGCTATAATCCCGCGTCGGTTTACCATACCTCCAAGAGGAACATTTGGACATGAAATTATCGGTAATAATTTGCTGCTACAACGAAAAAAATACCATTGCTGAAATTATACAGCGGACCCAGGCGGTTGACCTCGGTCCCGGTTGGAGCCGGGAAATTCTCGTTGTTGATAACGCCTCCACCGATGGGACGCAGGATATTTTGCAGCAGTTTGCCGATGATCCGGAGGTGCGGCTGTTTTTTCACGAGGTTAATAAAGGGAAAGGATCGTCGATTCGCACCGGCATCGCCAATATGACCGGTGATTATATGATCATTCAGGATGCGGATTTTGAATATGATCCCCAGGAGCACACTCTTTTTTGCAATTTGGTTGATGAACAAAGCCCCGCGGCCGTTTTTGGTTCTCGCGTTTTAGGCGGGCAGGCGGTTTATGAGTATGCGCACGCTTACTGGGGAGTTCGGTTTTTAACAACCGTGGCCAACGTGCTTTTTGGCGGCCGTCTTACCGATATCGCCACGGCCACCAAAATGGTGCGGGCGGACGTGCTCGACTCACTCAATTTAGTGGGCACCACATTTGATCTGGATTTTGAGCTGCCCTGCAAAATTTTGCTGGCCGGTCACCAAATATTAGAGATTCCAATCTCTTACAAGCCGCGGACCTACGAAGAGGGGAAAAAAATCAAAGTATCGGACGGGCTGCGAGCGCTTTTGGTCATCGTGCAAAATCGGCTAAAAGTAACTCCGGTTTTTAAAGAAGAGATCGTAAAGAGTACCAAGTAGAGAGTTGACTAAGTCACGTTCATGGGCCGCGGCAACCTTGTCATCGCTCAGAATGAGCAGCAAAGCGAAGGATCACGTCAAAAAACATGAAGCTGAAGAGGGCCAGAACTGGGCTTTACCCTCTTCAATTCGATCCTCGGGGGCTTGGCTAGCCAAGCCCCTACACCAAGGCTTTGGTTTCATCCTGTCCACCTCTACGCTTTGTCCACAGCTTGAACGCGGCAAGGACAGTCGGCATTGTGGAGATGCGCAAGTTGCCTCTTTGCGCCGGCGTCTTGAAGAGTGGACCACCGTTTGACCCGTGCCAAGCGGCGGAAATCGCTTAACTTCTCACACGATATCTTCACTTCGCTGCGCTCCGTTGCTCATACTGAGCAATGACAGTGGGTTCGCGACCGTTTCTTACCTGGTGCTTGGGCGCAAAAAAGAAATGCACTTAATTACTGACGGTCTTAAACAATTTGCTTCCCCCTCGCAATACCTCTTTGGGCCAATCTAGCTGCCCGATAAACCACGCTCCCCAAATGACGATGGGCCCCACCACAACCAGATGAAAGAGAAAGGCAAAGCTCAGAAGGGATTCGCTCTCCGGAAGCCCCAGCTGCTGCAGCGCCAACACGGTCAAAAACTCAAATACCCCAATGTTTCCCGGAGATGATGAGGGAATAGATCCGATCAGGACGGTGAGATTGATGGCGGCCGCCTCGGCCAAACCCAGAGGGAAATCAAACGCCAATATCATCAAATAGGGGGTTAAAATCGACAGAACACCGATCCACACCGAGTGCATAAGCAGAATGGCCGCGGTCCGACCGTGTTTGAGTGATTCCAGCCCTGCCAAACCGGCCGATACCAGCTTCACGATCCACCGGCCGATTCTGGCCGGTAAAAACGAGGTGATCTTTTGCGTTATTTGGATAACCCATCGCGCCTGGAACGCCAGCAGGTACATCAAACCCAAGACAATTACCACGGTGATAAACAGCGTGGTCGGGTTGGAAACAACTTCTGGTACGATGACAAACGGCAGGATAAGGAAAAAGGTGATTCCCAAAATCAGGGTATCGAGGGTTTTTTCCAAAACCAGGGTGCCTAAAACCTGCCCTTTGGGAATTTCAACTGGCAAGCTGAGCAGCCGCACGATATCGCCTGTCCGGGCTATGGGCAGCAGCTGGTTAAAAAATTGCCCGAGGACGATACCGACAACCACCGCCTGAAACGATACGGCCGAGCGCACCGGATAGAGCAAATAATACCAGCGCCAAGCCTTACTTAAAGCCGTAACGACAATGACCCCGGTCGCCAAGAAAACATACCCCCAGCGCACCTGTTGAAAAGATTGCCCAAGCAGCGAATAATCAACGTTGCGGGTTAAGAGCCACAGACCTAGAAAGCCCAGCGATATGCTGACTACCAATTTGAGCCAGCCCCAAATAATTGAATATTGATTTTTGTTCACTAAACTTGGGTTTATCTCTCAATTTGATTGATTTGGCAAGATTATTTATTTATGAATGAAGTTTTTACAGTAAGCATTTTTTTAATCGGTGAAAAGCAGCCGATCACGTTAACAGCCCCGGCTGGCGAAAATTTGCGAAAGCTGCTGCTCGATCACGATCTTTCTCCCTATACTCGGTTTACTCAGAAGTTGAACTGCGGGGGTCGAGGCTTGTGTGCGACATGCGGGATTTGGTTGGCAGAGGATAACGAAGTTCAACCCGTTCACTGGCACGACCGGGCCGCAGAAAAGTTTGGATACCCCCGCCTGTCTTGTCAAATTCAGGTCAATCGGGATTTGACCATCTACATGGTTGAGAAGTGGATCTGGGGAGCAAGAAAATAGACCACAGAAATGCACCTTCTGTGGTCTGAGGTCTGTAGTCTGAACTCTTTATTAATCGGCGCTTAACCCCTCAAACAGCTTGGCCGGCGGCACAAACATGCGGATTGTCTCTTCGGTATTCGATCCAGAGGTTCGGTTGCGGTTTTGCCACTGGATAAAGCGCACGCGCAGGGAGATGGCCCGGCTCATATTCCAAAGAACGCGGGTGCCCAGGGTAGGATCCGCCTCGCATAAATCTTGCATCTGATCTCGATGAAGCACCAGGACTACCGCCCCGTTGGCTCCGGCCACCAAATTTGCCGAGCGTGTTCCTTCATCAAATAACGCCATCTCGCCGGTGATTTGACCCGGCCGCAAAGTAGCCACCTGACGCATGTTGCTCGTATTTTCTCCAGGGGAATCCGGATCGGCCCACACATCAACCGTCCCGTCCTGGATGATAAACATTTCGTTGCCGCGATCGCTCACTTTGACGATTGTTTCTCCCACTTTGAAAATGCGCCTGGTGCATTGGGAGGCCAGGCGTTTCCGCTGGGTGAGGTTGAGATTACTCCCCAAATCGGAGTGGGCTAAAAAGGCGGCCGCCTCCTCAATTTGGGCCAGGCTGTCGTCGTTGGAAGAAACGTGGAGATTGCCACGCAAAATCGGCAGCCCCAAAAATGAGGCGATGAGGCGCTTGGTGGCATCCGGCCGTTCAAAGTGAGGCCAATGTCCCGCTTTGGGCAAAATTCGCAGTTCAGCTTCGGGCCATTCATCGGCCACCACCCCCGAATCGCGCAGAGGTACCGTATTGTCTTCCGCCCCCCAGATCACCAGGGATGGGGTTTCAATATTTCCCAGACGGCCGGATAAATCATTTTCCCGCATGGCTCGATAACACTCAGCACGCACCGTTCCCTGATTAGGCTGACGGGCATCGCTGCGCAGGCGAACGTACTCATCTTCGGTGATGACGGTTCGCTGCGCAAAGGAAGCCGGACGCATGATGCGATCGGTGATGCCCACCACGGCATTTGAAACCCAACCGGAAATGATTTGCCCTACTTTGAATCGCTCGGCCGCGGTAATCGGGGAAACAAACAGATTGATGTAATTTGATAATTTTCCGGTGATGGTGGGGCAGATCAACACCGTTCGATCAACCAGCATAGGGTACCGCTCGGTTAGGGTCAGGCTAATCATGCCGCCCATTGAATGGCCGATCAAAACAACCGGACCTTCAGCAACCTGCTCGATTAAGCCGGCCAGCAGATCGGCATAAGCCGGAATTGTGGTCTTGCCCGCAAATTTGGGGCTTTTGCCGTAGCCTGGCAAATCAACCGCCATACAGCGGAAACGCTTGCTAAGCATTTCCATGAGCGGGGACAGCGCATAAGATGAACTCGACCAGCCGTGAATTAACAGGGCTATCTGGCGATTTGGATTGCCACTTTCTTCAACATGAACCGCTTGATCGTTTATTTTGTATACTGCCATGATGTTTGATGTCATTGTAATTAAAGATCCTTACAGCAAAGCTAACTTGGTGGATCTTGAATTTAGGAATGATGTTTGGGCAGGAGCCGTGCGCAGTATCCCGCTTAGTACACATAGTAATCTCTACGGCGGGATTTAGATGTTGATTATTATCATTCTTTGGTACTGCTTAGACGTGAAAGAAACGTGGATTTGCCGTGAAATATGGGGTCATGCCCGGTTGAAATGGAGAAAAGGGGTGGCTAAATTTCCTCAACAATTGCACAAACTGTCATATTCTTTAACCCAAGTTGCGACCTTTTGACGCGACCGAATAGTCGCTATCGAAACCGAAAGCGGATAAATCCGGCTAATTAACGCGATTTTGAGTTTTGATAAATAGATACCGAAATATTCATCGGGAAGGTAAGGTGGCAACTTTGGTTATTTTTTTAAGAAAAAACGGTTAAAATCGGGAGATGCGTAACTATACCGCCCTCGTCGCTTTTCCCTGGCGTCGGTTGGGGTTGGGATGGGTAATTACTCCTATCATGGTTCAGAAGAAAGGAGCCGGTAATTGAATTCAAATTTTCGAGAAGTAAGATATGGCCATTAAATGCCGTCTGTGTGCGGGGCAGTTGGTTCAATTGTTTTGAAGAAGAACGTGAAAAATAAAGGAAATCCCAATGCTTGATCCCTCAGCAAGAATCGCTAAAGAACGGGTGCTTACACCACTGGCGGCCCTCCTTTCAAACGTAAATCCCAATGTCGTGACCTTAATTTCCTTGTTTTTAGGGCTTGTCAGCGTTTATGCGGCCTGGCAGGGTTACTATGTGGTAGCTCTTGTGTTTTGGGCTTTAAACCGCCTTACTGACGGCTTAGATGGGACCATGGCCCGCAACCATGAAAAGCAGAGCGATCTCGGTGGCTACTTTGATATCCTGGGCGATTTTGTCGTTTATTCATTTTTGCCGGTAGCCCTTGTGTTGTCGATGCCCACCTCAATAAACTTCATCGCCCTGGCTGTCTTGCTTTCAATTTACTATATCAATACCGCTTCATGGATGTATTTGGGAGCGATTTTGGAGAAGCGAATGGCCGGTGCCGCTGCCAGAGGTGAAATGACCACCGTTTCGATGCCGGGTGGATTAATTGGGGGTACGGAAACGATTTTGTTTTACGGACTGTTTCTTTTGTTTCCCAGTTTGCTTGCCTGGCTGTATTTTGTTTTTGCCGGGCTAATTGTCTTCACCGTGATCCAGCGGCTTATTTGGGCGATCAAGCATTTGCAATAAGTTTATGCCTTGACACAAAAGAGGGACCTTCATCTGACTAGAGCGAGGCTGCGTTGAACCGCTTTTGCAGTCTGGTGACTAAATCTGGGAATCGATTGGAGCCATCCTTCCGTGTTGGGATAGGTAAATCCGATGCAAAATAAATTTGGCTGTTCGCTTGACCGCCCGCCGGCTTCAAGCCGGGGCCAGCCGTTTTGGTCCAGAGCAATCGTATCCTCCGCCAAAAAGTTTACCGTCGGCCGATAGCCGGTCGCCAACACGAGCGCATCAAACCGACCGGTTTGACCACCTGAGAAAACCACCGTTTCACCCTCGATGCGGTCGATGCCGGCCGGCACAACCTTCACTGTTCCGGCCCGCACCGCTTCTGGCAGTTCAAATCCCACAACCGGATAAGCGTCGGTTAGATAACCGGTCGGTGGGAAAATTCCCAAATCGGAGAAATCCGGCCGGCTTGCCTTAAGCAAGCGATGACCCATCGAGTCCGGCAGCCGTTGAAACAGCCAGGCTGCTAGTCGCATCGCCGTCACTGAATTGGGATAAGGAACAAACGAGCTTCCTCCGCGAATGGCGATTGTGGTTGCGGCGGCAACGGCGCTGATTTCCACGGCAATTTCGGTGCCGCTGTTTCCGGCACCCACAACCAGGACCCGCTGATCGGCAAATGAAGATGGATTTTTGTAGCTTTGGGCGTGAATAATTGAGCCTGGGAAAGAGGCCTCACCGGCAAAGTTCGGCCGGTTAGGGGTGGCCCAAATTCCGGTGGCCACGATTAAGATGCGGCAGGACATCGGCCCTGCGGAGGTGTGAATTTGCCATTTTTCGGATTGGCTGTCAAAACAGGCATGTTCAACGGTCGTGTTTTCCAATCGCGGAAAATCAAAGTGATCCGCATAGGATGATAGATAAGTTGCCACCTGCTGGCGGGGAACAAAGGAGGGATATTCATCCGGCATGGGAAAACCGGGCAGCCCGGACAATTCCTTCAGTGTATGTAGGGAGAGCGAATCGTAATGATTGTGCCAGCTGCTGCCCACCCTGTCTTTTTCCAGGAGGCGGAAATTGACCCCCATTTTTTGCAGCCAGTGAGCGGTTGACAGCCCCGCCGGGCCGCCGCCAACAATGATGACGTCAGTTTGCCCGTTCAACAACGTAATTCTCCCCTTCACTTTGCGTCAAATCAACCGTCACCGATACTCCACCCCATCCGTTTACCAAATCATGGGCCCGGACAACCACCTCCGTTACGTCGGCCGGAATGGTTAACCCGCTCTGGGAACGGGTGAACGGCTGTTCGGTTTCGTGCGGATGCAGCAGCAGGCGGGTGAAGGGATCTGATTCGCTCTTCTTGACGACAACCCCTGTGGGGGTAACCACATCCCAACCGTCAGCGTAATCTTCCCAGCCCGTATCTGGATGCTCAACGGTGACATGGAAGGTCCAGCTTCCATCCGACCCTTCTACCGCTCTCACAAAGGTTACATTGGCATCAGCGGCCGGGTTGGCTTCAGGGAGAGATTGCTCCTCCTGGATTTCTTCATCGGCCGGATATCCCTGAGGAGCCACATCGCTTTCCGGGGCCGGGTAAGATTGTGATTCAACCGGCGGAGCTGGATATCCGCTCTCTTCGGTCGATTCATTTTGTGTACTTTCGGTGTTCTGGGTCTGTGGTTCCTCCAACTCAGTGGTTGGTGTGGGCCTGACCTCAACGGACTCGGTGGTTGGTGAAAGAGTCTCTCCATTTGAGTTACAGCCAATCAATAGAATTAAAATGATAAGTAAAGAAATGGCGGACGTTTTTTTTGCATTATTCATAAGGGGTTTTGCTCTATAACACGATTTATCGCGTTTCGGTTTCCATAGCGGCCGAATAAATTCGGCCGCAGCATAAAACAGAATGACATTTGTTTCACAAAGAAAATCATTTTTACATGAATTATCTATTTTTGCGTAAGATTTGGGAAACTTTTATTTTTGGCGGATTTACCGGAAGAAAAGATAATCACACCCAAGCCCAGATCTTGTTGAGCGGCCAGATTCGTGCGGCCGCGAAGGATAGGTAAATGTCTGAACATTTGAACCAATACTTAAATTTTGCCCGAGAGATGGCCTGGGAAGCCGGCCGACTAACCTTGGGATACTTTCAAACCGACCTGAGGCCGGATTGGAAGGAAGATGATACACCGGTGACTGTTGCCGATAAAAAAGCGGAGGAGCTGATTCGCCACCACATCGAAACGCGCTTTCCCACCCACGATATCATCGGTGAGGAATATGGCGATCAAAACAGCGGTGCCTCTCATCGCTGGATTATCGATCCGATCGACGGCACAAAATCGTTTATTCGTGGCGTTCCTCTGTACGGGGTGTTAATCGGCTTGGTGATCGAGGATCGGCCGGTGCTCGGCGTGGCAAACTTCCCCGCCCTGGGGGAGATGATCTCAGCAGGAGAAGGGTTGGGATGCTGGTGGAACGGCCGTCGAGCTGCTGTTTCCGATAAAAAAACGCTGGCGGAGAGCGTCGTTAGCCATATCGACACCGCTTCTTTTGAGCTTCTTGGCAAAGGTGAACAGTGGCAGCGGCTTCAGCGGGCAAGTTACTATAACGCCGGTTGGTGTGATGCGTATGGTTATTTGCTCGTAGCCACCGGCCGCGTCGAGGTGGCCCTGGATCCGATCATGAATGTTTGGGATTGCGCCCCGTTTTTACCGATTTTGCAGGAGGCCGGCGGCTATTTTGGTGATTGGCAGGGTAACCCGGTAATCGATGCCGGTGAGGCGTTGGCCACCAACGGACATCTTCTGCCCGAACTGCTGCACCTGTTTGGGAATCCTGAATAGTCCAAAAGTCCTCTGTTGAGTGAGGAACGTTTTTTTTATACTCCTACCTATCAATCAACGTTTTATCCAATTACAATCACAGCAAAGAGGGTCTATTTATTTGATTAAGTAGACCCTCTTCTTTGTGCTCAATTCAAATAGCAGCTAAACACGGCTTCTCTATCCGTAAAGCGGCTTGCTGCGGGATGTTTTATGCGCTTATCCATCCAGAAGTATTTTCCTGTTGTTCTGACAGCCTCTTTTCTGCTGGCCAACCTGTTTAATTTTGCTACCCGACGTTCTGAAGCTCAACCCATCACCCCTGAAGAACGTATCGAACAGGCTTGGGAGCTGGCCCGGGCCAGCGGCTCTTATGATTATTTCTCCCAGGTTGAACAAACCAGTTATCCATTGCCCAGCCTGGCCAACACCAGCCGTGAACCACAAACCGATTTAATGACCCTGGACGGGTCGGTGAATTTTCCTGAAGAATCGATGGAAATGACCCTTTGGCAGAACGGAGGCGGTCAACTCGAAGATGGCCTGACTATTCGCGTGGCTGATGGCAAAACGGAAGCTCGGATTGGCGAAAATGAATGGCAGGAAATTGGCCACGTGGCTGACGCCTTTGCTCCCAATGCCGACCCATTGATGTTTGTTGACAGCGCAGTCAATGTTGAATTTGCCGGATCGGAAACGCGCCAGGTTGGCGATTTAACGCTCACGTTTGACCGGTACACCTTCGATCTTGATGGGGCTGTCTATGCCAACAACATGCGCCGACAGGCGGAGGAACGGCTGCAAAAGTACGGCACGCTGCCCGGTGGCTTGGAAATCAACACGGGTGAAATTTATCGCAACATGGAAGGCTCGGGTGAACTGTGGCTTGATCCTTCCGGCCTGCCCCAACGCATCACCATTCAGACCGATATCCCACCCTATCGCGGCAGCAGCCGCCTGGTGGCCAATATCGTCACCGACTTCTCTGATTTCGACTATGATCGGATTGCGGCCGCTCAAACCCCCTTTATCGACCAACCCGCCGCGTGGGTCGCCCTACGTCAACCGGAACTTTTAGAGACCGCTCGGCAAATCGCCAGCACAATAATTTTGACGGCCGCTTTTGGCCTGGTCGGCTTATTTTTTATTCGTTTTTATCGTCATCCCAAACTTTATGCCTGGTTTGCCGGCCTGATGGTGCTTGGCCTGATTGTGCCCCCGCTTGCCCATGCGGAACAGGCGCGGGCCTTTAGCGAAAATTTTCATGAGGACCAAATCCAGCAGGAATCCCGCATAGCGGAAGCCAATGAAATTGAAGCGGCAAAAGAGGATCTGCGACAGGCCGATTGGAATCCCCATCTGGAGCCTGGCGTCCAACATTCAGAAGTTAGCAATCCCTCCGAAATCCCTTTATTTCAACCTTCAGCCATCACCCGCCAATCCGCTGCAATTAACACCACGGACAGCGACGATGATGGGCTTATCGATACTGATGAAGAGTACTGGGGGTCGTGCGCCTATCTGGTCGGCACCACCGAGTACAATAACGAAGCGAATTGTGCGGGCGTGACCGACCCGACCGACAGCGATGGGGATGGGTTAAGCGATGTGACCGAGGTGCACGATCTGGGACTGATGCCGGCCGTGGCCGATACCGATGCAGATGGGATCAACGACAGGCTGGAAGTCACCGGCTTTGTTTACAACGGCCAAACCTGGTACCTCAACCCAAATGAACAGGATAGCAACAAGGACGGCATCATTGACAGTGCTGAATGCTTGGTGTGGTATGATGCCTCGCCCACATTTAACGAATCCGGGGTTTGTCCAGACAGCGACGGCGACGGAGATCCGGATATCTTTGACAGCGACAACGACGGAGATGGGGTTCCGGATGCCGAAGACCTATCGATGAACGTGGGTGGTGGCCAGACGTTTGATGACGACAATCCCTTTGAGCTTACCATCGACAACCTGACTATCGATCAATCGGTTCTGGTTAACCTTCAGCTCAAGCCGACCAACGACAATAATCTCAGCCTCTACAGCCACGTACTGGATTGGCCAACCAACGACACGGAAGGGCAAATTACCCGCTACAACGACACGACCTGGGCCAACACGAGCAACGGCAGCATTCAAAGCAGCGCGGACAACGCAGCCAATGGGGATATTCGCCTGGTCCCCATGCTGGAAATTACGATGCCGTATGACAGCGGTCGCTATGCCAACCTGCCCGTTCTCGACGCCGCTCCCAACACGCGTGTTTTGGGGCAGACGGTGGATACGTGGCTCGATCAGGATGAGCTGGATCCGTTTAGCATTACCATCAATGACGTCGACACCAGCACGGGTGACCTGGTGGCTTTCATCCCCTTTACAACCGTCACCGACGAGACCGACGCCATTGTCGCCTATTCTTCGCAGATGCTTTACCGGCCTGGACAGGGAACCGGCGGTGTGGCCGATTGGGGATCAGCACACCAGTTCCGCTTTGTCTGGCTGGTGCAAATGATCACTGACGAATGCGTCAATGCCGACGATGATCCGGATACCTGCACCCGTCAGGACGTGATGACCGTGGCCCACGTGTACGATGAGTCGTGGCAGCTGACCGGGCTCGAGGTCAGCGAGGAGCTTGGTTTATCTTCCGCATTGCTTTATGAAGACCCGACGGCCGATGATGACCTCAATTTTGACGATCAGCTGTGGACCCTGAGCTGGAATTTTAGCAACACCCTGATGCGCGGCCGTGACTATATTAACAACACCACCGGGGCGCAGGGCAGTGATGGGCTGCGTGATGTAACAGTCAATAATTTAGACAGCAGCATCGACGACTGGTTTGGCGTTGACCGCTACGTCAATGTGGTCCAGCAAAATTACGCCCACGAAGCGTATATGGCTCACTTTGTCAGCACTGAGGGATCAAACGTACTGGATACCGTCTTTACCCCATACGCCAGTCAAACCACCCCAACCCTTTTGTATGTTCATGAAAACGAAAGCCGCACCTTAAATTTGGACTCAATCGGTGGGGCGGTTTCGGCGAGCACCACGATTGATCTTGACCCGGCATCCGTCAAGCCGGAAATCATATCCAGCATGAGCTGGACCCCTTATTCGTACACCGGCGGCAGCTGGGATGGTTACGATACCGAATCTTATCTGGATCTGTTGGCCTACAGATTAGAAACCGACAGCTACTTTCAACCGGCCGACAGCAGCAGCGAGAGCGAAGCGATCGCCAGCGGCAAGG
>JASJCR010000001.1 GCA_030065875.1 Ardenticatenaceae bacterium | reverse complement strand
CGCAGATCGTATCTTCCCTTCATTGGGTAAACGCGCAGCCCAAACGCCATTCTCCAGCTGCTGTGGAACCAGTGAAAGGACATCCCCAGCAAACGTTTCCACCAGAACGATTCCCGGCTGGTCATTACTGAGCAGCCACAATGAGGTGATTTGCATCTCCGGAATAAATTCAATCTGCTCGGTTTCATTCGCCTCGATTGTCGCCGGCAGCTGGCGGTCAAAATAAACCCCATCAATCCACTCGTCACCAACTTTATCTGTAATAAGGTGACGCACGCCAAAGAGGGAAAGCCACTGACGATCGGGAACGGCCGGCAGAAATTCACGCAGGCGGCCGTCGGTGGTTGATTCTCCTTGCAAAACGGTGCGGGCCATTAATTCACTATACGAATTTAACGGCAAAATCCCCCCGTCAAACCCGTCCAACGCATATAAACCAACCACAGCGCTCAAGTTTGGAGCGATCACTTCCTTGAGCTTGATGGCAATGGTGTAATCATATAAGGCCTCAGGCGGCAGGCTGCCCGCATAAATCGTGTCGATTTCCGCCTGATCACCGGGATCAAAAAAGATGTTCGACAAGCTCAAATAACGGCCGGGGGCTAAGTCGTCCCCTCCCTCAACCGTCAGCCGCAAGCTCGGCGGGCGGCGATCAAAATAAGCCTCAGGCGTGGTGGGGTTGTTGTAAGGCAGCGCACGGGAGGCCAAAAAGAGAGAGATGAGAGACACACCGAGAGGAAGCAGCCTGTTGTTAAGCGGCAGACGGCCGTAAACCCACAACGTGACCAACAGCAGTTCCCCACCCTGCCAGGCCAAGGTCACCAGCGCAGGCCACTCAGCCGGGGCCTCAGGACCCAACGGCACAAACCGAGCGAGCCACACGGCAGGGAATTGAGCCACAATTAAACCGCCAACCAGAACGACCGGCAGCCAGCGCTCTATTTTTGTTGGCCGGTCAGCGAGAATTTGATCCAATCCCCATCCCGCCAGCAAACTGCTGCCTATCATGGGCAAAATCAACCAGCGCGCCGGCACTCGAAACAAATTAAACCCGGGTAATTCCGATAGCAGCCAGTAAAGTCCTCCAAATCGGCCGAGCGCCAACCAAAAACCGATGATGGTCAGCAGCAGCAGCGGCCGCAGCTGCGGAGCACGCCACCCTCTCAAAACGGCCGTCACCGCCAATACCCAGACGGTGAGCGGCAAAAAAGCGACATATTCGGTGAATAATGATTGACCAATCGCGGGCAGCAAGGCCCGGGGAATCAGCAGCGGATGCCAGGAAAACGAAACAATTTCGTTGGCGGTTAATCCACCTGACCGACTGGACAATCCGATGAGCTCCAGAGTTGGCAGGATCTGCGCGGCCGCCAAGAAAAGGGCCACGCTCCCCCCGGCCGCCACCGGCCACAACAAGCGCCACATTCCCCGGCCGCTTTTGATCCACGATGAGCGATCGATCTGCCACCGGCCGATCTGCCACAATCCCAAACCGATCCCAGAGATAAACACCGTCTGCGTATGGCCGGCCAATATCTGCAGGGCAAATAACAACCCCATAAACGAGATGCCGGAAACCCTTTTTCCGGCTCCCCATCCCCGGCCAGCAACCCAAAGAAGCCACGGAAGCCAGGCCAATCCCTGCAGCTGGTTGACATGCTCGACCTGGGCGGTCAAATATCCGCCGCAAGCCACGGCTGCCGAAGCCAAAACAGCAGCGGTTGGGCTCAAATGCATCACTCGGCGGCCGAGTAAATACATTCCCCAGGCCGCGATGATCAGGTGGAGCACAATTGAGGCGGAAACCGCGTAAGGAACCGGCAATAAATACCACAGCGGCCAATTCAGCGGGTAGTAAAAGCCAACCTGGCTGTTGGCCAAAAGTGGGGCGCCCATAAATATATGGGGGTTCCACACGGGCAGCTGACCGTTGAGAAGAGATTCTTGGGCCAGGTGCCAATAAGGGTAAAAATACAAAAAGGTATCACCCCGGGCCAAAATGCGATCGGTGAACAGCAGCTTTGCAAAAAAAGCCATAACGAGGAGGGCGAGAAAGCCGTAAGGCCATCGAGTCCGGAAAGGCTTCATGGTGAAACCTCAACCAGATACAGCGTCATCTCCGCCGTTTGTTCAATTTCAACTAGGCTGAACCCCAGCGCCGTCGCTTCGCGCCGAACCGGATTCCCTCGTTCGTCATTGGGCAAAACGACAAAACGCTCGTTGCTGTCGCTCTCAAAAGCCTGCAGTTCCCGACCAAACCAATCTGGGTTGGGAAACCAGCTAACAAATACGCCAGTATCAAAAAAATGATAGCGCCACTGCCAGCTGTAATAATGATCGTAAAGCACGGTGCCGTACGGTTTATCGTCCAGAACGGCCGCAATTTGACCGGCTCCGCCATCGGCTGTGGCTGAGCCACCCACCGGAAACCACCCCCGACGGGCCAGCCAGCCCTGTGGCAGTAAAAGCAGCAGGGCAAATACCAACCAGATGACTTTGAAATTGATGTCCCTGCGGTTTTTCTTTCTCAACCGATTGAATGAACGTTTTATCGCAATTTGATCGTTTTTGAACCGAGGGAGCCCAATGGAGAATGCAACCGCGACCAAAGGCACGAGCGGCAGCCAATAACGGTCCCAAATCGGTATAGCCAACAACCAGTGCATACTCACATAGCCGGCAATCATCCCCCACAGCCAAATACGAACGTCGGCCGTTTTATTTGGGGGCTTCAAGGAGCGTTGGCTCATATCTGATATCAACCATCCGATACCAATTAACCATCCTGCTCCTAGTAACCACCAGCTCATCATGGTCCAGCCTGCAAGGCGAGGCCAAACTTCCCACGACCAGATCAAGCGTAAGCCGCCAAAACCGCTCATCTGGGTGCGCCACAAGGTCCATTCCCCCACGCGGATGATATCCCATAGGATCAGCATGGTGCCAAAGATAGTCACAATGCCCACCCAACCGATTATTTGTCGCTTATCTGGCCGAAAACGCCACCGCACCGCCAGAATGAGGGGGAAAAACAACACCGCCTGATATTTGGTCAGCAGGGCCAACCCGGCCGCAACGGCCGATCCATATGCCGGATGGGGATTGGCGGCCAATACCAGAGCCAAAACAAGCCAAAATACCAGGAGAGGATCAACAAAAGCTGTGGCCGAGAATTGAATGGATAGGGGGGAAAACACAAAAAGCAGCGTCGCCAGCTCGGTCGCCAGCGGCTTTTTGGGCGAAAACCGGTAAGCTAACTGCCACACCAGCGGAATTGTCAGCAGCGAGGCGATCCAGTTTGGCAGTCGAGCCGCCCACGTTACAGGTCCCTGCAGCGGATAGAAGAAAGCCTGCAAATAAAATAGCAGCGGGGGCTTATCAATC
The DNA here is from genome assembly GCA_030065875.1 of Ardenticatenaceae bacterium. Taxonomy (GTDB): domain Bacteria; phylum Chloroflexota; class Anaerolineae; order Promineifilales; family Promineifilaceae; genus WTJY01. Next base: position 151,854 of record JASJCR010000001.1, on the reverse strand, counting down.
GGCACCGTTGACAGCAGCGGGTCTCGCCACACCGCTATCAATCTGGCCCAGCTGGCAAACAACGCCTCATCGGCGTAAAACGTATGAGTAAACAGCCCGTCAGTCCGCCACAGCGCCCCCAATAGTATAAGAATGATGAGCGGCCAACGCATTTTTTTAGACTTCAGACCCCATTCCCTGATGTCTGATGTCTGATGTCTGTGGTCTGTAGTCTGATGTCTGTGAAGGTTTTTAATCAACAAACTTGTACTTTATCAAACACCATAAGGCGATTGGCCCATCGCGCCACGGCCGGATTTTTTTCCCGTCTTCGTATTCACGGCCGTTGTATGAAATCGGCACCTCATAAATACGATACCCTCTCTTGAGGACTTTGGCCGTAATTTCCGGCTCAAAATCAAAACCACGGGCGCGAATCGGAATACTTTTAATCACATCCGCTTTAAATGCTTTATAACATGTCTCGATGTCGGTTAAAATCGTGTTGTAAAGCACATTGGTTACAAACGTTAAAAACTTGTTTCCCACCATGTTCATAAAGAACATCGTTTTTGTGGGGCCGCCACGAAAACGAGATCCATAAACGACCTCAGCTTTGCCCTCCTCAATCGGTTTTAACACCTGCTCATAATCCCGAGGATCATATTCAAGATCCGCATCTTGAATAATAATGACGTCCCCCCCTGCTGCCCGAAACCCGGTTTGCAGTGCACCGCCTTTCCCAGCGTTTTCTTTATGCAAAATCACCTTTATTTCCGGATGCTGCGTCTGCATGCCATCATATAGATCACGGGTCCCATCAGTTGACCCATCATCCACAATGATTAATTCAAAAACTCGGCCGGTATTCAGCACCCAACCTACTACTTCTTCAACTGTTTCGCGCTCGTTATAGACGGGCATGACAACAGATAATTTCACAAAATCCTCCTAATTGAGACTTCAGACTACAGGCCAGAGACTGCAGACCGAACTTGATACACCAATATCCAATAACCCGCGATTATAACACCCCCTATTCCATTGGAATAATCTAATCTTCATACGGCCTCCATACGAATCAAATAAGGTTTGGTCAAAATCAGCCGATTTTGTTTGCTCGAACGCTTCTTTCGACAGACAATTTCACCATGCTTCAACAATTAAAGTATTTGATTTTTGATATGGATGGGGTTTTGTGGCAGGACAACACCCCTATGCCGGAGCTGCCTAACTTTTTTGCTGAATTGGCACTCTTGGGCATACAAGTTGCCTTTGCGACCAACAACGCCACGCGTACCCCAAGCCAATACGTGGCGAAATTTAAGCGGTTTGGGGTAGCCATCAAGCCAAAACAAATCATGACTTCTGCTCTGGTAACGGCCGCATTTCTCGGTCAAACCGTCAAAAAACCGGGCCCTATCTATATCGTGGGACGCGATGGCTTAATCGAAGCGGTGGAGCAGCAGGGATTTGAAGTTTTGCCCAGATTTGATATCTCTCGCCCGGCCGCGGCCGTCGCCGTAGGCTTTAATCAAGAGGTAACGTACGATGACTTCGCGGCCGCAGCCCATCACATCCGCTACTACAACGCTCGCTTTGTAGGTTGTAATCCAGACACCACTTTTCCCACCGAGCGCGGCCTGGTACCGGGCAATGGGTCCCTCATCGCCCTGATACAGGCCGCGACCGATCAAACCCCGGAAATTATCGGCAAGCCATATCCGCCGATGTTTGAAGCATGCCTGGCCGGGTTTGGCCCGCAGGCCAACCAGCAAAATACAGCCATGGTTGGTGATCGCCTCAATACCGACATCCTGGGCGGACAAAATGCCGGTCTGAAAACGATTTTGGTCCTGTCCGGCGTAACCAGCAAGAGCGAGTTAGCTGAAAGTTCGATCCGTCCAGACTATATTTTTCAGGATATTCAGGAGCTGCTCAATCAGCTAAAATGAGACCGCATTAAAATATGGAAACACCAACCGCAAAAATCAATCTCTACAACCTGGATTTTGAAGCGCTCACCGAGTTGGTCCAGGAGCTCGATCAGCCGCCGTATCGCGCCCGGCAAATTTGGGATTGGCTGTACAAAAAGTTTGTGCACACCTTTGATGAAATGACCAACTTGCCGGCCGGACTGCGCAAAACCCTGGCTGAAAAAGCCACATTAACCGAGCTCCAGCCGCGCTTCATCGAAAAATCCCAGGATGGGTTCACTAAAAAAGTGCTGTTTTCCCTTCAAGATGGAAAGCTGATCGAAACGGTGCTGATGCGCTACGACAAGCGCAACACCATTTGCGTCTCCAGCCAGGCCGGCTGCGCCATGGGGTGTGTATTTTGCGCCACGGGGCAAATGGGATTCCAGCGCCACCTGACAACCGGTGAAATCATCAACCAGATCACCTATTTTGCCCATGAGCTAGCCAAAGAGGACAGCCGCATCACCAATGTTGTGATGATGGGCATGGGGGAACCGCTGCACAATTACGACAACACCCTGGCGGCCGTGGATCGCATGATCGATGAAACCGGGATCAATTTGGGATCCAGAAAAATTACCATCTCTACCGTGGGTCTGGTACCGGCGATTCGCCGCTATGCGGATGAGAAGCGGCAAACTCCCCTGGCCGTATCGCTGCACGCAGCCACAGACCGGGAAAGAGACGCCTTGATTCCGGTCAATCGCCGCTGGCCGATCAAAGAAATTATCGCTGCCTGCCGCTATTACATCGACCAAACCGGCCGGCGGTTGACGTTTGAATGGGCTTTGATTCGCGGTGAAAATGATACCGTAGAGCAGGCTGAAAAATTAGGTGAAATTTTGCAGGGAATGTTGTGCCACGTCAATTTGATCCCCCTCAATCCAACCAAAGGGTATGGCGGCCGGCCGTCAGACCCAGCTCGGGTGCAGGCGTTTATTGATACGTTGAGAGAGTATGGGGTCAGCGCTACCGTTCGCGTCCGCCGCGGAATTGATATTCAGGCCGGGTGTGGGCAGTTAAGGGACCGAATAGTCAGTAACGATTAACGAAATACGATTTACGATTAGTTGATTGGTCGTGAAGATTATTGTTACCCCAAAACGCTTTATAATAATGACTCTCGAACAATATCCAATCGTAAATCGTATTTCGTAAATCAAAAATCGTACTTTTTAACATCCTCCCGGAATACCGATATAAAAGCTCGGATCATCTCGGAAGTTGCCCAGGCGAATTTCAACATGAATATGAGGCCCGGATGAACGGCCGGTATTACCCGTCGCCCCGATAACCTGTCCCTGATTGACAACCTGACCGGGGAACACATTAATACCGCTCAGGTGAGCGTAAAATGTTTCGTAACCGTTGCCGTGGTTGACGACAATCAAATTGCCGTAATCATAATATGACCCTGACGCCCAGCTTGCATAGGTAACGGTGCCGGTATCCATGGCGTAAACGGCGCTGCCTTCACCCAAAGCGATATCGAGACCTGGGTGACCCGGCCAGTAATATTGGCTGACGCAGCCGCCCCCCACTGGCCGCACAAAGGTCCCCGTCCCGACAATATACCCCTCCGGGCGGTCGGGAAGTTTTGGCGGAGTCCAAATAAACAGCTCGCGCACCGCACCGGGCACCAAAATCTGAGTGCCTTTATACAGTCTGAAAGGAAATTCAAGATTATTCGGCTCGTAAGCAATGATATCGTCAACGGGAATGCCATATAACTCGGCAATCCCCTCGAGCGTATCTCCAACCTGCACCTCGTGCAGCACCCCGTCAATCGGCAAAATCGTTAGCTCCACGCCGGCCTGCAGGAGGCTTGATTCCTGACTGAGCCACGGATTCCCCCCCAACAGGGTTTCGGAGTTAATGCCAAAGCGATCGGCGATCCGGTTTGGGGTATCCCCTCGTTCGACCTCATAAATTTGAAAATTGTGGGTCGGCTCCTGGCCGATATTCATGATCGGATTGAGCGCCGGCTCGAGGGCCGTCTCTTCGATGACGGGCACGTTGGCGATGTCGATCGTCGGCAACGGCGTGGCTTGCTGCGATGGGTCGTCACCGGCCGCTCCTTCGCTTGTGACCGCAGTAACCGAAATTTCAGATAAAATTGCCCGCGGCTCAAGCTCCCCTGCACCCTCACCATTAGAGGCGATGGCCGACACACCAGCCAGAAAAGCACCGCCGAGCAGCAAAAAAATCACAATTTGGAATAAATTGGTTGCGTTCTTCTTCATCGCTAAAAATGTACCACGGCCGTATGGCATTGCAAGAAATCGTAGGGAATTTTGACGAATATTTAGAACCAGCTAACAGACCCGGTTATAATTAAGGGCATGCAAGAACTCAAAGGCAAACGGGTGGTCATCAAGTTGGGAACCAGCGTCTTAACCGCAGGCACCGCCAATTTACACCGCCCCACGATGGTCGATCTGGTGCGGCAGTTTGCCGAACTGCACGCGGCCGGGGTGGAACTGATCATTTGCTCCAGCGGGGCGGTCACGGCGGGGCGCGAACGGCTGGATTTTGGCCGGCCGCAAACGATTGCCGATAAACAGATGCTGGCCGCCGTGGGGCAAAGCGCCCTCATGTTTGTATGGGAGCAGCTCTTTGATCTTTATGGCATACAGGTCGGCCAAATTTTGTTAACCAGCACCGATTTTGAGGCTCGCAACCGTTTTCTAAACGCCCGAGATACGCTAAATGCCCTTCTCGCCCACAAAATTGTGCCCATTATTAACGAAAATGACGCGGTAACCACAGAGGAAATTCGACTGGGTGACAACGACAACCTGTCCGCCCGCGCCGCCGTGCTGGCGGAAGCGGAACAGCTGGTTTTGCTCACCGATCAAAAAGGGTTGTTTACGGCCGATCCGCGCCAGGATCATTCCGCTAGGCTGATCACCGAGGTTAAGTCGATTGATGAGTCGCTGCGGCAGGCGGCCGGGGGCAGCGGCACTCAGTACGGCACCGGGGGAATGGCCACCAAGCTGCAGGCGGCCGACATCGCCCGCCGTGGCGGAACGGCAGTCATCATTGCCGCCGGTCTCGAACCCAATATCGTGCACCGGCTGGTTGTAAAAAGGGAAGCCCTCGGCACCCGCTTCTTACCGGTCGAAAATCCGCTCAAAAACCGCAAACGATGGATATTGGCCGGGTCAAAAACAAACGGGAGCGTCATCATTAACCGCTGTGCCGTGGATGTTTTGACCCAGCAGAGAGGAAAAAGTCTGCTGCCGGCCGGCATCATCAAGGTCACGGGGAATTTTGTGCGGGGTGAAACCATTGCCGTCATGGATGAAAACGGCCGGGAAATCGGCCGCGGTATCTCCCGCTATCGCAGCGAGGATTTAATTCGTATTATGGGCCAGCATTCTGATCACATCGCCGAGATTTTGGGGTACGCTTACGGTCCGGTGGCCATCCACCGCAACGACCTGGTTTTTTTGATTGATAAACATTGACCGGCCGGCTGTTTTTGATCAAATGATCAAAAACAGCCGCTGAGATTATTTTTTTACTGTATGGGAAGGGTTTAAAATGAACTACCTGGAAAAAATTGGATATGCCGCTAAGATGGCCAGCCGCCGGCTGGCGCGACTTTCTTCGGAAGAAAAAAACAGGGCGCTGCACGCCATTGCCGATGAATTAGAAGCCCAAAAAGAGGTCATTTTGGCCCAAAATGCCCTGGATTTAGCGGCCGGGCGCGAAAAGAAGTTAAAACCTTACTATTTGGATCGCCTCATGCTGAATGAGGCTCGCATTCAAGGGCTGGCCAACGACACCCGGCAGGTGGCCACCCTCATCGATCCGGTTGGATCGGCCATCGAAAGCCGCACCTTGCCCAACGGGCTGCAGCTTACCCGCCGCCGCATTCCCATTGGGGTGCTGGGGGTCATTTATGAAGCCCGGCCAAACGTGACCATCGACATCGCCGTCCTGGCCCTAAAAACCGGCAACGCCTCGATTTTACGCGGCGGAAGCGATACGCTGCGCAGCAATCTGGCATTAATTGGGGTCATTCAGGGGGCGCTGGAAAAGGCAGGGCTGCCCACCTCGGCCGTGCAGTATATCGATAATCCGGATCGAGCGCTGGTTGGAGAATTTATGAAGCTCGACCAGTATGTTGACATGCTCATCCCGCGGGGAGGACACAGCCTCCACAAACTGTGTCGCGAACAGGCCACAATCCCGGTAATTACCGGCGGCATCGGCATTTGCCACGTTTTTGTGGATCGGTCGGCCAATGTTGAAATCGCCCTGAATATCATCGAAAATGCCAAAGTACAGCGGCCAAGCGTGTGCAATGCGCTCGACACCGTGTTGGTTCACGAAGACATCGCGGGTGATTTTATTCCCCAAATCGCCTATCAATTGGCCAGCCACGGGGTTGATTTGCACGCCGACCCGGCCGCTTATCCCCTTTTGGCCGGCAATGGGCACGGGCTTAACGTTGAGAAAGCCGGTCCTCAGGCGTGGGACACCGAGTGGATGTCGCTCACTCTGGGCATCAAGGTCGTTTCCGGAATCGATGAGGCGATCACCCATATTCAAGATCACAGCCTCGATCATTCAGACAGCATTGTCACCGAAAATTGGTCTAACGCCCAGAAGTTTATCAACGAGGTCAATTCAGCGGCCGTATTTGTCAACGCCAGCACCCGCTTTAATGATGGCGCCCAATTCGGCCTGGGGGCAGAAGTAGCTATCAGCACCCAAAAACTACACGCCCGCGGCCCCATGGGGCTGGAAGAGCTGACCACGTATAAGTGGGTGGTGTTGGGTGAGGGGCATGTCAGGCCCTGAGAGGCTTCAGACCACAGACGTCAGACCACAGACTTCAGACCACAGATGACTATAAACTGTGAAACGTGGCCCCGCTTTATGCCAACCTATCTGTGGTCTGATGTCTGACGTCTGTGGTCTCTTTTCATCCGACCCAAAACCCAACCTGCGAAGGAACCACATTCTCTGTTTTGACATTAAGCGCCTGAGCGGCGTGAAACGGCCAGTACGGATCGCGCAGCATTTCGCGAGCCAATAAAACAACATCCGCTTTGCCGGCCGCGATAATGTCCTCAGCCTGATGGAAATCGATGATGCCTCCCACGGCAGCTGAAAGCACATCAGCCCCGTCGCGAACGGCCGCGGCCAGCGGAATCTGATCCCGTTTGACCCCGCCTAAAGCGGTTTTGGAGTTACTGCTGGCCCCGCCAGAGCTGCAGTCAACCAAATCAACCCCTTCTTCCTTTAGCAATCGTGAGAGGGCAATCGAATCTTCTACAGACCAACCGGCCGCATCCCAATCAGAGGCCGATAAGCGCACCGCAAACGGCAGCCGCTCCGGCCAGACAGCGCGCACCAGACGCACCGTTTCCAACATCATGCGGGTGCGGTTTTCAAAGGAACCGCCGTATTCATCGGTGCGTTTGTTGGAGAGCGGTGACAGGAAGCTGTGCTGTAAATAACCGTGCGCCCCGTGAATTTCCACCATTTCATAACCGGCCTCCAGGGCGCGCACGGCCGCATCGCGAAACGCGTGCTGTACCTCAATGATTTCCGCCTGGTTCATCGCCTTTGGGGTTTTGTGCTGCCGGCCACCAAACGGCTCAGCGGTGGGTCCGATGGGCGTCCATCCTCCCTCGCTGTTTTCCAACTGCTGCCCACCTTGCCACGGCCGAGCGGCACCTGCTTTCCGGCCGGCATGGGCCAGCTGAACGGCCGGGACCGAACCATACTCCTTAATAAAGGCGTTGATTTTCTTGAGGGGCTCGATATGGTCATCAGACCACAGTCCAGCATCATGAGGGGTGATGCGGCCCTCTGGAGAAACAGAGGTAGCTTCGGCGATGATCAAACCAGCCCCACCCACAGCCCGGGAACCCAGGTGCACCATATGCCAGTCGGTTGCTTTCCCGTCAACTGAGCTGTATTGACACATCGGAGATACGCCGATGCGATTTCGCAGGGTGACATCTTTGATTTTTAACGGTTCAAATAATTTAGCCATGATTTGCCTCGTTGTGTGCGTGTTTTTTCTTAATTCTAGTGGACCACTCTTCACTGCATATCGTCATCCCCGCCTCGGTTCATGGGTGGGTAGGGTGAAACCAAAGCCTTAATGTAAGGGCTTGGCTAGCCAAGCCCATACTAGCCAAGCCCTTACAAATGCAGATTGTGTGAATTTGTTAAATCGCCCTCAGACCACCTCCGTTCTCTTTAACCTACAAGAATCTCGCCAAACTTCAATAAGAGAAGACCGAGATACAAACCCATTCTTAGCCACCTTCAAGTGAGTGGACGGGATCCTTCGCGAAGCCTGTCCTGAGCGAGGTCGAAGGGCTCAGGATGACCGGGGGGCTGCGAACAATAAAGCAGGTTATGAAAGACCTGCCCGCCCCTGAACCCGCGTCGGGGAGGGCTAAGTTGAGAGCCAAACTAAAATTTTAAACTCCATTGTTCATCGAGAAGGTCAGACAGCAACTGTGGGTTAAATTTTAAGTATGGTGAGCGCAGTTACAAGCTGTTCTTTCGAGAATCACACGATACAATTGAGAAAAGAGAAGAGAGAAGAGAGAAAAGAAAAAGGATTTAACACAAGATGGCAAACACATTTCGAGCATTGGTGGTTCGAGAAGGCAGTGAACGCCGGTTTACCCGGACGATTGAAGAAAAAAATATCGATGATCTACCCGACGGTGAGGTTTTAATTCGGGTGCGTTATTCCTCAGTTAATTACAAAGACGGGTTATCCGCCAGCGGCAACAAAGGCGTCACCCGCAATTTTCCGCACACGCCAGGGATTGACGCCGCCGGGGTGGTTGATGACAGTTCACAATCTCAATTTTCCTCCGGTGATGAAGTGATCGTGATTGGATTTGATCTGGGCATGAATACCTCTGGCGGGTATGGCCAGTACATTCGCGTACCCGCTGACTGGGTGGTCAAAAAACCGGCCGGGCTGACCCTGCGCGAGGCCATGATATGGGGGACCGCAGGGTTTACGGCCGCGCAGTCGGTTGACGCCCTCGTTCATCACGGCATCACGCCCGAAAGCGGGCCGGTTGTTGTCAGCGGTGCGACCGGGGGGGTGGGCAGCGTGGCCGTGGCCTTACTCAGCAAGCTGGGGTATGAGGTAACCGCCGCCACCGGCAAAACCGATCAAAGTGAATTTTTGACCTCCTTGGGCGCTCAAGCTGTCATCCATCGCGATGAAATTAACGACCAGAGCGGCCGGCCGCTGCTGCGCCCGAGCTGGGCCGGTGCGGTTGATACGGTGGGAGGCAATACCCTGCCTACCTTGCTAAAAACAACGCGCTATGGTGGCGCCGTGACCTGCTGCGGCCTGGTGGCCGGCAGCGATTTCCAATCGTCGGTGTTCCCCTTTATTTTGCGCGGGGTGTCGCTGCTGGGGATCGATTCGGTGGAGTGCCCCCTTAAAGAGAAAAACCGAATCTGGGACCTTCTGGCGACCGCCTACAAATTGCCCAATCTCAATAAATTAGCCCGGGAGGTCAAGCTAGAAGAGGTTGATGCCGAACTTGATCGCACGTTACAGGGGCAGATGCGGGGAAGAGTGCTCGTCAATTTAGAGTAGGACGTCAAATAGAGCGATGATCGGTAAAAAACTATCTTTTTTGGCCACCTTTGGGCTGTTTATTATTTTTATGAGTGGAGCCTGCAGCAGCAGCCCGGACCCGTCCCCGGTGGTTGAACAGTATATGCAGGCTAAAATCAGCGGTGACGAAGCGACCATTCAGGCGCTCTTGTGCTCTGAGCTGGAGCCGTTTCTAGAGCGGGAAACGATGACCTTTGCCACCGTTTCCGGGGCCGAAATCCGAGGCATGAGCTGTCAGCAGGTGGGAGACACCAATACGGTAAAATGCAATGGGGAAATAATCGCCCTCTACGGCACGGAGGAAAATGTATTCCCGCTTACCACCTATCGCATGGTTGAAGAGGATGGGGAGTGGAAATGGTGTGGTGAATCGAATTAAGGAGCACGGCGCTAATGCGCCTGTTAGCACTTTAGCACGGCCCTGCGGGCCTTTCAGCTGCTTGCGAAAAAGCTAGCAACCTAAAAACCTAATAACCTATAATCCTAGCTCATCATGTCTCACTTAAAAGAATTTTTTATCGCCTGCGGTCTTTGTCTGCTGATCATTTTGCTACTCATTATTTCGGCCGACAGCAGCCCGCAGTGGATTTATCAAGGATTCTAGATACCAAATGATCAGCCGCAGATTTTCGCAGTACCTGTCCTGACCGCAGCCGAAGGATTACTGATTGAAATCTGTGACAATCCGTGGCTATTTTTACCAATTCTCCTTGTAAATTACCTAAGTTCTCCGTAACTTAAACTTTCTTAATTACTTTTGCCGATGAATATCGAAGATTTACAAATAAATGTTGCTATGAACCGACTTTCAAAACAGACTCGTCATCCTGGCCCCCGTTTTCACGGGGGTAAACTACGGCGGGGATCCATCGGTGGCCATCCAGTGGATTCCCGCTTTCGCGGGAATGACGTTTGCCTATTGGTGTTTGTGGGAAATTCGTGTCATTCGTGAAATCTTGTTTTTAAATTTTGGTCTTTGACCCACTAAATGCGTTTTTTCAGGATAGAAATGAAACAGTTCAAACATTTTTCTTTCAGCTTGACGGTTTTGATCCTCATCGGCCTCACTGCGTGTGGATCACCAGAACCGCTCAGCGAACCAGCAGCCGAAGCCCCTCAAGCAACCGCTGTCCCAACCGCGATTCCGGCCTCACCCACACCCACCGACATTCCCCCGACCGCCCCTCCTCCGGCCACGGCAACACCGGTTCCAACCACCACAACCACACCTGGAGAAACGGCCGATTTACAACCTACGTCAACTTCCATTCCAGAAGTAACCCTGAACGGCATACCGCTTAGCCAGCTCATCGTCCTGGATGAAGAAACGATCACCCACATGCGCGAAATTTTCGCTCAGGGGCAAACCCTCGGCCGCAATTCATATCGTTTTTCTAAATTAGGTGACAGCGTCATCGCCAACGGCGATTTTTTAACCCGCTTCGACCAGCCCAACACCTTTGTGCTCGGCCCGTATGAAGAATTGCGACCGGTCATTACCCATTTCCAGGGATCGTGGGATCGCTTTGGCGTGGGCATGCGTATCGGGCTGCATGCCTGGGGCGTTTTTGACCCGATGTGGGCCAACAAAGATTGGTGCGAGCCCAATGAGGTCATAATCGAGTGCGAATTTCGGCTCAATAATCCGGCCGTGGTCCTCATTCACCTGGGGACCAACGACACCAGTGATTCTTACCCGCTCTTTATGCGTCGGGTGATCGAGCACTGCTTGGAAGAAGGAGTCATTCCCATCATCATGACCAAAGCGGATCGTTTTGAAGGGGAAGACAACCGCAACAACCTGACGATGCGCGAATTAGCCAGTGAATATCGGGTTCCACTTCTTGATTATGACTTGATTGCCGCCACACTGCCCGACCGCGGCTTAAAGGAAGACGGGGTACACATGAACGGCCCACTGCAGCACGATTACAATCTTGAAGAGACGCTGCAAAAAGGGCATACGGTTCACAATTTAGTTGTGCTGTTTATGCTCGAAGAAATTTTAAACGAGGTAGTGCTCCTCGAATCATGAATTTCGATCTTGCTTTATTGGGAATCGCGGCCGTTGGGGCTTTGATCTTCAATTTTTTCGTACCTCAAAGCTGGAGAGAATCTTTTTTACTTACCGTGAGCGTTACCGCTCTTTTTTGGCTGCAGCCGCCCCTCCCGATCCGCTGGAGCGGCTTTCTACTCCCTTTTTTTTTGCTGTTCCTGGTGATTTGGAGCTGGTGGTTAACCAAACCGGCCGATCAACGCTCAATGGATCGCCAAAGCTGGCAGACGCTGGCCATTGTCTTGGGGCTGGTCTTGCTTCTGGCATGCGTTCGCTACCTGCCACCGGGCTGGCGGCCGACCCTAAATCGCCCCCCTGGCATCGAGGTCGTTGGCGCGCTGGCAGCACTATTTGCCCTTTTTATGTGGTTGATACAAGGTAAAAAAGTTGAGCGGTTTCTATTCGGCATGCTGATCATTATCGGTCTGTTCGTCATGGTCAAGACCGAATGGATCGTGGTGCAAATAAGCACGGTTTGGCGCACACTTGCCAATCAAAATCCCTCTCTGGCCGCCTCAACAGATATATTCTGGCTTGGTTTCTCTTATATCGCTTTTCGACTGCTGCACACCATTCGCGATCGGCAAACCGGCCAGCTGCCTGATTTATCGCTACAAAAATTTGTGAGCTATACCCTCTTCTTCCCCGCCCTGCTTGCCGGACCAATCGATCGCGCCGAGCGTTTTAGTCAGGATTGGGACCGAATGTCCGAGCTAACGGCCGATGATTGGCCTCGCTGGCAAAAGGGATTGACGCGGATCGTTCAGGGTCTTGGGAAAAAATTTATACTGGCTGACGCTCTGGCCCTGGGATTGTCGTTAAATCCCACCGTGGCCACCCAAACGGACAGCGTCTTCTGGCTGTGGATTTTGCTCTATGGCTACGCCTTTCGCCTTTATTTTGATTTTAGCGGTTATACCGACATCGCCATCGGCGTGGGAATTTTGTTTGGCATTGAACTCCCGGAAAATTTCGACCGGCCGTATTGGCAAAGCACCATCACCGCCTTTTGGCAGCGATGGCACATGACCCTCAGCAGCTGGGTCCGTTTTTACGTCTTTTCCCCACTCTCCCGAACGCTGCTTCGCCGCAAACCGCGGCCGTCGCCTCAGCTGATCGTTTTTGTCAGCCAGATGGCCACTATGATTATCATCGGTCTGTGGCATGGCATAACGATTAATTTTCTGATATGGGGCACCTGGCACGGGTTGGGATTATTTATCCACAAAATATGGAGTGATCGTACCCGTAAATGGTATCGTCAGCTGCAAACCTATCCCCGCCGCCTTTTGCTCTGGACATGGTTCACCCGTTTTATAACCTTTCATTTTGTAGTGATCGGTTGGGTGTGGTTTGTCATCCCTGATTTTGCCTCGGCGGTAGATCTGTTGGGCAGGTTGGTAGGTTACTAGGGTGTTAGGTTACTAGGTTGGTAGGGTATTAGGTTACTAGGTTTATTAGCTATTGACTATTGATTATTAGTTATTGACAATTGATTCCTTTCTCATGTCAAAGCAACTGTCTTTCCTGCGAATCATTGGCTATACGGCCATTTTGTTTGCCCTGTGCAATCTGTTTTTTTGGCTGGGCCAGCCTGGGTTGACCGATCAACTGGGGGAACTCTCGCTTTACAATTCACTATTCCCCGGTCGAAGTCGGCTGCCCTATGGAGAAAACATCACTGAATCTTACAATTTGACCCTGAACAATATCCCGGCCATGTTCGCCAGCCACAAAATCTCCCGGGAAAAATCAGCCGATGAATTCCGCGTGCTCGTTTTAGGAGATTCCGCCACCTGGGGCTGGCTGCAAACCGCTGAAGAAACGGTTGTAGCCCAATTAAATGAGCATAAACTCCAAACCGCCGACGGCCGACAGGTTGTTTTCTACAATTTAGGGTATCCGGTTTTGTCCTTAACCAAAGATTTGCTGCTGCTTGATGAGGGGTTAAATCACGACCCAGATATGATTTTGTGGCTGGTGACGCTGGAATCGATGGCCTTAGAGCAGCAGGGAGTTCACCCATTGGTTCAGGAAAACGGCCGTCGAAGCGCCGCGCTGGGTCTGGAACCTGATTCTCCTGCTGGGGAGGAGCCGTGGTGGGCCGAGACCATCGTTGGACAGCGGCGCGACCTGGCCGATCTCCTTCGTTTACAGCTGATCGGGCCAATGTGGGCGGCCACAGGAATCGATCAGGAGTTTCCAGATCAGTACGATTTACGTCAGAATGATTTTGAAAATGACGCCGCCTGGCATGGCCTACTGCACAGCGATCTTATCAGCCGCGAAACCGTTGCCTTTGAGGTGTTAACCGGCGGTTTAGAACGGGCGAAAGTCCCGGTGATTGTGGTCAATGAGCCGATATTTATCGCTGACGGCCAAAACAGCGATGTGCGCTATAATTCCCTTTACCCCAGATGGGCGTATGATCAGTACAGAAAGATGATGGCCAATCACCTGCAGGAGCTGGAAATACCTTATTTTGATTTTTGGGACGCCATTCCGGCCGCAGAATTTACAGATTCACCGGTTCATCTAACCCCGGCCGGAGCCAGGCAGTTTGCACGGCTGCTGGCCGAAGCCCTGGGAGATAAAATCGAGATAATTAATAATGACCCCAACAGAAATTCGCCAAATAATTCGTGATTTTCTTCTCAATGAATTAATCCGCGATGAAAGCTATCCCCTCAAAGATGATGAAGGGATTATTTCGGGTGGGATGATGGATTCATTTGCTCTGGCCGAACTGGGCGTGTTTGTTGAAGAAGCGTTTGACGTGTATATCCCCGATGCGGATTTAACCGTGGACAAAATGGATACCCTCGATTTGATGGTCGCGCGGGTTCTTCAGGGATAATGGTGTGTTAACGCTTGAAACGCGTGAGAAGTACGCGACGTTAAGAGATGCGGCCGTCTTTGCTAACGCTGATCCCCAACAAACCGCCGTTGTTTTTTATTCCGGCCGCGATCAGCAAATTGAGGCAATCGATCGGGCTGCTTTTTCCCAGGCTGCTTTCCGATGGCAGCAGTGTCTGATTGACCTGGGGGTTCAGCAGGGAGATTTTGTCGGTATCGCCCATGGCCAACGGCCGGAAACGCTGTATGCCTTTTGGGGAGCATTACTTGCCGGAGCAATCCCCTCTCTGTTAGCCCCTTTAACTGAAAAACTCGATCCGCATATTTACTTCAGCCGTCTGGAGAAACTGGTTGATTTTGCCGGAGCAGCATGCCTGCTGGTGTCGGATGATTTGGTTGACCCCCTCAAAACCCGTCTTGCCTGCCCGATTTTATCGATCAAAAGCCTGGATGGATTGACAGCCAATTATCCCCAACCGCCGCTTGATCCGGATGCCACCGCTTTTTTACAGCACTCCAGCGGCACCACCGGCCTGCAAAAAGGGGTGGCCCTGACCCATACGGCGGTGTTAAACCAGCTGGCCGCTCTTTCTACAGCCCTCAATTTGCAGCCGGATGAGGTAATCGTTAGCTGGCTGCCCCTCTACCATGACATGGGGCTGATTGCTGGATTTTTGCTGCCCCTCATTCAAGGGGTACCTTTGATCCTGCTCGATCCGTTTGAATGGGCCAGGCGGCCGGTGACCCTGCTTCAGGCGATAAGCGATTGGCAGGGAACGCGCTGCTGGCTGCCAAACTTCGCCTACAATCATCTAGCTCGCCGGGTTCGGCAGCGAGAATTAGACACTATCGACCTGTCGTCGATGCGCCAATTTATCAACTGTTCCGAACCGGTAAGAGCCGCCAGCCATGACCGCTTCTTACAAAAATTTTCCGCGGTTGGGGCCACTCCAGAGATGTTGAGTGTCAGCTACGCCATGGCCGAAAACACCTTTGCCGTCACCCAGACCCCGCGCGGGGATATCCCCAACCGGGATGTAATTGACGGGCAGGGGTTGCAGCAGGCGAGGTTGGCGATCCCGGTAAAACGGGCCCATCATCAGGCGGTCCAGCACGTCTCTTGCGGCCGGCCGATCGATCACACCGCGGTAAAAATCGTCAATCCTCAAGGAAAAAATCTAAAAGAGCGGCAGGTGGGGGAAATTTGGGTGCAAAGTAACTGTATGTTAAGCGGTTATTTCCAGCGGCCGGATTTACAACCGATCAAAGAGGGATGGTATCAAACCGGGGATATGGGTTATCTGGCCGGCGGGGAAGTTTATGTGATCGGCCGTCAAAATGATTTAATCATCAACGCCGGTAAAAATATCTATCCGCAGGATATTGAGGCGATCGTCAATGAAATTACAGGGCTTCATCCCGGGCGCAACGTGGTTTTTGGCGTTGATGACGCAAAAGAGGGCACGCAATTGATCGCCGTCGTAGCTGAAATAGCGGCCGGGGGTGAAATCTCCCCAACCACGACCGCCGGTCTAAAAAAGGAAATTCGGCAGCGGGTGGCCCACCAAAGCATGATCACCGTGACCTACACGGAAATCGTTCCCCCCAAATGGCTGATAAAAACGTCGAGCGGCAAAATTGCCCGCGGCGCCAATCGAGAAAAATGGCTTAGGGAAAAAGGGTTGAGCAGTCCATAAAAAAAAGCGCTGCCCGACGTGGAAAACGTTTGGCAGCGCTTATTATGATTCATCCTCCAAACCATGCCCGTTTAATTAACGCGATAAATCGCGTTTCTATCTCTTTGGCTGATGAATAATGGCATTATAAAAACTTGATGGGGCATTAGCCCTCCCCTCTTTCCCCTCCCATGGGGGGGAGACAGGCATCCTCCCCTCGTGGGGGAGGATTGAGGTGGGGGTTGTGCGTCACCTAGTCATGGTAACAACATAGGTTAATATTTAACCCTCAAAATCATTGGGGGCGAGAATGGGGGCCGGACAATTCACCACAAACCCATTTGGATGGGTATCGGGCACCCCGTTGAATTCCTCAAGCTCACCGGATTCGATTAGCTCCCGCACTTCAGCGGAAGTTTTGATGACGCGGGCATTGCTTTCATCCACCCAGCGCAGGGTAAAGTGATTCCAGAACGGGCTCCATGCCGGTTCGCCCGCTTTGTTATCAAAAATAGCCGGCTGGAAGCCCATCACCCCGCTGCCCGGAATACCGTTGGCAAACACCCAAATCTCGTCAGTACCTCCTACATCCATTAACTTTTGGGTAGGCTCGGCCGCGTTGATGCTCATCATGGGCGCCATGCCCGGCATCGAGGTGTCGGTCACGATATAGCGGCTGCCGGGATAACATTGATGGAGTTTCATGGTCACCGTCATGTTGTCCATATCCGGTTCACCAAAGAGCTGGCCGTTGCCGAGAGGCGCTTCAAAGGCGTCATCCACGGCCAGCGTGCCGCCCGACCATTTGATAATGGGGTAATTGACAAAGATAAATGTCTCTTCAATCGTGATCGCCCCACTTTCAGCGGCCGCTTCCACCGCTTCCATCGAATCGAGATCGGCCCCACCACCGCTCACGTTATTAATCTGGCATAACGAGGCAAATTCCGGATCGTTCGGGCTGTACTGCATCACGGCCGGAGAGCCATCATCAAAAATATACAGCTTGTTGGCGATATCCTGGCCGTTGGCGGTATTGAGGAGAGGCACATAAACCAGCCCTTCCTGCTCAGCAAAGGCGGCATCTGAACAGTCTGTGCGGATATAGTAAATTTTTTCACCATTGACTCGCCCCTCGTGCAATCGGAACGTAACCGAACCAAAATCACCCGGCCAGTCGGCGCTGTCGAGCTGATAATCGAGCACGTCTCTGACCATGACCGTCACATCGGGGTCTGCTGCGGCCGGGGCTGCGGTCGGTTCTGGGGGAACGGGGGTCGGCGGCACGGCCGTGGGCTCCGCGGCCGGCGCAGCTGCGGATTCGGGGGCAGGGGAACCACCACAGGCGGCCAGCAAAGCCGCTCCTCCGGCGGCTGCTGAAAATTGGATAAACTGACGGCGGTTTAAACTCTTTTTCTTTCCTGACATTTTCAAGATACTCCTTCGGGTAATTGAACTTTTCTCTTTCTTCTTCCCACGCCTTCGCGTGTTGGCCGCCCGGAAAACGGCCGAAAGGACAAAGAACACCCGCCTGACCAGCGTACCTTGACAGTGGAAATTAACCGTGCCATCATAGATGCGCAGCAAGACCCTGCTCAGGCAGGGATGCTCGGTACCGTGCCTACGAGACTTTGACCGGATTCGTAGGCACTTTTTTATTGCTTACGCCAAAACATAAGCCAATATTGAGTAGACGATGACGTTTACAAATTTCTTACGCGGCTTTTTTTGAAATAAAAAAGGCGGGATTCGCTCTCACGAATTCCGCCTTAAAAATACAGTTGGGCAAACTAAATCAAATTTTCCATTACCTGATCCAGCTTTTCTTTTGACGGCCGGATTTTTTCATTCGGCAGGGTGCCCAGCGGCTCATCGATCATATTCATCACCTTGGAAAGGGCCTGACGGCTGTTATCATAGTAAATTAAGCCGGTAATAAATTCCTGCTTCTCCTGAGCCCACTGCAGACGGTGGAGCGCACCCATGCGATCGGTTGGATCATAATCTTCTTCCAGCTTGCGCAAGAGAATTTGTGAACCATCGTGCATTTCCACCTCTTTCATCGTACCCGGCTGGTAATCATCGATCTCAATTTCGTCAAGCTTTGGCACAAATGAAATGTCGTGGAGCTGCACTTCGTGCAGCCGGCCATACGGATAGCTCTTGGTGGACGATTCATCGTTGTTAAACGTCACACACGGACTGATGATGTCCAAAAGTGCGGTTCCTTCATAGCTCAGGGCGGCTTTTAACAGTTCGCGGACCTGCTTGGCATCTCCGGAGAACGATCGGGCCACAAACCCGCAGCCGGCCACAATCGCCTCCATACACAGGTCGATGGGTGGCAGCTCGTTGAGCCCGGCGTATTTCAGGAACTGCCCCATATCAGCCGTGGCCGAAAATTGGCCTTTGGTTAAGCCATACACGCCGTTGTTCTCCACAATGTAAACCAAACGCAGGTTGCGGCGCATGACGTGTTTAAACTGCCCCATGCCGATTGAGCCGCTGTCGCCATCGCCGCTGACGCCGATCGCCTGCAGTTGATGATTGCCCATCAGAGCACCGGTGGCCACCGAAGGCATCCGGCCGTGCAGGGCGTTAAATCCGTGTGTTCCACCGAGAAAATAGGCTGGTGACTTGCTCGAACAACCGATCCCGCTGAGCTTGATCATTTTATGCTGCTCGATACCCAACTCAAAAGCCACGTTGATAATTTGGCTGGAAATTGAGTTGTGCCCACACCCCTGGCAAAGGGTTGTAGGGCGGGCATTGTAATCGGCTTTGGTTAAACCGAGGCTGTTTGTTCTTTGTCTTCTGCTGGTCATGCTGCCTCTCCTTCTTTTTCTTGCAGGGTTCGCATAAGCCAGGCGGCCGTCATCGGCATCCCGTCTAAATGAGCAACCGAAACCAGACGTGTCGCCAAATCAGGCATTTCGGTTTGCAAAATCATATGCATTTGGCCATCGCGATTTAATTCAACCACATACACGCGATCATACTTTTCCACAAATTCCCGGACGTCATTGCTAAGGGGCAGCGCCAAAAGTCTCATGAAGCTGGTTTTTACCCCTTCGGCCGCCAGGCGGTCGCGGGCTTCTTCGATCGCAAACTTCGTCGATCCAAAGGCGATAATCCCAAAGTCAGCGTCTTCCTGTTCATCCACAACTGGCGCCGGAACGAGATCGCGGGCCGTGTCTAATTTGCGATTTAAGCGCTCCATATTTTCCAGCCAATCTTCCGATCGCTCGCTGTAAACGGCCGCTTCATTGTGCCCTGTACCGCGGGTAAAGTAAGCTGAGAGGGGGTGTTCATTCCCCGGCAAGGTCCGATAACCAATACCATCCCCATCGATATCGGCAAAGCGCTTAAAGCCTTTCTCGGCCACTTCTTCAGCAGTCAGGACCTTTCCTCGAATAATCGGCTCTTCTGGGTAATCAAATGGTTCAGACAACCAGTTATTCATACCTAAATCCAGATCGCTCAACACAAAAACGGGGGTTTGCAAATGCTCCGCCAAATTAAAGGACGTGGTGCCAAACTTAAAGCATTCATGCACATCACCGGGGAACAGCACCACATTTTTGGTGTCCCCATGACCGCAGAAATAGGCGGCCAACACGTCTCCTTGGCCGGTGCGGGTGGGCAAACCGGTGCTGGGACCCACACGCTGAATATCCCAAACAACGCCCGGCAGTTCGGCAAAATATCCTAGACCAATAAATTCAGTCATCAGAGAAATGCCGGGACCGGAAGTGGCCGTCATCGCTCGGGCACCAACCCATCCGGCACCCAAAACCATACCGATGGCCGCCAATTCGTCCTCGGCCTGGACAACCGCATACGTTGCCTTACCGGTTTCTTCATCGATGCGGAGCTGAGGAAGATATTCGTTGATGGCGTCTACCAGGCTGGTTGATGGGGTAATTGGATACCAGGTACAGACGGTTACGCCGCCAAATATCGATCCCAACCCGCCGGCTTCGTTACCGGTGATCAATATTTGACCCTCTGTTTCATTCATCGGGGCTACCCGATAGGGATCACTTTTTTCGAGATTTTCCATCGCCCAGTCATAAGCCATGCGAATGACTTCCATATTCATATCAACCAGCTTCCGCCGCCGCTTGAAGTGAATATCGAGGGCCAGGTCAAGTTTCTCGAGATCGATATCCAGCAGGCGGGCCACAACGCCCACGTAAATCATGTTGGTATATCGATCGCGAAAGGATCCCTTTGCTCCGGTTTGCCGAAGCAGGCGCACCAGGGGAACCGGATACATCGTGACATCGGTGCGTTCCGGCAATCCTTTGAGATCATCGCGGTAGATGCAGATTCCACCGCTTGGTAAATCTTGAAGATCCTGCACGGCGGTATCTGAATTAAAGGCGACAAGAACTTCAGAATTTTCGCGGCGGGCCACATAACCATCTTTGCTGACGCGTATGTGGTACCAGGTCGGAAGTCCTTGAATATTTGATGGGAAAATATTTTTCCCGTTGACGGGGATACCCATTTTGTAAATGGCGCGCAAAATTGCGAGGTTTGAAGTTTGGCTGCCGGTTCCGTTAGCTGTGGCGACCACGATCGAAAAATCGTTTATTACCGATCGCTGCCCGCTATCGTCTACGGCGGCATCCGGGATGGCTGAACGAATCGCCATAGTGAGTTTGCCTCCAGGTCTTTTTATTGTGGGCGTTCATGTCTCAGAAAGAAGAGAAAACTTGCTGCTCCAATCACAACCAAGTGTTAACAGTTTGTTAAGCGTAATGTGGCATTATAATGATCTCCCCTATTTTGACAATATGACTTTCATCTTTTAATCATCACATTATAAAACAGAGAGCTGACCACTTAAACTCAGGTAATCCCCAGAATCTGAAAAATCGATATATTTGAAAAATTTAAAATCCAGCTGACCAGCCCAAAAAGAAAAAGAAAGGCTCCTTCCAGGCGAGATACTTGCCATTTGGTACGCATCAACACAACCACCAGAAACATCAGCAGAAGCAGGATATAGGTGCTTTCCTGGGCTCCGGTGTCAACCAGCATCCGGCCGCCTTTGGCGATGGTCGGGGCCAATCCCAACACGCCAAAAAGGTTAAAAATATTGCTGCCAATTAAATTACCGGCCGAAATATCACTGTGATTACGCAGCAGGGCCACGGCCGATGTGGCCATTTCTGGAGCGGAGGTGCCAAAAGCGACAACGGTCACCCCGATCACCCAATCAGATACCCCATAATATTGGGCGATAATCGAGGCGTGCTCCACAAAATAGTTTCCGCTGCCAACAACCACGGCCAGACCAACCAGCAGCCAGGGGATATCGGTCCAGGAAAATGGCCCCTCTGGCAGCTCTTCATCAGGAGCTGCGCGCCGAAAATAAAGATAGAGAATGTAAAGGGCCAGCAGGACCAAAAATATCACCCCTTCATACCATTCTAAATATTGATCCCACATAAAAACCATCAGCATCACCGTGGCCAAAATCACGACAAATCCATCGCGATAAACAAGGCCTCGACTGGTGGTCACCGGCCGGAAAAATGCCAACCCTCCTAAAATAAATCCCACGTTGAAAATATTTGATCCCACAATGTTGCCGATTGAGATATCAAGCTGATCGGTGGCGGCCGAGCTAATGGAAACCGCAAATTCCGGCGCAGAGGTGCCGATGGCGACAATCGTCAAACCGATAATTAATTCGGAAACGCCAATGCGCCGCGCAATGCGCACCGCGCTTTCAACAAGCCAGTTTGCTCCAAACCAAAACCCAAATATGCAGCCGATAACTATCAGACCGCTGAATAATGGAAACCCGGAAAACATGGGACCTCACTTCCTCCGCCTTAATGATCTTACGTTTCAATTTGCCCGTTAATTTCTAAAAAAAATCAAGCCAATGGCTATCACGGACTATCGACAGACGTCAAATTTGGTTTATAATGAGAATGCTTTAATAGCCGAAAAGATGAGGTCAGTTCATTATCCTGACGCTCTGAGCAAAGCCTGTTGAATCGTTTCACCACCGAATCGAGGATCATCGGGCTTTTTTTTATCTATGAGGCCATTAGGCGACCTTTATTTGGTAAAGATTGCCCCTATGTTGATCGTTAAAGCACATGCGGCTCCACGAGCAAACGTTACCAGAAACAAGAGAGAATGGTATCAGAGAATTATTTTTTGGGATAATTTCCTGATCAACCCCGGCTTCTTTCGCTTTGACTTTCCGATAGATCAAGGTGGAGCGCATTTTTTAAAGCCATCTTTGGGCAAAGCTTATGCACCGGTCTCAGACGGGCGTCTGCGGCCAAACCTCACTACAAAATGATATATTGCAAAATTGAAATAAAAGGAGTTGTGCCATGCTCGAAAAAACTGAACCTCAAACGATAGCCCCCCAGCAATTTGCTGAAATTGAACGAAAGCACGGTGCCAATAACTACACCATTTTAGGAGACGTCGTCCTTTCTCATGGGGAAGGTGTGTGGCTTTATGACACCAACGGCAATCGCTATCTGGATTGTTTAAGCGCCTATTCGGCCGTTTCCCAGGGCCATTGCCATCCACGTATCCTCCAGGCGATGATCGATCAGGCCCAGCGCCTCCCCCTCGCCTCCCGCGCCTTTCGCAATGATCAATTTGCCAAATTTTTACTCAAACTCAATGAGGTAACCGGTTTTGATAAAGCGCTGCCGATGAATTCTGGTGCAGAAGCGATCGAAACCGCCCTTAAACTAACGCGAAAGTGGGCCTACACGCGCAAAGGGGTTCCTCACAATCAGGCTGAAATTATTGTGGCCCAGGGCAATTTCCACGGCCGCACCACAACCATCATTTCATTTTCCACCGAAACCGCTTATCGAGAGATGTTCGGGCCACACACTCCCGGATTTACGACGGTCCCTTATGGGGATATCGAAGCGATCAGGCGGTCGATTACCCCCAATACGGCCGGTATTTTGATCGAACCCATTCAGGGAGAAGGTGGGGTCATCGTTCCTCCGGACGGGTATATGCGGGCGGTGCGTGATATTTGTACAAAAAACAACATTTTATTTATGGCAGATGAAATTCAGGTTGGCCTCGGCCGTACGGGGAAAATGTTCGCCTTTGAACACGAAAATGCCCGGCCGGATATCCTGATTTTAGGCAAAGCATTGAGCGGCGGTTTTTATCCGGTCAGTGCGATTTGCGCCGACACTGAAATCATGGACGTGTTTGAACCGGGTGACCACGGCTCCACCTATGGCGGCAATCCGCTAGGAGCGGCCGTTGCCACCGAGGCCCTCAACGTAATCGTCGATGAACACTTGGCGGAGCGTGCGGCCGAACTCGGTGAATACTATTTAGAACGGCTGGCTGAGATCCCCAGCCCGTACGTCAAAGAAGTCCGCGGCAAAGGATTATTGATCGGCATAGAAGTCAATGAAACGGCCGGTGGGGCTCACCGTTTTTGCCTGGAATTACAAAAAAGAGGGATTCTGTGCAAAGATACCCATAAAACGGTTATTCGTTTTGCCCCTCCTTTGGTGATTGATAAAGAAACGATTGATTGGACCATCCCCATTGTCACCGAAGTTCTAAACATGCCCCAAAATTAATCATTCTGTCATAACAGAAGCAAGGCCGCTGCCTACAGCGGTCTTGCCTGGTTCACATTCAAACCCCCTCCCTAAACGCCTTTTAGTAATAAAGGACTATCCGGTTTTCTACCGAATGCTTAAATTATTATCAAAGATATGTAATAATAGGAAGTATTGAAGTATTAGTTCTTAATTCCTAAACTTATGGCCAAAATCTTAGTAATTGAAAATGAAAAAGCGTTACGCGACGATATCGCCGATCTTCTAGAACTGGAAGGCCACGATGTATTTGTCTCATCAAACGGCAAAGAGGGATTAGAAAAAGCCTTACAGGAAACACCAGACCTTATCATTTCAGACATCATGATGCCTCGAATGGATGGGTTTGAAATGATCAAGGGGTTAAAGCAAAACCCGGAAACCAGCACCATTCCGGTTTTGTTTTTGACCGCAAAAGCGGAACGATCGGATATACGCAAAGGGATGACCTTAGGGGCTGAAGATTACTTAACCAAACCGTTTACAACAGATGAACTCATTCGAGCGATAGACACGATGCTGCAAAAGCAGGCTCGCTTGAGGGAACGCTTTATAACACCATTGAGGACCATTCAGGAAGCGATTACCCACAGCCTACCTCATGAATTCCACACCCCTCTTTCAGGCATCATTGCCAGTGGCGAACTGCTGACGATGTACTCCGACGAACTAACTTCCAGTCAAATCAAAGATTTAGGTAAAAGTATCTTATCTTCTGGTCAGCGACTACATCGGGTCATCGAACATTACCTTCTGTTTGCCCAGCTGGAAATTATCGAATCTTCAAACACAAGATTGGCCGAGGTGCGTCAGAGCGTAACGGAATTCCCGCGGGGAACGGTAGAATCTTTTGTTGAAGATGAAGGGCGTCGCCAAAAACGGGAAAAAGATCTCGCGGTAGAGCTCAAACACAGCCCCCCATTAAAAATCTCTCGAGAACACTTTATCTACGCATTTTCCGAGTTGATCAATAACTCCTTTAAATTTTCGGCCGCTGGTCAAGAAGTCTCCGTCACCGATGGGATCGAAAATGGATGTTATGCTCTGATTTTTAAAGATGCCGGTCCCGGTATGACAGAAGAGGAAATTGTCAATGTCGGTCAGCATAAACAATTCCGGCGGACCGAATACGAACAGCAGGGTCTGGGGATGGGTTTAACACTGGCGGCCAAAATCGCGCGCATATACGACGGTGAGCTGCAGTTGACCCCCGGCAAAGAGTTCGGCCTCGTTCAAAAACTCCTCGTTCCCATTAAAACCGAAGCAGCTTAAGTGCTGCGTACCACAATTAATTTTAGCCGCGGATGGCACGGATTTTCCCGGAACCTGCCCTGAACGCAGTCGAATAAACCGATACCCGTCGATTAAAACCGACGGCTAAAGGGTTGGTGACCCATCAGGTCAAGCCCTTTAACCCCACATTTTTGAGTTTTGACAAATAGATGCCGATATCGCGTCGTCATTCCCGCGAAAGCGGGAATCCATTGGATGGCCACTGGTGGATCCCCGCCGTCGTTTACCCTCATGAAGACGGGGGACAGGATGACGGGCCTGTTTTCGAAGTATCCGCATTTATTAGTAAATCTTCAATAATGCGGGGGTGAAGACATATCCCACACACAACCTGGTAAAGGAGTTTGTGCAGCGAAGCAGCCAAATACATGGTTATCATAAAAACCTCATATAATTTGGGTGTCAGTGATTTACTGAAACCTCAAATTAGTTATATTGTGGAGAGCCAAACCAACACACAACCCCCTTTCCAATATAAATAAAATTTTCGACTTGGATGATTGACAGGAGTGCGCTCGATGGGAAAACATTATCAAGCTTTATTAGAAAAAATCAATGAAATTCACGACCTTGAAAAAAGTTTGTGGATTTTGAGTTGGGATCGCGAGGTCAATATGCCCTCGCAGGGATCAGCGGTCCGGACCCAGCAAATGACCACCCTGCGAAAACTACACCATCAACTCTATACCGCTGATAAAACGGGAGAGTTAATTGAAAATGCAGAGTCTGAGCTCAACGGTGCCAGCTACGACAGCACCGAAGCCAGTCTGGTTCGCTACTTAAAACGCGATTACGCGGAAACGAAACAAATTCCCGAAGATTACGTGCGGCGCGTAAGCGAAGTCAATGGGAAAGCGCTCCCGGCCTGGAAAGAAGCCCGAGAACAAAGTGATTTTTCCATTTTTGCGCCTCACCTGGCGGCCGTTATTGAATTATCCCGCGAAGAAGTTGAATATCGCGAGTATGAGGATGAAAAATATGATGCCCTGCTCAAACAATATGAGCGAGGGATGACTACGGCCGACGTGCGCGCCGTTTTTGATGCGGTTAAAGAAGCCGTCCTCCCTCTCATCCAAGCCATCTCAGAAAAGAATCACCTGGTTGACGACTCTGCTTTGCACCAGCCGTTTGATGTCAACAAGCAAAAAGAAACTGCGCCCTATTTTGCCCGGGCGGTTGGCTATGACTTTGATAAAGGTCACCTGGGGACCGCAGCCCATCCCTTCGCCGCCAGCTTCAGCCGGAATGACGCGCGCATTACCACGCGCTGGAATCCCAATTTCCTCAATCCGTTTTTGTTTGGCGTGATGCACGAATGCGGACATGCGATGTATGAACAGGGAACCGGCCCGGAACTGGAAAGGACCCCGCTCGCTCGGGGCACATCGATGGGCATTCACGAATCTCAATCGCGCATGTTTGAAAACCTGGTCGGCCGCAGCCGAGGATTTTGGAACACTCATTACAATCACTTGCAAAACGCTTTCCCCCAGCAGCTGGGATCAATTTCTCTGGAACAATTTTATCGGGCGATCAACAAGGTTCAACCCTCATTTATACGGGTCGAAGCGGATGAGCTAACCTATAACATGCACATTATCTTGCGGTTTGAGCTGGAACAGGCCATGCTAAATGGGGATTTGGAAGTCAACGATGTTCCGACAGCATGGAATGACAAGATGGCTGAATTGTTAGGGGTCACCCCAGCCAATGATGCGGTGGGCTGCCTGCAGGATATTCACTGGACCCGGCCGAGCTTCGGGTACTTCCCCACCTATGCCCTGGGCAATTTTTACTCCGCCCAAATCCTCGAAGCGGCGATAAAGCAGTCACCGCAGATCGAAACCGAGCTGGCCCGCGGTCAGGTAGATGCCCTGCATCAATGGCTTAGGGAGAATATCCACCAGCACGGCAAAAAATACGACTCAGCTGAATTGATTACCCGAGCCACCGGCCGCCCCCTCACGCACGAACCATTTGTGGCTTATGCCCACAAGAAATTTGGGGAAATCTACCAGCTATAGATTAGAGACAAGAGACCGGAGATGAGAGATTGTCTTTCTATTCTCTCGTCTCTACTTTTCCGTCTTTGATGATGCGCGTTATTTGCTCGATATGGTTGGTATCGTGTAATCCCACCTGCATCAGTGCATCCAGCATGGAAAATGATTCGCGCTCTGGATGATCGCCGGTGGCCGCCCATTGATTCTCACTCAGCCCTTCAAAAAAAGCGACAAACCTTTCCCGCCGGCTCACGAGGTCTTCCCACGCCTCCGGAATCGACTGTTCGTTGTATTTTCGATCGATGGCCATCGCTTCATGATCGTATCGTCCTAAGTCAGGATGGTTTTCCTGAATCATTTTCTGCGCCCGGCCGAGAAAAATCTCTTCAAAATCACGGAGATGGCAAACCACTTCTAGAATGGTCCACCCGTCCTCTCCATCGTGCCACGTCCGCCACTGCGCATCAGATAAAGGGTCCAAGATATGCTCCAATATCCGAACGGTGGTTTTCATCAGCCAGATGTGTCGTTTTCGAATTTGTTTAATGTGAGCCATAGTAAAAGGAGTTGAAAGTTTAAAGTACAAAGAGGAAAGTCTAGACGTTCAACTTTCCTCTTTATACCTTTTACTTTTATCTTTTAACGGAGGACTTTTAACTCAAGTTGGTAAACGCCTTTAATCCGGGATAAACGGCCGCGTCACCGAGCTCTTCTTCGATTCGCAAGAGCTGATTGTATTTGGCTACGCGATCGCTGCGGGCTGGGGCACCGGTCTTGATCTGGCCGGCATTTAAGGCTACAGCCAGGTCGGCAATCGTGTCATCCTCAGTTTCACCGGAGCGATGGGATACCACGGCTGTCCAGCCGTGCTGCTGCACCAGCTGAACCGCTTCAATCGCTTCGGTTAAGCTGCCGATTTGGTTGACCTTACACAGCAGACTGTTGGCCGCCTTTTTCTCAAAACCGGTCTGAATCCGCTTGACGTTGGTCACCAGCAGGTCATCACCGACAATTTGGACTCGATCGCCCACTCTCTCCATCAAAATGGCCCAGGCATCCCAATCATCTTCATGCAGACCGTCTTCGATAGAAATGATGGGGTATTTGTCACACCAGTCAGCCAAAAATTCAGCCATTTCGGGGCCGTTTAAGACCTTCCCTTCCGTCTTAAGATGGTACTTCCCGTCTTCGTAAATCTCTGAACAGGCCGCATCCATAGCCAGCATAATTTGCTCTCCTGGCTTATAACCGGCTTTGTCAATCGCTTCCAAAATCAAATCAAACGCTTCGCTGTTGGCTTTGACCTGAGGGGCATATCCACCTTCGTCACCAACCAGGGTCCGGTACCCTTTGGAGGCCAAGACTTTCTTGAGCGCATGATAAATTTCAACTCCCCAGCGCAACCCTTCGCGAAATGAGCTGGCTCCAACCGGCATGATCATAAATTCCTGCAGGTCGGTCGCCCCGGCCGCGTGTTTTCCACCGTTCATGATGTTCATCATGGGTACCGGCAGCGTACGTGCATTTGTTCCACCCAAATATCGGAAAAGTGGTAAATCAGAGCTGATGGCGGCCGCTTTAGCCAAAGCCAGAGAGACACCTAAAATCGCATTGGCTCCCAGACGGCTTTTGTTTTCTGTGCCGTCCATCTCGATCATGGTCATGTCGATGCCTACCTGATCACGAGCATCCAGACCGACAATTTCAGGGGCGATTTCGGTATTGATCGCTTCGGCCGCTTCCAGAACCCCTTTTCCGCTGTAACGGCCCGAATCACCATCGCGGCGCTCCCACGCTTCATGGGCTCCGGTTGAGGCCCCGGATGGCACAATTGCACGACCAAAAGATCCGTCAAGAAGCTCAACTTCCGCTTCAATAGTCGGATTCCCGCGAGAGTCAAGCACCTCACGGCCTAAAACTGAAACAATTTCACTCATTTGTACCTCTCAAATAAGGTTGGAAATGGTATTTTGCTAAACATCCCAAACAAAAATCATGGGGTGTTTTTGTCTGGGCCGGATCACAAATTATGATGATCCGGGCAAATCGAGTGCGGCAGGGTGAACCATAAAGATCACCCATCAAAAAGATGATACAAAACCGCGGTCAAGAAGGCAAACTGAGAACTACAGTCATGCCCCGAACTTCCCGTTTGCAATTTGTTTGGCGACTGCTAAACTGTTTATCGTTGATTTGTGTAAAAGTGGATGGCCTACGATGCCGCATTGAAGAATAGGTACGCATTAGAGTTATGAAAGATCTGCATCTGTTTTGGGAAAAAATCGCTCAGGAATTAACCGGTATTTTTGATACACACGGAGTTTGCGCATCAATTGCTCAACAGGTTGCCAGTTTTACCCATTCATCGGTGGTAGTTGGCCTACTTGAACCAACCGGTCAATATTACGATATTTGGCAAAGCGATCCGAAAGGAATCATCTATCAAGATCGCTGGCGGGACCAAAAAGGTCAAATTGACGAGACGCTTAACACCGGCAAAATTGAACGCTTAAATAAATATACCCAGCGGGCCAAAAGCCTACTGACCAATCCCTTATGGCAAATGGCTGAAAATAACCTGCTGCTGGTTCCCCTGCCTCAACCCCACGGTATGCACAAAATTATCGACAAAGGGTTTATGGCGATTCTCGATCCTGCAGAAGTCAGCCCGCTCAATGAAGATAATCTGCTGGTTACCAGCCAGCTTTTTACCGCCTACATCGAGCGCGCCGCGCTTCGATACGAACGAGATCGGCAGGCCATCGAGTTTGCGTTAACCTCCGAAATTAGCCAATCATTAACGTCAACCCTCAATTTGCAGGAGATTTTTGCCCAGGTTTCGGCCGATATGCGTCGCATCCTCGATGTGGAGTCCCTTTCTCTGGGTCTAATCGATCCCGAAACGCAAAACATTATCTTTATTCCCGAATTAATGGGATCGATGTTTTTGGAAATTCCGCCGATTACCCTCCCGCCAGGGGAAGGGATTGCCGGATGGGTAGCCCAAAACAAAGAAACAATTATCGTCAATGATGCATACTCAGATGATCGCTTCTCTCAATCATCCGATCAGGAATCCGGATTCCAAACGCGCTCCATTCTCTGCGTCCCGCTGCAGGAAAAAGATCGGGTTATTGGCATCATGGAGGCGATCAACAAGCGTCACGGTGAGTTTACCGAGCATGACAAAAAATTGCTCGATGCCCTGAGCGGCCCCCTAACGGCCGCGATTATCAACGCCGAACTGCACGGAAACACCATTTCCGAAAAGCGGCGCATCGAAACCATTTTCCAAAGTATGTCTGAAGGAGTGATGACGATTCACGCCCCCGACGGCATCATTACCGAAGTCAACGACGCGCTTTTGTCGCTGCTGCGCGCTGAACGAGACGATCTGGTAGGCGCGGAAGCGGCCAAAGCCATCAAAATCCGCGACAATAACTTTGGTGAATTTCTGCAGGAAGTTCTCGATCACGGGCAATCTTCTCGTCGATCAGATCATCCTCAACTGGCCTGTGAAATTCGCCGCAGCGACCACAGCTTTATTCCCGTACTTTCCAGTGGAGCTTCCGTCAACCTGCGCAATCGGGACGAACCAACCGAAGCCATCATCGTGTTTAGCGACTTGACGGCCGTACGCGAGGTCGAACGCATGCGCGATGA
The DNA here is from genome assembly GCA_030065875.1 of Ardenticatenaceae bacterium. Classification (GTDB taxonomy): domain Bacteria; phylum Chloroflexota; class Anaerolineae; order Promineifilales; family Promineifilaceae; genus WTJY01. The sequence goes on along the minus strand of JASJCR010000001.1, from coordinate 121,100 downwards.
CTTCTTCCACGGCATCGTTCATGAGCTGCGCACGCCACTGGCGCTGATCCTGATGTACGCCAGGCTCCTGCTCCAGGGAGCTATCAACGATGAGGAAAAATCGCAGCGCTTCCTGACCACGATTGCCAACGAGAGCGATCGGCTGCAGACGATGGTCCGTCAAATGCTTCAGCTGGCCAAGCTTGAAGCCCAGGAGATCCAGCGCAGCTCGGCCGAGGTTAACCTGAACGATGTCTTAACCGAAATGATCGAACCACTGGCCGATAAAGCCACCGAAAAAGGATTGACCTTCATCCAGCGGATTGAAAATGAGCTGCCTCCCATCGTTGCCGATCGCGATACGATCTACTTAATCTTCAAAAATCTGATCGAAAACGCCATCAAATTCACCCTCGAAGGGGCGATTCGCGTTTCCGCAAAGCGTGAAGGGCAAATGATATCCATCGTTGTCAAGGATGACGGCATTGGCATTCCGGAAGAAGCCATGCCCAACCTCTTCCGTCGCTTTTTCAGGGCCCGCACGGCCGTTGAACGAGGCATCGCCGGCACCGGCATCGGCCTCTATATGGTAAAAGAAGGGATTGAAAAACATCGCGGCACCCTCGACGTGGAGAGCAAGGTCAATGAAGGGACAACCTTCTACGTCAAACTGCCCGTTGCTCCCGGGGCAACCAGCGATCAGGTCTCTAAAACTTCAGCCAAAGTCCCTGCATAAGCTCCGAAAAGGGGTTAAAAACGCCCAGAAAGCGCCGGCTGAGATTGCCGACGCCCAAGCGGCTCACACAATGAATAAATTCGACTGCGCATGGAGGCCGCAACTTGAGTTAAACGTATAAGTTAATCGCTGTCACACAGGTTGTGGCGTGCTAAAATAACCCCATGATCGAAAATCCAATTTATCTCGACCACAGCGCAACCACTCCGGTTGATCCTCTTGTGATTGAAGCGATGATTCCCTATTGGACAGAGGGTTATGGTAATCCATCATCCGTCCATCATTTTGGCCGCATCGCCAAACAAGGGCTCGAAACAGCCCGACGCTCTATCGCCAACCTGTTAAATTGCAAACCGGCCGAGCTAATTTTTACCGGCTGCGGCTCGGAAAGCGACAATTTAGCCGTCAAAGGGGTCATGATGGCCGCCAGAGCGGCCGGCCGGGGAAACCATCTGGTCACCAGCATCGTTGAACACGAGGCGGTTTTGCATACCGCCGAACACCTGCGCGACGTTCACGGATTTGAACTCACTATCCTCGGTGTCGATCAATTTGGGCGTGTCGACCCGCAGGCTGTCGCCGATGCGCTGCGGCCGGATACCGTTCTGGTGTCGATTATGGCCGCCAATAACGAGGTGGGCACCATCCAGCCGATCTCGGAAATCGGGCAAATAGCCCGTCAACACGGCGCTCTGTTTCATACCGATGCCATCCAGGCAGCCAATCTGATGGAGTGGGATATGCAGACGATGCCCATCGACCTGCTCTCCCTGGCACCCCATAAATTTTACGGGCCAAAAGGAGTGGGGTTACTGTACGCCAAAACCGGTATAGACATGGAACCGGTGATCATAGGCGGAGGTCAGGAAAACGGCCGTCGCGCCGGGACGGTCAACGTACCCTTCGCCGTCGGAGCGGCCAAGGCGCTTGAATTGGCCGTCAAAGACCGCCTTTCCTACATCGAACACGTCACCGATCTTAGAGATCGTCTGATCAGCGGCATCACCGCGGCTTTTCCGGGTGACGAAGTCACCTTGACCGGTCACCCCACGGAGCGTCTGCCTCACCACGCGAGCTTCGCCTTCAAAAATCTCAACGGCAACGACCTGATTATCCAGCTTGATGCCCTGGGCGTAAGCAGCAGCAGCGGCTCCGCCTGCTCCAGCGGAAACCCAAAGCCATCGGCGATTTTGCAGGCAATGGGGTATGCCCCTGAGTGGTGTATCGGCGGGCTGAGGCTGACGGTTGGCAAGCAAAACAATAAAGCAGAAATCGACTACCTGATCAAACAGATGCCGGAAAGTATTTCTCGCCTGCAGCGGTTTAGCGAATTAGCTCGGGGCTGACGCCCCTTTTAGCTCGCTCCTGCGGAGCTGTCAGCTGTTAGCTAAGAGGCGCGAAGCGCCGAGCTATAGTGCTAAAAGGCCCGCAGGGCCGTGCTTAGTGCCCCCCACATTAAATATAAGTTGATACAAGATGCCTGCACCCTTACATTTTGGTACGATTACCTTCATGTCCCTAACTGGAAAGAAAAGTAAACCGCGCGTTGTGGTGGCCATGAGCGGTGGCGTGGACAGCTCGGTCGCGGCAGCCTTAATGGTCGAGCAGGGTTTTGACGTCATCGGGGTGATGATGCGCCTGTGGAGCGAAGACGGCAAAGAGATGCTCAACCGCTGCTGTACGCCGGAGCAAATGGATGATGCGCGTCACATCGCCGCCATGCTGGGTATTCCCTTTTACGTCCTCGACGTCAAAGATTATTTTCGCCGCACAATCGTCGAATTTTTTCTCAATGAACATGGAAAAGGACGGACACCCAACCCGTGTGTCGAGTGCAATCGGGTGATTCGCTTTAGCTATCTTTACGAGCGGGCGATGGCTCTCGACGCCGATTTTTTGGCCACTGGTCACTATGCGCAGGTTTTACCTGGAAAAAGTGGGCTGTTTGAGCTGCATCAGGGGGTTGACAGTCATAAAGACCAATCATATGTCCTCCACGTCTTGACCCAAAAACACCTGGCCCACACAAAATTCCCGGTTGGAGAGTACACCAAACCGGAGGTGCGCGCGCTGGCTGAAAAGTTCGGCCTCCCCACGGCCAGTAAAGGGGACAGCATGGATTTATGTTTTTTGAGCGGTGAAGATTATCGCGATTTTTTGGCCCGGCATCGGCCGCAGTACGCGCAGCCTGGTCCGATATTTACGGCCGAAGGGCAGCTTCTCGGCCAGCATAGCGGCCTGCCCAACTATACAATTGGTCAGCGAAAAGGGTTGGGCGTTTCTTACCACGAACCCCTCTTTGTGATGGCCAAAAACGTCACCCGCAACGCCTTAATTTTAGGCACGCGGGAGCAAATCGGTCACGATGAGCTGACCGTGCGTCAGGTCAATTGGATCGCCGGGGCACCGCCACCGGAACCGATCCAGGCGGCCGTCAAAATTCGCTATAAAGCCAACCCCCTACCGGCCCAAATAACCCCGTTGGCAGACGGCCGGGCGGCCGTGAAGTTTGATGTTCCAGTATTTGGGGCCACGGCCGGTCAGGCGGCCGTAATTTATCAAGGGTCACGCTGTCTGGGTGGTGGCCTGATCGAAGACGACATACCGGAAAGCTGATTCTCGGGTCTCCAATCTCTGGTCTCTGGTCTTTTTTACTATGACAACAATTGCCGCAGCATTAATTCTTGGATTTTTGGTAGCCACCTTTTACGGAGCGGCTTTTCATTTGATGGTCGGCGGCCGGATTACCGTCATCCCTGTTTATCTGGGAGCCGCATGGATCGGCTTTTTGCTGGGCCATTTCTTTGGCGATTTGCTGGGCATCAACTGGCTGCGGCTGGGAGTCCTGCAGCTCTTCACCGCCAGCGTCGGCTCGTGGCTGCTGCTGCTTTTTAGCCGCTGGCTGATCCAGGTTGAGGCATAAACAGCTTGATTCGCTCCAGGCGCTACCTCTTCTTCTCCGTATTTGTAGCTGGGGCAACAACCCTGGCCATCGAATTTACCACCAGCCGGCTGCTGCAAACGGTTTATGGCACCTCAAACCTTGTATGGGCGAACGTCATCGGTTTGGTGCTGCTCTTTTTGACAACCGGCTATTTTTTGGGAGGCAGGCTGGCCGATCGACGGCCGGAACCAACCGTGTACTTTACGCTGCTAACCGTAGCCGGTTTGAGCAGCGTCTTTTTTTTGCTGTTGACGAGCGTCATTTTAAAGCAGGCGGCCGCGGCTCTGGCCGCCTTAAATGTGGGAGCGATTCTCGCCTCCCTCCTGGCGGTGATCTTCGCCCTGGCGGTGCCGATCACCCTGCTGGGCTGCATTTCCCCATTTGCGATCCGCCTGGGCGTGCAGGACGTCGGGGAAGCCGGCCGAATCAGCGGGCAAATTTACGCCATTTCAACGTTAGGCAGCCTGCTGGGAACGTATATCCCGACTCTGGTACTCATCCCCCTAACCGGATCTCGAATCACGGCCGTGATCTTTGGCGGTTTGCTCATCGCCACCGGCCTGTTTGGCTTACGCACTCCGGCCCGCGGCCGGGCGCTCACTTTGTTAGCCGTAACGATCGCCCTGGCCCCGCTGTTTTGGTGGTGGTCAACGGGGCCACTCAAACTAAGCAGCGGGCACCTGTTTGAAGTTGAATCCCCCTATAATTACATTGAGGTGGTGCGGCGCGGTGAATGCAATTACCTCCTCCTCAACGAAGGGCAGGCATATCATTCTTACTGGTGTGATGAGGGCCGGGTGCCCACCGCTTCCGTTTGGGAGATGATGGCCGCCGCCCCTTTTATCCTTCCCGAGGCCGAAATTGATCAAATTGAGCGGGCGGCGATCATTGGCTCGGCTGCCGGGACAATTCCACAGCGATTTTTGCGTTTTTTCCCAAACGTACACATTGACGGCATCGAAATTGATCCCGCCATCGTCGAAGCCGGGAATATCTACTTTGACATGGCTCATCCACGGCTGGAAACGTTTATCGGTGACGGCCGGTATGCGTTTAATCAGCTGGATGGCCCCTACGACATTGTGGTCGTGGATGCGTATCGAGTGCCATATATTCCGTGGCATTTGACCACCAAAGAGTTTTTTGATGAAATTGCGGCTCGTTTGACTGATGATGGGGTGGTAGCGATCAATGTCGGCCGGGTACCGTCAGACAGACGACTGGTTGAAGCGCTGACAGCTACGATGCAGCTGGTTTATCCCTCAGTTCATACCGTTGATGTACCCGGCACGCTCAATACGATCGTCATTGGAACCATGCAGCCCACGGATGAGGCAAATCTTAGAGAGAACGCCGCAAATCTGCCCGCCGCGGCTGATCCGCTGCTGCGGCAAATCTTGCAAATTGGCTCAGATTCCCTGGTAGAAACGGTGGCCGGTGATGTGGTTTTTACCGACAATCGGGCACCGGTCGAGACCATCGTGGATTCCCTGGTCATCAACTATATTTTAGATGCCGGGTTTGAAAATTTGCCCCAGGCTCGCTAATGCCTTAATCGAGGAGAAACAACTTGATCACCTTCGCCAAATTTTTCAAGTGGCTTATGGTTCTGGCCATGCCCTTCATGCTTGGTTTTGGCACCATACGTGCCGTCATCAACTGGGATTACCCCTCATTCGAGTATGCCCGCATCCCCCCCGACGCCTATGGCTGGACCCCGGAAGAACGACTGGCCAACGCGCACGTCACCTTAGCGTATCTACAGCGGCCGGAGCCGGCCGAAGAAGTGATCTTCATGATCGAAGAGCTGACCCTGCCGGAAGATCCTGCCCAGCCGCTGTATAACGAACGGGAAATTGGCCACATGCTCGACGTCAAAATTGTGGCGGACCAGCTGCGAAATATTTTCTGGGTATTGGGGGTATTGATCATTATCACCCTTCTGTTTTTGCTCAGCATGAGCGAGCTGCGCCCGCTGGCGGCCGATCTTCTGCGCCAGGGGGGATGGGCAACGATTATCGCCCTGGTCGGCATCGGGGCGTTTATTGGTCTGGCCTGGCAATATTTCTTTGTATTATTCCACGAGCTGCTTTTCCCTCCCGGCACGTGGACCTTTTACTACACCGACTCGCTCATTCGCCTTTTTCCGGAACAATTCTGGTTTGACGTCGGGGTTTTGATCGTCGCCGCCACGCTGCTCCAGGGCGTTATTTTGGTGGTAATCGGCCGGATTTTTAAAAATGCATTTAGCAATTGAAAATTATTAATTCTATGACCAATCCATCTGTTTTAATCACCGGTACATCTTCCGGCATCGGGTATGATGCTTCTCGATACTTAATCGCCAGCGGTTATCGCGTGTTTGGCTCGCTGCGCAAGGCGGCCGATGGAGAACGGGTGCGTCAGGAGTTAGGAGAGCAATTTAACCCGCTCATTTTTGACGTCACCGATGAAGCGGCGATCCGCCAGGCTGCGGAAACAGTCAAAGAGAGGCTCAAAGGTCAGCCGCTTCACGGTTTGGTCAACAATGCCGGTATCGCCGTCGCCGGTCCCCTGGAGCATTTGCCGCTGGCGGATCTGCGACAGCAGTTTGAGGTCAACACCATCGGGGTTGTGGGGGTTACCCAGGCGTTTTTGCCGCTGCTGGCCCAGCCGGGTGGGCGAATTATTAACATCAGTTCCGTGAGTGGGAAAATCGCGTTTCCGTTTTTTGGCCCGTATGCCGGTTCAAAATTTGCTCTGGAAGCGATATCGGCCAGCTGGCGACGAGAGCTGCTGCTGCGAGGAATTGATGTGATCATCATTGGGCCGGGAAGCGTCAAAACTCCTATTTGGGAGAAAGCGGCCGAGCACAACGTGCCCTCTCGCTATCAGGACACCATTTATCGAGAAGCATTAGAAGCTTTGGGAGAAACCGTCACACAATCGGCCGCCTCCGGAATGCCGGTAGAAATTATCAGCAAAACAATTTTAAAGGCGTTAACCGTCAAACGGCCTAAAACCCGTTATGCGTTGCCAAACAGCTGGCTTTCTGGGTGGTTGGCTCCGCTATACTTGCCCGCACGACTTATCGATCGGGTTGTGGGAAAATCATTAAAATTAATCAATGGCCAATGATCAATGGTCAATAATCAATGCCGGACAGTTGACCATTGACTATTTACGATTGACCATTAATTATTTCAACACCAGTTCTACAAACGACGTCCGTCGACTAAAAACCCACACCTCTTCCGCGTATTTTCTCCCATCTACTTTGACAAAAACCTCGTAATAACCGGCCGGCACATCGTCAAAGGCAAAATTTTCGTCCCACACATCATCGCCGTTTACCATATCATCATTGTAGGTACCCACTGAGAAAACCGCTGGGTCTCCGCCATCGATGCGGCGAATAGAGACCTGAGCATTCTTGGCGGTTTCCCCATTTGAAAACACAACTCGACCGGCCAACGCGCCACGATCGGGAAACGGCCACAGCCACAGAATGGGGTTTCGCGTGCTTTGGTAATTGTTTTGCCCAACCCGGACCTCAAAGTGGAGATGGGGTCCATCCGCTACCCCCGTCGCTCCCGAAAGACCGATGCGATCCAGGGCGCGCACCTGCTGACCGACCACGACATCTATCGAATTGAGATGGCCATAAAGAGAGAAGAGAGGCTGGCCATTGTGGGCAAAATCGTGCTCGATGACGACCAAATTGCCATAAAAATTTAATTGAGGGCCGTACATTTCACTACTGTCCGGACCGGCAACGACCACGGTACCGTCTGCCACGGCCAAAATCGGCGTATCGTACGTCACGTTAAACTCCACCCCGTGATGGGTACGAAGTTGGCCACCGCGCGTTCCGCCATAAGGGTAAACTTTATCAGTCCACACGGCGGTACCGTCCGGCACCGGCCGTCTAAACCAAAAATGGTCGTCATTGGAGGTTTGCGGGAGTGCCGGGGGGGTAAAGGTAGGTTGAGGGGTAGCCGTGGCCTCCGGTATCGGCGTCGCGGTGGGGATACCGGTGGGAGGCGGATCGGTCGGCTGGGCGGTCGGCCGAATCGGCTCACCGGATTCATCCAGCGCCGGCACCGCTTCATTCCCGGCCGGATAGCCACTTTCTCCTTCGGTCAGAATAAAAACCGACACGCTGGGCAGGGTGGGCGCGGCCGCTGGAGAGGCGGTCGCTGCGGGCAAAATACCCTCTTCAGAAGCCATCACAATCTCAGCTGAAGCCAGTGTCTGCCCACTCGAGGCACATCCGCTCCCCAGGAGAAGGATAATAAATAGTGGCAAAATGAAAGGCGCAATGACGCGCCTGAACTGGTCTTTTTTCATGAGTGTGTTTATTTCCGTCTCGATTTTCCGGGGCCAATGATAAACTAGACAACAAGCAATTTGCAACATTTTTACGTGCGCTCTAAGAGAATTTCGTATAAACTAGTAGACATAAGGCGCAAACAATTAACAGTGTTTCAACCTCTATGCGAATTGGAATTATCGGCACCGGTCGTCTAGGTCAAACAACCGCACGAATATGGGCCGCAAAAGATCACGAGATTATTCTCGCCTCTCGAGATGAAGCCCGGGCACAGAAAATTGCCGCAGGGATTTCCGGAACCGTTTCAGGAGCACATTTTTCTTCCCTTCCTGATTCATGCGATGCGGTTTTATTTGCATTTCCGTGGTATGCCCTTACAGATATCGCTCGCGGCGTCGGCCCTCTGGAAAATATCGTCCTGATTGACTGTATTAACCCAATTACCTCCAGCGGAAGCCTGGCCCTGGGGCACAAAAATTCAGCGGCCGAAGAGATCGCCAAAATCTTTCCTCGCGCCAGGGTGATCAAAGCGTTTAACCATCTTTATTACGATCATTTTAACCATCCTGTCTTTGGCTCAACGCCGGCCGATGCCTTCTACTGTTCCGATCATGACGATGCCAAAACAATCGTGGCTCAGCTGGCAAAAGACGCCGGGTTTAATCCAGTTGACCTTGGCCCTCTGAAATTTGCCCGATATTTGGAGCCGCTGGCGCTGCTTTGGATTCAGGAAGCATTTCTGATGGGAAGAGGGCCGGATTTTACAATAAAATTTATCAGCCGAGGCGAATAAACTTTATGTCCTCACTACCACTCAAATCCCTTACGCTTTATAAACACGGGGTCGGTTATTTTCACCGGGAGGGACCGCTGCCCCAGCGAACCATCAAGCTTCTTTATGATCGATCAGCGATGAACGACATTCTCAAAAGCTTGACCGTAACCACCAGTGGCGAGGGGCAAATTCTGGGAATCGATTTTGAAACACCGCGACAAACCGGCGAAATTTTGGCCGCCAATACGATCCGTCTGGATGATGGGCGGGCGCTGCGCGATCTGTTTCTCAGCATCCGCGGCCGAGCGGTGATTTGCCACACAACCCATCATGAAGAAATGAGCGGTCTGGTATTGGGAATTGATGAACCGGCAGGCGATCAACCGCTGGGCCATACGGTTATTTCCCTTTTTGATGAGCTAACCGGCACGGTTCGCCGCTGCCTCCTGGGAGATTTATCCGGCGTTACCCTTATGGACCAAACGGCCAAAGAAGACCTGGCCTACTTTTTGCAGCACATGGGCGGTGAATCTCAATATGGCACCATCACCCTCCGTTTTTCGGAAAAAGTCGAAGAAGCGGCCGTTTCATACGTGGCCCCCGCCCCGACCTGGCGAATTAGCTACCGTCTCATTTGCGACAGGCCGGATGAAAACGGCCAGGGAGAAGCGCTGTTTCAGGGGTGGGCGATTTTTGACAATATCCTGGAAGAAGATTTAAACGAGATTTCTCTTTCACTGGTGGCGGGGATGCCCATCTCGTTTACCTATGGCCTGTATCATCCGCGCGTTCCCAAACGGCCGCACTTTGAAGATGAGCAGCGAACCATCGACCAGGAAATCACTTTCGATGGCGGGGTGCAGGCAGGGGCCATGCTCGATGCGATGGCCATGGCGGAGGCACCAGCGGAAGCTTCCGCCCGACCACAGGCACGTCGTCCGGCTCCTTCACCCAAGATGGCTAGAGAAAGAGCCAAATCATCCGTTCAAATCGACACGAAAGGGTCCGACCTGGGAGAGCTGTTTGAGTATCAAATTCAAACCCCGGTCTCTGTCGGCCGTGGTCAATCGGCCATGGTACCCATCTTCCAAACCGATCTGAATTTTGAAAAAAGGCTCATTTTTAACGAGCAAAAATACAAAAAACACCCCGTTGCGGTTTATGAAGCGGCCAATCAGAGCGGAACCCCTCTGGAACGAGGGCCGGTAACCGTGGTTGAAGGTGGTGATTATTTGGGGGACGCCATCATCAATTTTACACCGGCCGAGGCCAAAATTGTGGTGCCATTTGCGGTTGAGTTGGGGGTCACCATTTCCAGATCGTCAGACCGATCTATCGAAAGAAGAGGGATCTCCCTGCGGGATGCCTTCCTCATCTATGAAGATTGGGAAATTATCACGACCTCATACCGGATTCGCAACAAATTAGACAACGCTGTAAAAATTATAATTGAACATCCGCGCGAAACGCACTACAATTTGGTCACCACATCAAGTCTACAAGAGGAAACAAGTAAATATTGGCGGTTTGAAGCGGCGGCAGGCAAAAAATCAATTGAAAAGTTTGAAGTTGTCGAGCGCCGTTTAATTTCCAGAAGACAGGCGCTGAGCAATTTATCATGGCGTGAGGCGCAAACAGCTTTTCAGGACAGCTTGCTGGATGAAAGATCCCGTCAAAGAGTAAAGGCGCTGCTCGACATTCTGGAACCTCTCGAAAAAAGAGAGGAGGAGCTGGCCGAAAATACGGCTCAAAGATCTGAAATCTTTGAGAAGCAGAAACAAATTCAAGCCAATCTTGGTTCTCTCGGGAAGGAAGGAAAAGAGGGGGCTTTGCGACTTCGATATATCGAGTCACTAGAGCAAACAGAAGATCAGCTGAGAGACCTGGCCCTGCAGGCCAAGGGTTTAAACGAGCGTATTGGCACGCTCAAAAACCTGCTGGCCACAAAATTAAAAAGTTGGGCCGAAAAAAGCTAAACGATCTTCAACTGTTTCATAATTGGTATGACGCAAGCAGCACAACATTCACCCGAACAAAATCGTCAACGCCTGGCTTGGGTAGGTTTAGGCGTATTGCTGCTTCTCTTAATTTTAATTCCTCTCCTTCTTTTCCTAAACCAGCGCAACAGCGAACCTACGGTTAGCACCGTTTACTTGATCGATTCATCGCGACGCATGGCCGATCCATTTTCCGGTGGCGCTTTAACCCGCCTGGGGGCGGCCCAGGGGTTTGTTCGCGACCTAGTCAGCCGAACCAGCAGCGATGCGGTTTTGGGGCTGCGTGCTTTTGGCTCAGGTTCGGTTGCGGATGCGTGTGAAGATACGGAGTTGATCGTCTTTCCAGCGGCCGGCATGCAGTCAGAAATTGTGACCGGCATTGAAGATTTATCCACCCAGTCTGAAGAAGCGGCGCTCATACCGGGGGCGATTGCCGCCATTCGAGATCTGGCTCAACTGGAAGAACAGGGGCTCATGCGGCTGGTTATCGTGACCGGGGGCAGCGGAACGTGTGTTGAACAAAGCAACGATTTGCTCATCCGTGAAGCCAATCGGGAAGATATTAACCTGGAAACGATTATTATCAGCATCGATTCGACCGGCCGGGATGTCGTTGCCCTGCGCTCACTGGTTGAGGAACTCGGTGATGCGGTCTTTATTGAAGCCAGCAACCCGGAAGAATTGGAAGAAATCGGCAGTTTGATCGAAGAAGGAGGCGTAGACACCGTCTCTACTCTGGTTGCTGGAAACCCCACGGTCACCCCTGGGGGATCGGTCGAAGAGACACCGGAACCACCTCCCTCGGAGACACCGCTGCCTGAGCCACCAACCATTGCTCCAACCGACACGCCGACTTCGCCCGTCTCACCCACGAGTACGCCAAATGCACCGTCACCCACACCGGGTGGGCCAACGGCGACCGCCGGACCATCACCAACAACCGGTCCATCTCCCACGCCGGGACCATCACCGACAACCGATCCAAACAGCACGGGCACTCCCACCAACACCCCCGTGCCAACCGCCACATTCACACCGATTGGCTTATCAACCGCAACCAATACCCCTACGCCGAATCCAACGGCGACCAATACGCCGGTTCCGGCCAATACTAATACGCCGGTTGTGAACCCGACCAATACCTTTACCCCGACACCGGTTATTAATCCACCAACGGCGACCTTAACGCCCACGCCCACATTGACTCCCATCCCAACGCCAACCTTTACCCCGTCGCCTACCCCTACTATCCTGGGGCCACCCACAACCTTGAGTGTACAGGATGGTTCTGTTACTGAAACGGCCGGAGCGAGCGCGTTTATAGACGTCATCCGCAGCAGCCCATCAGACGGCCGGCCGGTTACCGTTGATTACACGGTGCTGCCAAACACCGCTTTGCCGGGCAGCGATTATACGCCGGTTTCCGGGCAGCTTTCGTGGGGTGCATTTGAGGTTGGGGCTAAAAATATTGAAATCCCCATCGTCAATAACGATATTGAAGAACCGGACGAAACCTTTACGGTCATCATTTCAAACCCAACAAACGCCACCATCGCTCGGGCTTCCGGCACCGTCACGATTTTTGATGACGACACGCCAAATATCAACTTCACGCAGCAGCATTTTTACATTACAGAAAGCAGCGGCTCGGTAAATATTGAATTTTCTCTGGGTGCTATTCCCGGCGCTCCCGTTACCATTCCGCTCGCCAATTTCTCATCATCAATTTGCACCATTGCCGTCAGTGAAATGGTGCTTGACTCCACAAATTACACCGGGCTGTCGGTGCCGGTGACCATTCTCGATGACGCAATCGTGGACGGGAATCCATCAAGCCTGTGTTACATCCAAACCGGGTTAACAACCAGCGCCGATCCCGACTTCGACTCAATCAATCCGGCCGATTTTAATATCAATATTTTCGACGACGATGCTCTATACGTCACGACCCAGTGCACCGACTTCGACACGGTCCCAGGATGCGATGAAGAGGCCCTCGTTTACCGAACGGTCCAGTCAGCCATTGATGCGTCAACGGCCGTCAGCAACATTTATATCGAAAGCGGCACCTACACCGAATCGGGGATCAGCATCAATCGTAATTTGACCATTTCAGGTGATGGACCCTCAAATTCCGTCGTACAAGGATCGGCCTCAGTGGGGGGGGCACCGGATCGCGTGCTGACGGTTCCCGCCGGCCGCACGTTGACCATTCAAAATATTACCGTTCAAAACGGGAACAGCGGTGGAAATGGCGGGATCATTTTAAATAACGGCACCTTATCACTAAACAATGCGGGCGTACGCGGCGGGCGGGCGGCCGGGGGAGGGGGCGGTGTTTATAATGGCTCCGGGGCCATTTTAACCGTCCAAAACAGCACCATTGACAACAACCAGGCGGCAGCCGGAAGCGGAATCGACAATGCCGGGAGTTTATTTATCAACCAGAGCACCATTAGCCGGAACCTGGGGGATGGAGTTCGCTCAGCGGCCGGATTTGAAATTCGCAACGGCACCATTAGCAGCAACACCGGCAGCGGCATTACGATGAGCGGTGGCTCGGTGACCTTAAAAAATGTCACCATTGCCCAAAATTTAGGCAGCGGGCTGAACGGCGCCGCCCAATCTCAAAACTCTATTCTCGATCAAAATGGAGCGGATTGCACCGGCTCGCTGACATCCAGTGGCCACAACCTCATTGGCAACACATCAGGATGTGCCACAACGGCCGGTACCGGCGATCAATTTAACGTCAGCGCCAATTTAAACGCCCTAACAAACAACGGTGGACCGACGGAAACCCATTTGCCTCAGGGTGGAAGCCCGGCAATCAACAGCGGCAATCCGGCCGGCACATCGGCCGACGGTTCGGGCGGGAGCTGTATTAATGTGGACCAGGTTGGTACTTCGCGGCCGGTCGGGGCTACGTGCGATATCGGCTCAGTTGAACAATAACCGGTTATGAGGGGTCTTCTACCAGCAAATTGTCGAGGCGAATTAGATGTTCTTCGGGAAATAACGGCCGCGATAAGATGGCCACATCTCCCCTTTCTGGCTGCGCGTTAGCGGCTTGATGGGTCAGTACGGTCTGCCCATCAATACTCAATCGATATTGATCCTGAAGACAATCTGCCCCAACTTGATGGAGCTGGTCACGCGTGACTAAAAGCTCATCCACCGGTGCGGTGGCCAAAATTTCCACCCGGCCGTCAACCACCGACCACACCTGACCGGTGACCTCTTCCTCAGTCACAATCAAAATCAACCCTTCATATCGATTTACGTCTTGCCAGCGGCATAAAATTCCAAATTCATAGCGGTCGCTCCGATCTGAAGGAAGCCAGTCCAGTTCGATGTGCACCCGATCCGCCTGAACCCGTTCGGTTGGCCAATAAATTCTGAATTGAGGATCGACAACCTCGACCTGCAGGGCTCCGCTGACAAGGCGCGCCTCGTCAACGGCATCGTTACTCGTGGCTGGATCAGAAAAGTCGTCAAAGAGCAGTCGGCCGAGCGGTGTGGGAGAAGGCAGCGGTACCTCTGTGGGCAGCACCTGGGCGACCTCGGTTGGCGGGATATCCTCTTCAGGCGCAAATGGCCCGATGGTGAATAAACCGATCCCCACGGCCGCAGCGATTAAGATCCCCGCAAAAACCAGCAAGCCCAGAACGGTGCGGGACGGCCGCTTCTTCTCTTCCTCGCGGACTCGCCTTACGGAGGTTGTATCGCGAACGGTCGGTGGGTAATCGTAAACGGAAGGAATCAGCGGGGTTGAATCAAGACTCAGATAGCTGGGGAGACGCACCTTTTTATCCGGTTCACTCAGGGCGGTTTGGGCAGCCGCCACAAACGTCGCCGCAGAGGGGGGGCGCTCGGCCGGATCTTTAGCCATACACCAGCGAATTAAATCATCAAGGGCAAGAGACACATCGCCGTTGTGCGGTCTGGCGGACGGGACCGGGGCTTCAATGTGCATCACCCGAATCGCCAAAGGAGTTTCTCCAATATACGGGGGGCGACCGGTAATCATTTCAAACAGCGAAACCGCCAGGGCATAAATATCGGCCGTTACGTCGATGCGCGTCTCCCCCTTCCCCCGCTCAGGTGAAAGATAAAGGGCGCTGCCCGCCTGCGCCAGCTCCTCATCGGCAAAGGTACCTGCCAAACCAAAATCAGACAGGTAAATTTCATCCGCTTCATCGAGCAGCATATTGCTCGGTTTGACGTCTCGGTGCAGCAACCCCTGATTGTGAGCCAAATCTAAAGCGTTGGCGATATCGATGGCCCAGGCGACCGCCTGATCAATCGGTATGGGACCTTCATCAATACGATCCGCAACCGAGCCGCCCCTGGCAAAGCGAGTCACCAGAAACGGCCGGTCTTCTAAAACGCCAAAATCGTAAACCGGAAGAATGTGTGGATGCTCTAACTTCGCCAGAATGCGCGCTTCCTTGCGAAATCGATTGAGCTTATGCGGCTGGTCGGTAGCAATCATCGATTTGATGGCCACTGTACGGCCGGTATCGTTTTCGATCGCTTTAAAAACGATACCCCCACCTCCATAGCCGGCAATTTCCACCAGCTCATACCCGGGAATATCTGGCCATTTTGAGGGGTCTGATTCAGTCATTTTAATTTGTGGTCATCTGCCAATAAAATCATCCAGCGATGCGCGGACAAGCTGATTGGTCTGCTCAACCGTGACCCACAGCGCCTGGCAAGGACCACCACAATCGTCAAAATAAAGGGCGGAAGGCGCACCGCTCACAATAAAGTTGCCGACGGGATCAACCGTTTCCGCATCCAGGGCGATGACTTCCTGGTCTTGATGGTCACTGACCCATACATATCCACCGCCAACCGCCACACCCAACGGCTGTAGACCAACCTCTCGAGACGTTAAAACCTCGCCGCTGTCCGGGTCAATTTTTAGGAGTAGGTTTTGTTGACTCAACGTGGCCCAGATAAAACCGCTGCCATAAGCCAGATCAACCAGCTCGCCCGGATTGGCGCCGATTGAGGTGGTAAAAAGAGGTTCGTTGTTTTCCAGATTGATGGCTGACAAAGTTCCTTCACGTTCACTGACCACCCAAAGGCGATCATCGGCTGCTGTGAGACTGGTCAGCGTTCGATTAATCGGAAACCGGGCCACTTCATCACCCATGGCGGTTAACTTCAGCAGTGAGTCATCCATCGTTACCCAAAGATGGTCATGGGTCCAGAGAAGATCGTTAACGACCGACGGGAGCGGGATTATCCCCTGCCGTTCTCCGCTTAAGTCCATGACCAATAAATTGTTGTCCAGTTGATGACCAACGTACACAAGGGTATCGCTGGCGGCAATGGCGACCGGCCGCTGAAGCGTCGGCACGGTGGCAATCGCGTCCAGACAGGATGGGTCATCGCTGCTGCACCGGCCAAATAGAGAAAGTGAGTTGGCGTCGTAGTTTACGGTCCAAACCTGATCTGTTGAGTCGATCACCACCGATCGAGGGCCGCTGTCGATAGCGTATGTCGTTTGTGGGGTATTAGCCAGGGGATTGCGATTTAAGTAAAGCCAGGCCAGTACGGCCAGGACGATAACGAGGCTCGCTCCCCCGATCCAAACCCAAAGCGGCCGGCCGAACAGCAGGCCCGCTCCTACCTGGCGCGGCCGCTCCATGTTTTGTTCGGTGGGTCGCACCATGCTGTCATCACGGGTCGTTTCCGCCGCCCAGATATCTTCCATCGGCGTATGGTAGTTGGTGCGACGGCCGGGATCGGTTTTAACCGTCTGCTCCCGATCTTTTAGGCCAAAATCAGTGCGAATCACCGTCTGAGGGGTGTAATCGGATGGGTTTTCACTCGCCTCGGGAACCGCCATGGCCACAACATCCTCCAGGGCGTGGTTCAGAGCAGCCACAAATTCCCGGGCGCTTTGGTAGCGATCCTGCGGATCTTTGGCCAGAGCTTTTATAAACACCGGATCGAGGCTATCCGGCATCAACGATCCCACTTCCTCCATTTTGGGCACCGGTGCCGATAAATGCTGCAGCACGATCTCCATTGGATTTTTTCCGACGAATGGTGGACGGCCGACCAGGGACTGATAAGCAATAATCGCCAGGGAGTACACATCCGTGCGCCCGTCCAGGCGCATCCCCCGCACCTGCTCTGGCGACATGTAATCGGGGGTTCCGGTTATCCCTTCATCGGTTTTGGTCAGGTCATAGGTGCCGGAAATCGTCTTGGCCAGCCCAAAATCACCCAGATAGGCGTTTTCTTGTTCGTCAAAGAAAACGTTGGCCGGTTTTAAATCACGATGGATGATGCCGCTCTTGTGTGCATAATCCAGGGCCTCGGAAATTTGGGTCAGACAGCGCACAATTTGATCGATCGTCAGCTGCCCTTTTTTTAACCGCTCCGACAGCGTGCCGCCGGGAATAAAGCGCATGACGATATACGGCGTTCGCTTATGATGACCATATGCATAGACCGGCAGGATATGAGGGTGCTCCAGAAGGGCAATCATGCGCGCTTCACGGTCAAACCGGCGCTGCGAATCGTCATCGTCATCCAGTTGGGCCAAAAATTTAATGGCCACGGCCCGGCTCATCGACGGTTGGGTAGCTGAAAAGACAACCCCCATCCCCCCCTCACCAATCTTATCGTTGAGGATATATTGACCGATTTCCGCGCCGCTAACCAGATCTGACATATTTTATGACTCTTTCCTAATCGATCACATTCACCTTGATTTAGTCGACTTAACCCTGCCCATTATACTCTGCAGCGGCCAGCCGAATACAAACGGCGACAATTCGCATGGCCAACGCCACCTCTTCGACAGGTGGTCGCGAAGGGGCCAGGCGAATGTTGGCGTTATTGGGATCGTTTTTATCGGGGTAGGTGGCCCCGGCCGGGGTCAAGGCTACTCCGGCTTCTTTGGCCAGGGCCACAACCCGATCTGCAATGGGCAGGGACGTGTCAAGGCTAATAAAATAACCGCCCTTTGGCCGGGTCCAGGATGCCAGGCCTGATCCACCAAGCTCTTCTTGCAGAACGTCCCCGACCATTTCAAATTTCGGCCGGAGAATCGCCGCATGATCGCGCATCAGCCCTTCGAGACCGCCATCGTAATTTTGAATAAAGCGCACGTGTCGATACTGCTCAATTTTGTTGGGCCCAATTGTCTGTTTGCCAATCAACTTGAGCAAATGAGCCAAATTGTCAACCGAGGTAGCCATAAAACCGATTCCGGCGCTGGCGAAGGTCACCTTAGAGGTTGACCCAAACAAATAGACCCGGTCGGGGTGTCCGGCCGTTTCCGCCGCTCGCAGCAAATTCAGGGGCTCTACTTTTTCATCGGTCAGATGATGGACAGCGTATGCATTATCGGCAAAAATTGTGAAATCGGGAGCGGCGGTTTTGAGGGCCACCAGCCTTTTGACCGCTTCGTCGGAAATCGTGTCGCCGGTTGGGTTTGAGTAAACCGGCACAAAGAAAATCCCTTTAATTGCCGGATCTGCGGCCGCTAATGACTCAATCGCCTCAACGTCCGGGCCGTCACTGGTCATGGGAACCGACACCAATTCAAATCCGATCATCTGCAGGAGAGAGAAGTGGCGATCATATCCGGGTACGGTGACGATCATCTTCGGTTTTGAGGTGACCCACGGTTCGGATGAGCCGTTGAGACCGTGCAGCATCGCCCACATCAGAGTTTGACTCATCAACATCAGGCTGGAATTATTACCAACTAGCATCTCCTCCGGTTGCACCCCCAACACCGTCGCGAACAGTGAGCGAGCTTCAGGCAACCCGGCCACCCCGCCGGGATAATTGCGAATTTCTAAACCGCTAGGCGTGATGTGATCTTCCGGTGATACCGCCATCATCAGGGGATTTGATAGATCAAAGTTATGATCCGAAGGCTGCCCCCGGGTCATCGACAGCTGGAGGCCCATCGCTTTGTATTTTTTAAACCGCTCCTCTAAATCTACAATTTTTGCAACCTGTGACATAAACAATCTCTTCCTAAAATTCAATCATGTTGTTTGTGAGCTAAGTAGGTCAAAGTTCAAAATTTTGCCCAAGATTTCACGAATTTTCCTGCTTTAAAGAGAAAATTTTCTAGTTTCGCGTCATCCTGATGTTAAAATTTCAACTATGATGCACTTGATCGGTGTAAAGATAAACTGCATCTTACCCCCGAGTAGTATATCCAAATTTGCGACAGCCTCAATCGATCATGACCTCATTTTGCGGATAGAAAGTGCAGGTTGTCAATAAATTAACCGCGGTTACCAGAAAAAGTAAGGAAATAGGCCGAATTAAGCGTGTAAAAAATGTGAAAAGTAAAGTATTGAATTGATTTGTGTCTATTGTTTAGTAAACTATTTCATGGTTGACTCATACTTAAACCATCCGGATTTTGTGATTTCCGGTCAAACACCAGGGTTTACGGGCTTCTCCGGAATAGTAATTTCCAGATGGAGCGCAAATGAGCCAATCATCTCATGTTTTAGGGGCCTAGAAAGGAACTGGGGCATAACGGCACAACATGTTTCGTAGTTTTCGCATCGGACCGCGACTTTTACTCGCCTTCGGACTCGTCATGGGGCTATTTTTGATCTTTGGTGGCCTGGCGATCTTTCAAGCCGTCAATTTGGTTGAAATCGCGACGCGGGTTACCGAATCGGCCGGGAATGCCGACCTGGCCAATGAGGTGGCCTTCTCCCTAAGAAGATTCCTCGTATCAACCGGTTTATTTTTAATCGTCACAACCATTCTGATTACCGGGTTGCTATACGGTTTGTTTCAAAGCTTTAGCCAGCCGCTTGGCGTTCTCTTTGACAGCATTAAACGATGGTCAGGGGGAGACATCAATCACCGCGTGACATTAACCGGGGAGGATGAGTTAACCCAACTGGCAGACCTATTAAATCGGGTGGCTGAACGGCAGCAAAACTGGACCCAAATATTGGAACGAACGATGACCGATCACGCCCGTGAATTGGAACATCGCGCCTTTCATTTGGAAACAAGCGTCGCTGTCGCCCAGCGCATTACTTCGATTTTGGATCGTGATTCCCTGCTGCAGCAGGTCACCGAATTGATTCGACAGCGATACGAATTGAGCTATGTGGGGCTGTTTCTCGCCAACTCCAACAGAAAGTTTTTAACGCTTCAAGCCTCAACACGTATCCCAAAAGAAGACAAAGTCATCCAGATGCCGATCGAAGAACACAGCCTCATTGGCTGGGTGGCCCATCATCGCCGGCCGGGTTTATCAAACAATTTATTGGAAGAGAAAAGACGAGATGGTCGTTTTGAATCCGATATGAAGTCGCTTTCTGAACTAGCACTTCCCCTAACAATCGGCCGGGACCTGGTCGGGGTGCTCGATCTCCACAGCAATCAAGTTTCTGCTTTTGCCCGGGAAGATTTACCGATGTTTCAATCACTAGCGGATCAGGTGGCCATTGCCATTAAAAACGCTTCTATTTATGAGTCGGAGCACTCTGAAAGACAGCTTTCCGAAACCCTCCAGCGGGTCGGCCGGGAATTAAATAGCACATTGAACATGACCGAGGTCCAGGATTTAATTCTGCAGTCCACAAACGACATTTTACAATACGATAATGCGGCAATTTTCCTCGTTAATAACGGCACTTTGACGGTTGGGGCCCAAAAACGAGCCAAGAGCACGGCCGGTGAACCAACTTACTCCCCAGTAAATCTCAAGCAGGTACCCGATCAATTCCCCCTCAAACAAACGATCCAAAATGCCCAGCCAATTATTGTGCAGGATATCACTCAATCAAAAGGATGGCTCGACATCTTTGGCCTTCCCCAAAACGGGTCCTGGTTAGGGGTACCCCTGATTCATGAAGACAAATCGCTGGGAATATTGTCTGTTGCTCGCAATACCCCATTTTCAATCGCCGACCAGGATTTAGCCCTGGCCTCCGCGATCGCCGCTCAAGCAGCCATTGCCCTGGAAAATGCCCGGCTTTATGAGCGAATCAAACGATTTTCCGAACAGCTCGAATACGAGGTTCGTCGGCGGACACAGGCGCTTCAGACAGCTTATAACCAGCTGGAACAGCTTGATGAGGCAAAGACCAACTTTATCAGCATCGCATCTCACGAGCTGCGAACCCCCCTGACGGTTATTAAAGGGTACAGTCAAATCTTAACCAAAGCGCCTGAAATCGTGATGAACGAGCAGTATGCCAACTTGATTAACGGGATCATCACCGGCACCAGACGCCTTCAAAATGTAGTGGATACGATGCTCGACATGGCCCGCATCGAAAATCGCTCCCTCACCGTCCTGCCCGAGCCGATCACCCTGTTTGAAATGGTCAATGACGTGGTTTACCTGCTCAAGGAGGCGATTGAAGAACGCCATATTTCTATCGAAATTTCTCCTCAATTTCGCCGATTGCCCACGATTTATGCCGACTTTGACGGGCTGCAAAAGGTGTTTACCCAGCTCATTATCAACGCCATTAAATACACCCCGGATGGTGGCGAGATCCATATTGACGGCCACGCCTGGGAGCGATCACCGGCCGTTAAAAGCTGGCCCCAAAAAGGTGTGGAAATCATCATCGCTGACAACGGAATCGGGATCAAAACAGAAAACCTGGAGGCGATATTCAATAAATTTTTCCAGACCGGCAAAATCGCCCTGCATTCAAGCGGTAAAACCAAATTTAAAGGGGGAGGGCCAGGTTTAGGGTTGGCCATCGCTAAAGGAATAGTAGAAGCGCATCGGGGTTTGATATGGGCAGAAAGCCCCGGTTATGATGAAGAAGCCCTCCTGGGCAGCGCCTTTCATGTTGTACTCCCAATTTTACAGGAAACGGCCGAACCGGCTGCCGCCCCCCCCACCAAAAGTGATTTACTAACCAACATTGAATCCCATTTTCCAACCAAATAACCACACCATGAGTTTTTAATCAGATCGGGGGGGCGATATTTGGCACATACCCCAGAAACGGTATAATAATAGGTGGTCTTTCTTGGTTGTCCGTTGCTCGACATGACGGCAACTCGGATATGACACACTTTATATTTGTGAGGTAAAAATGTCGATTTCACTGGAACGTAAGGCTGAAATTATTAAAGAATTCGGCCAGGGGGAAGGTGACTCCGGTTCACCGGAGGTCCAAATTGCTCTGTTTACAGAGCGTATTAACTATCTGCAAAGCCATTTAAAAGAGCATAAGCATGACCATAGTTCACGCCGTGGGCTCCTAAAAATGGTGGGTAAACGGCGAAAATTGCTCGTCTATCTGCAAAAGAAAGATTATGAGCGATATGAAACTGTACGCCAAAAACTTGGCATACGCCCAATTAAATAGTTAAGTCCGTTGGGGTGGCCGGTCTCGGTCACCTCAATGTTTTTTAAACCCATAATTACAATCAGCGAACGCTTAAAGATTGACAATTTGTGTCGAGGTGGAAAATGATTTTTAGGAATTGGGTCTTGCCTCTTAGCAGGCTACGGGTCAAGCCCTAGTTCCTAAAATCCCCTCCACATTTGCCAATCCAAATAGTCGAATCGCCTGTAAATTGCGTCTTGCCACAGTCAGGAGTAGATAGGCTGACGATGCCTTTATCCCTGCTGGGTCGATGAACAATTGCATGAGATTTTGTTCGCTTCAACATTAATTCATAAGGAGTTAATAATTAATGATTGAAGAAAAACGTTACACAACCGTTGTTGGTGATCAAGAGATCACCTTCGGTACCGGCACCCTGGCCGGTCAGGCCGGTGGTGCAGTGACAATCTACTTTGGAGATTGTATGCTGCTGGCCACCGCCACCATGGCCAGGTCCGCTCGTGAAGGGCTGGATTTTTTCCCTTTGAGCGTAGATTATGAGGAGAAGCTCTATGCGGCCGGCCGCATTCCCGGCAGCTTCTTCCGCCGCGAAGGGCGAGCCACAACCGATGCGGTTTTGGTCGCTCGCCTGACCGACCGGCCGCTGCGGCCGCTGTTCCCCAAAGGAATGCGCAACGAAGTGCAGGTTATCATTACCACGCTCTCATCTGATGGAGAAAATTTCATGGATGTACAGGCGGTTAATGCGGCCAGCGCAGCCCTGTCGATCTCCAATATACCGTGGGACGGGCCGGTTGGCGCCGTGCGGATCGGCTACATCGATGGAGAACTGATCGCCAATCCAAAAATCGAAGCGATGGATAACAGCGACCTCGATTTGCGGATCGCCGGCACCAAAGACGCCATTATCATGGTCGAATCCCGGGCCAATGAAATCTCGGAAGATTTGCTAGTTGAAGCACTGGCCTTTGGCCACGATGCGATCCAGCCGCTCATCGCCACGCAAGAACAGATGGCGGCCGAAATCGGCAAAGAAAAAAGCGAAGTGATCGTCATGCTGCCCGATGAGACGATGTTCGAAACGGTCAACAATCGTTTTGGGGATCAAATACGTCAGGCTCAAATCGACAACCCGGATCGTCACGTGCGCCGTGACGTCATGAATGCCATGACCGAAGAAATTGTGGCCGAAATGACCGAAGAAGATGAGGAACTTGACCCCGGCTCAATTAAGGAAGCGATTAATACCATCGTCAAAAAATCGGTCCGCGATCGGATCCTCAACGACCGCACTCGGCCGGACGGGCGAGATATGACCACCATTCGCGAGCTGAGCTCCGATATCGGGATAAGCCCCCGCGCACATGGCTCCGGCCTGTTTAAACGCGGGGAAACCCAGGTCATGTCGATCGCTTCTCTGGGAACCCTGCGCGAGGCACAAAAATTAGATGGCCTGGAAGCAGCCTCAACCAAACGCTTCCTGCATCACTACAATTTCCCTCCCTTCTCAACCGGTGAAACCTGGTTCCTTCGTGGCCCCAAACGGCGCGAAATTGGTCACGGTGAGCTGGCGCGGAATGCCCTACTGCCGGTCATCCCTTCAGAAGAAGAGTTCCCGTATACCATTCGCGTGGTCTCTGAAGTTCTCTCCTCCAATGGCAGCACCAGCCAGGGTAGTGTTTGCGCTTCAACATTGGCGCTGATGGATTGTGGCGTGCCCATCAAACGGCCGGTCGCCGGGATCGCCATGGGGTTAATCAGCGACGAAGACAATTACGCTATCCTGACCGATATTCAAGGTTTGGAAGACCACCTGGGAGATATGGACTTCAAGGTCGCCGGAACCTCTGAAGGGGTCACCGCCCTGCAAATGGATATCAAAATTTCCGGGTTAACACAGGAAATTATGGCGGAAGCGCTTGGCCAGGCCAGAGCAGCTCGTCTGGAAATCCTCGAAAACATGACCTCAAGGATTGCGGCACCGCGTGAGGAACTCAATAAATGGGCACCACGCATGCTGACCATCAAAATCAATCCGGAAAAAATCGGGGCGATCATCGGCAAAGGCGGCAGCACGATCCGCAGCCTGGAAGAAGATTACGAAGTATCAATTGATATCCAGGAAGACGGCACCATTTATGTGGCCGGCACCAGCGGTCAAAAATCAGACGAAGCGCTGCGGCAGATTGAACTGCTCACCAAAGAAGCTGAAGTTGGCCAGGTTTACAGCGGTAAAGTGGTCCGCACCACAGATTTTGGTGCGTTTATCGAAATTTTGCCCGGTGTAGACGGCATGGTTCACATCTCCCAAATTTCACCTGAACGGATCAACAAAGTTGAAGATGTTCTGCAGCTTGGAGATGAAGCGATGGTAATGGTCACCGCTATCAGTCCGGACGGAAAGGTCCGTCTTTCTCGTCGGGCCGTTGTTGAGGGGTGGACGATCGAAGAAGCGATCGCTGCTGATCAAGCTGGTGGCCAACGACGCGGTGGAAATCGCGGCGGCCGCGGTGGCAATAGACGTCGTCGATAATCTTATCTAACTTTTGGCCTACTCACTGATTAGATACCAAAAAGGATCTGTGGTTTGCCACAGATCCTTTTTTTATCAATATTGCCCAAGTTGTGCCGCTGTACCATTAAACAGCTGGTCACGTTTGAGCCCTTAGGACAGGACGGCCAAAAACAAGACCTATGACCTACAGAAATAGAGGTTTAAACGGTCAAAATAGGACCTATAGGTATTTTTTACCGGGTCAAAATTCGTTATGATGAATGCCATAAATCACATTTTACTGCCTATGTATTTGATTACTGAGCCTTTGCAATCATTAGCTGGGTTACTCAAATGGAGAAAAAAATAGCCCAACCTCATCACTCCGCTACACCGGGAGAATCACCGATACCTCATGCCGTCCACATTCAGGCGCATGAATACTTTTTAATCGGTTGTTCTGCGGTTCTTTTCTGTATTGGTTTTGGCTTGCTCCTATTTAGTACGCAAACAAACCTGCAGATGATCGCCACCATTTTGGTCATGGGGGGGATCGGTATTTGGGTATATTTGTGGTTTAAGGGATTTCGAGCCCATCAGCTTGGGACGGAGAAAAATGCCATCTCCCAACATCAGCTGCAATCAGAAAATCGCCGATTAATGGCTAAAACGGTTAAATTAACCAACGATCTCGATGAATTTGAAAATCAACAGACGTTTTTTGATCGAATCATCGAAATTTCCGAAACTCTGACCGCCACAACCGATGTGCAGTCAACCCTGTCCAAAATCGTCAACCTGGCAATTGCCGCTACCAAAGCCGACACGGGTAGTTTGATATTGCTTGATGGGTCGCTCGAGGTTACCGGGGCGATTTTCCCCAATCGCGATATGCGACCTGACAAGGTCCTGACCCTGGCCAATCAAGTCTTGGCAAACGGCATCGCTGGGTGGGCGGTCGATCACAAACAGCCAGCCATCGTTTTTGATGCCGCCGAAGATGACCGGTGGGTGTCAATGCCCGACGCGCCCTATCGCGATCGGTCAGCCTTATCTGTTCCCCTCATGCAGCAACAAACGATTATTGGGGTCTTAACTCTTATCCACAATTTGCCGCATCACTTTGGGAACCGGGATTTAGACATCTTGGTGCACGCCTCCCATCAAATTGTCATGGCGCTCAGCAGCGCTCAAATATTTGAGGAGCAGCGGGCCCTGATCGATCGCCAAGCAGTACTATACGAAGTTCTACAGGGGATCAGCCAGCAAAATGACCCGACCGGCACCGCCCAAAATATCACCGACACGGTTGTCGCCCTTACCGGCTGGTCGGTGTGTACCATCCTGGTCCCAGATCCGGAAAAAACCCGCCTGAAGGTGTTAGCCGTCAGCCCCCCATCACTCACCAACGCCAAACACCTGACAATTGATGAAAACAACCACATGGGGCAGGTGATCATCAACCGAAAAATTGATTTAAACAATGATTTGGCCAGTGAGGAATCAAACGTATTTAAACATCAGGCAATCCGCAGCGAATTATTTGTGCCCATGGTGATGGCCGATCAGACGGTGGGCGTTCTTTACTTAGCGGACCGTGAACCGTATCGCTTTTTGCAGGAAGACGTGGCTCTCGCTCGGTCAATTGCCGAAGCAACTACGATGACGATTGCCAACGCCAATCTTCTGCAAGCACTGTCCGATCAATCCGGCCGCCTCAACGCCATCATTGAAACCAACCGTGATGGTCTCATATTAGTAGACCCGGAAAATGAAATTCTGGTTGTCAACCACAATGCACTGGCATTTTTATCTGTTTCGGAAGGACCAACTACCTGGCTGGGCAAAAATATCGATGATTTATATAAAGCTTTGGACGGCCAGGGGGATGAGTTAATCGCCGCCATTCAATCTGAGCTGAAACATAATTCGCCAACGCGATCGCCATCAAATCCAATTGAGTTTACCGTCGGCCGACGCATTCTCCAGATTACCTTTTTACCAATCATTGTCCAGGGAATCTATATCGGCCGGGTCATTTCCCTTCGCGATATCACAGGGCAACAGCTGGTTGAAAAGCTGCGCAGAGAGCTAACCCACACCATGGTTCACGATCTGCGCAACCCGCTGCATATTATTAGCACCGGAATCAGCGTACTGCGTTCACTGCTCGAACCGGGGCTAAATGATGATCCGGAACAAAGTCAGCTGGTCAACATTATCGAAACCAATTCGGAGAAAATGCTCCACCTCGTCAACGGTATTTTGGATATCAGCCGCCTGGAATCTCAGCGGATGCCGATTAATATCGAATCGTTCAACCTGGAAGCGGAAATAAATGAGGCCACTTTGGCCATCGAACCGTTGGCCCACGAAAAAAATGTAGAGATACAAAAAGAAATGGCGGCCAATACAAAGCTGGCTCAGGGTGATCGGGAATTAATCGCCCGCGTGCTGCAAAATCTGTTGGACAATGGCTTAAAATTTACGCGGGAAAACTCAACGGTCCGTATTGAAACGCGGCGTTCAAAAAGCGGTGAAAAAATTGAACTGTCGATTACCGACCAGGGTCACGGCATCCCAGAATATTTAGAAGACAGCTTATTTGAGAAGTTTCAAACCGGTCACATTGCCAACTCAGGCAGCGGTCTGGGGCTTGCCTTTTGCAAAATGGCGGTTGAAGCTCAAAATGAAAAAATCTGGATTTCTAACAGCTCGGATGAAGGAACAACCTTCACATTCACCATTTCCCCTTTTCAACCGGACCAGGAAAGAAACGCTGATCAAACCTCTACCGCTAACAGCCAGTAAATCAGAATCACTTTGGAAGCATTGTTGATTAGATGCACAATCACGGCCGGCCAAATTGATTCTGATCGCTCGTATATCCAGGCGCAGATGCCCCCTAAAACCGCCGCTCCGGCCGCAATTGCCGGCTCGATATGGAGCAAACCAAAGATAAAGCTGCTCAGCAAAACGGCCGGCCAAAAGGAAAGAAACTGCCGCAGCCACCGATGAATCACTCCTCGAAAAAGCCATTCTTCAGCGAGGGGGACCAAAACACCCACCCCAATCGTCATGCCGACAGCCCCCAACCATGAAAACCCATCCGGAACAACCATATCGAGCTGTGGGTTAACCGGCTCCGCATCCAGCAATTCAAACACCAAATAAGCGATCAGGTTGGTGATAAAGATAACGGCCGCTCCCAAAACAGCTGCGGTTACAAACCAAGATCGCTCCGGCAACATCCACCCAAACCCAAAGGGGTGTTTCTCCCCTCTTTTTATCCATAAAGCAACGGCAACTGGCACCGCAAATGCAAAAGCGTTGAGGGCCACAAGAGCCAGGTTAAAGGGCAATGTGAGCTCAACCTCTTCTCCACCGGCCGTGAAGGGGATATCAAATACGATGTAGATTATGGCTACGCCACCCATCAACAGAAAAACGACGGCCACCCCGATCAAAAAAACCTCCATAATTGTCCAAAATCGGGTCAAAAAGCGGTTGTCTGAATCTATATGGGTTGGAGAAGGAGTCATACTTACCTTTCTATGGTTCCGCGGTCACTTCAGGATCAAGCGTTGGAGTCACATCAGGATCAAGCGTCAGGGTTGCCGTGATAGTTGATGTGGCTGTGGGCAGCGGTAGCGGTGTTTCCGTAGGGGTGTTCGTGGGCGTTGGCGTGCTGGTTGCTGTCGCGGTTGGCGTCGCCGTAGCGGTCGGGGTAAAGGTTGGCGTCGGGGTATATGTGGGAGTCGGCGTTACCGGATTTATTTCAATGGACTGCAGCAGCCGGGGGATGGTTTGAAGGGTGACCGGATCGTGGAGCGTGAAATAAACAAGTCGGTCGTTTGCCTCCAGAAAATACCACTCTAAGGCCGGCGTATCCTCACTTCCGATTGTTAATCGTTGAGCCGTGGATCCGGCAACATCAACCGTCGTAAATGATGGAGAAGATAGACAATCCTCGCTGCCACATGACAAAAGAGAAGCTGCTTCTTCGGCCGTCAGGCGATCGCTTTGGCTAATTAATATCGTGCTTGTGGCTGGATTGCCGGACACCAACGGCCGAGGACCAAGCAAAATCATATTGCCCAATGGCGTCACCAGCGGTTCGCTGGCTTCCCAGACGTTAGGAATGGTTAAGGTAAAACCGGAATCGCGATCGGATACTTTCATCAAACGCGTTCGCCGGCCGTATTCCAAAGACGTCTCTGCCAATATTTCACCATTCGCAGAAAGCGCGTATATTTGCATGGTTTCCCCAAAATAGCCGGCCGGAACCATCGTTTCCAAAGAAAATTCCCCATTTGCCCCAACGGAAGCCTGCCCCAAAATAAAAGCCTGCTGCTCATTTTCGATTTGCCCCTGTAAGTAAACGGTTTCACCGGGAGTGACATCCCGGCCAAAGATTGTCACCATCGCATTCCAGGTCACATCGACGTCCGGGGAGACCGAAATTTCCGCGGAAACCGGCTGCAGCCCGTCTTCTGACGATGTTTCGACCGCTGCATCACTAACTTCCGCGGCTGATTCCCCTGTGGTCGAGCCAAACCCACCTTCACCACTGTTGACGGCCGGTTGGTTTTGGCAGGCCGAGACCGCTACAATTATCAATAAACAAATTGCAATTCGCTTGCCCATGAACGTATCCTGTATCAAAATTATCGCCCTGCCGAAATCGGAAAATCTTTCCAAATAATGAGTCGGCAACAAGCCCACCATTATTCACAACTCAGCCAAATTAGCAAAAGCTCGCTTAAATCATGACAAAACCGAAAATTGATCAATTGGTTACCTTCCTTTATACAAAGAATCTGGAAACAACCACCGAATTTTATGAGACGATTTTAGGATTACCCTTAATCCTCGATCAGGGACCTTGCCGCATTTACCAGGTCAGCCCTGGTGGATTTATCGGTTTCTGTCAATCCGGCACGGCCGTTGGTCGAACATCCGAAGATCAAGAGGGCATCATCATAACCCTCACCAGTGATGAAGTAGATGAGTGGCATGATTATTTGCAATCTTTATCGATCACCATCGAAAAGCCGCCAACTCTTTACGAAAAATTCAACATCTATCATCTTTTTTTGCGAGATCCAAACGGCTACCTGATTGAAATTCAAACTTTTTTAGACCCGGCCTGGCCCAAACGGTAATCAATGCCCGCACACGTCCTCCAATTTCCAGTACGCTATCACGAGTGTGATGCATACCACCACGTCAACCACGCAAACTATGTGCGTTATATGGCCGAAGCAGCTTTTAGCGCGTCTGCCAAAGTCGGCTACACTGAAGAAAAGCTCAAAAAAACAAACGCCGTGTGGCTGGTTCGCGGTCACAACATCGAATTTGTCAATCCCTATACCTTTGGCGATCAGGTAAAAATTGAAACCTGGGTAACCAACTTCCGACGCGTTCGCTCATTGCGACAATATGTCTTTTGGAAAGGAAATCAAGTGGCCGCTCGAGCCTCTACTGATTGGGTTTATGCGGACCGGCAAACCGGTCAGCTGCTCACCGTTCCAGATCAAATGGCGGCCGATTTTTTAACCTACAATGGTCCAGACGATCGTCCCCAACCAAAACTAGACCCTTTCCCCAAACCCGCTCCCTATCCTGAGGCCCCATTTTCTTGCTCCCTGGCGGTTGAATGGCGAGATGTTGACCCCAACCGACACGTCAACAACGCCGCCTATCTTTCTTACATTGAAAATGCCGCCTGGCAGATGTGTGTGCAATACGGGTGGACTCCTCAAAGGATGGTTGAGCACAATTTTGGGATTGTTGCCCGCCGCTATCGCATTGAATATTTAGCGCCAGCCTGGATGGGAGACCAGCTCCAAATCACCACATGGGTCTCTGACGGCCGGCGGGCAACGGCCGTGCGCCATTATGAGGTTCGACGCGCGGCCGATCAAAAGCTGCTGGCCCGGGCCCGAGCTTTGTGGGTCTGGGTCAATCTTCAAACCGGGTTGCCCATTCGCATCCCGCGGGATTTCTGGGAAGATTTCCAGCCCAACATTTCCGCAGGGACTCCCAATAAATCATGACTTTGGAAAATTTATCCGTCAACAGATTCAATACTGGCCCATCTCACAAAAAATTAAAGAGAGTGTAAATTTAAAATATTAAAACAAGGATTAGGAGATTAAGTACACTGTTACAAAAATATTCTTAACTTCTTATTTTAGATACGCCTCTTTGCCGCTGCCGAATAGCCGCTAGGGAAACCGAAACGCGATAAATCGCGTTAAAAACCGGGTTTTGCCGATTTGCAAATAAATACGGATATCAACCGACTTTTAATACAGGCCTGTCATCCTGGCCCCCATCTTCACGGGGGTAAACTACGGTAGGGATCCATCGGTGGCCATTCAATGGATTCCCGCTTTCGCGGGAATGATGTCGCTGTATCGGTATTACTTTGTCAAAACTCAATATCCGGTTTCGGTCTCCATGGCCGATGGATTTATTCATCGGCCAAGAAATGTCGTAACAAGGTTAAAAGTTAAGAAAACATCTGTTATACAGTATTAAGGGGATTCACCTATAAATTTCCCCAAATCCCCTAATCTTTGTCAAAAAAATCATTTATGAGATGAAGCACTTAACAGTGCTATTAAATATTGCCTTTTTCAAGGACAACGAAATGTGACAGCCCCAGGACATTGAACGGGGTTGGTTCAAGAGCGTAAAGCGTTTTTTTTAGGAGACGGCCGACGTTTGGCAAACGGCCTTCAATATTGTCATATCCCCCAAAAATGCGGCTGATCGTTACCTCACGGACCGGCAGCTCGCGATAAAGCGTGCGCAGTTGCGCCCGCGTATAGGCGCGAACATGAGGAGCCAGCTGATCGCGCCAAACGGTTGGCAGGTAATTCACCATAGGGATATTGCCAAATTTATATTCTCCCCGCCAATAAATGCCGTGCTGCTCCATCCAGTGCCATCGATTTGGGCAAAAAATGGCGATACGGCCGCCAGGCTTGAGGGTTCGCACCATTTCGGCCACGCACGCCCGATCGTCCACAACATGTTCGATCACTTCATTGCTCAGGATAAAATCAAAGGTGTCGTCAGCGAAAGGGAGTGTTTCCCCAACCGCCTGCACAACCCCTTCGGCAAAAGCCATCGCCTGGACCGCACGATCCACTTCCAGTTCAAGACCAATGCGCTGATGGCCATAGCGGCCAAATGCATCGAGCCAGGTGCCCAGACCGCACCCATTGTCGAACACCCGGCCGGAAAGATGCTCCGTCCCAACCCAGCGCTCCAGCATTCCCAAGCGCCGCTCCTGCCCCGACCGCCATACGTAGCCAGGCTCGCCCCTCAATGCAGCCTTAGAAGAATGGTGGCCCATCCTTTAATCCCCGCTTCCCAAACCCAAATCATCATATTTGCCCCGCACTTCGCGAATATCTTGCCAGGTCAGTGATTTGGGTGATCCTGGCTTGCGAGACGGGTTGCGTAGGAGATAAGCTGGATGAAAAATGGGCATCACCCAACGGCCATCAATTTCATGCCAGTTACCGCGCATTTTGGTGATCCCCTTTTTTGTTTCATTGAGCACCGAGCGCATGGATACCCCGCCGGTCAGCAAGATAATTTTAGGGTCGATCAGGCGAATGATTTCCATCAAATAGGGCTTGTAAAAATCAATTTCGTCCGGTGTAGGCTTGCGCAGCGGCTTGCCGTCATTGCCGGGAGGCAGGCGAAAAACGGCGTTGGTGACAAACACATCTTTTTCAGGATCAAGCTCGACCGCCTGCAAAATTTGGTCGAGCAGCTTCCCCGACCGGCCGACAAACGGCTTTCCCTGACGATCTTCTTCGGTTCCCGGGGCTTCTCCAACGATCATCAGCTTCGCCTCAGGATTTCCACGATAGATGACCATATTGGTGCCTTTTGGAAAAAGTGGATCATCTTCCATTTTCATCATGTGATCCACGAGCTCACCCAAATCTTCAAACCGATTCATTTGTGGTCCTTCTTCAAATAAATTAAACTGCATTCCGCCTCCAACTAAATTCTCTTGTCTCTCTTCTCTCTTCTCTCTTCTTCCAAATTGTAAATCGCCCCTACCCAGAACGCAAAGAGGGTGATCCAAATGGATCACCCTCTTAATCTTTATTGCTTAGGCCTTATCTATGTTTTGCGCCCGGCCCTTACACGAACAAACAGCAGGGTTCCGGCCAAACCAAATCCCATCGCCACAATGATCCAAACCATATTTCTGTCCAAATTATTTTGAGCTTCAAGCGAGTAAAGTTCAACGGCGGTGGGGTTTGTTAACGTAAAATTAGGCCCTAAAATTCCGCTCTCCTGGTCTTCAAACTCAATTGTATGATTGCCAAAAGGGCACGATGTGATGGCAACGATGACGCCAACATTGCCATCGCCGCTGGACGCTGATGTCGCGCCATTGACAAACGCAGCAAATTCCGCGGAGTTTGGGAAGGCAATGGTTTGCCCGACAGCAGGTGGTGATGTCAATGTCACGGAAGAATTAAGGGGGTTACCCTGCATCGGTAAGGCGACATCCCCTTCGGTAAAATCGGTGCTTTCAAAAAGCGAAAGGACGAGTGGATTCGCGACCGAAATGTTGGAGACCG
Source organism: Ardenticatenaceae bacterium (assembly GCA_030065875.1). Taxonomy (GTDB): domain Bacteria; phylum Chloroflexota; class Anaerolineae; order Promineifilales; family Promineifilaceae; genus WTJY01. Next base: position 87,906 of record JASJCR010000001.1, on the reverse strand, counting down.
AAACATCTGAAACGGTTAATTCCAGCGTGGCTGTTGAAACCGTGTCGGTCAAAATATCTGATACAGTAGTCAGAATCGCACTGCGAATCAATGGGGTGCAGGCAGAAAAGAAAGACGAGGTTACTCTTAAATCTCCACCATCAGTGACATTTCCGGCATCAAAATAGATATCTTCAGTAGAATTACGGGCATAAGCAATCGTTGTAATTAATAACGAAAAGCACAAAACGCCAAGCGAAAGAATATACGTCTTTTTTCTCATCAAAAAATTCCTGATATCAAGTTAAAATTCATTTATGGCCATTGGGTGCCATCGCCACTTCCCGTGACACAAACGAAGTATGGATAACCAGCCGTTACTGGAAATTGATTTGGATCATTTACGATTAAACCGTCGATTACCCCAAACCCCAGCGTGACGTCCCAAAAGTCAAGACTTTGCGATTCGACGTTCAGTTTGGCCACAAAATTGACGTTTCCTATAGAAGCGGCCAATTCAGCACCGTTTGAAATGGTTGATTGATCGAGCGGGATTGAAATTTCGTTGTAGTTGCATGGGTCAACCCCAACCAGATCAAATTGAATCGATCCCGCAGGGGGAACATCGCCAACCACCGTTAATGTAGACGGGGCATTTTCATCAACCTGGATCAGATACGGAGATCCTACTTTTAGCGGAAACGGTTCGGTGATGACAATCCCGTTTACAACGCCAAACCCCAAATTTCCATCCCAAAAATCAAGGGCTTGAGAATTCGGGTTTAAATTTGCAACTTGACTGGCAGAAGGTCCTATATAATCCAAAAACCCCTGGGCATTAAAGGGAGTAATCACCGTCGAAGCATCTAAGGGTAGAGAAACGGCGTTATACTTTGTCGCGTTGATCGCCTGATTGGTTAATTCAAGCGTGGTTCCAGCCTGCTGGACGGGATCCACCCCACGCGGCATGGCCACCCAAGCGCCGATCCCTAAGGTGCCCAGCAATCCAGCAAATAAGATTGTCGACAAAATTCTTTTCATGAGTAACCTCCCACTATTTCACAAAACGCCATTGTTCTTTTGAAAGTTAAATTAATTCACTGAAATATATCATATTTTAGGCAACCTCTAATTCTCCCGTAGGACTAATTTCCTAAAAAAATAGGCTGACGAAAGATTTGCCTATTTTACCTCATGTCTCCTTTAATTGTGTTCAAATTTGGTTAAAACGGGTTATCCACAGCCGCCATATCAGTTACATTATTATGACCGTGTTGGCTCTCATTTAAACCACAACGACCTATGCAGCATATGGCGCGTCAGCTATCAATCCTCAATCTAGATGGTGCAGAGCATAAATTATCCCAAATACACAAAAAAACACAATTGTTGAGATTTTTTAACTGTTTTTCACAAAAATTCAAAATTTATTGTGAAAATCGATTAAAATTCCCCATTTTTAGTATCTGATATAATTTTCTTGACAATATTATCAATTTTATTGTATCATAGCCTCATCGAACAGAATTTATTTGACTTTTTCCATAAGTTTTCGAAATCAGCTTCTCAACACGGCCGCTCATTAAGTCTGGCGAAAGGAGAACAACATGCATCCAGTACCCAATCGATGCCCAATTTGCCAACAATCTGAAATTATCGTCACGCAGCTCGATTGCCCCAAATGCCAAAGCAAAATTTCCGGGCAATTTTCACTCCATCGCCTTCATCGGCTGACGGCCGATCAACTGCAATTTGTAGAAATTTTTTTGCTCAATGAAGGCAAAATTAATCGAGTTGAGCAGGAAATGGGCCTCTCCTACGCGGCCGTTAGAGCCCGCCTGCAGGAAATTGTCGAGACCCTTGGTGGGTCACCAACCGCAAGCCCCAGCAGGCAAACCGTGAATGAACCGGTCAACCAGCCCGATCCTCAGCTGGATGCGGAGAATCGAAAAGCGATTTTAGCCAAAGTATCCTCGGGTGAAATTTCCGCTGCTGACGCCGTCTCCCTTTTGAGCGGCAAACGATCCGGAGCGTAACTCCTAATCGTCGTGAAATAGATACGCTATAAACTGATGCGAAGAGGAATATTCAAATGTCTTCAGCAAAACCAAAATCAAATGTACTAACCCTGGTTGTCGTGACCCTGGTGTGCTTTCTAGGCATGATTTATGGGGTAATTTACGTAACAACCGGCAATCCCTTCTGGTTTCTGTCCAATGCGGAAGTATCCCAGCCAATGCGCATTGTCATCAGCGTCGAAGGAGAACGAGTGGCCTTCGTACCCGGTGATCAAGAATACGAAGAATTGGTCCCCATCATTACCGAAGCGGTCACCAATTTTACCAACAATGATCTGGTCCCCATCGGGCTATCGGAGCAAACGCTTGAAGATTACCGCAGCAAAGGAATCAATCTCGAAGTGCAATACCCTCGCCCGATAAAATTTAACACCCCGTTTCGGGTTGGCGAACCAACCAACCTGCTCATCCCAATCACCGGCCGACACTCCGGCAGCGGTAACTTTTTCCTGGGGGAAAAAGGAGAATGGTGGTATGGGGGGATGAGGATGGCCGATCCCGAACCCCTGTATCAGCAGCTTGAAGCGATGGGATTTACTTCGGCCTTGATGTCGACAACGAGCAGCGGAAGTTAACCGCTGCTCATCAGATCAAATTTTGACGCGAGAACGGCAAAACCGTTTTAATTAATAGGAGAACAGGCTCATGAAGAAAGAAATGATCCCCCTGGCAAAAGACAAAAGGCATATCGTCGTTGAACAATGTTCCGGCAATTTGATTTTAAGACCCATTGATGAACCTGTCCTGCGAATTCGAGGTGGTGATTATCAAATACAGGAGACAGAAAATGGTTATCAAATTTCTTCTCCAGGGGATTTAACCATCTACCTCTTCCCTGAAACCACGTTTGAACTCACGCAGGGATTGGGTGACGTCAAAGTCAAAGCCGTGAATACTTTGATCAACCTCAATGAGGTTCACGGCAACGCCTCAGTCACTCACTCGCTTGACGTCACGCTGGGTCACGTATATGGTGATTTAGTAGCCAAACATTTGGCTGGTGACCTCATCGTCGATACAGTGAATGGAGATTTTTTGGGCAAGCACATCCGCGCCTTTACCATTAACGAGGTCCATGGGGATATCCGGGCCAAACACACGGCCGGTGACGTCACGATCGGCAAAGTTTTAGGGGATGTTTCCCTTTTCTATGTAAGTGGCGGCGTTAATATCGCGGATGGCCATCATGATGTCACTCTCAACCGCATCGACGGCATCGTTCAAGCGTCCGCGCTGGGCGATATCCGCGTAAAAAATCAGCTCCCACCAGGCAAACACACCCTTAATGCCAAACAGGATGTCGTTCTTCTGTGGCCGCCAAAACAGCCGCTGTCCATTTCAGCCCAGGTCGGCCGCGTTACCAATCGCTTCCAGTTTGACCAGGTCACCGAAAATGATAACCTGTTTGAAGCGCATCTCGGAGAGGGTGGTCCTCACCTCAATATCATCTCGGAAGCTGTTTTAATCATTAAAAACATTAATCAGGGGTCAATAAACGATCAAGAAATTGATATTCATCTTGATCTCGACTTTGAATTTGGCAACGAATTTGAAGCCCTTGGCAGCCGCATGGCCACCTTCGGGGAAGAAATCGCTTCAAAAATTAGCAGCCGGATGGCCGATATCACCTCCCAACTCGAAGGACAATTTAAAGCAATGCGCAAAAAAGAAGAAGCGGTTAGACGAGCCAGTGAGAGGGTCTCTCGCTATGCGGCCCCAGCGCCACCTGCACCACCAACCGCGCCCACCCCACCCACTCGAGCAGTCGATCCGGCCGCCGTTGATGATGCCAAATTAAAAGTGCTCCAGCTTCTCGAAAATGGGAAAATTTCAGTAGAGGAAGCGAATACGCTGCTCAAAGCGCTCGAATAGACAATACTTTTACGTTCACAAGCTTCTCTGTATAAAGCCGCTTTATTGCAAAATCAAGCGGTTTTTTTACTGACAATCATATCATCCTCATGTACAATGACCGATAACCATAAAGTAAAATGTTTAGGTGATTGACGGTTATATGATCGCCCTAAAGGCAAACTCCAATCAACAGAAAGCCAGAAATGGTGTGCGGGCCCTGGACCTCCGCCGCGATATTTCGGCGGTTTCTAAATTGTTGGAGCTGGTTTTTCATCAACATATCGGCCGAGCCGGTCGCCAGGCTCTGGCACCAGGATATGCTGCCGGATGGGCTTTGATCGGCCAAAATGCCCCAGTCCCAGGGTTTGTCTATGTGCATGAAAAGCGCATCATTGGCAATGTTTCCCTGCTCCAAAGTAAAGAAAAGGGGCGGTATCTGGTGGCCAATGTAGCCGTTCACCCGGACTTTCGCCGCCGAGGGATCGCTCGGAAACTAATGCAGCAGGTGATCAACTACATCCGCAAGCGGCAAGGTCATTCAATTCTTTTGCAGGTTGAAGAAAACAATCAAGGTGCGATCAATTTATACTATTCCCTCCGCTTTCGAGAAGTAGGTACCGCCACCATTTGGCAGTTGAGTCATTATCATCTTCGACCAATCGCCGCACCACGCCCAGTCGACAACAAAGATCAATATAGCGGGTTTGCAATCGTACCTCTGAGAAGCAGCGATTGGTACGCCGCTTATGATCTCGATCGCACAACCTTTCCACTCGATATGCAGTGGCCTGAGCCCATCACCAAAATCAGCTATAAAACAAGCTGGTGGAAGGGGTTAATCAACTTTGTAAATGGACAGCAGCAGGAAATCTGGAGTGCCAAAACGGATAAAAACGAGTTAGTTGGGTTGGCGGTCATTGACACAAGCTGGGGGAGGCCCCACACCGTCCGCCTACGCCTTCACCCCCAATGGTCATCACGCATCGCTCGCCCCATACTAGCCAAACTACTTCGCCGGCTGCGCACCTTTAATCGCCGGCCTATTATTATCGATCACCTGAAAGACGATGCGGTTGTTGACCCGCTTCTCAACGAAGCAGGGTTTCAAAAACGCCGCACTTTAACCACAATGCGCTTGGATTTAAAACCGGCGCCGCGAGATACCTTATGACGACCTCTGAAGAACGGATGAAAATCCTCACCATGATCGAAAATGGGAAAATTAGCGCTGCTGAAGGAGCAGAGCTGCTAAAATCTATAGGCGGTCCCGGTCAAACTCCGGCCGTCAAGGAGGAGCAAGGATATGAGCCCAAAAGATTGCGACTCCGGGTTATCGACCAAAATGGGGAAAAGCGGATCAATATCAATTTACCCATTGGGCTGGTCAAAGTTGGTCTTAAAATGGGAGCAAAATTGGGCACATCGGTTGAAGGGATCAGCGAACAGGAGCTTCTAACGGCAATTCGACAGGCGGTGCAAGAAGGAACAAAAGGGACGATCGCCACGATTGACACCAAGAATGGCGAAGTTTTAGAAGTCCTTGTTGAATAAAAAAAGGCCGTTTCCGGCCTTTTTTTGTAAAGTGTTCGAGGATGAGCCCGTTGTTTAATTGCGACGATTCAAAACAGAATCAATTAAATTATTAAGCTCCATTTTAAATTCCGATTGAGGCACATGCCGTAAACCGGCCCGCGCTCGCTCACCCATTTCTTGCGCCTGGAGCTTGGCAATTTCAATCGCCCCCGAATCCCGCATCCGATTCATCATCCTCTGAACCGGATCGTCGTCGGCCAGCTTGGTAACCGGCGGCGAGGCCACAGCCGCACCGTTTTCTACGGCAAAAACGCCGCGCCCCTGATTTAAATCAAGCCCAATCGGTTTGCCCATTTCATCCGCTGAACCAACCACGTCCAAGATATCGTCCACCAGCTGAAAGGTTAATCCCAGGTTGTAGCCGTAAGTCTTTAGTCCGGCAACGGTCTCTGGAGAAGCCCCGGCCAGCAGGCCACCCATCTCGGCAGCCGCTTCAAAAAGGGATGCGGTCTTCCGGGCGATGATTTTCTTGTACGTTTCCCGATCAATATCACCGGTTTTGGCTGCATGTGCCTGAAGCGTCTCCCCTTCTACCAGGCGAACACAGGCCTTAGCCATGATTTCGTTAAAAGGATTGCCATACGGGGCCATCAATTCATAAACTTTGGTAAACAGATAATCACCGGTCAACAAGGCGAATGTCCGCCCCCAGCGTTTGTGGACCGCTAACCGACCCCGGCGAAAATCGCTGTGATCGTTAATATCATCGTGGACCAATGTGGCCGTATGAACCAATTCGATAGCGGCCGCAATTCTAATACTTTCCGCTAAATTTTTCCCACCACTAGCCTGGTAAGCCAATATTAACAGTTGCGGACGGACTCGTTTTCCCCCAGAAAGAATGATATGCTCACTGGCATCCTTCAGCGTTTCGACATCTGTGTCAACGACTGAAATAAGGGCGTCTTCTACGGCCGTTAAAGCCGTGTCAATATTGTAAATTTGCATGATTTTTTCCTTCTAAACAGGAGTCACGCCATGCCATTTTAGCAGTTCATCGCTCCTGGTTTGCTTACTAACTACTGATCAATCCAATCTATACACACTTGCTTTTAATAGATGGGTCAAAATGTTAATTCTTTACTGCGATTCGAGGAATATTCCCTGAATTTTTGTACCGAATAGCTGAAAAAAGTTTATCCAAAATTTGACTTTCACAACTTTCAAAAAATTTTGAACAATATGATTATAAAAGACCCGGCAAGGAGGGTCAAGAGAATTTGTGAAAAAAAACGCAATTTGAATAATTCCCGTTTTTTTTATCCGTAAATCTTTTGTAAAATAAGGTGCTAATACATACAAAACGGTCGCTCGTCCGTATTTACATACAGACACAGTGGCTTAACATGTTCCGCGTTAAAGATAAAATGCCAGTTAAGGATTCAACAGGAGATGATCAACAGCTGATCCATCTCGTTATATCACATGGAGATGTCCATGCGTACCGGACGCTGTACGATAAATACGCACCGGTTGTGCTAGGGTTCACCTACCGCATGGTCAGAAATCGTGGGTTAGCCGAAGAGTTAACTCAAGAAACATTTTGGCGGGTTTGGCAAAACGCTTCCGGGTATCAAAAAAGCCGCGGATCCTTTGTCAACTGGATGTATGGCATTGCTCGCAATCTTGCCATCGATGCCATTCGTAGGCAGAAGAAAATCCACTTTCAGGCTCTGAGCGACAGTTTTGATGCTGAAGAGGATGGACCATCTGCCTATGTCGCCGCCGATGACCACGATGTCTTTGAAGAAACCTGGATAAGAGACCGTAGGGAACACATTGCCCGTGCCCTGAGTCAACTGCCTGAAAATCAAAGAAATATTGTGGTTTGGACATTTTTTGAAGGCAAGACTCGCCGCGAAATTGCGGCTGAATACGATATCCCGCTGGGAACAGTCAATACTCGAGCAAGACTGGCCCTGCAAAAATTACAGGATATCCTGTCGATTGAAGGGTTTGAAGAATGACTCATCACCAAGATTACAACCCGGAAGACGGGTTTGACGACAACGACATCAGAGAATTGCTTCCCCTTTATGCTCTTGGGGGGTTAACTGAAGAAGAAGCTCGCCTTCTGGAAGTTGCCCTGCACCGGGATCCATTTTTGGAAGCAGAATTAGCTGATTTGACCGAAACAACAGTGCTACTGCCGCTCGCTGTCCCTCCAATGCAGCCATCAGCGGAAATGACCGCAGATCTTATGAGTCGGGTCGAAAAAAGTGCTGTTCACCGCTTTAAAGCGCCCGCAGCGACCTCGCAAGCTTCCCCGATCGCTCGCGTGGAACCTGAAAGTGAGTCGGGTGGGCTGGCGGCCTTTTTGAGCTTTTTATTTACTACCCCTTTGGTTACCGGTGCCGCCATGGCCGGTTTTGTAGCCATGGTAGGGATGGTTTGGTTTCTCAACCAGCAAGTTTCAACCTTGAAGAGTGATCTGGTTGCTCTTGAATCGAACTCGGTAACCGCGGCCGCTGAGCGCGAAACCTTAATCGCCAAAAATGAAATACTTGAAGGACAGGTGGTCTCTCTTGAGGATGACCGTCATACCCTAGAAGATCAGCTCATCCAACAAGGTACGGCCAATGATACCCTTGAAGAACAATTAGCGGCTCTTGTCGAGGAACGCGATGAGCTGGCCGCCAGCCTGGCTGCAATCGAATCATCCAATACTGAAATGTTAGCTGAAGCGGCCGAAATCGAGGAGAGATTGGCGGAAACGGAGCGAGTGGTTTCACTCTTTGATTCTCCAAACTCACAACTCTATGAGGTGGGAGGTACCGAACTTGAACCGGAGGCAACCGGTCAGGTGATCATCGATCCGGAGAGTGATGTCGCCATCTTATCGGTATCAAACCTGCCCCCGCTGGCGGAGGACGAGGTATATCAGGTTCTGCTGATTCGCGGCAGCGAGCACGATACCGCTGAAACCTTTGAGGTCAACAGCAGTGGTGAAGACTTTATCGTCATTCATGCTCCCTTTCCCTTCTCGACCTTTGATACCTTAGGCGTATCAATTGAGCCGTCGGGCGGCAGCTTCCAGCGTACCGGGGAAATTGTTTTGCTGGGAGCTTTAATCAACTAAAATCAGGCTTTAGAGAGATCACGGGCAAGGCCGTCAAAACGCAGAGAGTGTCCTCCTACTTGGACATTCTCTGCGTTTTTTGGTAACTCGGCCGTGATTTCTTTTTCTCTGAGTAATAAAAAAGTCTCTAAGTGAATTACAAAAACTATTCAAAAATAAATTATCCACAGATTACGCAGATTAAAGGAGAAAAATCAGAGTCAATCTGTGAAATCCGTGGCTGTTTTTAAATAAAACTTATTGTGATTCGCTTAAGAACGCCAGAAAAGCGCAGGCTGAGCCTATCGAAGCCATCCGACTCAGCCTTCAACAAGCTCAGGTATCGTCTTCAATGAGTGATTCAACTCACTCTCTCTAAGGTTTAATCTAGAAATCTCCAAAGTCGGTTTGCCCCCCTCTATTCCCCCTTTTATAATCCCTAAATGGACAACAACAAACTGGTATTAATTGACGGCCATGCGCTTGCTTACCGCATGTTCTTTGCCCTCCCGCTGGAACAGTTCACCACAAAAAACGGAGAACACACCAACGCGACCTTTGGCTTTGTGCGCAGATTGCTTGATTTAATTATTTCAGATGATCCGCCCAAATATCTGGCGGTGAGTTTTGATGTCGGCCGCACGTTTCGCGACGATTGGTTTGAAGAATATAAAGGCACCCGGGAGAAAATGCCGGATGAGCTTAGGGACCAAATTGCCCGCATTCAGGAAGTGGTCAAAACGCTAAACATCCCGGTTTTAACCCTTGATGGATACGAAGCGGACGATGTATTAGGCACCATTGCCCGACAGGCCAAGAAATTTGACGTACCGGTTACCATCATCACCGGCGATCGCGATTTATTGCAGCTGGTTGATGAAAACACAACCGTCGAGCTGCCCCCAGGAAAATGGAGCAAAGGACCACAAATCTACGATCCGGCAGGGGTCGTGCAAAAAATGAAGGTCCGGCCGGATCAAGTTGTCGATTACAAGGCGATTGTGGGAGATACCAGTGACAATATCCCTGGTGTAAAAGGGGTGGGTGACAAAACCGCCATCATGCTTCTCGGAGAGTATGAAACCCTCGACAATATTTACGACAACCTGACGGAGATAAAAGCGCGTTTTGCCAACAAGCTGGCCGAGCATAAAGATGCCGCCTATCTGAGCCAGAAGCTAGCGCGTATCGTCACCGACGCCCCTATCGAACTCGATTTGGAGGCGTGCCGCACGCACGATTTTGATCCCTATCCGGTTCTCGATCTGTTCGAAACCCTTGAATTTCGCACCCAAAGCAGCCGCCTGCGAGAGGCGTTTATCAGCGGTGAGAAAAATCTACCTGGCTTTGGCCCGCCGCTTGATGAAGTGGAGGAAGGTCAACCTACGGAAACAGTTGTGGTGCGCACCGCGGCCGAGCTGGCCACTTTGAAAAAAGCGCTGGAGCAGGCCACCGAAATCGCTTTTGATCTCGAGACAACCAGCCTGGATGAGCGAGAAGCTGAAATTGTGGGTATCGCCCTGGCGGTTGAACCGCCGGTCGGTTACTACATTCCGGTCGGGCACCTAAAAGATGCCGGGCAGACAGATACAGGTCAAATGAATTTATTTGCCGGGGAACGACAGCTCGCCGAAGGCCAGCTCGAATTAGAAGCGGTATTGACCGCCCTTAAACCGGCTTTGACCAACCCCAATATCGGCAAAATCGCCCACAATGCCAAGTACGATTACGCCATCCTCGATCGATTTGGCATTGCCGTGGACCCTCTCACCTGCGATACGATGATCGCTGAATGGTTGACCGATCCCAACAGCAAGTTCCTGGGCTTAAAAGCATTGACCAGCCACCGGCTGCGCATCACCATGACTGAGATTGAGGGGTTAATTGGCAAAGGAAAAAAACAAAAGAGCTTTGCCGAGGTGCCAATTGAAGATGCGGCCCCCTACGCCGCGGCCGATGCGGATATGACCCTCCGCCTGGCCGGCACGCTGCGGCCGGAAATCGAGGAGCTCAACCTCGGAAAACTCCTCGATTTAGAAATGGCCATCATCCCGGTGCTGGCCGATATGGAAGCGGAAGGGGTCACGATCAACGGGGAATTTTTTACCGCATTGTCAGCGGACCTGACCGGCCGCCTGGCCCAGCTGGAAAGCCGGATTCACGACATTGCCGGGCATCCGTTTAACGTCAATTCCACCCAACAGCTCAGCGATGTCTTGTTTAAAGAGCTCGATCTACCCCACGAGCGGCTGCGAAAAACCAAGAGCGGTCATTTTTCAACCGCGTCTGATGTACTCAAGGGGATCGAGCCTCTTGATGAGAGCGGCATTGTCAAACACATCATTGAATATCGCGAATTGGGGAAGCTTAAAAGCACCTATGTTGACGCCCTGCCGCTTATGGTGAGCAAAAAAACCGGTCGTATCCATACCAGCTTCATGCAAACAGGTACGGTTACCGGGCGGATCGCCAGCAGAAACCCAAATTTGCAAAATATACCGATCCGCACTGAAGAAGGACGACGCATTCGGCAGGGGTTTATCCCGCGGCCGGGCTGGCTGTTCCTGGCGGCCGATTATTCGCAGGTCGAGCTGCGTATTTTGGCCCATATCAGTCAGGATGAAGCGCTGCTTGATGCCTTTCGCCAAGATCAGGATATTCATCGAGCCACCGCGGCGGCCGTTTACGGGATCAAAGCCGATGAGGTGACCTTCAATCAGCGCCGTTTTGCCAAATCGGTGAATTTTGGCCTGATCTACGGGATGGGGGCCTTTCGTTTGTCTCGCGATTCTGAATTAACCCTGGCCGAAGCGCGCGAATTTATCGAGGTGTATTTTGAGCGATTCCCCGGCGTACAGCAGTATCTCGATGAAACCAAACGCAAAGCCCGTGAAAACGGCTATGTGGAAACCTTACTCGGCCGCCGGCGCATGTTCCCGGCTTTGGGAAGATCAGGCCGTGGTCACCTGCAGCAGGCGGCCGAACGGGAAGCTATTAATCACCCCATTCAGGGATCAGCGGCTGATATTATCAAGGTGGCCATGATCGAGCTCCATCAGAAGCTGACCGCAAAATACGAAGCGCGAATGATCTTGCAGGTCCACGATGAATTGGTTTTAGAGCTTCCCGAACACGAAGTGGATGCGGTTCGAGAGCTGGTGATCAACACCATGAGCAAAGCATATCAGCTTGATGTTCCCCTCAAAGTGGATGCAAATATTGGACGAAATTGGTTGGAGTTGAAAGATTAGGGAGAGGTCAAGTGGACGGTCACTATAAAGAGATGCCGAAGTTAACGGCCGATCTGGAAATTGAGGCGGAAATTGAACCAGAGGCATTTGCCTTAATCCAAAAAGGATTTGAACCAGCCTCTCCCCAGGACAAATGGCGCCTGGTTTTCAATGATGATTTGCAGCTCGATATTTTTCGGGTGGCCAGCGGCAGCTGCATCTTTACCGCTCAATTCGCCCCCCTTAATGATGGCTACACGATAACGAGAGCGCTGGTTAACCGCGATCCAGCCCAATACCGCGGTCAGGATCCGGTTTATGATGCCCGGCTGTTTATCTACCTGCTGCGCAAGCTCCTGCTCAAACACGACGTCCCCTTCCCCCTGCCGGCGGATATGCCCCACCGCAACAAAACAATCCACGAACAACACGTCATGGGGCAAAATCAGGCAAATCCACCTATCCCGCTTGACGTCAATGAATGATCAGGCAAAAGTTTCTTTACGGCTTGCAGTACCGTGGGCAGTTGGGCAGCCACCTCAGGAGAGAGGGATTCCCCGAGATCAAAAGATGCCCCGCCGACGGTCACCAAATACGCGGTGGGGAGTTGACCATAGAGGAGTTCGGTGTAGGCTAGCAGAGCGGCCGGGCTCAAATGATGGGTAGAAACCAATTCGGTATTGTCTTCTTTAACGAGGCTGACCGCAGTTTCCCCTGCAGCCCCCCCTGCCGCCGCATCTACAAAAATAACCGTTTCTACCTGGTTTAAGTCGGCCGCCATTTCAGGGAGCAGCTGATGGCAGGTGACAATCTTTACACCTGCCATCTTCGGTTCACTTCTCAAGCGATCCGCCACAACCCACCCCACACCATCATCGCCGCGGAGTGGATTGCCGATCCCGATTACGCAAATCACATTATCCCCGGACCTTTTCGTCGAGTAATTCTCCGTCCGGGCCGATAAGCTGCACGTGCAGCGGCATCTGTCCAACAGCGTGGGTAGAGCAGCTGAGACAAGGATCAAAGCAGCGAATCACCCCTTCAACCCGATTTAACATGCTTTCCTCGATATTGGTCGAGCGGATAAAATGTTGGGCCACCTGCTTTACGCCCTGGTTCATGGCCATATTGTTGTGACCAGTGGCGATAATCAGATTTACCCAGCGAATCAGGCCGTTTTCGTCAATTTTGTAATGATGCATCAAGGTGCCGCGCGGCGCTTCAGACGTGCCAATCCCTTCAAACCGATTTGGCGAAGCGTGAGCCCGCACGTGTTTGCTGAGAATCGTCGGGGTATCCAACAGCTGCTGGATCCGCTCGATACAGTACAAAATCTCTACCAGTCGAGCATAGTGATACTGGAACGAGCTCAGGACCGCGCCACGATGAATCGAGCAAAATTCAGCCCATTCCTGATCGGCCAGCGGGGTACCGCAGCGGGAAATAATGTTCATCCGCGCCAGGGGGCCTACCCGATATATCCCGGCCGGGTAACCGTGCGGTTTGTAATAGGGGGATTTCAGATAGCTGTCTGGCTCAACCGCTTCACCCAAAAAGTCCATATAGCGGGACGGGTCAAGCTGATCAGCGACGATATTGCCCACGGCATCGACAATTCGCAGCCGGCCGTCGTAGAGGGCCAGTTCACCTTCTTCATCTACGAGTCCCATGAACAACGATGGGAAGTTGGCAAAGGTGCGGGTTTCATCGTCAAATGTCTCGTACACCCCTTTAAACCAGCGCAAGGTTCGCTGAATCCGCTCTAGGGCGTCCGGGAGCATTTGGGTAATTTCCTGGTGATGCTCTTCAGAAAGCGGAGCGCTCACACCACCGGGTACAACCCACGCCGGATGAATCCGTTTGCCGCCCAGTAATTCGATGATCTCCTGACCAAATTTGCGCAGAGCGATCCCATCTTCAGCCAGGTCAGGGTATTTTTGCATCACCCCAAAAATGTTGCGCGCTGCGGGATCGCTGTCAAATCCCATCACAAAGTCGGGGGAGGACAAATAGAAGAAGCTGAGCGCATGCGATTGAGCAATTTGGGCCAGGTTCATAATACGCCGCAGGTTGCCGGCCGTTTCCGGGATCTGAACGGCCAGCAGATCATCACCGGTTTTGGCGGATGCGATCAGATGGCTAACCGGGCAAATTCCGCAAATGCGGGCGGTCAGCGAGGGCATCTCGTAAAACGGCCGTCCTTCGGTTATCTTTTCAAACCCCCGAAATTGGGTGACGTGAAAACGGGCGTCAGCAACCTGCCCTCGATCATCAAGCTGAATGGTGATTTTACTGTGTCCTTCAATCCGGGTTACCGGATCGATAGTAATCGTTTTGGCCATGATTCCTCCATGAGCATCAAATGCCAAACCGGGTTTTGCCAGATAAATCTGGCGTCCGGCCGGCCAAGAGCTCGGTCATAACGTAATAGATGGTATCGGCAGAAGGTGGGCATCCGGGCACAACCACATCGACATCGACGACATGGTGTATGGGCACCGACATGGGCAGCAGGGGAGGAATAACCTCAAGGGGAATTTGCTGATTGGTATCGGCATTCTCCAAATAAGCGCGATCCATGATGCTGTCTACTTTGAACGGGTTGCGCATGCCGGGCACGTTGGCCGTTACGGCACAATCTCCCAGGGAAACCAGAACGCCGGTATGGGCGCGCACCTTCTTGATTTTTTCCAAATCATCTTCGCTGCTAACAGCACCTTCTACCAGGGTCACGTCGACCTGATCGGGGAAATCTTTGGGGTCCACAAGCGGACTGTAAACCAGATCGGCCGCCTGGGCGATTTCGATCAAACGCTCGTCCATATCCAAGAGCGACATGTGGCAGCCGGAGCAACCATCCAGCCAAACTGTAGCGATTTTTGCTTTACTCATCGGTTTTATTACTTCTCCTCATTTTGCCAACCGGCGCGCATTTGACTGAGATACGGCAGGAAAGTCGCCTGCTTGCGCATCTCTGCGACCGACGCGCCTTTGCGGAAGAGGGCCCCGGTTGGGCACACCTGGACGCATTTGCCGCAGCTGGTGCAGCTGGCCGCTTCACCCCACGGCTGGTTCAAGTCAGCCACGATTCGGGCATCGGCCCCTCGGCCGACCACGTCCCAGGTATGCGCCCCCTCGATCTCATCACACACGCGTACGCAGCGAGTACACATCACGCAGCGGTTGTGGTCGAGGCCAAATAATGGATGGCTGGCATCCACATCCAGCTGTGGATTGAGATAGGGGACCTCGACATGATCCATACCGGTCGAAAATGCCAAACCCTGGAGTTCACAATTTCCATTGGAGACGCACACGGAACAAACGTGATTGCGCTCAGAAAAGAGAAACTGCAAAATGTCCTGACGATACCCATGCAGGCGGTCTGAATCGGTAAATACTTCCATACCTTCTATCGGATAGGTTGTGCAGGCCGGGAAAAGACGGTCGGTTCCTTTTACCTCAACCACGCAGAGGCGGCATCCGCCATACTGGCTCAATCCCTCCAGGAAACAAAGGGTAGGAATGTAAATTCCATTTTGGCGAGCCAGCTCGAGGATCGTTTCATCTTCATGAGCCCCGATATCCTGGCCATCAATTTTAAAGGTTATGACGCGGGCGCGTTTCATGCGGCCACCTCCTCTGATATTGCGTGAACCGGTTCATCCACCAGCAGATCGAGATACTCTTCGCGGAAGAAACGAAGCGTGCTTCTAATCGGATTTGGAGCCGCTTGTCCAAGGCCGCACAGGCTGGTTTCACTGACAAAAGAGCACAGACGCTCCAGCAAGGCTAAATCTTTATGGGTTGCCTTGCCGTTGTAAATTTTGTCCAGCAAATTGTGAAGATGAACCGTACCAACCCGGCAAGGAACGCACTTACCGCACGATTCAGCCATGCAAAATTCCATGAAGTAACGAGCGACGTCAACCATGTTGGACGTTTCATCCATGGTAATTAACCCGCCAGAACCCATAATTGAACCTAATTTCTTTAATGATTCATAATCTACGGGAGTCTCAAAATAAGAAGCTGGGATACAGCCGCCAGATGGACCACCGGTCTGAACCGCTTTAATTTGATGTCCATTGGCCGTACCGCCGCCCAATTCTTCGACAATTTCGTGCAGGGTAATGCCCATCGGCACTTCAATTAAGCCGTTTTTGGCCACGCTCCCGGCCAGGGCGAACACTTTTGTGCCATTGCTGGTCGCCGTGCCATATGAGGCAAACCAATCACCACCATTGCGAATAATGGGCGCGATATTGGCGAAAGTTTCGACGTTATTAATGAGGGTGGGTTCATGCCACAACCCCAACTCGGCCGGGTAGGGCGGCCGCGGCCGTGGTTGACCTCGCTTCCCTTCAATCGAAGCGATGAGGGCTGTTTCCTCCCCACAAACAAAGGCCCCGGCTCCCAAACGAATTTCAATCTGGAAATTAAACGTCGTACCGCATATCCCGTTGCCCAAAACGTTTTGACGGCGGGCCTGGTTGATCGCTTTTTTGAGACGACCAATCGCCAGAGGATATTCACCGCGCACGTAAATGTAGCCGCGGCTGGCCCCAACCGCATATCCAGCGATCGTCATGCCTTCAATGATGCGGTGAGGATCGCTCTCCAGAACGCTGCGGTCCATAAACGCTCCGGGGTCCCCTTCGTCCGCATTACAAATCACATATTTGACTTTTTCTTCTTGAGCTTTGGCTACCGTGGTCCATTTTAACCCGGTTGGGTAACCACCACCGCCTCGGCCGCGCAGACCGCTGCGCACAATTTCGTCAATTA
Source organism: Ardenticatenaceae bacterium (assembly GCA_030065875.1). Lineage (GTDB taxonomy): Bacteria > Chloroflexota > Anaerolineae > Promineifilales > Promineifilaceae > WTJY01. The sequence continues at coordinate 71,326 of JASJCR010000001.1, read as the reverse complement.
CCTGATTGGGGGTCATTTCCGTTACGGCTTCCAGCAAAGCATGGTAACCGTCGGCGGCTATGTACTCTTCGATACGGGTCGGGTCGATTTTGCCACTGTTTTCCAGCACAATTTTGATTTGACGCTCAAAAAACGGCGTGTCTGTTGGGCAAAGAATATCCGGAACCGTTTTATCCGCCTCATGGGCTTCTAAAATCCGTGGGGCATCATCCACGGTGACGTCCTGATAAAGCACCCGAGATTGATCATCGGCCGGTTGATCTTGTTGTTTTGTTACCGAAACCAGTGGTCCTCGGGAACACAAGCCCAGGCACCCAACACCCTTGGCCCGACAGCGAGAAGGTGGTGAACCCTCTTCTTTTGGACCTTCAATCCCTTCCTGGAAGGCATCTAAAACCTTATCACCTTGAAGGGAAAGACAGCTGGCAGCCACACAAACCCCAATGGTGTAATCCACACCGGCTGCCGCTTCCCGCTCTTTCCTTTTTATTTTTTCAAAACGGTCAATCATCCTGATACCTCTCGAGCAGGGCAACCGCCTTGTCAGCGGTGAGTTCACCCTGTATCGTCCCGTCATAAATAGCCACCGGGGCCACACCACACGCCCCTACACATCGAGCCGTGAGGAGTGAGATCTGGTTATCAGGTGTAGTTTCACCTGGCTTGATGTCGTAATCCTTTTCAACCTGCTTGAGTAAATTTGAGCTCCCCTTGATATAGCAGGCGGTCCCGGTGCATACAACACAGGTATGTTTACCGGCCGGCTTTAATTTGAACAGGTGATAAAAGGTGGAGACTCCATATACTTGACTGAGGGGTGTGTTGAGGGATGAAGCCACATAGCGCAACGATTCCTCATCCAAAAAACCGAATGTTTCCTGAACGGTATGCAGCGTCTCGATTAAGGCGCTGCGGCGAAAACCATTCCGTCTCATCGTGGCCATGACAAACCGCCAACGCACATCATCCGAGGGGGGAGCCGCTTGTTTTTGTTTGATCATAAGGGCATCTCGTTTGAAAATATGAGGGGTGGATCAAATATGTGACCTGAAGCGTGCGTCCAGGTCACAACGTACATCATGACTGAAGCATCGCTTTTGCTTCAGCCTGAACGGTTTCTTGAACCTCAAAAGGTTCTTCTTCCAAATCTGACATATCCTCCGGCAAGAGAGGATCACTCCACTTTAATTCCACTTCAATTTTGAATCTTTTCCGTCCCTGGGCCTTCTTTTCTTTGCTGGCGACTTTCACCTCCAGCAGCATATTCTCCGGTAAATCGAGATAGGGCAGCCCACCTTCAGTTGGCAACAAAAATTCTCCAAATTCAATTTGAGCGATTAAATCGCGCAAATATTCAGCCACAGCCGCCCTCGGCCGTGTTTCCTTGAGTTCGTAATACACAGCTTTCATAGGAATCCTCCTGATGTAAACGAATCGTTCAACATCGAAGTGAAAAATCGGGAGTTTTTATCCAGGCATCAGATCAATGCCAGATAAAATTCAGACTTGGTACATGAATTGTAGACGAACGGCTTCCCATCAATCAGTGACAGATGCCATGGGCGAAGGAGATAAAAGTCACGATATAGGTTGAGTTCAATTGTTTAGGCAAAAAATCGGGTGACCATTTGTTTGTGGAGCGAAAACGCCATCGGCACCGGCCGGTCGATTAACACCAATGCTTCAACTTCTCGCGAGGGTTTAAACGTGAACAAAACCTCACGCTTGATCGGCCTGGTCACACCAAACAGGAGTAGGGTTCCGTCGGGAGCGCTTTCAATCGCAAAAGGGGTGACGCTCGAGGAAGTAAGGTCAACCTGGGTTTCTTCCCGCAGTTCGCGCACCGCGCCCTCCTGCCACGTTTCATCCACTTCCAGGAAACCGCCGGGCAAAGCCAGCTCCCCCTTGCCCGGCCGAATGCCGCGCCGCACCGTTAGCAGGTTAACCTTCTCGTTTTCATCATGGACAGGCACCAGTAAAACCGCAACTGGAACCGGGTTGCGAAAGGTCAACTTCTGACACTGACGGCAGCGGCGTGGATATCCTTTTACATTTTCAAATCGCGTACCGCAGTAAGAGCAAAATGTGTTTATTTGACCGATTTTTAAACTCATCTTTCACCATTGACCAAATGTGACTGTGAAGGGAACGAAAAATTTAGATTAAACAACATCTAGAATGTTAACCAAACGATGGCACTTTCGTGCCATTGTGAGGCACACTATAAAAAGTTACGATTACAGTAATCTCAATAATACAATTTCGCAAGCCTGTGTGGATTTTCCACCGTTAAAACAGCTACAAGGCCACAGCATGAATTGGAAAAAGTTTTTTCACCGTCGGAGTTCCCTGTTTGATTTTACACTCATCTTACTGCTTCTAGGCTTGGGATGGGTAACTGTGGTTGCCAATCAGGAACTCCCGCCTCTCTTCACTCCGGTCACCGATCAATCCACGGCCTTCGACACCCGCGCTTCCCTGCCGGTGATAAGGCAGCAGCTCGTTCACGTCGATCCGACGGTTTTGCAGAGAAGTCGCAGCGATATCCAAATTCAGCTTTTCCCGGATCTGGCGTTTAAGGTGATGTTTTCCCGTCTAGACGAATATCAGGACGGCAGTTTCTCCTGGGTTGGGGTGATTCCCGACTTAAATTCATCGGACGTTACTTTTTCGGTCAACGGCTCAGTTTTGGTGGGCACCGTGCACATGGGGGATCAAATTTTTAAGATTCGGCCGCTTGGTGAAGGATTACATATCATCGAAGAAGTTGGCCATCACGGCCGAATTGATGGGGAACCAATAATTATCCATGGTGAGGGTGGCCCAAACGATTTAACACTAGGAGCTGACCTCAATCAGACCATGGCCGATGACGGGTCCCTGATTGATTTGCTCGTTGTTTACACACCCGATGCCAGAAACTCCGCCGGGGGAACCAGCGCCATGCAGGCCCTGATTAATACTGCCGTGAGCGAGACCAATACCGGCTATGCCAACAGCCAGGTGAACCACCGCGTTCGGTTGATGCACCAGCAGGAAATATCGTATGATGATAGCGGAAATATCAGTACAGATCTTTCTAGAATCGCCGGGACAGCAGATGGGTATATGGATTCCGTTCATGCTATACGCAACGAGTACGCCGCTGATTTGGTCGTTTTGATTACCGACGGGAATCAAACCGGCTACTGTGGACTGGCCTATTTGATCACCACCTCTTCCTCGGTTGCCGGAGCCCCCAGTGGTTTTAGCGTGGTGGCCCACGACTGTGCCACCGGCTACTATAGCTTTGGTCATGAAATCGGCCACAATTTGGGCAGCACCCACGACCGCAACAACGCTGGGTCTCCCGGCGTAAACCCCTACAGCTACGGGTATCAGGATCCGCAAGGGGATTTTCGGACGGTCATGGCCTACAATTGTCCGGGTGGCTGTACGCGAGTCAATCATTGGTCAAACCCCAACGTCAACTACAGCATCTATGGGCCAACCGGCATTTCCTCCAGTTCATCCAACTCGGCCGATAACCGCCTTTCACTCAATAATAACGCCATCGTAGCCGCTAATTTCAGAAACAGCAGCGACTTCGCGACGCCAACCCCAGTTCCGACGGCGACATTTACACCAACCCCAACATCGACACCGTCACCGACCCCAACCCCGTCACCAACACCGCTGCCAACGGTTGAAACGGTCATTTCTGCAGCCAGTGGTGGGTCGGTGAATACGGCCGATACGACCCTTGATTTTCCAGGTGGTTTTGTCAACCAGACGGTTAACTTGACTTACAAAGCTTTGGATGCGTCACAGCTGCCGGCTACCCCGATGCCACCTCTGCAAACAACCCACTATCAATATGAAGTATACGGCAGCTACTCCAGCAATAGTCAACCGGCCGTCCCCCAGCCAGGGGCGTCATTTGATATGGAATTACAATACTCATTCTACGGCACAAATTATTCAGAAGAAGCATCGTTGAGCTGGTATTTCTGGAACGGAAGCTCGTGGGAATTGGCCAAAAATCCCAGCGTTAACCAATCAGCTGATTACGTCTCGGCCGATGGAGAAAATTTTGGATTTTATGCGGTCTTTGGTATAGAAGGGCCAAAAACATATTTACCGGTCACCACAAATGATTAGCATCAGGATGGGTCGGGGCCCGGTTTTGAATAACCGTCAGCTATTTAGACACCATTCCACCAACCGCAATGGAAGATATTTCTAACTCTCCAGTTGATCTATTCATCCGGCTGGGGTGCCTCCAGAAGACCGCCCAAACCCTCGCATATCGTCTTTTCGAGGCGTATCAAGGCAACCTGCTGCCCTATCACAACCTGACTCACATTGAACAAACGATCTCCTTTGCCCAGCGCTGGGCTCACCTGGTTGAACATATAGATCTAGTTTTCCTGGCGCTGTGGTTCCACGATATCGTTTATGACCCGCAAAAAACAGACAACGAAGAAAGAAGTGCCCAGCTGCTGATTGAATGGCTGCGGCCAACGCCCATAGACGCTGATATGCTGAAACAAGCGGCCGCGCTGATTATGGCCACCAAACATCATCACCCTCAGAATGCGGCCGAGGGTTTAACGGTTGATGCCGATTTAGCAATTTTGGGGATGCCGGCCGATCACTATCGCCTCTATGCTCAGGCGATTCGGCAGGAGTACAGTTGGGTCCCTGACAGCGCTTACCAAATCGGCCGACGCGATGTTCTAAAACGTTTTTTAGACCGGTCACGCCTCTATTTTCATGATCCCATCGCCACCCAATTAGAAACAACGGCTCGAAAAAATCTTCTGTGGGAACTCACACACCTGGAGCAGCTCAGCCAACCGGGGCGGTATTGAAGATTTACTAATCAATGCGGATATGAACCGTCTTCCAAAACAGGCCCGTCATCCTGGCCCCCGTCTTCACGGGGGTAAACGACGGCGGGGATCCACCAGTGGCCATACAATGGATTCCCGCTTTCGCGGGAATGACGATGCGATATCGGTATCTATTTATCAAAACTCAAAACCGCCCGCGCAAATCCTCCGTTTCCCACCTTATCCGTCAGGAACCCGTCATTAATCCATCAGCCTCCCATCAAGTCGCTGCACCTAAAATCGCCTAATATTCGTACTGTAGATGTTACCTTATACAGCAAATAAACGTTGTGGGAACCAATTTGATATTGCTGTCGTTTTGGACGTCAAGGTTTATCGTATAGCTGTATTCTAATGAACAATTTGAACGAGTATATCAGGCTATGATTTTTAATAAGTGTCGTTCTCTTTCAGGACTAATCTCCTACAGAAACTCCGCCCCTTTCATGTTACCTTTTGAACATGGCCGATTGGCTATACGGGCAAAAACTCACGGAGAACTACAGATGTTTCGTAGAACAACCCTTCTCTTCCTGCTCTTTTTACTTCTACTCTTGGCTGCCTGCCAGCCCAACTCCCCTTCCGAATTAAACGCTGCGCCCAACAAAGGCGAGATCAACATTCTGCAAGAAAAACCGTTTGGAACCGGTCAGCTCCTGTTGACGAGCTGGATAGATGAGTCAGGTGCCTCATGTATGGCCGGTACTTATCTCATTCAGGTAAACGGCACTTATCAGCCGCACGATATGCTTCTTGGGGGATGCAGCACCGACACCTTGTTCCAAGCCGCTTACACCGGTAACAGCCAGATTGAGCTTTTTTCAGGCACCCCGCGTCATACAACGGTCTTTGGCCGCAGCGAAATCGGGCATGCGGTGCGTATCGTGTGGCAAGATGGACAGGTCAATCACGTTCCCCTGGTTAATCAATCTTTTTTGGAAGCTCGTGATGGCAAATGGGCGGTCGAACGGATTGAACTTCTGGATGAACAAAACAACTTAATCTTTGCGGAAGATTGGGGTGATGAAGTCGTGCAGGGAACGAATTAAAGCAACCCCGGTCATTTAGGTCAAAAATATTACAAAAAAAAAGAGCCCTTCAGAATCTGAAGGGCTCTTTTAATTTTTTTACCTATTCGATCGCACTTTTTTCAATTTTGATGATTGACTCTTTATCACCGCAGGCGATACATTCTATCGGCGTGATGCGATATTGTTTTCCTTCGCTGGCCCAGGCCAGCGCGCCTTGTAAAACGCCAACCGCCAGATGACACACCGGTTTATCCGATGTACGGCCGGTGCACAACGGGCATCTTTCAATCACCCAAATCCAGTGTTCATCGTCTTCATCAACGCGAACGACCTGGTCAGAAACCGTATTAAAAAATTTGGCAAAGAAGTGAAGGCCGGTCTGGATCCGTTTTTCCATTGAACCGATTTTCATCGCCACCTGGGCCGCGCGAGCCACGCTACCAAAGCTGGTTAAACCGTCTTTCAAAGACTGCTGTCCTGCTCGGGTTGCAAATACTCGGGCCCCACGTGGGCCGTACATGTCCCAAAATGCCTGCTGCAATTTACCAATCTCGGTAAATGAAAACTCTTTTTCCATGTTTTCAGGCGGGTAGTTGCCAATATATTGTTGTAACCCGGCCATATTCAGCAAGGCCGCCACACCTTTTTCACCCACGATTTCTTCGGCTGAGGTTAAGATAATTCGGGCCCAGCGGTTTGGGTAAAAATAGTTTTGACCTTCAATTGGATCCATTCGTGCCTCCGATGGCTAATTTCTAACAATTTGGGATCTATTATGCCAGATTCCTGATGGATGACATAATCTTATTTTACAGCCCCATGCATTATAACCGTAACTGCAAAGAATTTCTAAGGTACTTTGGTCGGATTACCCTTAGACTATCGCAAAATTAAGGTGAAATGACTTCTAAATCGAGTAAAAGTGGCTTTTGTTCGGTTAATCCTACGCCAAACGGGGTGTTTTTATCATCTAACATGATCCAGCGCTGCTGCCAGCGCCCGAGCCTTTCGGGGGCGATCAGGGTTAAGGACAGCTCGACAGATGCTCCGGGGGCAATTTCCCGGCCGATTTCCACGGCGGCCTCCAAATCAACAACCCCATCCTTATCGAGCGGCGCCAGCTGATATTCGCTCGACCAGGAACAGGTACCGATATTTTGCACCTGCCAGCTCTTGATAATTTCTTCATTTTGCAAAACCTCAGATCCGGCCGGCAGCAGCCCCCCCGCTTCGAGCCAAACCTTATTTTGACAGCTGTCTTCAGCAGACAAACGGGGCAGCAAGGCAAAATCCCAACCAAACAACACCTGGTCATTTAAGCCAACGCCGTCTAAATCTACCGTGTAGCTGGCTGAGAGGCCATTGCCAGATGGAGGGGTACTCCACTGCCCTGGAGTCAAGAGAGCGCTGTTAGAGGCGGTTTGCAGGTCCAGCTCAATACAGTATCGGCCGGCGGGCAGCTGTTCAAAACGAAACGCGCCCACCCGATCAGTTTGGGCCGCTCCCAGCAGAATATTGCCGCATTCACCGGACCACAGGATCACTGAAATAAAGGGAATGCCCTCTTCGTTCTCGTCGATGCGGCCGTTGGCAATCAGCTGATCGTCAGCGCCCCGACGAATACATCCATCAATTAACTCTGTATTTTGCACCTGATTGCGGCAAATATCGTGCCAGACGCGACCGGTAATGATGCTGCTGCCGGTTTCCAAAACCGCCGTGGGGGCCACCGGCAATGTTTGGGCAGCGGAAATTGTGAAGGGCTGGCGCAGCTCATTCAGCTCCAAAATATAAAATCCTGGCTGGAACCCGGTTGGATTTAATTGAAAAGAAACGGTTTCTGGGGTCATGTCGGGGGCCAGTTCGGCAGCACAGTTGGTCATCACCTCTGGCATAACCACGCTGCCGGACCAGATCGGTTTGACCGGCCGCTGCAGCGTACAGGCGTTATTTATCAGTAAATCGAGTGTTACCTCAGCCGGCAGCACCTCAGAAGAGAGAGACATCCTGACTGCGCGATAACGCTCGGCCGGAGCCACATTTTCCGGCGTTAAAGAAGGGGCAGGTGACGGCACGATCTGAACGGCCGGGCCCGCCTCTTGGGACACCTGGGTGGCTGGAGAAACGGCGGTTAACGTCTCACATCCAGTGAAAGGCAGGGCCAAAAACCCAATCCATAAAATCAATAACCATCGACGAGGTGACATGACGCTCTATGCAGATGAATCAAGAAGAAAGGCACAAATCAGCTGGCTCGTGTCATTCGCCATCCAGGCGCTTTCATCTCTTCCAATCAGCCCTCCTGAAAGACAGCTCTTCACTCCGCTGCGCTCCAATCTGAATGACAGGTGGTTTGCAGCCTACCTGTCCGCCCTTGAACCCGAAGCGGGAAGGGGCATGTTGGGACGGGCTCGATCATACCAAAAAAAAGACGCACAGGACACTTAAAGTCCCCTGTGCGTCAAGGAAAGAGGGTATCAGATTAATGCCATTTATTTGAGAACGGAGGGCAAATAGGTGCGATTATTACAGGCGATGGCATAATCAACGGCCGGGTTCACCGGGTTAAAAATACCCATCGGTGTATGTCCTGTGTAGCTGGGGAAAACCTGACTGAGATTATTGTTTTCCAGTCGATTAACCAGCAGTTCGGATAAAACGGTGCGATAATCTGTGGTGACGGCCAAATCCGCTTGATCATACAGCTGATCCGTGTGTAATCCAGGCCACTGTCCGTACAAACCGCCATTTATCGTGCCACCCATGGCCAGCATCATACCGCCATGACCGTGATCGGTTCCTCGCTGATCATTTTCACGAAGACGACGGCCAAACTCGCTCATCACCACCAAGGTCGTGCGACGATCATAATTTGAATTACACCCGCTCAGGTCGGTGTAAAATGCCCGCATCCCGTCGGATAGTGTCCTGAGGAGATTAGGGAAATGACCTTGAGTGCCGTTGCTGTACGCTTGATTGTCATGGGTGTCCCATCCACCCAAATCAATTGTGGCAACCCGAAGACCTAACTGCAGCTTGATCATTTGGGCGATAAGCTTCAGGTTGTTGCCAAAACTGCCGCTGGGGTACTCTGCGCCTCCACTGGGATTGTAGCTGCTGCTCCCACCGGTTGCATCATCTACATACTTCATCGCATCCACGGCTGCCATACCCGCATCTGTAATCGGTGATGTGCCGGGTGTGCCGGCGCCGTATATATTCTGGAGAGAAAGATCGTGCTCATCATGCCATCCCCACGGCCCGGTGCGCAAATTAAAGCGGGAGACCGAACTCATAGCCACCGCTTCGTGATACCCAAGGAGGGATTGACTTTGCAAATTGCCGGCCGACATAGCTGGAAACAGCATTTCTTCCGGCAGCGACGTGGCGGTCTGCATATGTCGGGTAATCCAGCCGGTTGATGAAGATCGGCTGTCGGGTGTGCCAAGCTCCATGTAAGCCATAGCATCAAAATGGCTGCGAGTATTGCTGTGCATTCCCGTGGCTTGCACGATAGATAACTTGCCTGCATTGTACAGCTCGTGTAATCCAGTGGCTGATGGATGAAGACCAAAAGCGTGGCTGCCAAGGGGAAGCAAAGAATTATCCGGCAATCTTAAATCCGGCCGTTTTTCCTCGTAGTGTATGCGGTCCGGATGACCAACACGAGGAGTAACCACATTAAGGACATCCCATCCGCCGCGCAGGAACACCACCACCAATATCTCCTGGTTGGGCTCAGCCTCTGCACTGCCAAAGGCAGCAAAATTCATTCGAGCACCGGCCATACCGGCAATGGCGGCCGAACAGCCAACCATAAACCCACGTCTGGTTGTTTTAATCATGATTGTTTTACCTCAGAAATAGTAAAGGCAATTGGTGATGCTTTATTTCTCGTGAAACGCAGGGATCTGCAGTATAAGGGCCACCATCACCCGCAAGCGGTTCCGGTATTGAGGCCCAGGCCAAGATTCCTGGAATACCGGCAGAGGGGTATCCGCCCCCTCATCCTGGGCCATAAAATCGATGATTTCCTGTCGAATATTGGCATCGAGGGTGCGATGGATTAAGCGATTTATCCAAAAATCGGCGAGCTCTGTAGCGGTCTGCAGATTAGTGGGCGTTTGCCCCACAATATCGGCATGAAAAATATCATTGTGATTGGCCCCAACAAACCATTTGACCATGCGCCAGTTCATGACCAAAGACATGGTTGAGAGCCAGGCGTTTTTATCATCCGGATATCCATCCGGAGCCTGCCACTGAAAGAGTTTCTGGCTGGTTCGGCCGTAATTCCACATAAACGAATCGCTGGGGCTGTCGTACGTTTTGATGACGAGGTTCGAGTCTAATGCACGGCAGGCGCTGACGACATACTCAAACGGCCGCTTAACCTTTTCCCCCCAGGTTGTGCGGAATTCCGTTGATTTCAGAATGTGTTCCACCACCTGTTTTAATTGATCGCTGGCAAACCGCTGATTGTAAAAAATATCAGCAGCCGACTGAATCAGAGGTTCCGGCGGATTATCGCTGATCAGTCGGCGACAAAGTTTACGAGCAATGTAGCGGCTGGTGCCCTTGTGATAAGCAACTCGATCCAGTACGGCTTCTCCATCTTGCTGTACCGTTTGATCAGCAGGAACCCACTGACCCAACACATACTTTTGAAAACGGTCGTGCCAATCGCCACGATAATACACCTCACCTGTATTCCCTACCGGAGTGTAATCATTGCGATCATTCACCGTCCAACCGGTAAAACAGCGAGTGGCTTCATAAATATCGCCATCCACATAACCGACTGGCACGCCGTCTTCCAGAGGCACATCTCCCTGTGGCATAACCCCGAGGTAATTTTCAGCCCCTAACGTGTGTAGTTCAAACAGCTCCCGAGCATAGTTTTCGTTTGGGCCGGCCACTCGATTGCCTGCATTATCCAGGTAGTAAAGCATCGCCGAGCTCTTAGCCACCAACCCCAGCATATCGCGGAAATTCCCAAAAATATTGTTGCGAATAACTTCGCGATCAAAATACGGCCACGTAGGGCCGATGTAATACTCGTAGGCGTAAACGTTAAAATGATTGTGCCAGAAATCAGCCAATACCTCGACCAGCTGTTTTTTCGAAAACATCGCCCGCAAAAAAGTCATGCGCTCGACTTCATAAAATGGGAGCATGCGAATGTTCCACTGCGGGTCGGCAACGATATGATCCTGCCACAGCTGGGTTCGTGATTTACTTAGCGTTTGCGGATTAAATTGAGCATAAAGGGCGTCAAAAGCTGAATCATCGATCGTATCCGGGTTGATCTGCTGATCGACGTACGCATTCATCCGATCAACATCGTTACCGCCAAGGGCCTCAAAGGCGGCGATATCCCCCAGGCGAGGACCAAAGCCCATCCGGTTTAAAGCAATCAGGGCCACAGAAGGCGGCGAAGCACTGACGGCCGACATCTCCGCGGAGAGCTGCGCCGTTGATGAAAGCAATGTTGTTTCCCCGCCAAAAGCCATTAGGGTGCCCGCCACGCCAAGCTGTTTTAAAAAGTCACGACGCGACGATCCATTCTCAGATTGGGTCTGATCTTTACTCAAGGTATGCTGCATTTTTCCCCGCCTATCCACTATTCAAAATGATTAACACCACACTCTTCTTCATAAAGGCTCCTCACTCAATAGTAACGATCCAAATTTAGGGAATGTGTAGTAAAAATTACACTCCAACGGATAAATCCAGGTACAAAAAACCCCAAATCACGTGAATTTTTCGTGAATGGGACGCCTTGACATCGTAAGATCTCGAATCTCTGGCATTGGACCGGTCCAATATCTGAGATAAAGAGAAAACCGAATTGTAAGAAAAAAACAGTATCTTTTTACTAAGCCGGAAGCCAATACATTTGTGTTAAAATCTCATGATGAACCACAATCTACCGCAAAGAGCAGATTAAAGTTGCGGTATCTGATTTGTGGGTGTCAAATATGGACAAATTGATCGGTCAGCAAATAGATCACTATCGTTTGACGGGCCTGCTTGGTGAAGGGGGGATGGGTGTTGTCTATCAGGGATTAGACATTAACTTGAACCGTCAGGTGGCTATCAAAGTTATGCACAGCCATTTGGCCCGGCAGCGCTCATTTCGGCAGCAATTCCTCCAGGAAGCACAGGCGGCCGCTCGCCTGGATCATCCCAATATCGTCCCAATTTATCACTTTGGTGCCTACGAGCAATATCTTTATATGGTCATGCGTCTTGTTTCCGGAGGAAGTTTAGGGGCGACGATGCGATCCATCTCAATTACCGGTAAGCTGATAAACCTTTGGGAAAGTTTGGCCATTGTGGCTCAGGTAGCCGATGCCCTGGATCACGCTCACAGCCTGGGCATTGTTCACCGCGATATAAAACCGGACAACGTGCTTCTACGGCCGCTTGAAAAAGCAGATCGACCCGGTGATCCGTTAATTCGGGCCCTGGTCTCAGATTTTGGGCTTGCCCGAGTGGCCGTCGAAGGGCTTGACGGTGACAACGCGGCTTTGATCGGCACGCTTCCTTACATGTCTCCAGAGCAATGTTTAGGGCAAGAGATAGACGGCCGTGCTGATCTCTATGCCCTGGGGGCGGTGCTATTCCAGCTGGCGACCGGCCGGCTGCCGTTTGCCATTCATACCCCCGCTTCGGCCGTCAAAATGCACATCGAAGCCCCCGTTCCTGATCCAGTCCAGTATCAATCCGGGATCCCTCCTGCGGTGACCCAAATAATTTTTAAGGCGCTGGCCAAACAGCCGGCCGAGCGATTTCAAAAAGGAAAAGAAATGGCGCAGGCTGTGCGATTAGCTGCCCAACAGTTAACAATCAGCGACAGCCGGTCAGCCGCTTCTCTACACGATCAATCCGCCGTAGGGGGATCCCGGTCCAAGGCTCACCCCGAGCCGCAAAACACCCTGGTTATTCGCGAAAAAGACGGGTCGTCTTACCATTTCCAACTGACTGAAAAGAGCTACAAGATCGGCCGCAGCCGCGCCTGCGACATCATCCTGGCGGGATCAGGTATCTCCCGCGAACATGCTCAACTCGAGCGCACGGAAAATGGATGGACCTTGACCGATTTAGAAAGCACCAATGGAACCTATTTAGCCGGCACAAAAATAACTCCTCACAAAGCGGAATATTGGCGGGTGGGACCTATCGTGCGCATCGGGAACATTTCAATTTTTTGGCAAACAGCAACACAATCAGCCAGCGGCATAACCCGGTCACGGCCGTATCAGCAGCCTATGACAAGCACGGGTGATTTGCGGTTAACTGAGGCGGAGCGGCCCCGATCCCCTCTGCCGCTCTCTCCAACAAAATCTTTAGATGACACCTCGATCAATCACTCATTTTCGCTTCGGCCGCAGGAAGTCGTTGTAGAACCGGGGCAAAGGGTACCCGTTCAACTCCATATCTTTAATCAAACGTCTCATCAACGTCGATTTTCATATGAACTGCTTGACCTCCCGGCAAATTGGGTCACACCGGTCGAGGAACAACTTTCACTTGGCAGCCAGTCGGAAGGCATCATGACCTTCGCCCTCCATCCACCTCGCCACGTCACGGCCGTTGCCGGTGATTATCATTTTAAAGTTCTCATTCACTCAAAACCGATCCAAAATGACGCTGTTGAAACAGATGAAGAACAACATTTTGAAATCCCTGGCAAATTAACCTTGCGCGCCTTTCCCGCATTTGAAATTGACCTTTCACCAAAAGAAATTTTTCACGGCAAATGTGGCGAAATCACCCTAAAGAATCAGGGAAATGCGGTCACTAGATTAACGATCTCGGCTCCCGATCAGGGGGAAAACCTTCTTTTTGATCTTCCGGACCAGGTTTTGGCCCTCGAACCGGGGCAAAATACGCTTATCCCGGTGCGCGTACGCTCTCTAAAACGACAATGGATCGGCCGTAAACAAAAACTGTCGTTTATTTTGCAAACTGACAACAAAGATATCGCCCGCAAGACCGAGGGGATTGTCATTATCCCTCCACGAATTCCCACATGGCTGCTTTTTATGCTAATTTTGCTATTGACAGTTGCGCTCTTATGGTTGATGATTTTTTCTGGTCTTGTCAATATTGATTTAAGGGAAGCTTCTCAAGGGGCCTTTGGTTTCTTCCCTCTCTTATTGGGATTCAGGCGCTGACTGGTAGCTTGATGAATGAGAAAATGCGCTTTTTAGTTCGACAATTTACCCCTCCCCCAGCCCCTCCCCAATACGGAGAGGGGAGCTTGTCGGACTGTTTAAGGGCAGAATTTTTACCTGTCCGCCGCTGAACCCCCTCTGGAGGGAAAGGCATTGGATGACCTATGAAAATTAAATTCTTAAATCGGCTGCTCTTTCCCTTATTTTCATCCCTGATTGGAATGATATTTTTATCTTTCTCACCATTGACCCATCCAAACACTGCCAGTAGTGAATCGGAGCGATCCATCTATTTTGTGGTTTTAGATGATCTCTCTCTCCCCCGGTATGATGGCCACCTCCCCGGTTATCCAGCTGTTTCGACCGCGCAGGATAAAATCAAAAAGATAGCGACCGATCATCCATATGCGGTTTACCTGGCTGAAAAAAGAGGCGCTTTTATCGATTCGGTCGCTGACCGTTATGATTTGACGCTGTCGGTTGAAGCGGAATTTGCGGCCACTTTTAACGGTTTTGCCGTCGAACTCACGGCTGATCAAGCAGTTCAACTGGCCCAGCACCCGGCCGTACTGCATATCGAAGAAGAGGTCATCTACACTCCCCTAACCGATGCCGGTCCGGATTGGGTCAACGCCCCTGCCCTGTGGCAAGGGTTGACCGGTCTGACCGCCACCCGCGGCGCAAATATTGTCATCGGGATCATGGATACCGGAATCGATCCCTGGAATCCGGCATTTGCGGACCTCAGTGGAGATGGGTATGACCACACCAATCCACTGGGATCAGGAAATTATCTGGGAGTATGTGATTCATCCAATACCGCTCCGGCGGCCGGGATTGTCGCGTATGATCCTTCCTTTCCCTGCAATGATAAACTTATCGGGGTATGGGGATTTGCCCCCGCCGACGCCAATCCGCGGGATACACATGGCCACGGTTCACACACCGCCGCGACAGCCGCCGGCAACGTTATCAGCGCCGGTATTTCGACACCAGATGGTTTCTTCACCACCACCATTCAGGGTGTCGCCCCGCAGGCAAACATCATCATGTATGATGTTTGTTCCGATTCCCTAAACAGCTGTCCTGGCCTGGCACAGCAGCTGGCCTGGGAACAAATCCTGCTGGATGGGGTCGTTGACGTCGTAAATTATTCAATCGGTTCTCCGATTCCGACCCTCGATGTTTGGTCAGACCTCGCTTCCCAAACGTGGCTTTCGATCCGAGACGCGGGGATTTTTGTGGCTGCATCGGCCGGGAATTGGGGGCCTGATCTATCAACCATCGGCGCTCCAGCTGATTTACCCTGGCTGACAATCGTTGGGGCAGGCACGCATAATCGGGCATTTGCCGCCACCGTAACAATCAGCGATACCAACGGCAGCACTCTCTCTTTCTATGGCCTCACTCGTCATGGGGGGAGCGGGCTGGCCCCGGTTGTTTTTGCGGCCGATTACGAAAATCAGGCCGATTTAAGCGGTGGGTACACCCCGGATGACGTCGGCCGGTGCTCACCAGGAATTTTCCCGCCAGGCACATTTTCCGGAGAAATCGTTGTTTGTCGACGCGACGGCTTTTATAGTCGGGTCAGCAAAGGGCAAACCGTCCTTGATGGGGGGGCAGGTGGATTGATTTTAGCCCAGCCTGAGGCTGCTGCGGGGGGATTCGGGGCTCTGGTTGCAGATGCGCACGTGCTCCCAGGGGTACACATCACCTACAGCGATTATCAAAATCTCATTGCCTTTCAAACAGCCGCACCCGGTGGTGCAATCAGCGGCACAATCGACACCTCTCAAGCCACGATCGATCCGACCTTTGGAAGTCATATCGCCCGGTTTTCATCTCGGGGACCGGCGTCGGTTTTTCCTGATGTTTTGGTTCCGGCCGTGTTTGCCCCAGGGGTCAATATCTTATCAGCCCATCGGCAAGGCGGCGGGGGGGACGGCACGTCGACTTTTCGACTAATGGACGGCACGTCTATGTCCAGTCCACACGTGGCCGGGGCAGCGGCGCTTTTAAAGGCGTTACACCCCGAATGGACCCCTCAGGAAATCGCCTCAGCGCTCATGTTAACCGCCCGACCGGTAGGGATAGATACCGATGGGGTTGACATTGCATCCCCCTTCGTACAAGGTTCAGGGCAAATTGACCTGGGCGCGGCCGGGGCAAGCGGCTTAATCATGGAAATCACAACAGCTGATTTTGAAGCGTTAAATCCGGCCGTAGACGGAAAGGATCCGGAAACGCTCAACTTCCCAACCTTGATCGATGGGGATTGCCAGCGAGTTTGTTCTTGGGAGCGCACCGTCACAAATGGAACGACCCAAAGTATCACCTGGTCGGCAGCGATCACCACCCCCATGGGCACCATCAGCTCAGTTACGCCAGATTCATTTACCCTGGCCCCTGATCAATCAATCACCCTGCAGGTATTCTTTAACGCCGGATCACAGCCTTTAGATACGGCGTGGCTGACCGGCGAAATGGTTTTAACCCCGGATCAGGCCAACATCTCTTCCGCCCGCTTCCCTGTGGCGGTCTATCCCATTGATTTTGTTTATCAAAGTTGGATACCGGTCGTAAAAAGATAAGAGAAGAGAGAAAAGAGAAGAGAGTCTATGGCCAAACATGGTTGTCTCTAATCTGCGGTCTCAATATACTCGGGGCACAGGAAGTAAATTATGAAACTCTTTCAAGTTGATGCCTTTACCCATGAACCGTTTCGCGGCAACCCGGCCGCGGTGTGTATTCTCGAAAAAGAGCAGCCTGAGGCGTGGATGCAAAGCGTGGCCGCAGAGATGAACCTGTCAGAAACGGCGTTTGTCTCTCCTCCGACCGATCCATTTAGCCGGGCATTTCAGCTGCGCTGGTTTACACCGGCCGTAGAAGTCGATTTGTGCGGGCACGCGACGCTGGCCACCGCCCACATTTTGTGGACGGAGGGATATCTCAAACCCACGGATGAAGCCCGTTTTGACACTCGCAGCGGCCGTTTAACAGCCTCGATGGCCAATCCTGGGCATATTACGCTGAACTTTCCGGCCAAGGAGGCTGTTCCAGCGGAACAGCCGGCCGGACTGCTGCAGGCCCTAAAGGTGGAAAACCCCGTTTTTATTGGGCGAAGTGAATTTGATTATCTGCTGGAGCTGGAATCGGCGGAACAGGTCATCTCGCTCAAACCAGACATGAGCCACTTAAGTCAAATTGAGGCCCGAGGGATCATCATCACGGCTGCTGGAAATGAAGAATTTGATATCGTATCCAGATTTTTTGGCCCGGCCGTTGGCGTGCCGGAAGATCCGGTTACCGGATCAGCTCACTGCACGCTTGGACCGTACTGGGCCAAAAAATTGAATAAGAAGTCGCTCAACGCTCTCCAGGCTTCTGCCCGCAGTGGCTCCATGATCGTAGAAATCGATGGGGAGCGGGTTAAATTAACCGGCCAGGCGGTCACGATCCTGCGTGGGGAATTATTTAGCCGGCCGCAGGGCAACACTATCTCTGCTGATAAGCGGCAGGATCGAAAATTCACGTTTGATGATGATTAAATAAAAATTTCAAAGCTTGTCGATGCCGGCCGCCAGATAATTAGCCGCAAACCCCCGATATTCATCTGGGGCTGCGGCTAATCGGGCCTGAACTTCCGGTGAAATTGCCCCCCTGACTTTTCCGGGCACGCCGGCCAGCAAAGTAGCCGCCGGCACCACAAAATTCTCGCGCACCACGCTGCCGGCCGCAATAACTGCTCCCTTCTCGATGACCGCCCCGTCTAAAATTGTGGCGTTCATCCCGATCAAGGCCCCATCAAAAATATGGCATCCCTCAAGGACGGCCGCGTGCCCAATGGTGATATCATTTTCAATGATGGTGTCGTTGCGGCCGTTGACGTGGATGACGGCGTTGTCCTGCACGCTTACCCCAGAACCGATTCGAATGCGGCCGGTATCTCCGCGAATAATCGCCCCAAACCACACGCTTGACCCCGATCCAATAAGGACGTCGCCAATGATGACGGCCGTGGGGGCTACAAAAACATCAGCGGCAATTTGAGGAGATTTTCCATTGTACTCAATAATCATAGTTCACCTAATCACGTCTGGCCTTTTGACGATTTACCAACCTTTCACTGCCGAGTACCCAGTTAAAACAACCTCTTGTCTCCTGTCTCTGGTCTCTCGTCTCTTGTCTCTTGTCTCCTTTCAGGTTATGGTCTCTCAAAAATTCAGAATTGACCAATGATGGAGTAAGAATCAATATGGCGAATCACGTAAATCGAAAAATCGGAGCGGCATTGCTCAGCGAAGAGTTACCCGAGCTAACCTCCTGGCTGCTTGAAGGCGGTCGTGACTTGGAAATTCAAGAACCGGTTCGCCGGGGAATTTTTGATAACGATTGGCGCCCCATCACCAATCAGATCAATCAATTGCTGGATGGGTTTACCGGGCGAATTGGCATCCACGCCCCCTTCATCGGCATGTCGATTTCACCAATGGACCCAAAAATTAAGGCGGTTATCCACGAACGCTTGATGCAGGCTTTGGATTTTGCGGCCGAGATAAACGGAACCCACATGGTTGTTCACAGCCCATTTTTCTTTTTTGGGGACGCTTACCTGCCTCACTCAACCGATTTAAATTTATTTATCGATTTAGCTCACGAGTTCCTGGGACCAATTCTGGAACAGGCGGCGAAAATCAAATGTACCGTTGTGGTGGAAAATATTTTTGACAAAAATTCCGGCCCCCTCAAAACATTAATTTCTTCTTTTGACCATCCATTTTTAAAACACAGCATCGATACAGGCCACGCCCATATCAGCCACACCTATGGTGGCCCATCGGTCGACAGCTGGCTTCAGCAGGTGGCCCCTCAATTAGGGCACGTGCATTTGCAGGACAATGACGGCATCTCCGATCGCCATTGGGCCCCTGGACAAGGAAGCATAAATTGGTTTGCGGTCCTTTCGGCCCTTAAAGGAATTGACGCTGATCCCCGTTTAATTTTGGAATTAAGAGATAAAAAGCGCATTCCGGCGGCCGCAGATTGGCTCGAGCAAATTGATCTTTAAGAAAAAGACTGATCATCTCGAAAGTGCATCTCAAATTTTTTCTGCAAGAAATAGTAGGTCAGGCGCTCATCAGTCGGAAACCCCCACTCGTTTCGACAGCAAGCAAAGATAACGGTTTTGTGGGTATTGATCGTAGCCACCGTTACCTTAAGGGTTTTGGCCGCTTCAGTAGGCGATTGGCCACGAGCCAGCAAAGCCAGCACTTCTTTTTGACGGCGAGTCAATTGGTCGACGACCCGCTGCGCCCGCTCTTTTTCCTGTTGATTGAGGACAAAACGCTGTTGGGTCACCCCCCCAAAGCCGTGCAGCTGCGCAAAATAGTGGCCCAAAGGTAGAATCGGTACTTCGATTAATTTAAAATCAATGCCGTCCGGGATGTGCATGATGTTTCCACCACGCGCTTCTTTTCTAAACTCGTCTGGCGTGTGCATGTGCCACAGGCGATCGTTACGATCAAAGTTGAGCATCGCCGTCGACATCGTCACCATCCCCAACATGCGTCGCCCGCCGGTCACCCCAACGTGAAGGCGATTTCCCTCCAGCTTTAACCCGTGAATTAATTGGTGTATCGCTGAGCTGGCGGCATCCGCCTCGGCCGTTGAGCGAATATCTTCAAGGGGAAACCCGTTAACGGCTAACGTAAACCACTCAGCATTGAGTCCCGGATACCGGCCGCTCCTTAATTCGACCATTAACCTCGAATGCGCCTGCTGCAGGCGGGCGTTGCGTGGGGATAAACGAAGCAAAATTAACTTTTCTATTCGTTCCCTTTTCTCAATGAGCCCATCCAGATAATAGGTGATTAATTGAGGTTGTCCTCCAACGGTTGCAATACAAACAGCAGGCTTCATGTGGTCTCCATTTTTTTGCAGGCGATTTGTTTCACGGTTTTTCGATGGTCAAAGCGTTGAAGTTGCTATATTATCCCAAAAGTTAATAATTTTTCACCTTGTAAGATTAAAGAAAGGTGAATAAGGGACACACACATCAGGAAGAGGGAAAAGCGGAGCAAAAAAAGGATCTGATTTTAATGAAGATCACTCAGATTGGTCGGTATCAACTGCTAAAACAAATCGGTCGCGGCGGGATGGCAAAAGTATACCTGGCCAAGGATCCCGCCTTTCAACGAGAGGTGGCGGTTAAACTCATCGATGGGTCTGGTTTAACGACACCGATCCTGGAGCAGCGCTTTGAAAATGAGGCGCGCGTTATTGCCAACCTCGAGCATTTTGCCATCGTTCCGGTTTATGATTTTGGCATCCATGACGGTCACCCCTACATGGTCATGCGCCTTATGACGGGGGGCACGCTTGAAGACCGACTGGCTCAAGGTCGATTGTCTTGGGATGACATCGATACGATCCTCGGCCGCATGTGTGCCGCCCTTGACAAAGCTCACGCCAATAAAATTGTTCATCGTGATTTAAAACCCGGCAATATCATGTTTGATGATCAGGGGGTTCCCTATCTGGCTGACTTTGGAATCGCCCGGGTCATCGAAGGCACTCAAACCCGATCAGTGATCGGTACCCCCAGCTATATGGCTCCGGAACAAGCCCGGGGGGAAGATTTAGACCCAAGAACCGATGTATATCAAATGGGGGTAATTCTATACGAAATGCTGACCGGCCACCGGCCGTTTGAAGGGAGCAGCATCACCGAATTGGTCATGAAACACGTGGCTGAACCGGTGCCGCCGCTGAGCACCCACGCCCAGGGACTTCCAACTTATCTGGAAAATGTCATCCAAAGCGCGATGGCCAAACAGCCGGCTGATCGGCCCCCCTCGGCCGGAGCACTATACCGCCGCTTCGGCCGCCAGCCGGAACCCATTGCGTCCACGCCATCACAACCGGAGATTCCAAAAGTCAATCCGATCAGCAAGCCACATGGTTCCATACCGCTTTCTCAACCCGTCAACGAGGTCAAAGGTAATTTCTCACGATGGGTTTGGGGAGGGCTCGGTCTGACCGCCCTGGTGATACTCGGTTGGCTGGCCTTTTCCTTTTTTGATGGGGGAATCCTGACAAATCCTGTTGCGGTTGACGTTTCGGAAACACCGGAGGTCGTGGTGGTTGTGGTGACTCAAATCGCAACTTCACCGCCGGAAACGGTGGAAAGCGAACCGCCTCCTCCTTCGCTTCCCCCGCCGACTGAAACCCTACAGCCGCCAACCGCTACCCCGGAACCACCCTCTTTCACCCTCCGTGAAATCGGCCGATCTGCAGCTGGTAATCCGCTTGAAGTCTATCAATTTGGGCAGGGGGAAAATCCCATCATTTTTATCGGCGGTCTGCATGCCGGTTTTGCCCCGGCAACGGTGGGCATCGCTCAGCAGCTTATAGAAATTCTCAAAAACCAACCGGCCGATCTGCCCGCAAATGTATCTGTTTATGTCATTCCGGTGGCAAATCCGGACAGCCCCATCGACCCGGGAGAACTGCCCGGCCGCCTCAATGGCAACGGGGTCGATCTCAATCGAAATTGGGATTGCGACTGGGTGGCTGACGCCCGCTGGGCTCAGCAGCCGGTCAGCGGCGGAGAGCGGCCGTTTTCCGAACCGGAAACCCAGGTTTTAGCTGAATTTATACGGCAGGTAAATCCGGTAGGGGTTGTTTTTTGGGAAGCCCGAGCCACTTCCGGCCTGGTTTCTCCCGGCGGTTGTCAGGAAGTCAGCCAGGTTTCGATTGATCTAGCGCAATCGTACGCCAGCGGCAGCCGCTTCCCCCTCTCTGATTTTGAAAATGTCGCCAGCTATGACGTCAATGGTGATGGCACCAACTGGCTGGATCAGCAGGGGATACCGGCCATTGCCATTTTGCTTCGAAGCTATTCCAATTACAATTGGGATATCCACAGCCGCGGTATCCGTGAAGTGATTGATTATGCCGCCGCCCAATAGAAAATCGGAGAATCCAAATCAAAGATACTGGACAGTTGAGACATTTAAGTGATTTACAAAATCTTTTCAAAAAAATTGTCCGCAGATTACGCAGATTTTCACAGATTTCTCTTTCTAATCTGCGGCCATCTGCGTAATCTGCGGACATTTTTTTATAAAACTTATTGTGATCCACTTAACACTGCGTAACAAATGTTTTCTTAATTTTTAACCGTGTTGCCACATTTCTTGGCCGATGAATAAATCCATCGGCCATGGAGACCGAAACCGGATAGTTTTTACGCGATTTATCGCGTTTCGGTTTCCGTAGCGGCCGAATTCATTCGGCTGCGGCAAAATGGCGTCTCTAAAAAAAGTAGTTAAGAATATTTTTGTAACAGTGTATTTAACCCCTTTTTCCAAAACCATGAATTTGCCAGAAACCATCGATCGCTACAACATACTCGAACTGCTTGGAGAAGGAGGGATGTCTCGCGTTTACCGGGCGTTTGACCCCCATTTTCAGCGTGAGGTGGCCATAAAAGTGCTTCACGGCCATTTGCTAACCGATTCAGACTCAGAAAGGCGTTTCACCAATGAAGCCCGCACCATCGCCCAGCTGGAAGCCAATGCCATTGTGCCGGTGTATGATTTCGGCCGCTTAGATGAGACCGCTTTTATCGTCATGCGCCTGATGAAAGGGGGCACGCTTCAAGATCGCATGACCGGCCAGCCGCTGGACCCATCATTTATCGATCAGATGATGCGGCGGCTTTGTGCCGCCCTTGATCGCGCCCACAACCATCAGGTGATCCATCGCGACCTCAAACCGGCTAACATTCTTTTTGATGATGATGAAATGGCTTACCTGGCCGATTTTGGTATCGCCCGCATGACCGAGGGAACGCAAACCTCATCAATTATTGGAACTGCCCACTACATGGCCCCTGAACAGGCGCAGGGCAAACCATTAGACGCCCGCACCGATGTATATCAGCTCGGCGTGATTTTGTTTGAAATGTTAACCGGCCAGCAACCTTTCCGCGGAGAAACAACCGCTTCGGTTTTGTATCAGCACGTTTATGAACCGATCCCGCGCTTAACCGCCTATCTGGGAAATATACCCGCCCAATTCCAGGCGTTAATCGATGCAGCGATGGCCAAAGACCCGGACCAACGCCCTTCATCAGCGGGCGAGCTGTATAATCTGTTTAAAATAGCGGCGGAGGGGCAAGATGCGTCGCCAATCGCGACCGATCCGCTCATAACTGATATTCAACCGCAAATGGAAACGATTGTAGATCCGGCCGTGGCGGATTTGCCTCACCCCATCCCGTTTTCAGACCCGGAAAGTGATTTCCAAACGCCAACGGGCAGCGGCCGACCGGCCTGGCTGTTTCCGATTTTGACTATTGTTGCCGTGCTTATTTTGGCCAGTGGCGGGTTGTGGTTGATGCGCGACACCCTATTTGCCCCATCCCCAACGGACGAACCCACCCAGGTCGTGGTGGTGGTGACCCAAATCGTGCCGGATCCCGAAGGTGAGTCTGAAAACGCCATCCAGCCAACCCCTCAGGAAACGGTGCTGCCCACACCCGTTCCACAGCCCACCGAAACACCGACACCAGCGGGTCCTTCACTCCTGTCAGATTCCTGGGGTGGGGGCAGTGGATTTATCGGCTACGCTTCCAACCGTAACGGGAATTACGACATTTTTGTGCGGCCGCTTGATCAGGATCGTGAATTTCAGCTTACCACCGATCCCGCAAACGATTTTGGCCCGGTGTGGTCGCCGGACGGCCGCTTTATTGCCTATCACACTTTTCAGGACGGCAATTGGGAAGTATATCTGATGGACAATCGCGGGGGCGGACAGCGCAACCTCACCCAATCATCGGCTGATGATGCTTTCCCCAGGTGGTCACCAAACGGCAACTTTATCGCTTTTCATTCGAATCGAGACAGCGATTTTGAAATTTTCATCGTTGACGTCGATGGGACCGATGTGCGGCAGCTCACCGACAATGCGGTTGATGATTTTGGACCTGCCTGGTCACCAGATGGGCAGCGAATCGCCTTTCATCGACGAATCGACAATCGCCGGCAAATTTTTTTGATGAATCGCGATGGTTCATTTCAAGAGCAGCTGACCTTTGGTCTGGATGAAAGTGTTTTTCCGCTGTGGTCTCCGGACGGCAGCCAACTGCTGTATCAGGTCACCGACGGGGATGAGCGGTCGCGAATTTATCTGATGAATGCGGATGGCAGCGGACAGCGGCCGATTACCCCAGCCGCCCAGGACGCGTTTTTTCCCAGCTGGTCCCCAGACGGCTTGTGGATTTTGTATCACGCTCGTGTCAGTGATTCTTCAAACCGCGACATCTTCGCCCTTCAGATAGACAGCAGCGAGCCGGAACGAGTCACCAATTCAACGGTTGAAGAACGAATGCCGGTCTGGCAGCCGGTGATGGTTGATGGCGGGCAATGAGCTATTCCCGATCGGCAACAGCGGCGATTACCGCCTGCAGACCGGCCAGATTTTCCTCATAATCAAGGGAAGTATGATTATCGAGTTCAACCGAAAAAGCGGGCACGTCAATGGAAGCCAAATAATCACTGGCGTCTCCAGTGACTACATACGCGGTAAATCCTTCTTCGTAAAAGGGGTAACCGGATGCGGTGGCATAAATTTCAGCCAGTTCAATCGAAGGAGCGTGATCGACATTGCAGCGGCCGGGGAACACCCCAGAAAAGGCGCTGTGCAGAAAAATAACCACATCAGCCTCGACTTTTAACAAGAAATCTCGCAGTGACGTGGATTCCGTCTCCGAAAAAGGAACATCTCCACCACTAATTGGCTGGGAACGCCAAAAACCGGTCGGTTCCCAATTGCAATCCCAATTTCGGTTTAAATCAACCTCATGGCCGTTGGTGCGCCCAAATGTGGTGTCTTCGCTGACATCCTCGACCGCAAACCGGCCGAGCTTGCTGGTCGTTTTAAATTGACCATCAGGGTTCGCTGAAGGGATAATGGTCAGGGTGACATTTTCCGGCAGAAGGGTTGGGTCTCCATCAAACGTATCCAGCAAATCATACGCCAATAAAATCGTATTCCACTCATACCCACCGTGGATACCCCCAACCACCACGATCCGTTTTTCCCCCTGCCCAATATGATAAGCTAACAGATCGTAATTCCACCACGAGTTGCCAAAGCGTTCTTCCAAGGCGACATTTAGCCCGGAAGGGACGGCCGCGGTTGGCGTTTCTGTCGCAAATACGACGACGGGTGTATTGGTAGGGGTAGGCGTTAACGTCGGCGTGGCGGTCGCCGTAGCCGTAGCTGTTGGCGTGGAGGTTATCGTCGGCGTCAGCGTCGGCAGCTCAATGGTCGGGGCAACCGTTGGTAGGGAAGCCGCCACTTCGGTTGTCCCCGATGAATTCCCCTGACACGAAACGAGGATCAAAAACAGTATGATGAAGGGAGTACTAAAAAAAATTTTTGGCCGCATTTAATGCATCCTGATCGCTCATAATATCACCCGGTTTTGACCCGTTTCCCCACAAAACGCCCTGCCATTTCATCCCCATATACTCAGCGCACAGCTCCAGCGTTTTAAACATAGCCTGGGCGCTTTCTATTTTGCCAGAACTGACGGAGACAGCCCACATCCTCTTATTGTTCATACGCGGTTTAAAATTTAAATTTGGCACCCGCATCCAGGCGCTCCAGTGATCGAGATAGAGCTTCATCGGAGCTGAAACGGTGTACCAGTAAAGAGGGGTCACCATGACCAGGTCGGTGGCCGCCAGTGTCGCCTCGAGCAGTGTGGCCATATCTCCCTGAGGGGCCGGATAAACGCCGATAGAGTGACGGATATCCTCAAATTGGGGCATATCGAGCTCGCGCAAATTCAACCAGGTTTGCTGCGATTCTTCTGGCAGAAAAGAGGCCGCATAGCGAGCCAGCTGCAGTGAATTCCCGTCTTTTCGAGAACTTCCATTGACAAATGCGTATTGGTTCATGATGCTTATTTTATCTGACTTGGTTATCCCGCCATTTCTGATAATGCCATTTTTATAATAGACCGTCCGGCAGACTTCAGCTATTCTATGAGGGCTTTGTGCTGGTTCATATTCTTGTGAATAATGAATCAGATAAATAGATTGATTACCAATGGAGCTAACGATATCGATGCCTTATAGCAGCCTAAATCCGAACCTTCTGGTTAAACAAATAGAACAACTGCGCTTACGCATTCACGAGCGATTTTCCGAGCGCAACATCGTCAAGGTATGTGCGGAATTAAAATCGCATGCCGAGCAGGCGGATGCCCGGGCGGAATGGATCTCCCGGCCGATTCTCCCGGTCCGGATCAGCATCGCCGGTCTACTGCTTATGTTGGTTTTGACAGTGGCCTATTTTATCTGGTCAAAGCTGCAGTTTACCGAAGGGGTTGTTCAATTTACGGAAACGATTCAGGTGTTTGAAGCGGGGATTAACGCGGCCGTGCTGAGCGGGGCGGGCATTTTCTTCCTCCTGCAGTCAGAACGCCGCCTTAAACGGCAGCGTACGCTGGACGCCCTCCATGAGCTGCGATCGCTGGCTCACGTGGTGGACATGCACCAGTTAACCAAAGATCCGGAGCACGTTTTGGGTGACGGCCGCAGCACGGAACATTCACCCCCATCAACGCTCACCCTTTTTGAATTAACCCGTTACCTCGATTACTGTTCGGAAATGTTGGCCTTAATTGGCAAGGTCGCAGCCCTATATGTCCAGGAGTTTGATGACGAAGTGGCGGTTGCGGCCGTCAACGAAATTGAAGATTTGACCAGCGGGCTTAGCCGCAAAATCTGGCAAAAAATCATGTATGTCCACAACATCGACCGGGCGATGGAAGGACAAGATACAATATTTAATATCTCCATGACGAGAACGGAAATTTCAGGCTTATCCGCCCCACAACCCGTTTCAAATCGGAAAGAGAGTACAAATCACGAGGAAATAGCGGAAAAGAATGAGTGATGAAAAGCGCACCCCTGATCCGTCATGGTTTGACGATATCGAATCACATCTTGAAAACGAGCAGTTTCGCCGTCGAATCATGCTGTTTCAGCGGTGTGACAACGTGCTGCAGCCCCTGTTAACCAACCTCCAGGAGCTCCAACCCAAAACAGATGAAGAGTTGATTCTTTATGAAACTTTTATAGCCGCGGCAAGAACAATTTTAAAAGAAATGCGGCCTCTGCTCCCTGAGAATACATGGAAATCTCTCAATGAGCGCATTTCTATTTATGAAGACCGACGAATGAAATTGATGCGAGGCGCTGTTGATGATACCGAGCAAAAATGACCCGTTCTGGATAAAAAACGGTACGCAGCCGGTTGAGTTTGAAAAAATGCCGCTGCAAATTTATGCGGTACACCAGGGAGAAGTCACCGTCTATCTCTCAATGGAAGAAGTTGATCGCCTCATCCGTCTTGTCTACGGTGACGAAGCTAATTTGCCTACTCCTCCGATCAAGGGAGAAATTTCCGGTCGCAAAGGCTGGTTCATTTTAGATGACGAAGAAATTGATGATTAAAGCGGCCCAACCGAGTCAACAACGTATTTCTTAATATCCCCCGGACCGGCTACAAATTAAATATTCTCAATTACATGAATTTTTTATGAGTTCATCGTAGAATTCTCTCTTCATGACCATACAAGCCATCCCCTATATTTTTATGTTGGGCTTTTTATTCGGCTCAACCCTCGTGGTATCTCGTTTCAGCGTCTCCGGGCAATTTTCACCCACAAATTATATCGGTCTGCGGCTGTTGATCGCCGCGTCGATTCATCTACTTGTTTACCTATTCAGCAGCCAAAGAAAATTCCCCAAAGACCCTCTTTTGTGGCGTCGGGCGTTTCTTTACGGGGTGGTTGGCACCGCCTTACCGATGACGGCGATTGTGACCGGCCTCCAATATGTCTCCAGCGGTATCGCCTCGATTATGATCACCCTAAATCCAGCCGTGGTGGCCGTATTGGCCCATTTCACGCTAGATGATGAACGACTCACCAATCGGAAAATTCTGGGGGTCACCCTGGCCTTGGGTGGGGCTATTCAGCTGGCCTTGCGCGGAGAAAGCGGTTTACCTGATATTTCCGGTTCCTTGATCGGTTACCTGCTGTTGACCGTGGCCGTTATCGCCGGGAGCGGGGCCACCATCTACGCCCGACGCTATATGCGTACGTTTGATTCTTTTGATGTGGCCAGCATCCGTATGGGAGCGGCCGCCGTCACCGTCGTTCCCCTCACCTTTATTTTTGTTGGGTTTGATTTTTCTCAAACTGAACCGATCGGCTATGGTGGCTTGCTCTATGCGTCCCTCGTTGGTACATTCAGCGGGCTCATGCTAAATTTTTATATCACCAAGCATTTTAGCGCGCTGGCTTCTTCATCCGCTTCATATGTCATTCCCATTGTGGCTACGATCGGTGGGGCCCTCTTTTTACAGGAAATTATTACCATGTGGATGATCCTGGGCATGGCGATCATTTTGATCGGGATCACTTTGCTGCGAGAGCCAAAAGCCGCCGCTTTAAGGGCAAGGAAAACTCAAAAAGAGTCATCAAAAATCGGGATAAAGTAATGGCAAAATCAACTGTAGAAGAAATTCGCACGCGCTTTGACCACGATGTTGAGCGTTTTTCCAATTTGGAGACCGGGCAGTCGGCCACTATAGACGCTCCTTTGGTTCTCGAATTAATTACCCAAACGGCCGCTCGCTGCACACCCCACGCCACCGATTTAATTGATGTCGGTTGTGGGGCCGGCAATTATTCGCTGAAAATGCTGTCACAGCTGCCCAATCTCAATGTGCGACTCATTGATCTCAGCCAACCGATGCTCACGCGAGCGGCCGAACGAGTATCTGCCGCCACTTCGGGTACCGTGCAGCCAATTCAGGGAGATGTCCGAGCACTTGATCTTGGGGAAAACAGCTGTGACCTGATCCTGGCAGCTGCGGTGCTGCACCATTTGCGAACCCCAGATGAGTGGCGAGAGGTGTTTGCTAAATTTTACCGGGCGCTGCGGCCGGGGGGCTCACTCTGGATTTCAGACCTGATTACCCAATCAATCCCGGCCGTCCAGGAAGTTATGTGGCAGCGGTATGGGAAATATTTAAGTGAGTTTCGAGATGATGCCTACCGGGACCAGGTATTTGCCTATATTGAAAAAGAAGATTCACCCGCTCCGATTATGTTTCAAATTGACACCCTGCGAGCGGTCGGGTTTACACAGGTTGATTTCCTTCACAAAAATGGGCCATTTGCCGCATTTGGGGCCGTAAAATAGGGGAAAACGGCATCCTATAGGACCAATTTCGCATTGGCGCTCACAAGTGCTCACGCTCCATTCACATCAATTTAGAAAAAAGCAGATAAGATGCTGGTATGAGTCTTTTTTGGCTTGAAATGGAGTAGTGTGATGTCTTTATTTAGCTTGACAGAAACTTTGACAACTTGGCCCTGGTCGCGACCTTCGCAAAAACATGAAAAATCTTGGGCACAGCAAAAAATGAGGGAGGAATTTATCGCTTTCCCCTATAATGAGGCGAGTGATGAATCGGAGGTTTTATCAAACCCACCCGCGGAAGAAATTCATTCCGTCTTATCGGAATTCACTCATGAGGCGATGGTTCGCGATCCGCTGTCTGGAGAAAAGATCGGCCGCGTCCGCCTAAAAACAGAGGACCGGCAGAAGCATCTGCTATCTTTTCAGCTGGTGACCGGCCACCTTAAAAAAGCGTGGGCCAACGAATCGCTTTTGTTGATTTGCCCGCAAAATGGCCCGGCCAAATACAGCAAAATATTGGCTTACCCTCCCGACGGGTGTGATGTAGGCATTTTACAGATTCAACAATAAAAAAAACCGCAGGCGCCAAACTTGCGGCTTTTCTGTACCTTTTTACTCTATTTTTTCCCTCAGGTGGGGATAAAGAAGAACCTCCCGGATGGTTGACTTATCGGCTAAAAGCATAATTAGCCGATCGATACCCATACCAAATCCCCCATTGGGCGGCATCCCGTAACGCATCGCGCGCAGATAATCATCATCAATTGGGTTGTTTAAATCTTCATCCGCCTTGTACAACGTTTGTAAATCCAAAAAGCGCTGTTCCTGATCAAGCGGGTCATTTAACTCAGTAAATGCGTTCCCCATTTCCATTCCACCGATAAAAAATTCAAACCGTTCAACATGCGCCGGATCGTTGGGAATTTTCTTGGCGAAGGGAGAAATATCTCGGGGATATTCAGTAATAAAAGCGGGCTGAATTAGGTTGGGTTCGACGTAATCACCCAACAACCCGTCAACCAATTTACCCCAGCTGGCTGATGGGGAAGCCTGTCCACCAATCTTCTTGATCGCTGTGGCTAGTTCAGCCGCATCCGGATACTCCACATAATCAATTTCCGCATATTTTTTGATCGCTTCCCGCAAAGTCATGCGCGTCCACGGCGGAGCAAGGTTGATCGTATGGTCTCCAAAAACGATCGTTGAGCTTCCGGTAACTGTTTCCGCGGTGTGGGCAATCATACGCTCGGTAAAATCCATCACGTCGTAATAATCCCAGTAGGCGGCATAAAATTCGAGCTGAGTAAATTCCGGATTGTGCTTGAAGCTGACCCCTTCATTGCGAAAATCCCGGCCGATCTCATATACCCGTTCATACCCGCCAACCAGCAATCTTTTTAAATATAGTTCAAACGATATGCGCAGGAAAAGCTCTTGTTTGAGCTGGTTGTGATGGGTTGAAAACGGCCGGGCTGCGGCGCCACCATAAATCGGCTGCAGCACGGGGGTTTCAACTTCCAGGAAATCGTTGGAGTCAAAAAATTGGCGAATCGCCGTCATCATTTTCGCCCGCGCCCGAAAGACATCGCGTACCTCTCGATTGACCGCCAAATCGGCGTACCGCTGACGATACCGCTCTTCCACATCGGAAAAGGCGCTGTATCGCACAACCTCGCCATCTACCTCCTGCTCCTTGGCGACCGGCAGCGGTGATAAGGCTTTGCTCAGGATTTTCCAGGTCGTTACGTTGACGCTGGGTTCCCCCATCCGCGTGCGAAAAATCAGCCCGGTGGCCTGAACAAAATCCCCCAAATCAAGCTGCTTTTTAAACAGCTCATACGATTCCTGCCCCAAATTATTTAGCCGCACAAACAGCTGAATTCGGCCAGATTCATCTTCGATATGGGCAAATACGATTTTTCCTTTGTCCCGAAAACTGACAATGCGGCCGGTAACCGTCACCTTCATATCGGGCAGCGTATCACCATCGTTCAGGTCCGCTTCGCTTTTTTCTAACAGGTGTATCGCCTGTTGTGCCGTATGGGTTCTTTCTGCCCGTAGAGGAAAGGGGTCCATGCCCGCCGCCCGAAGCGCCTCCATTTTTTCGATGCGCCGAGACTCCAAGGCATTTGGCTGCCAATTGCTCATATCACTCATTCCTATTCAGTATGCATTGCCCAAAACGATGATTGTACATGGATTTAAGGCAGATGCGAAAAATTGAAAATGGAAATCAAAGAAAAGGTGCAGTATGGGGAAATCGCTCCACTTAAGGAAGGGCTACGGCACAGGTACCGGACAAGGTAACGCACGATTGGATAGGCTGACCCGCCCACATGACGCGAAAAGAAAAGACGCCTTCCGCCGGCCGAGATTGCCAGAAAATCCGAGTTGAATCAAGGCCCGGGTGGTCCACCCAGTTAAACCCTGAACATGGCGGCGGCCTCAAGTCACGACGGGCTTCAACAACTTCCAGACCGCTGCATTTATCAGACTCCAAACGAGTATTGGTCCAGTCTGCCACCTGAAAAACATATTCAACCATCTGACCCTCTTCGTTTACGGCGATGAAAGACAAAGGGGAAAGATCAATCGCCCGCTCAGTCTGGTTCACGATATAAAAAGCCATGGGATTATTGTAGATAAGCAATAAGTCCGGTTCGATAATCACGCTGGGCGTCTGGGTTGGCGCCGGACCGATCGATGCCGGAGTGATGGGAGGGGTTGAAGATGGCTCAACTGTGGCCGTGACGGTTGGATTGTCAACCACCAGTAGGCGGGGGGTAGCGGTTGGCTCCGCTGTTGAAATCGGCGGCTGCGGCAGGGTCGCGGTTGGATTGGGTGGAGTGGGGGTATCGTCCGGTTGATCAACCGCCAAAGCCACTGATGGGGGGGTAGGTTCCACTTCTACTGCCGGATTCCCCCATAACGCCCGGCCCCCAAATCCGATGACTAAGATCATGCCAATCAGAGCCACACCGCCAATCAGCCAGCTTCGCTGGGTGCGCGTGAGGCGGCCAGATGACGGTTCCGGCCGTTCTTCAGGAATTGATGGAGAGGAAACCGGATCGATATCGGGATCTGGATAGGGGGTAGTCAGATCATCCACCCGCAGCTGCTGATGAAGCGCCAACCGCTCGGCAACGGTCAGGTAGTTCATCGTTAATTCGCGATCCCGGCCGTTGACGACCCGCGATCGTTCAATCATAGCCGGAAAAGGCGGCAGCAGATTGGGATCGGCCGCTTCTCCCATCAAGCTTTCGTGCAGCGCCTCAACCAACTGGCGGCAGGTCGCATAACGCTCTTGAGGTTCTTTTTGCAGTGCCTGAAGAATGACATCATCAACGCCGCGAGGCAGCTTGGGGTTAAACTCTGAAGGGAGCGGGGGAGATTCCGTCAGGTGCATGAGCGCCACGCTGGTTGGCGATTCGTCATTAAAGGGCACCATGCCGGTCACCAACTCAAATAAAATCACCCCCATCGAATAAATGTCGGATCGGGGAACCGCATCGGCCGAGCGTCGAGCCTGTTCCGGGGC
The DNA here is from genome assembly GCA_030065875.1 of Ardenticatenaceae bacterium. Taxonomy (GTDB): domain Bacteria; phylum Chloroflexota; class Anaerolineae; order Promineifilales; family Promineifilaceae; genus WTJY01. The sequence goes on along the minus strand of JASJCR010000001.1, from coordinate 38,404 downwards.
CATATAGTGGGGGGTGCCAAAAACTTCTCCAATTGACCCTTCGGTGACCTGCATCGCCAATCCAAAATCGGTCAATAACACCTGACCCGTATAAGCAACCATGACGTTAGATGGTTTGACGTCGCGATGGATGACCCCGTGGGTATGAGCATAATCGAGCGCATCCGCCACCGCATAACCGATTCGCAAGACATCTTCATGCGGCATGAGCGTGTTGTCCTGATTGTACATGTCAACCAGCTGTCGCAAATCGAGGCCGTCAACATACTCCATGGCGAAATAATACAAATCATCCTGGTCATCGGCATAGTAAATTTGCAGGATGTTTTGATGACGCCACGTCGCCACAATCTGCGACTCGCGAATAAAACGCTCAGCATAGGCCGGATTGTTGCGATAGCGGGCGTCGATGACCTTCACAGCCACCGGCCGGTTGAGCTTGATGTCCGTGCCATAGTACACGGTCGCCATACCACCGCGGCCGATCACCCGCTCCAGACGGTAATTCGCCAAGCATTGGCCAATTAAAGGATCTTCGTTATGTAGGGTGGACATCCAACAATCCTATCTCCGATGACAACCGGGTTTCCCGACTGGTCATCGTAATTCTTCGCAAATCATTGACGTAGCGGTTTAATCCGCTGGTGTAAGTTTCTAAATAATCAACGGTTAGGGCTTCCGCCAGGTCGCCTTCTCCAATTTCATACAGCGCCTGAACGTGCGGCCGGAAATCCCTCAAGGTAATCCGCATGGTCAGATGCGCATCGGTTAAAATGCCCCAGGCCATCCGCTTGTTGATGTTGTCATCTTTAGCTGAGAGGAATCGCCCCAAACTGCTTGATGAAGAGACAACCCCGATATTTGAAAAAACCTCCTGTCCCTTTATCATTTCGTTGATCATGTCAACCCGATTTGGAATTTGATCGAGCAGCTGCTGCACCGATTTAGGCAAGTGTGCCAGAAGTTTTAAGGTGTTAACGCTGACGGTATCCCCTCTGGCAGCGGCATTTTTCGCCGTAATAAAAACCACGCCCAAACCGGCCAGGATACCCAGATATTGACGCTGCAAATCATCAAATCGTTGGTAGAGTTCTCCGCGATCGCTCGTGCTGTTTTTATAAGCATCCAGTGCTTCAATGACCTCTTGATGGAGAGAAATAAGCCGCAGCTCCCGGACAGGTACCTGAAAACAGAGCGGGTAAATTCGATCTCGCGGATTTTCCTCGCTGGCGTCAACGGGGATCAACATCGTTGGGTTTTCCGGATATTCCGCCTGAATTTCAGCCAGGGTTAGCAAGGCGGCCTCCCTGGCGGCCGGTTCATGGGATAAAGCGTGCAATTTTTCAACCAAATTAGCGGCCGGTTGGTAGGTCAAGGCGTGAATCCCACGATATAGCACCAAAATATCGTTGACTGTTAAACGGATTAAATCGTTGCGCAGCTTAAAAAGCCGTCGCAAGGCCAGCAAATTTCGTAAATGAACCCCTTCAGTTTCCGCATTGGTTTCCTGAACGACGGCCGGAATTTGAGCAAACAAATCCTTTTCACGAGACGAAAAGTCAAAATGCAATACCTGTGGTTGGGAAACCTGCGGGTGAATTTGAGGCAGCGTATGCAGGTATACTGCCCAGGCGGTGGCGGTATTGGTCATCATTTCTGAAAAAGCGGCACCCCAGGTCCCGTCAAAAAAAATGTGGGATAAATCAAATACAAACGAATTGGCGGCATCAAAAACGGTAACCGGATGTGAGCCAATACCCCGTTCTGCCTGCCGGATTCGGGCCAGCGGAGAAGAGGAGGGGTGGTTATCGATATTGATCAAAATGGGAATCCGCTTCAGCTGATTCAGCTGTTCGAATGTATCCCGGTCAACTTCTTTCAACATCCCTTTTAGATACGCACGTGGGCAGCGCGCAACAGGCTTCAAGGTTGATGAAGGGGGCGATGATTGGCTAAGCTCATTGATGATGGCAAATACCTGACTGCGCACAACGGTAACATCCGGCGGCTCGGCCGTATTTGGCCGCACAGCCGGGATCAAATAATAATGGCCATTGTAAATGATCCCGATGTGAGTATCTGTTAATTTCAAGGGAATTCGCTGATCCCCATACGGGCCGGCCTCCAAATAGGCCAATATCGACATCTGATCTTGAAACGCGGGAAGATCTTCTTCCTTCAATTTCTGGATCACCTCTACCCACGCCATCCGTTCAGCGTAGGTCAACTGCGCCAGATAAACGGCGATGAAGTCATCAAACTTTCGCTGGCGATAAAAAGGGTAAGATTCGCCAGGTCGCACATCCGGCCCGCGCCGGTAAGGGCGATTCTTCGACCACGATTTAGAGGCAAACTGCACCCGCTCGTACAATTTGTGACCTGGAGAGACCAGCTGACGAAGCTCGCGCAGATAAATTCGCTCGCGCCACTCGTTGCGTAAAATCATCGGATAATCAAAAAGGATTTCAATCGCCGCCATAACCCAGGCGGTGACGCGATCAACCTGATCGAGATGAATCTCATGTTTACTGAGCAGCTGATCAAATCCACCGGTCTCATGGGTGTGACGGGCAGAATCCTCGCGCAGGGCAAAATCCACATAAAATTGCCAATACCCATCCGGAAACGCCTGCTCGGCCGTTTTTCCCGCCAGCTGGAGCAGCCTTTGATACAGCAGGATGACGGCCGCCGGTCCGGCAAAAACCGTTCCAAACACGGCGATCTGCTTGATGTGCTCCCACGCTTCTAGCAAAGAAACCGTATCTTTTTGCATGCGGCCGAGGGTCACCTGCCGGCCGGGCAGCTTGGTTAAACCGCGCAGGATAAAAGTCGGCAAATCATTACCCGGCAGAAGCCGCACAATATCATCAATCACCCCATCGATTTGAGGCAGGCTCAATTTTGATAAGCGGCGAATATCCGGATCAGTCGCTATTTCGCGCAGCGTATCTGCGGTCTTTTTATTGAGCTCCCTGATGTTTTGCTGGAGAATCGTCACAAATATGTTGCCTATCTCGTACCGGCCTCTGGGGACCCTGAAACAATCGTACTTTAGTACTGCTCAATAATTATACTCGCTTGCAGCACAACCTGACGAGGGTCATTACTCCTACTGCCCTACAACTACCCCATGATCGACATGTAAAATCATTATTCTTATGAAACTTCAGCATACGTTCATCTTCGCAAGGGGATTTGGCACCAGGCCGCCATCAGACATCGTAGCATGATTCTTGACGGTTACCGTATTCAATAACACGCGTGAGGAGTGGGGTTTTTTACTCAATCATATACGAATAAATGAACCTTATTCACGATGACCTTTCTACCCTCTGAGAGCCGTCAGCGTTTCTAAGACCATGCTTGAAGGGACATCTCCATCAATAATTGGTTGACCGATGCCCCTTAACAAGATGAAGCGTATTGATCGGCCGGCCTTTTTCTTGTCTTGAAACATCGCCTTGTAAATTAATTCCGGATCATATTGAGAGGGGATGCGCTTGGGCAATCCCACATGATCCAATAACTTTTCGATAAACTGTTGTAAATCTGGGGGACAGTAACCCAAAGCGGCCGACAAATGAGCCGCGCACACCAAACCGATGGCCACTCCTTCACCATGGCGGACCGCATACCCGCTCACCTGCTCAATCGCGTGTCCAAATGTATGACCGAGATTTAAATGAGCGCGTTCCCCTCTTTCAAACGGATCGGCTTCCACTACATCGCGTTTGACCTGAATGGCGTCGGCCACCAAATTTTGCAGCCTTTCAGTCCGAAAATCCGCTTTTTGCCCCAGATCCCACCCGCTTAACTGCACTTCGGTTAGCAAATTCGGGTCACTAATCAAACCGTGCTTTATAATTTCAGCGACCCCACAGCGAAGTTCAACGGCCGGCAAACTTTCCAAAACCGCCAAATCGACAACGACCACTTCAGGTTGTTTAAAAGCCCCCACCAAATTTTTGCCCTGAGGCATGTCGACCCCGGTCTTGCCTCCTACACTGGCATCAACCATGGCCAGAAGTGATGTCGGGCAAGTGACAAATTTTATGCCCCTCATAAAAGTTGCCGCCACAAAACCGGCCATATCATTGATGACCCCACCACCTAAAGCGACAAGGGTGGCCTGACGATCGATTCCCAATTCAAACAGCCGGTCATAAATTGAGCTGACTGTTTGGAGGTTTTTATGCTGCTCGCCGGATGGAACGGTCACGATAGGGGCTTTCGAAAGACAGTTCGACAGCTGATCCGCATAAAGGGGGCCAACGCGATCATCAGTAACGATAACCGCCGATCCGGATATTTGGGCAAAATCGGCCGTGCAAGACAAAAGATCCACCCCAATCTTAACGGCATACTCGCCCGTGGGGTAATTCACAAGCAGCTCTCGAATACTCATTTTGGGTTTTCCTCTTTCCAAACTGGTCACGATCCTGGAAACGGTACTTAGAAAATTATAGCCAATCCCTGACCTGAGGGAAAATCGCCTTAATTGTTATTAGCTACCCTTACTGAATTGGGCCATAATATAAGCATAATTGTCTTCGTTCATCCCGTTTTCACGGTGAGTTCTTTATACGACAGCAATACCTGGATGCCCAATCAGTCGACGTTAACTCCATGAAACAAAAGCACTTTATTAATTGGCATAAGGGGATCACCTTTTTGGCCATGATCGCTCTCATTTCAATTTACGGCCGGTGGCAAAACCCGACCGCCCTGATTTATTTAGCCCTGCACGGCACATATGGACTGCTCTGGGTGTTAAAAAGCCATTTTTTCCCCGACAAAGCATGGGAACAACCCACCGGATGGGGATATGGGTTGGTTATTTGGAGCAGTCTAACCCTCTACTGGATCGGTGGCTGGCTGATCACCAGCCGGGACATTCAAGCCCCACCCTGGCTGTTGGCCGTGTGCGTATCCCTCTATACGCTGGGTGTTTTTTTCCATTTCTCGGCCGATATGCAAAAATATATCTCCCTAAAACTTAACCCTGGCCACCTGATCACCAGCGAACTATTCGCCTACAGCCGAAATATTAATTACTTTGGGGAACTGCTTATCTATCTTGGCTTTGGCCTCCTGGCCATGCACTGGCTCCCCATTGTCGTTATCATACTGTTTGTGATCTTCGTCTGGTGGCCGAATATGCACCGGAAAGACCAATCGCTCTCCCGCTATCCAGATTTCGCCCAATATAAAAAGGAAACGCCGTTGTTCTGGCCGTGGAGAAGGCAACAGACTACAGACAACAGACTCCAGATCAGCGAGAAAAGATAGAGAAAAGAGAAGAGACACTTCGTCGTATTTCGTAAATCGTCAATCATTTTGAGGAGAAACCATGACAACAATCGATCCCACATATTTTCAAGCACTTCGCTATCGCTGTATCGGTCCAACTCGGGGAGGAAGAGTGGTTACCGTTGCGGCCGATCCCCACGATCCGGCGGTATTTTACTTTGGAGCATGTGCCGGGGGCGTCTGGAAGACCGATGACGGCGGTCAATTTTGGGAATGCATTTCAGATGGGTTTTTTAATACCTCGTCGATCGGTGCGCTGGCCGTGGCCCCATCCGACCCCAACGTGATTTATGCCGGTACCGGCGAAACCACCATTCGCATCGATGTCTCGCATGGGGATGGCGTTTATAAATCGACCGATGCCGGCCGCTCGTGGTCCCACGTGGGTTTAAAAGACACCCGTCATATCGGAAAAATCCGGGTGCATCCTCAAAATCCCGATCTCGTCTACGTCGCGGCCCTGGGTCATGCGTTCAAAGATAATGAGGAACGCGGGGTTTACCGCTCCTTCGACGGCGGTCAAAATTGGGAAAAAGTTCTCTTCATCAGTGACAAAGCCGGGGCGGTTGATCTGGCCATGGATCCCCATAACCCTCGTATTCTGTTCGCCACCGTCTGGCAGGGGCGCCGTAAATTTTGGACGATCGACTCCGGTGGGCCAGACAGCGGATTGTGGCGCTCGATGGATGGTGGAGAGTCCTGGGAAAACATCACTAAAGCCAAAGGATTGTCCGACGGCATCATAGGCAAAAGCGGCGTTGTGATATCGCCGGCCAAATCCGGCCGGGTCTGGGCGATTATCGAAGCAGAAGGTCGCAAGCGCGGTGTTTATCGCTCTGATGATTTTGGGCAAAATTGGGAGCACACCTCGGATGAAACCCAGCTCATCTGGCGGCCGTGGTATTACTGCCACATCATCGCCCACCCAACCGACCCGGAAACGGTATTTGTTCTCAATCAAAAGGCGTTTGTGTCGAACGATGGCGGAAAAACCTTTAACGAATTTACAACCCCACACGGTGACAACCACGATTTGTGGATCGATCCCCAAAACCCCAGCCGGATGATCGGCAGCGACGACGGCGGGGCCTGGATCACCTACAACGGCGGCCGCTCCTGGTCGTCGATTTATAACCAGATGACCGCCCAGTTTTATCACGTCAACGTCGACAATCGCTATCCCTACCACGTGTACGGCACCCAACAGGACAATTCGAGCATCGCCATACCCAGCCGCACCCACACCGGGGCGATCTCCTGGATGAACTGCTATGCGGCCGGGACCGGTGAGTCCGGTTTTATCGCCCCTCATCCCGATGACCACAACATCGTCTATGTTGGCGCCATCGGCAGCTCTCCGGGTGGTGGGGATGCCCTGCAAAAGTATGACCATCGCACCGGCCAAATCCAGCTGGTAAACATCTGGCCGGAAGAACCACATCGACCTGCCGATGCCCGCTATCGTTTCCAGTGGACATTCCCGATTGTCTTTTCACCCCACGATAGCAACGTGCTGTATGCTGGAGGTAATCACGTCTTTCGCACCACCAACGGTGGGCAAAGCTGGGATGAAATCAGCCCGGACCTCACCTATGCGGACCCGGAAACGCTGCAGGTGTCCGGTCAGCCGCTAACGCACGACACCGCCGGGGCGGAAACGTATGCCACCATTTTTGCCTTTGCCGCCTCACCGCATGAGCAGGGGGTGCTGTGGGCCGGTTCGGACGATGGCCTGGTGCACGTCACCAAAAATGAAGGTCAGTCGTGGGCCAACGTCACCCCGGACGGGTTAAAGAAATTTACGCAGGTGACCTGTATCGAACAATCGCCTCACGATCCGGGAACGGTTTTTGTGTCTGCGGCCGGTCACAAGATGGGTGATTATGCCCCCCATATTTTTAAAACAACCGATTATGGGCAAAGCTGGGAAAAAATCGTTGCCGGTCTCCCAGAGGATGATTTTGTCCGCGTCGTTCGGGAAGACCCCGGCCGCCCAGGGCTGCTTTATTGCGGCACCGAAACCGGCGTTTTTGTCTCGTTTGACGGCGGTCAAGCGTGGCAGCCGCTGCAGCTCAACCTGCCGGTCAGCCCGATTTACGACATGCTGCTCAAGGAAAACGATTTGGTGATTGCCACCCACGGCCGCTCTTTCTGGATTTTGGATGACGTGACCCCCCTCCACCAGCTGGCCGATGAGGTTTTAACGGAAAAATACGCCCTGCTCAAACCGCGTGATGAAATACGCTATCCCCGCCCCCTCTTTTATGATTGGATGGGCGGCGAAGCAGGTAAATATTATCACGTGACGCTGGGCCAAAACGCGACCTTCATCGAAAAGAAAAGCGAAACCGGGCAAACCGAGCGCACCTATCTCGACGCTGGAGAAGATCATCCGTATGGGGCGCAAATCTTTTACTATCTAAAAGAGAAGCCGGAAGGTGAGGTTAAATTAACGATTACCGATGAGGATGGGAATTTGGTCAATGAATTTTCCAGCGCGATGCCCGAGAAAAAAGAAGATCGAGAAGGGGTTTACCTTCCGGTTCAAACCGGCTTAAACCGTTTCTCGTGGGATATGCGCCACAAAGATGGAGAAAAGGTGAAAGACAGCAAAATTCACGGCCGGGTGAGTGGGCCGCTCGCCCTCCCCGGCAAATACACCGTGACCCTGTCTTTCGGTGACTGGTCTCAATCACAGACGTTTCATCTGCTGCTTGACCCGCGGGTCACCACCACTCAGAAAGAAATGGAAGCGCAGCTGGCCCTGGCCCAAAAAATCAACGACAAGCTCAATGAAATGGTGGCCGCGGTCAACAAAATTCGCGATGTCAAGAAGCAGCTGGCCGGGTATGTGGAGAGGCTCAAGGATCACGCTGCGGCTGAAAAGGTCAAAACACACGCCGAACAGGTTAAAGTCAGATTGGACGAGATTGAAAATGCGCTGATTGCCGTCGATTTCCGGCCGGGTGATTCGTTGAACATCGAGCTCAAGCTCATCGAGAAGCTCGGGCTGGTGACGCCGGTGGTGTGCAGCGCGGATGCGCCACCTACTCAACAATCAATTCGAGTCTACGGTAAGCTTGCGGCCGAGGCTTCCGATCATCTGGATAATTTGGAAGAAGTGATGGCTACCGATGTGGCCGGCTTTAACCAGCTTCTGGCTTCTTTGTCAGTTCCGGCCGTCGTTTGATTGAAGTTGTTTTTGCAGAGCACGGCAATTTGTGAACTGATCTGTTAAAATGATGGTATTAAAGACAAAATTGCCGTCTATTAAGTTTTAGTTCTGAAGCAGCTATATGAACCATCTGCAACAAACCCTTAATGCCCTTTGTGAGGCATTTGGCATTCAAATCTTGTATGCTTTTGGCAGTCGTGCAAAAGAAATGCAGCAATTTATAATGGAAGAAATTGCTGCATTATCTCCTGCCCAAAGTGATGGTGACATAGGAGTCAAACCAGCAAAATCAATGACAATCCAGCAAAAAGTGAAACTCACCCAGGAACTTGAAGCTTTGTTTGACCTACCGCGGATTGACCTGGTAGTTCTACCGGAAGCTGATCCGTTTTTGGCAGCCAACATTATCCGAGGTGAAAGACTGTATGCGAGCGATCTTTATTTAGCGGATGAGTACGATCTGTATATTTTGCGGCGCGCCGGTGATCTGGCACCGCTGGAACGAGAACGACAGCAGATCATCCTACATAAATTACGCTCATGACACCCCAAAGCATTCTAAAGCGAGTCGTGGTTGATCGATTAGAATGGATTGATCGAATGATCATAGAAATTCGCTCCCTGCCCCTGAGCGACCCTAACCAATTTTTCGCGGACAATCGTAACGTCTGGGCAGCCGAATCCTGTCTACGACGTGGCCTGGAAGCGGCTTTAGACTTAGGACGGCACATTTTGGCAAAAGGGTTTGCCATCGGTGTGACCGAATATAAAGAAACGGCCGTACGCCTGGAAGAGCTTAACGTCTTGTCCCCATCGACAGCCCAGAAACTTACGTTAATGGAAGGGTACCGCAACCGGTTAGTTCATTTCTATCATGATATTCAACCGCAGGAACTCTACGATATTTGCCGGGATCGTCTTGAAGATTTAGAAGAAATCGCCCAGGCGTATCGCCTCTGGCTGCAGCACCATCCAGAGCGGCTGGACGAAACGCTGTAAATAATGTCAGATGACCGGCATACCTGCTCCGTTTTATACCCGCATGCGCAAACTTTTAGGATCAGAGTTTGCGGCATTGGCTGAGGCTCTTAATCGGCCGCCGGTTCACGGTGTGCGCTTCAATACGCTGAAGGTAGATCGCGAGCAGATCGATCGTCTTGAATTTCCAAATCTCAAACCGGTGCCCTGGTGCCCGGCTGGATTTACTTTTTCGACTGTGGCCGGTGACAAAAGATTGGGCCGGCACCCGTATCACGCGGCCGGGATTTACTATTTGCAAGACCCCTCCGCGATGGCGGTCGCGGAGGCGGCCGCGCCGCAGCCTGGCGAACGAGTCCTTGACCTGGCGGCCGCTCCCGGCGGCAAGGCCACCCACCTGGCCAGCCTGATGAATAATCAGGGCTTGCTTGTGGCCAACGAAATTAACCCGCGCCGCGTCTGGGATTTGGCCGAAAATCTGGAGCGCTGGGGTGCCACCAACGTCACCATCACCAACGATTCTCCCGAGAAACTGGCCGCAAAATTGCCGGGATTTTTTGATGTCGTCGTGGTAGATGCTCCCTGTTCCGGCGAAGGCATGTTTCGCAAAAGTGCGGCAGCGCGGGCAGAGTGGATGCCCGCTTTGGTCACCGGCTGCGCCCTTCGCCAGGGCAGAATTTTGTCTGACGCGGCCGAACTGGTACGGCCGGGCGGGCGGCTGGTTTACAGTACCTGTACCTTCTCCCCGGAAGAAAATGAAGGGGTGATCGGCCGTTTCCTGGAGCAGCATGCTCAGTTTAAAATCACCCCATCTTCACTACACGAATATTTTGCCCCCGGAAATCCCACCTGGGCCTCCCTGCCGCCCGACCACCCCACCCGCCACACCATGCGCCTGTGGCCCCACAGGCTGCAGGGAGAAGGGCATTTTATCGCCGTCCTGCAAAAAAAAGAGGGGCCGCCTCCAGCCGTGCTAAATGCGTTTGACCATCATTTCCCCGACAAAGAGACGGTCCATCGGGCAGCTGAGTGGGCCGCCCCAACGCTCAACACCCTCCCCTGGGAGCGGCAAAACCTTCACCTTTATAAAGACCAGCTTTATCAGCTGCCCCAGGCGCTGCCCGATTTAACCGGGGTGCGCCTTATCCGGCCTGGATGGTGGCTGGGCACCCTGAAAAAAAAGCGCTTTGAACCCAGCCACTCGCTGGCCCTGACCCTCAAACGGGAAATGGCGAATAACCCGGTTGACCTGCGGCCGAATGACCCGCAAACGGCCGCTTACCTGCGCGGCGAACTGCTCGAATCGGCCGGACCCGATGGCTGGGTGCTGGTCACCGTTGACGGGTTTGGCCTCGGCTGGGGCAAACGGGTCAACGGCCGCGTTAAAAACCATTATCCCAAAGGGCTAAGGAGAACGTCATGACCAAAAAACTGTCTGAAATCGCCATGTTTACCGATAAAGTGGCCGAAATGACCGATTTTTATCGCCGCTTTTTGGGGCAAGAACCGCTCTCGGCGTGGCCGGGAGGAGCCATTTTTATGCTCGGTGACGTCAAGCTGTTTATCCATACCACCTACGAGCCGGATGATAAAAATGATCTCCCACCGTTTGACCATCTGGCTTTTACCGTTGAAGATGTAGATGAAGCCGCGGCAGAGCTGCGCGATAAAGGCATCACCGCCACGCGGCCGCCGCAGGATTATGACTGGGGCCGCTCCGCTTATTTGCAGGACCCGGCCGGGCATCACCTCGAAATTACATCAGAATAGAATTGCTGAGACTGGACCAATCTTGGAGATTGGTCCAGTCTATGAAGAGTGGTATTTTATTTATAGTCTCACAGTCGGCAAAATAGTCTGGGATATCGTTCTTTTTGCACATTTTCCGCTGCCTCTCTAAACTTTTGCCATGGCTTCGAAAGAAGGAATCAACTCGACAGCCGTTCGCCAGCTTCTCAAACGGTGGAACAAAACCGAGCAGCTCGGCCGGCACCCTCTCGCCAGCCTGATGATTGTGGCTGACACTAGGACCAGGCTAGGCTATGGAGAGTCGACGATTGGCAGCGGTCTGGCCATGCGGCATCTGCTCAATGAAGCCCTTCATTCACTACAGCCCAACGCCCAAGAGGAAGATCCAACTGATTTGGCCTGGCGGCCGTATCTCATTATCCGCGAACGATATGCCAGCGGCCGTCCAATCGAATGGATCGCGCAGCACCTCCACATTGCTCCACGAACGATCTACAAAGCTTTGGAAATCGGTATCCAGGGTATCACCGATCGCTTCATTTTTTGGGAGAACAAGGCGGTTCAGACCAACAGCCAGCAGAGAGGCCACTCACTTCCCCAAACCCTGACGGCACCTCCTCTTCCAACCCACACACTTGTCGGCCGAGAGCAAACGGTGTCCGAATTGCACCACACGCTGATCAATCCCCCCTCTCGCCTGGCAATTCACGGTTTACCCGGCGTGGGAAAAACAACGATCGCCATCCAGATGGCGCATCATCCGGACATAGAGGCCCACTTTTCTGATGGGATCATCTGGCTGGGTTTGGGCCCTCGCCCGGATCTTGATGCGCTGTTGGGAGAAGTGGCTCAGCGGGTCGGGGTAAGCGATCACTCATTTCAAAAGCTGTTGACGCCAGCCGCCAAAGCCCAGCATGTCCATCAACACATCCGCAAGCAAAAAATATTATTCATTATCGACGATGCCTGGGAAATTGAATCGGCGCTGGGCGTGTGCGTCGGTGGCCCTCAGGCGTGCCATCTAGTCACTACACGCAGCCTGGATCTGGCGCTCGACTTCGCCGAAACCGATGCCCGGCAGCTTGAGGAGCTCTCTCCTGCAGAAAGTGCCCAATTAATGGAGGCACTGGTCCCGGAGTTGGAACACCCGGCCGCCCTGTGGCCCAAGATCGGAGGGCTGCCCCTGGCTTTGGTGGTCATCGGCAAATACCTGCACAAGATCGCCTTTCGGGGGCAAAAAGCACGCCTGCAGGAAGCTCTGGAACAGCTGGAGCGGCCGGAGCAGCGGCTTTCAATCTCGCTGCCGCAAACGTTTCTAGAGCAAGAGAAACATCCCGGTCTGCACAAAAAACAAAAAATTTCAATTGGTGAGGTGATTGGCCTCAGCTGCGAGGAGTTATCCCCTGAAGAAAAACTGGTGCTGCATGCCTTAACCACATTTCCACCAAAACCGAACACCTTTTCTCGCGAGGTGGCCCTTCACTTGAGCGATCAGTCAACCGGTTTGGACAAATTGATCGACTGCGGGCTCATCGAGCCGCATACAGAAGATCGCTATACGATTCACCAGCTGATTCATGATTATGCTGCCCATTTGCTTCCGGAATCCGGGAAAACCGGCCGCATCATCGATTACTTTGCCGCTTTTGGAGAAACACATCGCGATCATTACAGCCAGATTGAGCGGGATCAAATCAACATTCAAACAGCTCTACACCTGGCGGAGAATCAGGGGGATGCCCACTCATTTAGCCGCATTTTATTTGGCTATCTGCCGCTGCTCATCGACCGCGGTCGAAGCGGTGAAGCTGAAAAGTGGCAGCACGTCGCACAATCCTTGCCCGCTGATCCAAAATCACTCACCCAGGCTTATCGCTGGATCAATCAGGCACTCATGCAAATGGATGACGATGTCGAGGCAGCGGTCAATTTGCTGCGGCAGGCGGCCGATCTGGCGGCCGAATTAGGGGCAAGTGCCCTCACGGTTACGGCGCAAATGAAGGCAGTAGACGGTCTTCTCATTCAAAGCAATTTACCCGAGGCCTCGATTTTATTAACCACAGCCCTCAACCGCGCCCGTCAGCTGCGGGATGTTCCCCTTCAGGCCAGACTGCACACCAGACTAGCCACGACAGCGCTGCACAAAGGTCAGTATGACGAGGCGATCCATCACGGATTGGCCGCCCAAAAAATATATGAGCAGCAGAAAGACACCCGTTTGCTGGGGCAGTCGCTGCTTATTTTGGGCGTCGTGCATGCGGAACGCGGAGAATTTGATCAGGCGATGGCGTCTTATGAGCCGGCTCTCACCCATTTTCGAGCGGTTGGTCATCGGGTCGGAGAAGGACATTTGCTGAATAACATGGGTAATGTGGCCTACAACGTCGGCCGGTGGGACGATGCCCGAACGTATCATCAGCAGGCGCTGGCCATCCGGCGCGAAGTGCAAAATATCGTGGGGGTCATTCAATCCTACTCTTCGCTGGCGGTTGTGGCTCTTCTGCAAAAGGATGTCTGGCAGGCGCAAACTTATTTTGAGCAGGCTTTCCCCCTGGCTCGGGAACGTCAGCAGTGGCTGCGATTAACCCGCCTGCTGGCCAATCGGGCGTGGATGCATCGCCAAATGGGAGTATATGAGGCGGCCGCGGCCGATGCTCGAGAAATGCTGCACCTCAGCCAACAAATTAACAGCCCCCAAATGGTTGGAGAAGCCCATTATCAACTCGGTCTGGCTTTCCTCGGTCAACGATCGCTGGACCTGGCGGCCGATCACCTCGACAAAGCGCTGGATCAATGGCGACAGCAGGAGCGAGAAACGTTAATCATGGAAACGACCGCCTATCTGGCCTGGATCCGGTTTTTAGATGGGGATCAGGCGGCCGCGCGCCTGCTGCTGCAGGAAAGCGAAGTAGGCCAGACGGTAAATCATTCACTGGATGGGTACGAAGATCCGGTTGCTGTTTTGGCGATCTGCCATCAAATTTTAGGTCCGGCCGCCCACAGCTTTCTTGAAGCGGCCGAAACTTACATCCATCAGCAAAGTCAGCAGCTGCAAGATCCCATTGTCCGCCGTCACTTTATCGAACATTCCCTGTCAATTTTGCAAAACCCCCTGCCCAGCGGCGCCTAAACGCTTTATACTTAACTTTATGAATTACTTTACGTTTTTGCGCACCCTGCCGGAACTCATTCGACCGCAGCTGCCACTTCCACTGCAGGGGTTCACGGTGCATCAACCGTTTCGCTGGGTGATTCAAATGAATTACGGGGAGAGACGGCTGCACTATGAAATCGGCCGGGTCGCTCGCCAAAAAGATTTAGAGTTGGGATTGCACTTCGAATCACGCGATAAAAACCTCAACCGCTACCTCCTCACCGGTTTTCGCAGGCACCTAATTGAAATTCGAGACGTTCTGGGAGAGAAGGTTGAGGTGGAGATGTGGGATCGGGGATGGACAAAAGTATACGAGCGATTTCCAGCAGGAGAAATCACCGAAGCGTATCAGGCCCAAGTAGCAGCACGCATGGCGCAGCTCATGACCGTCTGGCATCCCTTCTTTGTGTTATTGCGCAATGATGTTTCGGCCGTCTACCGCTAAATCGGCCGTGGATCACATCGTTTAACGATCCCGCTTACCCTGTTTGTACTTCGCTTTTTTCTTTTTTTGCTCCATCTTTTTGCGCTTATTCGCCTTAGCTTTTTCAGCGCGATGCCGGCGAACGCGTTTTTTCTTGTTGCGCCGGCGACGGGATTTCTTTTTTGATGGTTCCTGGGCTTGAGCCATGATTCACCTCCACTCCAAGGCGATCAGGTGACAGCTACAATGCGATAGCGAATTTCACCGGCTGGGGCATGAACAACCACTTCCTCACCTACTTTGTGATCGAGTAAAGCGCGCCCTAAAGGTGATTCATTGGAAATAAAACCTGCCGTTGGATCGGTTTCGGCAACCCCAACAATGGTAAATCGCTCCATTTCGCCATCTTCCGTCTGCACAATGACTGTTTCGCCAATATCGACGATATTGTCTTCATTCCCGGGCTCAATGAGCTGAGCATGGTCGAGGATGTACTGCAGCTGCTGAATACGGCCATCAATAAATGCAACTTCATCTTCAACCAGCATAAACTCAGTCTGGTCCATCCAGTCGCTGTTATCTCTCGCTTCCTGCAGTCGCACGATGGTTTCTGGGCGCTTGGTGTTGTTTAAATATTCAAACTCTTCTTTAAGCTTGGCAAGTCCATGACTGGTTACATATATTGGTCGATCAAACGCCACCACAATACACCTCCTAAAATTAGCAGCGGAACAAGGCTGCTAACAATGACCTCATTCCGGAGTAAATCGATTTTAATTTCCTTTCGTCACTACTCCGAGGTAATTATTCTCCCAAATTCAGATGTTGAGAAGACACCACTCTTATAAAAGTGATCGCTCCCCATCCATACGCAAAAGAACAGAACAGAAAGGAAGATCAGGCTTGTTCCCTCTTCTTTAAATGTAACGGTTTTGCTGGTCGATGAGTAGTGATAAAGAGCGCAATCAGCATTGACGAAAATCACATGATTTTTATGTGGTTCATCACTTCACGTGACTGCGTAAAAGATGTATTCTAAAAGTGGATGAGAAGGCCTATCATCCAGATGTTGCTGCCTGACGCACCCACTTTTAATGCGGTGGTGTGAAAGGGGGCAAAACATATCAATTTATAACTTTTCCCCCTCCGTCAGAGACAACTTGTAATTTGCATTAATAGCCTGGTCTTTTGGTCAACGCGGGTTGGCTGCCAAAAGAAACGATAAAAGCCACGGGTAACGCGGCCGAAAATTTGATTGATTGACAGAACCAGGTTGCCAGTGCCGTTGATCAAACACCGGGATGTCGGTGTAGATTATTTCTACCCGGAGGTTCAACGAGATGTTGAAGACACTTTCGGGCCTCATGTTTACCTTTGCCTTCATGACAATTCTGTTAGGTGGCCCAATTTTGGCCCGGGGTCCTGGGTCGGAACAAAGCGACCCCACCTGGCAGGCTCAATATTGGAATAATCGCGATCTTAACGGTTCGCCGGTTGTGGAGCGAGAAGATCGATCGATCGATTTTGATTGGCAGACCGGATCTCCAGACAGCCGGATCAATAACGACAACTTCTCTGCCCGCTGGACCCGCTATCTGGATCTGACGGCCGGTACCTATCGTTTTACCGTTCACAGTGATGATGGCGTCCGTTTATGGGTGGATAACACCCTGCTGGTCAATAACTGGACCGATCATGCGGTTCAGGTCAATACGGCCGACGTCACCCTCAACACCGGTTATCATCTGGTCAAAGTAGAATATTACGAAAGAACCGGTCTGGCGACGATCAAATTAGACTGGGCGGCCGCCCCACCAACAATTTACAACTGGCGGGGGGAATATTTTAACAATTTGTTGTTGAGAGGTGATCCGGTTCTGGTTCGCGACGACAGCTCGATTTACTTCAACTGGGGATTTGGCAGACCGGCATCGGTCATTAATGCCGACAACTTCTCCGTCCGCTGGACGAGAAATGTTGATTTTCCTGCCGGCACCTATCGGTTTAGAGTCCTTGCCGATGACGGCGTTCGCCTGTGGGTCAACAACCGCCTGCTCATTAACCAATGGCAGGTACAGGCGGCGCAAAGCTACAGCGGCGATATTTACCTGACCGGTGGATCGATCCCGATCAAGCTGGAGTTTTTCGATAATACCCGTCACGCGGTCATCACCCTGGCCTGGGAGAGAATTTCCGAGCCAACAACCGCCTGGCAGGGTGAATACTTCAACAACGACACGCTGAGCGGCACCCCAGCCCTCGTGCGTGCCGACCGCAACATCAACTTCAACTGGGGCCGTGGCGCTCCGGCCGCGGGTGTTGATGGGGATACTTTCTCTGTACGGTGGAAGAAATCTCCTGACCTGACCGCCGGCAGATACCGCTTCACGGCCACCGCAGACGACGGGGTTCGCCTGTGGGTCAACAATCGCCTGCTCATTGACGAATGGAACGAGCAGTCAGTCCGGTCATTTAGCAGCGATATCTACCTGCCTGGAGGTGCCGTTCCGATCCAGATGGAGTATTGTGAACTGCACGGCCTGGCCGAAGCACGCCTGAGCTACACTCGGCTGGACAGCCCCGATCCCGGCAGCAATCTGGTGGACAACACCAGCGCAGGCTTTGTCACGGGCGGCAGCGCGACCGGCTGGCGCACGCAAAACGAAGGGTATAGCGGCAGCCTGCTGTGGACGCAAAACAACGACAGAATGCGGCCGAATTACAACTGGGCCCGGTGGTATCCGGGCCTGACGGCCGGCCGGTATGAAGTGTTCGTCTACATCCCGCAGCGCTTTACCACGACATCACAGGCCCGTTACTGGGTGTCCCATCAGGACGGCTATACGCTGCGCATTGTCGACCAGTCAACCAATGGTAACAGATGGGTTTCTCTGGGCACCTACCGGTTCCAGGGGACCCGGGCCGACTATGTTTCATTAGCCGATGTCACCTTTGAACCGCGTCTTTCTCGTCTGATCGCCTTTGATGCGGTCAAGTGGGAATCCCGATAGTTGTTTGTGAGGTTTCACCTCCCGCAGGTATTTTTATTTGCGGGAGGTTTTTTTATTTGACTGGGGGTTATTGCAGAACACCCGCGGCACCATTTTGAAAATCGTATTTCAAGTCCTTATCTGAAATTGTAGCCGCCAATTCATCGATGATCGCCTGCGCCGCTGCAAAAGCTTTTTTCGCCTCAACGGTGTACTGGGCGGCCCGACAGATCCGGCCGTAAGCTCCGTACAATCGCCACAAAAGATACTTCTCCCTTCGCTCGTGGGCGTTTTTGATGGCCAGGTTCAGTAACACACAACCCTCTTCGACCCGTCCTGTCCTGGCCAGCCCCTCTCCCCTGAGCTGCCACAAATGGGTGATGATTTCTTTTGAGCTGTTGGCGGGCGTGGAAGAAATCAAACGCTGGGTAATATCCAACCCCAGGACCGGATCGTCCTGGGCAAATGCGAGTTCAGCCCGCCGGACCCAGCAGTAGCGTCTGGCTACAGTATCGGTTTGCGGTGTAAGAACCCGATCCAGACACGCCTGGGCCTTCTGCAGTTCGTTCATGGCCAGGAAAGTTCCGGCCAAGACGCCACTCACCAGGTGAATGTGGTGCGGGGATTGCAGATCAACAGCCTGCCTGAAGGCCTCTTCCAGCAATTTACGGGCCTGACCCAGAGCGAATAGCTCGGTATATAAGATTGCCAGGTAGAATCGATTGTAAATTTCCCATTCCCGATGATCAATTTCGTCTAGCTCCCCGGCATGAAGTTCTTCCAAAGCCTCCGCAATTTCTTGATGAATCAAGCGACGCTCACCAGGGCTAAGCTGGGTGTAGAGATATTCCATATAGAGCACATGTCCAAATCGATAGCGAGACATCCGCCTCGATCTCGTTTCGATCTCCTGATTTTCTAGCACCAACCGATGGCGGCGCTCCAGCTCCTGAGAGATTTTTCGCAGCAGATATCGTTCACCCACACGGGCTACCCGGGCAACAACCTGGGCCGTAAACACCTCTCCTTCCACGCTAGCTACAGAAAGTAACTCTCGCAAGTTGGCATCGAGTCGGTCGATGCGCTCCTCGATCACCGCCTCTACCCGCGATGGGAATTGATTCCAGTTCATCGATGATCCCTCAACCCATAACCCCTCCAAATTCCGGTGTAAATCACCGCCCTCTCGCATGGAACGCAGCAGTTCAACCGTAAAAAGAGGATGGCCGCCAGTGCGTTCAAAAAGTGCTGCTCGAAATTTCTCACTTAAATGATTCGGATCGAGGTCCAGAAGCGCATCAACAAATTTTCCACTCGTCTCTTTTTCAGTTTCCCTTAAGTCCACCCACACATCGCCAAATTGTCGTTTAATTTCACGCAGGACTTTGGCCAGCGAATGGCGACCTCCGTCTTGATCCAGCGGAACTTCTTCCGGCCGGTAGGCGCAGGCCATCAGAAATCGACAGCTCCCTTCTGCCAGACGTCTTCCCAAATGGAGAAGTAGGGAGATCGAGGCGGTATCAGCCCACTGCAGGTCATCGATGATGAGCAGCAGCGGCCGCTTCCGACCACCTTTCCTGCTCGGCATATCGAACAATCTGATGCAGGTCAACCTCAATTTCTTCAGAGGGCTCAAATGCGACCATCTGCCGATCCGACTCCCAACAATCGGTCAGGATTTGGGCCAGGTTATGCAGCTCGCGGCTCAGGTTGGCACGCGCTTTGGGGGGATCCTCATCTGGCCAGAACAGGGCGGCCAGATAGTCGCGGGCCACCGGCCGTTGCTCAGCCACTAGATAGCCGAGCAGCCCGATCGTACGCCGCGATCGAAAACGCGGCTGATTGCCATCTGCGATCTCGGAATGGCTCTCGTCTATTTTTTCGACGCGAGCTGGGCCCAATAAACTCAACCTTCGTTTGGTTTTGTGTAACATTCCCACGCCCTCACGGAATATTCCGCCGAGTGGATAAAAAGTGGAGAGTAGTTGAGTAGGATGAAAAAAATTGAATGGGAAACTCTTGAAAACATTATAAATCAGGTTGAGGCGGTGCACAATTGCCATTTATCCAGATGGCGTTGAGGTCCTCGGCAATCAGGCTTATTCCCACGGGACCTACGGCTACACCCTAACGCCCAAAGAAGGGGGAGACACCATGAGAATTGACGGCAAATTCTTGACCGTATTTGAGAAACAGCCGGATGGCTCCTGGAAAATGTTGGTCGACTGCTTTAACTACGATGGACCTCCTACTGTAGAGGGATGATTTGAAATGACCGAGCGGATTAAAAACATCGATGTCGCCCTGATTTATAGGCTGTGGCGTGAAGTTGCGGCCGCGGTTAACACTGGCGACCTGGAAAAATGGATCTCATTTTGGACCCCAAATGGGATCCAGATGCCGCCGGGAATGCCGCGTCGTCAGGGCAGAGAACAAATTCAGGAGGCGATGGCGCAAGTTTTCCAGCAGTTCAGATACCGTAAGGCCAGAATTGATCCTGAAGAGGTGCGAATTAACGGACAAAGTGCATATTCTCACGGCACCTATAATTTTGAAAAATCGCCCAGTGGGCAAGATGAATTTTCAACTTATTCTGGGAAGTTTTTAGCGATCTTGGAGAAGCAGATTGACGGGTCCTGGAAAATTGCCGTCGACTGCTTCAATTATGACGAAACAGGTTTGTTCTAATTAAAGGAAAGGTTTACGATGAAAAAGCGATTAATCATTTTAGTGGGAGTGTTTATGGCGTTGACCCTGATCTTAATCCCCGCCTTTGCTGATGACGATGATGATGACCGGGACGTTGACGGCATCTGGTGCTACCTCCCAACATTAGGGGACAACATTCAAATCGACCCGTATAGCGGCGAAAAAAGCTTCTATACTACAACTGAAGTTGGGTATTGGACCGGAACATTTACCGGAACATCGGCCGAGTACGGCCTCCTGATTTTCGATGCTTCCTTCAATCCGAAGCTGTTTATGTCAACGGTCGTCTTTGATGAAGTTGAAGTAGACGGTGTAACCGGCGGTCTGGAAATGGATGTGGTGGGTGACGGGTACACCGATAACGGTGATTGGCAGGGGAAGTGGATCATCACCAATGGTGAGGGCGACCTGGAAGACCTCGAAGGTCACGGCGAATGGTGGGGGCCGGGATACCAAGGAGATCCCAATGAATGCGGCGTCATCTACTACTCAGTCGATGACCTGGACGGTCTCGATTTCGACGATGACGACGATGACGACGATGATGACGATGACGACGATTAGGTTCACCATTAATCATCACTAACCTCAGCGGCATATTTAGACCGGGAAGCTGTATCAGCCTCCCGGTCTTGTTTATTAGCTCAGGGACGAGGCAAACGAGGCAAATGAACTGTTTGGCTCCGAGCCGCGAAATTTGAACTCACCAATAATATTCGCACCCTTGTGTTCCAAAGCCTGCTTCATTTGCTTGAGCGTTGACCCGGCCGCAAGCTTGTAGGTGCAAAAGACAACGGTATTTTTGCCGGCTAAATTATCCAGACGTTCGATAAAGTTCATCGCGCCGGCTGAAGGATGCTGCCTGATGATAAATAGACCGTTTACCCATCCCCCAACCAAAAGAAGATCAGCCCTGGCGATGACGCCCGGATTGACATCTCCAACCGATTGGACCTGACACTGATGCCCATGTTGGGTTAGCTTTTTGCCCATCGCTTCCGCCGCCTTGGCGGTAATTCCGGTGCTGCTGTCATAGACGATTGAGATATTCATCGAAATTCTCTCCTTATCCATCCTTATTATTATTCGCCGAGTGATTACACAGTTTCGAAAATTTTCTTATCTTATAACGCTACCTTGCCTTGCCGATAAATGAATTCATCGGCCAAGGAAACCGAAATCGAATTTTGAGTTTTAACAAATTAATACAATTACAGCGCCGTCATCCTGGCCCCCGTCTTCACGGGGGTGAACTACGGCGGGGATCCATCGGTGGCAATCTATTGGATTCCCGCTTTCGCGGGAATGACGGGCTTGTTTTGAGAGTCGGTTCATATCCGTACTTATTTGTAAATCTTCAATATTCGGCTGCATACAATCAGAAGTTGAGAAATTTTTGGAATACAGTATTGATTAAGCCTGAAGAAATTCAACAATCTGCTGGTTATTCTCAGTTCCCCAGGCGGCAATTGAATCCAGAACGGGAATCAGGGTCCGCCCAAATTCACTCAGCCGGTACTCCACTTTGGGCGGCACAACCGGGTAGACAACACGCGTAATCAGCCCGTCCCTTTCCAGGCTGCGAAGCTGCTGGGTCAACATTTTGGCGGTGATCCCGCCGGAAATGCTGCGCTGGAGTTCATTGAAGCGCATGACCTCATTCTGATAAATTTTCCACAGGATACGCGGTTTCCACTTGCCGCTTAACATTTCCAGGCAGGTTTCAACAGGGCAAACATGAATACGGGGGTGATCGGCCACAGATCAAGGCCTCCTTACTTTCTTTTTGGTAAGTATGTTACAAAAAAGTGCATACTTGATTTAATAATAGCTGCAATTTACACTGATTTGCGCCGCTTGTAAAGTGGTGACTATAAAGGAGAGCAGGAACAAACATGAGTGCAGCTATTAATGTGTTAAATCCAGATGCCCCAAAGCGGGTGTTGATGTTACTATCCAATCCGGCCGTGTCGGAGCAAACCGGGTGGCCAATCGGCTTCTGGTGGGCGGAGCTGACCCACCCCTATTGGGAGTTTGTCGAGCACGGCTATCAGGTCGATATCGCCAGCCCGGATGGCGGGGCCCTACAGTGGGATTCGTGGAGCGATCCGCGCGATGAAAGCAAATACTCGGCCGATGACCTGATCAGCCTGGGTTTTATTAACTCACCCGAACATTTTGCTCTGACGCAAAGTTCAAAGGCGCTCAGCGATGTCGACCTCAATCAGTACGACGCGATTTTCCTCGTCGGTGGCCAGGCACCAATGTTCACTTTTTATAACGATCAGCGCGTGCACGATTTTGTCGCCACCGCTTATGAAGCTGGCAAGGTGACCGCCGTCGTCTGTCATGCCACCAGCGTGCTGCTCAAGACCCGTCTTTCTACCGGTGAACTGCTGGTCGAAGGCAAAACGTGGACCGGCTTTGCCAACGCGGAAGAAGCATTTGCCGACAACTTTGTTGGCCAGCGCATTCAGCCGTTCTGGATCGAGGATGAAGCCAAGAAACTATCGGACACTAACTTTATTGTCGACAGCGCTTTCAAGGCTCATGCCGTGCGTGACGGCCGGCTCATTACCGGCCAGCAGCAGTATTCCGGTGCCGCGGCCGCCCGCCTGGTCATCGAAGCCCTGGGCGTTTAAGAAGTGCATAGTATAAAGTTTAAAGTGAAAAGCGGGTTGTTTTAGAAGGGATAATCCTCCTTTTCACTTTTTACTTTAGTAGATTACAAAAAGTCTCATAATTAATATTATCCGCAGATTACGCAGATTTTCGCAGATTAGAAAGAGAAATCTGTGAAAATCCGTGTTAATCTGTGGCTTTTTTTAACAATTCTTTTTGCAAACTACTTTAAACCACTTAATCTTGCTGATTAACAAACAAGGACCAATTTGAGATGAAAATTAGCATCATCGGCGCCGGGAATATCGGCGGAACGCTGGGCGGCAAATGGGCGACCCAAGGGCACCAGGTCGTTTTTGGGGTGCGCGACCCACAGGCTGGGAAAGTTCAGATTCTGTTGGAAAGTCATGGAACCACGGCCCATTCCATAAACAAGTCTATTACCGAAGCAGAGGTCGTGGTGTTTGCAATCCCCGGCGGGGCGATGGCGGAGACCGTCGGCCGGCTGGGAGACAATTTAAACGGCAAAATCCTGATCGATGCCACCAATCACGTCGGTCAGCAGCAGATGCACCAGCTGCCCCTGCTGCGTCAAGCCGCTCCTGAAAGCGCGATCTTCCGGGCTTTCTCGACGTTGGGGTGGGAAAATTTTGCCGATCCGGTCATCGGCGGCCAGCAGGTCGATCTGTTTTACTGTGGGGACAGCGGTTCGGGGCAGGAGATGGTCAACGATCTCATTGCCGACATCGGTTTACGGCCCATCTATATCGGTGGCCTGGACCAGGTCGACATCATCGACAGCCTGGCTCGCCTCTGGTTCGTCATGGCGCTGCAGCAGGGGCGCGGCCGCCATCTGGCTTTTAAACTGCAAACGGGATTGATGACGCAGGCGTGATTTCTCAATCACGCCTGCTCTCTGCTGGGACTGTCTGCAAGGATATTGACCGAGATCAAGGGTAGACCAAGTGCGTAAAGTCGGCGGAGCAGACCCTGTAGCCCGGCCTGATCCATGGTGCCAATAAGCGTCGTTACCGGCCGGCCGTTCTCCTCACAATCAACTGAAACGATCATTTTTTCCACCCACTCCGCCCAGCGGGCATCTAGATGACCCGGTACCTTGATTTGATAGGTGGTCGGCCGGTCCAGCGACAGTTTATGATTGACTTTTTTCATCATCGATCACCCCCAAAACCAAAATATTTCCGATCACTCCCTAATTTCAATCGTTGCCAGCTGCGGCCGGGCTGCTACCTGGTCATGCAAAAATGACGCGACCTCCGTTCTGATCCTCTTTTCATGGCCCAACATCATGTGACCACCATCGGCGATCGTGACCAGCCGGGCCTCGGGAATTCGTGCTGCAGCGGCCTGGGCATTTTCATAAAGAGCCAGCGGATCATCGACGGCGTTGATAATCATCGTCGGCACCGAGATTTTTTCCAGAGGGTACCCGCTGTTGATCTCCGGGTTTGAAACAAACATATCGAACAGGGCCCCATCCGCACGCGGGTTCACCGGCAAAATGGTTTCCATGACGTCAGCCACTTCCGCTTCAAACTCCGCCGTCAATTCGAACCCTTTAGGCACACCCATGATCGACTTCATATTTGAACGGAAATAAGTGGTGAGTAACCAGAAAATAAAATCAGACCGAAACAGGGTCCGGGCTGCGGCTTCCGGCGGCAGGACGGCTTCTACCTCCCCTGGGAGGTTTGAGGCAAAAAGGACCAGGGCTGCGCAACGATCCGGGTAGCGCAGGGCGAATTGAATCGCCGAGGTTCCCCCGGCCGAGGTGCCCACCACGGCTGCCCGTTCAATACCCAATTCATCCAATAAGGAGGCGTAAGCAGCAGCCTGTCCGGCCGGTGAAGCATCTGCCGGCAGGGGGGAGTTCAAATAACCAAAACGAGAGGGAGCGATGATGCGAAAATCTTCCCCGATATTGCCACGGGCGATGACAAGCCCCTGATCAAAGCCGCCAAAGATGCCGTGAGCGACCAGCACCGGAACCCCCTGACCGGCAGTAGCGTATTCAATCGGGCCACAGGCGGTATCCAGAACCGGGCTGCCCGCGCTTTGTAAACGCTCTTCCGCGGCCTGCAAATCCTGACCAAATCGGTTGTAAACGCGGACCAGAAGTGCCGAGCCGCCCAAGACCAAAGCACCTGTTAATAAGCGGCCAATCTTGAATTTACCCATCTCTTACCTCCTAATTGATCAATTTTGCTTTACCTTTCCCGAAAAAGTCGTTGATCCGGTCTGACCAACCTCCGTTACCTCAATCTCATCCCCCTTAAAGGTCAGGACAAACCGTGTCGGAGCGGTGTACCCGATCTGCTGGCTGTTGATCTCAAAGGTGTCCGGGGCGGTCCAGCTGCCAAAAGCGGCCACACACCCAATTTCTGTTTCGGTGAAGTGATAAACGCCGTCCAGACCAACGACAAAGGTGGCCCTATCTTCCTCTTTGACCGTATAGCTAAATTCCGCCTGATCGTGGTTAAACACCAGCTTGAAATTGTTGTAATTCCAGTTGTTTTTCTCCAGGGAATAGGTCTTGCCTGAAATTTTCATAGCGACGGCCGGCAGGGTCGGAACGGGCTGAGGCTCCTGCATCAGCTTGGGTGGCCCAGAGATTCTCTTAAGTTCTTCGTAAGCGCTTACATTGGCCGGCAGCGGCCCATCTGATTGAACGGCCGGCAGGACAAACTGATCCAAAATCTTCTTTGGGAAGAAGACCCCCATTCTATTGGCCGAACTGGTGACAGCCATAACCAAGTTTTCCTGGGGTGCAACCATAATGTACTGACCGGCAACACCTACAGCGGAGTATGTGCCGGATTTATCAAGCCACCACTGATAACCGTAGCCGTCCGAGAAGGCCCGGAAGAAGTTGGCCGACACCCAGTTTCTAGAAGTTGCCGCCTGATCTCTTTTGCCGTTCGCATCGAGCATTTCGACGTAATCTCTGGGAAAGGCGTGAGGCGTAACGGATTCTTTCACCCAGGCGGCCGGGACGATCTGCTGACCATCCCACAACCCCTGCTGCAGATAAAGGAGACCGAATTTTGCCATATCCTGCGGCTTCATCCACATCCGGGCATAGCCCATGTAGATACTCTGCGGACTCCGTTCCCATCGAACCTCGCCAATGCCGAGCGGATCAAACAGGTTTTTCTGGGCAAATGTCAGGGTATCCATTCCGGTTGCGGACTGAATGATCGCCGAAAGCAGGAACGAGCTCATGTTGCTGTAGTCAAAACGAACGCCCGGGGTCTCATCAACCGGCAAACTCAGGATAAACGCCACCCAATCGTTGGTGGCCTGCATTGCAAAAAGTCCTTCCCAGCGATACATGACCGAATCTCGGCTGCGGACGCCGGTTTCCATGCTTAAAAGATCCCTGAGAGTGATCTTTTTCATACGTTGATCGGTGATCGCGTGCTCCTTCTCTTTAAAGAACTCAATCATAGGCACATCAACGCTTTTGATATACCCCTGTTCGATAGCGATACCGATCAGAGCCGACATGATGCTCTTGGTACAGGAATGAATCACGTGGGACGTATCTTTTTGAAAAAGCGGATTAAAGTAAAGATCGGCCACGAGGTACCCATGGCGAAAGACAGATATCGAGTCAATGCTCACGTTTGGATCTTTGGCCCGTGCCGCTTCATAAAAATCGACAATTTCCAGCAGTTTCTCCGAATCCATTCCCTGTTTTTCAGGGGTAGACAGCCGGAAGCCGTCGGTTGGCCAGTAGTCAGGTCTGATAGGTTCATAAGCCACTGGCTCAAATTTGCGGCTCGGCAAATACGCCCAGAAAACCATGGCGCCATACAAAGCCACAAAAACGCCGATGATGATCAAAACGGCGCTTACAAAGCCTGGCAGTGTATTCCAGAACCAAACAGCGCTAAAAAGAAAAGCCAAAGCGATCAGAAAGATCATACTGACTTGCAAAATTTTTTTCATCATTTCTTCCTCCAATCGATGTTCAAGCAAAAAGAAGATACGGTACGTGGCTTCGGCAAGCTCAGCCACCGCTGTGACCCGCAGTCCGAGCCTGTCGAAGGCTGGCTTCGGGTTTACTTTAAAAACTTAACCATTAATCCCGCAGCAAAATTCTGACGTCGAGAATAGAAAAACCTGTGGTGCCTTCATACGCTTCGGCAAAAACAAAGGTTATGGTGTTTTCACCTTCTATTAAAGTGCCTTCTTCAAGGTCAATGGTCACGGTCTTCGGCGCAACGTCAGCCACGATGCCTTGCGGCAGCTCAATCTCCTTTCCGTTAATTAGCAAATCTGTTTCAGAGATATCATCGATATCCCAGCCGGTGACCTGAACGGCCGTTGATGTAACTCCGCCCAACTGCAGGTTAAACGACACCGTCTCCTGATCACCAGGCTCGGCCGGTCTCATTCTAATTTCAGAGGTGACAACTTCCACAACTCGAGCACCGGATTCATCAACATATTCAGTTGATCCGGGTAGATAAATACTTTTATCCAGTCTGAGAAAATCCGCAGCATTGTTAAAGTAAATATCCTGTTTTTGCTCTTCCGTCAGAAATAATGCGGATTCAATCGCTTCAATTGACATGGCCACCGTCTCGGGCCAGATCATTTGATCGGTACCGAACATGATGCGGTTCCCCAGACGGGCTTCCATTAACTGCTGCAAATAAGCGTGAAACTCTTCCGGTGTCAACAGCCAATTTATGGCCGAAATATCGACATAAACCTGCTGATACATCAGCATCAAAGCAATCGTTTCTTCGATAAAGGGATATCCGCCATGAGCAATATAGATTCGCAGGTTGGGATGTTTGACCAGAACATCTTCTAGCAGCAAAGGATTGCCGTAGCGCATACGGAAATCAGGGTCACCCATATACGGCGACATGGGAGGACCAAATCCGGTATGGAAACAAACCGGAATATCCAATTCCTCAGCCAAGGCAAAATATGGTTCCAGTTTTGGGTCATTTGGGGGCAGACCGGCGTACTGGGCTGTGATTTCACCCATGATTTGAAGTTTGTCTGACTCGTACAAACGGCGCAGTTCATCGATATTTGGCCACTGCTCCAGCCGTTTATTGACCGGTGTAGTAAATCTGGGAAATTCAGTGCCGGCGAGAAATCGATCTGCAGCCGATAATTGCATCGCCTCGACCATCTCCATCTCTCCGGATCCCACAGCCAGAACGATATTGAAACGATCCATCTCGGCCATATACGCCTCAATCGCTTCGGCATTGGTTCTTGCTTCGGGAATGTTGCCGGTAATTAGATTTGGCGGCGGGGGTTCCCCATATTTGTTCCACTGAAAAGTATGCATATGCATATCAATGATGGGGAAAGGTTCATCGGTTTGAGAAGAACCAGGGACAGATTGCCATATTGTACAGGCATTTGTAAATGTGAGAACGAAGGTTAACAGCAGAAAAATAAAGATACTCTTTTTCATTTTGTCACCTCCAAACTGCTTCATGGTTTGGTCTGAGAGGCGGAAAGTTTTTTGGATTAACCAATCGCCTCAATCATACTTTTATGTCAGTACATCCAGCATAACCGGGAAGTGGTATTACTGTCATACCCAGTTGGTGTTATTTGATAAGTTAACTGCCTACCAAGGGTATTAGAAACGATTACTCGGCCGGTAATGATTTGATAAAACCAGCAACCAGTCGGTTAATGGCTCCTTCATACTTCCAGGGATCTTCACCATCCCACATATCATGTAGCGGATCGGCCGTAGTCACAATAATCATGTCCAGATCATGAAGCAAAATGATGTAGTTGCCACCATGCCCAGAGGCATAATTGAAATAATGATCCCCTGCCCTTGAAGACCACCATTGATAACCATAACCACGATCAAAAAAATTACCGTATCGGGGAGTGAGCCATCCACGGACAATTTTTTCTGAGTGTCTCTGCATTGACGCCTCTGTCCATTCTTGGGATATGATCTGCTGCCCGTTATAAACTCCGCCGTCGAGATACAGCTTCCCAAACTTGGCCATGTTCCTGGCAGTTAAATAGATCTCTCCAAAACCCCAGCAGTAGCCATCGTCGTCGACCTGCCAACCGTATAAGTCCGCATCCAGTGGCGAAAACAGGTATTGTTGGGCAAATGAATCCAAATCCTGCCCACACGCCCTACTCACAATGACACCGAGAATGTGGGAGGTTAAATTGCTATACTGAAATTCGGTTCCCGGATCGCTGGTTAGCGGAAAATCGACCAGGTGTGGCAAAAATTTCCAGTTGCCCTCGAAAAACATAATATCAAAATAGTTCGATGTCATTTCCTCATCGGGATATCCACCGCGCATTTGCAGCAGGTCCCGAATCGTGATCTGCTCTTTTCGCGGGTCTTCTAGCTGGTCAGCGAATTCCGGGAAAAACTCAATCATTTTCTGATCCAGGTTGTCCAGACACCCTTGCTCCAGGGCGATGCCCACCAGGGCCGAAGTGAAGCTCTTCGCTGTCGATGTCCGGCCGGTTGAAGCCTGGTCAATTGAGCCTTCGTTAAAGTACCCTTCAGCAATCAGGCGGCCGTTTTTTACAACCAACAGCCCGTAGAGGGTCTCCATCTCGGCCGCGTTGTAATACAATTCCGCCACCAGATCTGGGTCCAAGCCCTCCGCTTCCGGGGTCGAGATCTCCCAGTCACCGCCCGAATCCGGCGTGTAATCAACTGCTGCCAGTTCCGCAGCCGATGGTCCACAGCCAATCAACATGAACAGGGTCAAGATGACGCCAGCCGGGAAGCTAAATACCCTCTGGCACTCTTTTTTTCTGATTCTTTTTATGTTGCTCATCAATTTCTCCCTGTAGGCGTTGTCTATCTAAAATTTAATCGACATCGTGACCGGCAAACCTCTCTCCCCGTTCGATTCAGGCGCTGTCTTTGACCCACATCGCCAACTCGTAAGCTGCAGCATGCTGCGGCCCTACAGGATCTCAATTATGAATGACGGGCAGCTCAATGTAGGTTGGAAACGATCGATTGCGCAGCAGTTTGAGGACCGGCGGCGGATCCAGCTTCGGCGTCTCAAAATTATCGGCATCCGCAAAGGCTACGGTGATTCGCAGGCGATTGCCTTTCTCAAACAGATATGAGGTCGGGAGTAGATCAAACACCAGCTCAAAAGGCTCCCCGGCCGGAATGGTCTCCATATCTTCCTGATCAAAGCTGTGATACGGCAGACCCAAATTATCGTATGGAGCAACGCTCAAGGCACGATGGGTCGCCCGCAGGTTTCCTTCAGTGATGTAGGTCGAATTTCCCAACCAATCTACCTCTTCCAGGTAGACAAAAACATCGAGAGTTGGGGCGTTTGTTTCTAACCAGAGGTGCACGACCGGATGTCCGGTCACCTGCACGGCCTCTTCTAGCGGCGCAGTCGTATAGGTTAATGCCTTTTCATCATTGGGTCGCATATTTGAGTATGCGCTGCCGCTCATCACTGCGCCCCAGCGGGACTGTTCGCCCGTGGAAGTTGAATAATCGACCGTGTAGCCGTCATGCCCGTTTGGGGCAGGTGGTGCGGCAGAAATCAGAAACCCATCATTGGTCGAGGATACGGTCCCGCTTCTTCCCTCTGAAAAATAGAAGGGCGTTTGCCCGTGATTATCCGGCGGCCACCCATCACTTGTCTGCCAGGCGTCTCGCTTTGATTTGCCCATCACGCAATAGGCGATCGGCGGCTCATCCATAATTCCGTTCTCGATTCCCTTGAGCCAGTAGTCAAACCAGCGATGGGCTTCAGCCCCGAAATCGAGGTCAGAGGCATCCTCTTCCACTTCACTGTGATCCAAGGGACGCACAATTAATCGGCGGGGCACGGTCAGGTTCTCATACCAGAGAAACATGTCGCTCGTAAATAGATCATACCAGCCGTTGGTCATGTAAATCGGGACCCCGGCCTCGTTGATCCGGCCGATAAACGGATAAAGGGCAAAATCCCCTTCCCAGACGTTTTCCCCGCCGGCCGTGATGCTGTCGTGATAGGGATACAGACGCAGCACCTCATCTGATTTTTCACCAACCGTGGCGCCACTCCGTTCCGCCCGGGCCTGGGCCAGCAGGTCGCCGTCTAGGTCCTCGTCGACCGGAGTAGCCATCACCTCCAGCGCACCGGTTGACCAGGAAAACAGGGTGTTAAAGGTGTTGTTATACACCCCACCGCGGTAGTTGACCGCGCTGTAGCTGTCGAGCGAGCTGGAAACCGGCATGATCGCCTTGAGGTGCGGGTTGCCGGTGCTGGCGGCCGCGAACTGAATCATCGCCTGCCACGAGTCGCCAAACATGCCGATATGGCCATCACACCACGGCTGGGCGGCCATCCAGTTCAGAATTTCATCCGCCTGTTTGGCCCCCACCTCAAAGGATGGGTCCATCACGCCAAAAGACGCGCCGGTCCCCGGCCGTTCAACCACCACCACAGCGTAACCGTGATGGAGCATCGTCTCCAGCCATTCTGTATTGAAAACCGCGTCCATCAGGTGGCCCTGATCGGAGGTTTGGTAGCGAAACCGCAGCATGGCTTTCTGGTATCCCTTTAAAGGAAACAGATCGCCCAGAAGAAAATCACCGTCTTCATCATAAATCGTAAATGCTCGCAGATAAGGGGTATATTTAAAGAGGGTTGGTAATGGCACGTCTGCCGGTTCCCCATCTTTTGTCGGCAGGTAGAGGTCATAAGCTAACCGGGTGCCGTCGCCAAGCGTCAGGTATTGTGATTGGCGCTCGTACCCATCGTAAACCGCCTCAGAATACCCCGGATATTGGCCAAATTGAGAGATCTTTTTTCGGCCGGTCCGGTTAACAAAAATGAGGACAACGGCCGCAACCAGGACCAAAATCAGAGCGATCGCTGCCCATGTTTTGTTGATAACGATTTTCATTTTAAAGTCCCTCCTTATACCCTCATCTATAACAGAACAGGCCCGTCATCCCCACGTAGACGGGGATCCGCCGGTGACAACCCAGTAGATTCCCGCTTTCGCGGGAATGACAACTGGATAAACGGCCGCAGCATGCTGCGGCCGTTCATCATCTTAGAAAAATTGATGCTGGCTGATTACCGGCTGGCTGCGATTTCCGGCTGCGGCAGCTCTCTACTAGAGGTGACAACCAGTCGATAAATCGAAATGAGCAGGTTGCAGACGATGTAGGTGGATAACGCTAGGGTAAAGTGCTTCCATAGCGAAGGCATGGCGGTCTCGCGCAGGAACAGGGCGATCACCCCCAACACCACCACGTGAATGATGTAAACGCCGTAGGAATTGCGGTTCAGCTCGCTCCAGATTCTCCCGGTCCCGTCAAAAAAGCGCCAGGAGGTTTGAATCATCTGGTACACCAGGCCAAACAGGGCCAGCTGGAAGCAGAACCACGTAATCCAGGTATCGGCCACTCTGGAAACAACAAAGTTGCCGGGGCTAAAAACCAGAGGATAGAGCAGGAAGAATATATATGCGGTAATGGGGACCCACGATGTGAGGTTCACAGCGATAAACAGGGCCCTGCTTTGCGGCTTCTCATCAAATATCCGCAACCTGTAGCCCAAAATCCCCAGCAGGAAGAACATGAAGTAGATCAAGATTCTTTCATTCTGGAAGTCGAGCAGCGGGGTTAAGGTCCAGCCGCTCAAACCATACAAGCTCATCCCTACACTGTAAAGATAGCCAACGACAAACGTCGTCAAAACCGCCCAACGAAATGAAATCTTGGGAAGCTTGCTTTTTGATTCTGACATCACCACATATATGATGTTAAAGAGGAAGAGCACGGGAAGGAACCACAGCCAGTTCTGGCTGTTGGGGTTGGTGATATGAAAGTAGGTAGTCCAGTTCTCTTGAGGTAGCCCCCTCGAATACAAAAAGATGACCTTGTACAGGGGGATAAGCGTCAGAACGGCGATCAACCAGGGAATGATTAATCTCCTGAATTTCGACCAGAAAAACTCTCCTGGTGATTTCTTTTTGAGAGAGGGTGGGGCCAGGTAACCTGAAATGAAGAAGAGGGTTGCCATCAGGAAAATATCCAATACCAGAAAAATCAGGCCGGATACGCTGTTATTGGACGGGTCTTCCACAATCCAGAACCAGGACCAGGTGTCACCCATTAAATAAAGTCCACTGGTGTGAACCACAACCACAAAGAATATGATCAAAGTACGCAGATTATCAAGAAAGTGCAGCCTCTTACTTTTTGCAATGCCTGTCATCGCTTTTTCTCCTTTCTGGCAAAATCACCGGACTATATTTTGCATGACAATTATGGCTCCTCTCTTTTAGCATAAGCGCAAGACAGTATTAATGTCATACTACGAAGGTGTTATTTGGGGGGTAAATGACAGGCTCTTATAACTTTGATTGAATGGGTGTGGGCATCAGGCGCGAAGAAGTATTCCCAAAGAGCGGGCCGTGGCGACCGCCTGCATGCGATTGTGCGCATCGAGCTTGCTGTAGATGTTGCGGGTGTGAACCTTAATCGTATTGAGCGATAGGTACAGCCGATCGGCAATTTCCTGATTGGTCAATCCCTGAGCGATGTGATGGAGTACTTCCAGTTCCCGTTCACTGAGCGGCTCAATCAGAGCAGACGGATCAGCAACGTTTCTTTCGGGCTCAGCCACCGATTCGGCCGTTGAAAATGCATTTAATAAACGCTTGGCATAATTTGTCGCCATCCCACGGCGTACGATTTTCCGAAGCAGGCGAGCCACCGGTTCGCCTTCATCCAAAAAAATGCGCACAAACCCTTCCGGTTCAGCGAGGGCCACGGCCTTCTTCAATCGGGATATCGCTCTGGTAAGGTCACCACCAGCGTGTAACACAAGCGCCTGCAGCAGCAGAATTTCGATCGTGCGGGCCATACGGCCGCCGGCTTCGGCCGTTTCCAGAAGCCGGCTGAGCAGATCAGAGGCTTCATCCAGCCGCTTTTGCTCAATCCGGATGCGGGCCAACACCAGGTAATCAAACAGGGCGATAAAATCAATAGCAGGGGGCAAAATCGTCTTTTGATCCTCGGCTCCCAGACCGCGCTCCGCTGCCCAGGCAACGGCCGGCCGTAGATCGCCTTGCGCCAGCCAGACCCTTACCTGCCACGCCTCAACTTGGCTTTTTACCCAAGGAGGCAAGGTCGATTCCTGCTCGAGATTCTCCATTTTTTGCCTGATCGCTCTGATGCCGGCCGCGTCCTTCGATGAAAAATAGATCCTCATCATGCAGAGATAGCCCCAGCCGCTTAGGGTGAGGTCGATTCCGCGTGTGACCAATCTGATCCCCTTGCGGGCATGAATGAACGCCTCATCCATCTCGTTCAATTCGGCCAGCACTTCCCCTTTCAGAGCGTACGCCAGCCCGGTGACGCTTGTAGACGATAGTCCACACTCGTCAGCCAACCGAATGACATCCTGACAAGTCTCGATTGTCTGCTGAAGGTGTCCCTGAGATCGCAGCGTAATGGCCACCTTAATACCGGCCAGGATAGCGTAGTATGTGTCACCCGCGGCCAGGCAGTTCTGGTAGGCATCCATACGTGATCGGTAAGCGGCGCTCAGATCGCCCTTAAACCCATACGCATCACCGGAAACGATCTCCGTAATGCTGCGCCAGGTCCGATCCCCTTCCGGTAGGCAAACAAGAGCCCGGTTCGCGTGGCGGATAATTCCCGCTACGTCCCCGCGATATGAATCCATAAAGGCTCGAATCGCGGCCACCCGGCCGCATAACCGTGCCTCCTCTGCATGGGTTGTTGGATCAACCTCGACCAGCGCCGTCAGTGTCCCACAGTCGGTGATTGATTGAAAGGCTTGCTCGGCCGCTTTAAGCGTCTCTTCAGCCACATCATGCTGACCACTAGCAAATAAATACCAGGCGTCAAAGATGCATAGTTCCGGCCGGGAACAAACTAGCTCATCAGGCAGCTTCGCCAGCCATTTGCGCAATTTAACATGTTCACCACGCTGCCACAGCACGTCCGCCCGCCGCTCCAGCAACGCTGCGGCCCGTTCAAAATTCTCCGCCCGCAAAGCATGGTCAATCGCTTCATCAACGTGCCCAAGTTGTTCAAACCACTCGCTGGCCCGCAAATGGAGCTTAGACAAATCATCGGCACGCGTTTGACTTAGCCGCAAACGCAGCAGATCAGAAAAGAGGTGGTGATAGCGATACCAGTGTCGCTCTTCATCGAGAGGGACGACAAAAAGGTTGTCGTGATCCAGACGCTCAAGGATCTCTTCCCCATTGTCCCAACCGGTAAGGGCATCACACAATTGACCGGTCATCCGCCCTAGAACGGCCGTTTTGAGCAAAAAGGTTTGAATTTCCTTGGGCTGCTGGTCTAAAACCTCTTCGACCAGGTAATCCAGCACAAAACGATGACTCCCGGTAAATGAGCCGATAAGCGTGCTGCTGTCCCGGCTGCCCTGAATGGCTATTGCGGCCAGCTGCAAACCGGCTATCCATCCTTCTGTACGCGTTTCAAGCACGGCGATTTCGGCTTCCGAAAGATTCAATGCGATCGCCCGGTTAAAAAACTCCTCAATTTCAGAAAGCGTAAATCGCAGATCAAGACCGCGCAGCTCGGTCAATTTTCCGCGGGCGCGAAAACGAGCGATCGGCAGCTGCGGATCTTCCCTGGTCACGATAACCAGATGCAGTTGGGGGGGTAGATGGTCGAGCAAAAAGGCAAGCGCACGATGAACCTCTTCAGATTCCACAACGTGGTAATCATCGAGAACTACAATAATTTTTTCAGAGAGGAGGGCGATATCGTTGATTAATGAGGTCAAAACATCTTCAGCCACCGGCAGCTGCGGCGATTGCAGCATACGACGCGCCCCGTTTCCGATTTTGTCCTCACCGCGGCTCAAAGCGGCCGTAAAATAAGAAAGGAAGCGGGCAGGATCGTTATCCCCTTCATCAAGTGACAACCAGACCAAATGATTGGCGATTTTGGATTGATGATTGACAATTGGGCTATCCTTTGCCCTACCCCGCAGTTTTTTATTGTCTCGTACCTCGTATTTCGTATTTCGTATTTCGTCTTTCGTCTCTCGTTTCCCGTATTTCGTATCTCGTAAATCTTCAATCGTCAATTTCAATTCCTGCGCCCATTCAGCGACAAGCGTTGTCTTGCCAAAACCGGCCGGAGCGGAAATGAGGAAGAGGCCGTGACCAAGCTGCAAACCTTGGTTGAGATGCAAAATGAGATGGGGTCGAGAGACATGGGTCAGCCGTGGCGAAGGAATATGGAACTTCGTGCGCAGCAAAGTCTCAGACATACCCACAGTATAATGGAAAATGAAGGCTCCGGGGTAAATTCCCTTTAGCAAATCTGCCTGTTGCTTAAACCTTACCTATTGCTTCTCCAAATAAGCCCTCACCTCATCTGCCGATCCCATCTCCATGACCTTCTCAGCCACCACTTTGCAATCAGCGGCGCTCAAGCGGCGAATACATTCTTTGACTCCAGGAACGGCCGTTGGCGCCATGCTAAATTCATCCAGACCCAACCCCAACAGGACCGGGACAGCCAGCGGCTGGCCGGCAAATTCACCACACATGCCTACCCATTTGTTTTTTGCATGGGCCGCATCGATGGTCATTTGAATGAGTTTTAAAACCGCCGGATCAAAAGGTGATCCCAGATGAGCCACCCGCTCATTGGTGCGGTCAACAGCCAGCGTATACTGGGTTAAATCATTGGTGCCAATTGAGAAGAAGTCGACCACGTCGATAATTTGAGCGGCCATCAGGGCGGCCGAGGGCACTTCGATCATAATGCCGTACTGCACCTGTTGGGCCTGCTTCAACCCTTCACTACGCAATTGGGTTTGCGCTTTTTCAAGAAGGGATCGCCCAAATTCCGCCTCATTTTTTGTGGCCACCATTGGCACCATAATTCGCAAATCGCATCCGGCCCCGGCTCGCAGTAGGGCCCGCAGCTGAGTCAGCAGCAAATGGGGGTGATCGTCCATCATGCGAATGCCCCGCCACCCTAAAAACGGATTTTGCTCCTCCTCAAAACCGATATAAGAAACCGACTTATCCCCCCCAATATCAAGCGTTCGCACGAGCATCGGCCGCTCCCCCATCACCTGAAAAATATCCCGATACGCTAGATACTGCTCTTCTTCATCAGGCATATCCGCGCGTTCTAAAAAGAGAAACTCGGTTCTGAACAGCCCCACCCCCTCTGCACCCTTTTCGAGGGCCTCATGGGCATCGGCAAGATTGCCGATATTGGCGACAATCTCGACCACCTGACCATCAAGCGTGATAGCCGGGTCGTGCGCGGCCGCCAAAGCGGATTTTTCAGCAGCCAGCCACGCCTCTTGCATTTTCTCGGCTTCGGCCAGGGAGCCCTTTGAGGGGTCGATGACGATTTGACCCGACCCGCCGTCCAAAATTACCGTTGTATCATCTTGTAAAAAATCCAAATCCACCGGGGCGCTAACCACGGCCGGTAAACCCAAACTGCGAGCCAGGATCGCCGTATGAGAGGTGGGGCCACCGCGCATCGTACAAAAACCGAGCAGCTGCTCTTTGGGGAACTGCACCGTATCAGAGGGGGTCAAATCTTCGGCCACGATGATAACCGGCCGGTCAGGGAAGCTGTTTAGATCGTGATCAATCCCTAACAGGCAGCGAATAAGCCTGGCGCCTACGTCACGAATATCGGCCGCCCGCTCCCGAAAATAAGCGTCATCCATTTCTTCAAACGCACCAGCATACCCCTCAACCGCATTCTGAACGGCCGCCGGGGCATTGAGCATCTCTTCCCGAATTAATCCCTCAATCATGCCCTGCAAATCCGGATCTTCGAGAAACATTTGATGAGCCGCAAATATTTCCGCCTCCGCCGGACCGATCTCATGGCGGGCCTTCTCTTCCAATGCCTGTAGCTGCCTGCGAGCAGTGGCTGTGGCATCCAGGAACAGAATCCACTCTTCCTCCGGCTGTTTGGTTTGCCCATCATCGATAAATATTTCAGCCGGCCGGTAAACCCATATAGGTCCGATAGCCACCCCTGGCGAAGCGGAAAGCCCTTTGATTGTTTTACTCATGTCTTCGATGCCTGTGGTCTTGAATGTGAACTTCTTTATGTCAGCAAAACTTTCCCTGATATATTAATTACACTGTTACAAAAATATTCTTAACTTCTTTATTTTAGAGACGCCATTTTGCCGCAGCCGAATAAATTCGGCCGCTACGGAAACCGAAACGCGATAAATCGCGTTAAAACCGGATTTATCCGGTTTCGGTCTCCATGG
>JASJCR010000109.1 GCA_030065875.1 Ardenticatenaceae bacterium | reverse complement strand
GGTCTGATTTTGTTGGTAATGTGCCAGCAAAACGGCCAAAGGCGCGTATTGCGTGTTTGTTAATTCCGCGGTCAGTCCAAATTCGATGGTCATGAGTTATGCCTCCTGCGGAGATAACTCTAATGAACTTTTGGACCGGTTGC
Organism: Ardenticatenaceae bacterium; assembly: GCA_030065875.1. Taxonomy (GTDB): domain Bacteria; phylum Chloroflexota; class Anaerolineae; order Promineifilales; family Promineifilaceae; genus WTJY01. The sequence goes on along the minus strand of JASJCR010000109.1, from coordinate 21,911 downwards.
GAATCGGGGCTCAAAAGAGCCCATTTAACCGATTTTTTAGCAGTAGAAATGCCTTCTCTTTGCACATTCGAGTAGAAATGGCCTCTCTTTGCGCAAAATTAAGGTGCTTAATTGGCCTGCCCGTGCCAAATTGAAATAATCTGTTCATAAGCATTCTCGAGGGTAGGTTCGGCCGCTTTGGCCGCCTTGCGCTTCATCCCCATGGTGACAATCGTCTGGGCCAGACGATTGGTCAGCCAGCCATAATGACGATGGTAAAATCGAGCGCGGCTGGTCCACAAATCAACGATTGATTTGGCCTTGATTTGACCGGTGCTTTCTCCCCCGTAATGGACAATTTCAGCTTTGGGAATCGTGTAAATGTGCCAGCCCGCCTTGCGAATCCGCCAGCACCAGTCGAGCTCTTCACAGTACAAAAAGAAATCCTCGTCAAAGCCGCCGGTTGCTTCAGCCACATCTCGACGCACCATCATGGTGGCTCCTAATGGGTGATCCACCTGGAAGGGAGTCCCGTTGGGATGATAAAGGCGGCGTGGATAGCGGCCGTTGATACGGGTTTCATAAAGTCGATTTGGAACCGGGAAAAGGTCAAAAACAAGCTGGGACAAATGCGGAAAGGCGAACGCGCTGTGCTGAAAGCGGCCGTCCCCAAAAACGAGGCGCGCCCCGCACATTCCCGCCTGAGGATTCTCATCGAGGAAGTGCACCATCTCTCCCAACGCCCCCGGCCGGACAACCGTATCCGGATTAAGAAGGAAAAAATAGCGCGGCTGATGGTCCGTTGCCGCCTTCATCCCCTGATTATTTGCGGCTCCAAAACCGGGATTTTGCTCATTGGCGATCAAATGAACGTGCGGAAATAAATTTTGCACCATCTCCACCGTGCCGTCGGTCGATTGATTGTCGATTACCCACACCTCCCCAGTCAGGCGTGAGGCGTGAAAATCGGCAAAAACCGAGCGCAAACAGTCGGCCAAATAATTTCGGACGTTCCAGCTAACAATGATAACAGCGATATCGATCATGGTGTCTTCTCAAAAAATCTGAGCGGTAATTTCTTATGAATCACTGTCTTCAGGATCATCTTCGGCGCTTTCTTCCTCCATGCGCCACACATCATAAAACGAATCAACCACCGGCTGAATGCCATCCCACTGATAAAAGTCGCTGGCACAGACCGATTGGCCACACATTTCTGAATTGGCAAACTGTTCCAGCGCCGGGATAATTTTCTGAGCGGCCGCATACGGAAAATCTCGGCTGATCACCACGGCTTCATTGGGAATTGGGGCGGACAGGGCGACAATTCTGGTCTCCGCAAATATTTCCGGGAAATCATCAAATAAAGCCGCTCGGGCATCGCGAATGCGGTAGCCACCAAATTCCGGACCGCCCGCCACGTCCACATAGCCTACCGGATCTCGTTCCGGTTCAATTTCGATTTGCCTCCACACTTCCGGGGCATCTACCCCGTATTCCCAAATGCGTTCTTCACGAGGCAGCACCGGCGGGTTGTAAATCGCGGCGGCCACGTCGACCTCTTCTCGCAGCACGGCCAGGAGAGCGGCGCTGCTGCTCTCCAAAACAACAAATTCGGCGGGTTCAATTTCTCTCTCTTCCAGATCGGCCGCAAACCACAGGTAGGTCGCCAAATCATCCAGTCCCGGTACCCCAACGGTTTTGAAAGCCAAATCTTCGATGACGTTGATCACGCGATCCTGCCGGGCAACCAGCATACCCAGCTGGTATGGCACATCAAATCGGGTTGCCGCGTGCGTAAGTTGAACCTCACATCGGGCCACGGCGGCAACATACGCTTCGGGAATCAAAACGGCGATTGTTTCCTGGGGGCGACGGCACAATTCGTCAATTGCCTCTTCGTCGCTTGTGGGGGCAACCGCCTCAAATTGATAGCCGGTTTCTTCAGCTAAAAACTCGATGAGAAACCCACCTCGCACGTCGATCAAAGCGGCCGGGTTGCCGGGAAGGAACACCACCCGAAACGGCCGGTCAGCACTCCCAAACTCGCCACTTTCCTGACCTTCAGAGCTATCCTCGGCCGCAACTTCAACTTCGCGAGTCACCTCGACGAGTCGGGTAACCTCGATTTCTCGTTCAAAGAGCACCGGCCGAGTCACTTCAACTTCCCGGGTGACCTCGACGACACCCGTTCCTGTCTGACATGCTGCTAAAAATAAGACCGCTAAAAGAAAGTAGGTTAAATACCGGAAACGCATAATTAGAAAAACAGACAACAAAAACTCGGTTTTCCAAAATAATGGGAAACCGAGCGCGATTTCTCAATTGTTGTCGGCATAATACTTTAAAAAAACCGCGGCGTCATCTCCTGAAGGGGGGTACTCACCAAGCGCTTAACTTATGAGGAAAATAGAGACAAAAGTAGAAAAAATGGAATAAAACCTAACCTCTCCCGTCTCTTGTCTCTCGTCTCCTGTCTTTAATTCGTCGTCTTCACCGGTATCTCTCGCGGTTCACACGCTGTTAAATTATCTTCATCTGGTAAATCGACCAGGATTTGTTTGGGATCCACGCGATTGTTAAATTCGGTAATTTCAACATCTTCGTGGATAAGACCGATCCAAACCGGCTGCGGATTGCGTTCGCCAAAGGGGCCAACTAAGCGGATGCCGCCGGTTACCAAAGCACGCTCCCCAGGCGGCAAATAGGTAAAGCCATCCTGTTCCACCAAATCCTCCGGTGAGCCGACCGCCCAGCGATAGGGGTAGTTGGCCAGCTCATTTTCATACCCCACGGCCAAGCGCCACGCCCCGGATTCCGTATGCCAGCCCAGCGTATTGTAATTCCAATCAGAATCATACACGGTGCCCGGCTCAGGACCGGTTGTGCGAATAATTGTGTTGCCGTAATTTTGGACGGTCACCGTAAAAAACAGGGTATCGCAAAGGGCAACGGCCGTGCCGCTTACTTCAAATGTATCCCCGGCCGGTGGCGCAAAAACATCCGCCCGCGGCACGCCCCCATCTTGAATGGTGAGTGAGGATGAAACGCGCACTTTTTGCCCTTCCACATCTTCGGCGATGGCCACTACCGGATATTCTCCATCAGGGGGAGGGGTTTCTCCGTTATCCACACCACCCTCATAATCATAATAATGGCGGCCCGGCATCCCGGCCGGGATATCGCGCTCCAGCTCCCCGATCGACAGTTCACCACCTTCCGGCAGCTGCAAAAACACGCGCACGTTGGCCTCTTTCATCAATTGGTACTGAATCAAAATCCGGTCGTTTATACCGTCTCGATTTGGAGTAAAGAGGCGCTTGTCGAGCGAGAAATCGCGCAGTTCCGGCAGTTCCGGATCGCTGTCGACGATCGTTAGCGGACCGGTCTGGGATTCGGTTACGCCTTGCAAATCAGTGGCTTCGATAGTCCACATGTATTGACCATCTGGCAGCAACCGCGCTATGATCTCGCCATCAAGCTGATCTTCAGGCAGGGAAAACCCATCAACAACACCGCTAAAAAGCACCTGGTATTCACCAGCCCCTCGCAGCCGCGTATTCCTGAAGTAGTAACGTTGACCGTCTTGATCTTCAAAATAAATCGAAACAAACGCGTTGCGCGACACTTCATATCCCAATTGGACTAAATCCGTGTCGCCATCCGCATTCGGTGAAATTTGTTCAGATGCAAAGGATGCATTTCGCAGCAGGGAATCATCTCCGCGATAAAAACGCCAGATGACGACACCCAATACAATCATCACGCCCAGGGCAATGGCGATTGCTAGCAAGGTCAAACGCCAGTTGTTTTCACTTTGATACCTCATAAAGAAAGTGTATCAAAGGGATTCGGGCGTGGCGAGTGTCCCAATCCACCGTTAAAGCGCCGAATTTCCTACGTCTAAGGTTGCAGAAATTTAGCTCTCCTCTGTAAAATGTGTACAGGAATAGTAAATCATCTGTCGTTTAATCATTTATTAAATCATGGAAGGCATTCGCATCAAAGGTGAGATAATAGGGTTTACATTGCCAGGGATACAGTAACCCTTAACTTGACAGGATAGAAATCGAGTAAATTATGCATAGAGGACCATGGTGGCCGCTGGCCAAAGGTAGTGAAAATAATGTGTTGGTTGTGGTGATTGCCTGGATTGCGGCCTGGCTGCTAAAACGCAGCGGCCGGGGTGGGGTAATCACGCTTCTTTACTGGCTGATCACCGGCTTATTGGCCATCACTCTTTACTTTTTCCGCGATCCGGAGCGGGAAACCGTCCTTCCGGAGGACATAGTTTTGGCTCCGGCCGATGGCGAAGTGACGGAGATCGTTGATGAGCGGGAAACCCGCTATCTCAATCGGGACACGATCCGGGTCAGCGTTTTTCTGTCGCTGCTCGATGTCCACGTGCAGCGCAACCCGGTCAGCGGACGAGTCATGCTGATCGATCATCAGCCAGGCGAAAAATTGCAGGCGTTCCAGCCGGAAGCGTCGGACGTTAACGAATACATAGCGATGGTCGTTAATCACGAAACGTTTGGGCCTGTGCTGGTCAAGCAAATTGCGGGCATTTTAGCCCGGCGCTGCGTCAACCATGAAACGGTGGGGCACTTTGTGCGCGCCGGAGACCGCTTTGGCATGATTCGCTTTGGCTCCAGAGTTGATCTGTACCTCCCGGCCGATGCGAGCATGCTTATCGCGGTAGGTGACAAAGTATTCGGCGGGGTAACGCCCATCGCCACTTTGAGCAACGAACCGCGTTAAAAGTAAACACTTTAAAAACCAGCCACGGATTAAAGCGGATTATCACAGATTTCTCTCTTGCTCCTGCTGAGCTCTGCGAAAGTCTGCGTAATCTGCGGACACCTTCTTCAGAAAACTTTTTGTAACTTACCTAAAATCCATTTTGATTTTACGCTCGATGTAGGACTTACTATATGAAATCCGCAAACCTCCGCTACCTTGTGCCCAACGGCATTACCTTTGCTTCTTTATTATGCGGCATTTATGCCATGATGGCGGCCGTAAACGGCCGATATTTCATGGGTGGCACGCTGGTTTTAATCAGCTACGTTCTCGATTTATTTGATGGTGCGGCCGCACGCAGGCTCAATGCCAGCAGCGAATTTGGCCTGCAGCTCGATTCGCTGGTTGATATGGTCAGCCTGGGGGTGGCCCCTTCTTTGCTGATCTTTAGCTACTTACAGCGGCAAGGGGAAGACATGTTTTGGGTGTGGCCGGCAACCGCTCTGGTGGTGCTTGCCGGTGCTTACCGGCTGGCCCGCTTTAATTTGCTGCCGCCCAAGAAAACCGGATCAAAAGATTCTGTGGGGTTAACGATTTCAGCCGGTGGAGCCACGCTGGCCCTGGCCGTTTTGGCAGATATTTCTCCGCGGTACGCCGACTTTCTGCCCAACTGGTTTTTTATCCCGCTGATGATTATCGTCAGCATCTTGATGGTCAGCCGCATTCCGTATCCTTCATTTGAGCAGGTGTTTGGCCATCGGTGGGCCACCCCCCTGGGCTTAAGCGGGGCCCTTATTTTGTGGTACTGGCTGTCTTTTATCAACGCCTGGTTTTTGTGCATCATCGGTTATTTAACCTTGAGTCTGGCTCGGGCCGGCTGGCGCTGGAAATACCCTTCATGAGTAAAAAGGGGCACAGTTCGCCGCCAAAATATCAGCTAACCCCTCAGGATCGCTTCAACGGGACGTTTCTGTGGTCGCTGTGCGAGTTGGCTCGCTATACCTGCCGCTTCTCGGTCACCGGTTGGGAACAGGTCTGGGCGGAACACGAGGCGCAGCGAACCGTCATCTTTGGCACCTGGCATGCTAACAGCATGATGCTCGTGGCCTACATGCGCCGCTGGGTCAAATCACTTGACATAACAGCTATCGTGCCGGACGATTGGCGCGGTGGGGCACTGGTTGAATGGCTGATCCACTCAGATATCACCCCCTGGCCGCTGGATTTGGAGAATAAAGGGATCGGCACGGCCCGACGCCTCGTTGAGCTGGTGCGCTTTATGCGCACCGAAAAATACGACACCTACATCAGCCCGGATGGCCCGGAGGGACCTAGTCGGGTGATCAAACCGGGAGCGACCTTTTTAGCCCAAAAAACCGGCTCGGTTATTTTGCCCATTGCCGCTGAATGCCGGCCGGGGCACACCGTTTATCGCTGGGATGGGTATCGGGTGCCGCTGCCGTTTGGCCGAATTCACATCGCCACCGGACCGGCCATTCGCATCAGCCGCGGTGATGATCTCGATGACGCCAACGAACAGCTGCGGCGCGCCCTCAATGACGTCCAGCTCCAGGCCCGCGATGAGTTGTACAGCCGGCAAATGCCTTTAATTGATCCGGATTTTGTTGGTTGAGTGGGGCAGCAGTCTTCTCTAATTTAGCTATCCAAAGCTATCCTCTAAGTGGTGTAGGCGCAGCGAACCGCTACCCCACGCTGATCGGATGAACCCTTTTTGGAATAACTCGGATGAGGCGCATTAATCACTCGAAGAGTGCTCTTTCGCTTTGTCCTTTTCTCGCTCTCTCTTGAGGATTCGGGCGATGTATTTCAACAGCTTGCCCTCATCCATGATTCCGGTGATGTGATGCCGCTGATTGATAATCGTGTGCGGAACGGAATAAACGGAATATTGGGGGGCCAGCTGGGGAAAATCATTAATCATGGCAATATGAGCCCGCACGTGAGGATTGACCACGGCTAGATTGGCCGCCAGGGTGGCCATCAACACCCCCGCCTCATCCTCAGGAGTCGTAAAAATCTCAAGCAGCACCGGATGACTCAAACGGGAGATTTGAATCCGAGTTGATGCTTCCAGCGTCATGCCGCGAAACGAAACCGCCTGTATCGCTCCGACGAGTGAATTGATTTGATACCAGGCCGGCAGCCCCATAAACCGAATGCCATAGTCGATATTTTTCCCGTTTTCATCGAGCCCCATCACGGCGGTTACCGGATAATACGGGTAATCCGGCTGGCGCGGCCGGTGGCTAAATTCAACCGAATCAAATCGCTCACTGAGGGTCTGACCCAATTCTACTGCACTGCCTTCCGAACAGCTGTTGAGTTCGCTGGCCCACACAACCAGACGCACCTTCTCGGGTAATTTGCCCAAAAATCCTTCCAAAATCGCCCAGCTGTCTTCGTTCATTGGGCCAGAAAAACCGTGAATTTCTCGTGTCATCACAAACCTCTCGTCATCCGATTCACAGCAGATGATTATAACACGTCATTTTCCTACTGAGTTTATTCTCAGATTGATTAATCCGTGTTATTCTAGCAGCGGTACTTTAGGACCAGATAGGGAACACGCTTTAAGGTTCTACATCCAACCTTCACCATTCCATGCAAAAGGAGTAACTTTCATGAAAAACAGATTTTCCCTACTGATTGTGGCTGGATTGTTGGCCTCAATCCTGTTTAGCGCGTCAGCCCCCGTTGGGGCAGCGAAAACCGGTCAAAAAAGCGTCAAGCTTGAGTTGATCGGCCGCTATGTTTCTGCAGCGGGAGCTGAATCAGCAGCTGAAATTGTAGCCTATGACAAAGTGAACAAGCAGCTGTTTGTCGTCAATGCTGAAGCCAATTCAGTGGACATCGTAGATATTGACGATCCCTATCAGCCAGGGTTTGTCAAATCTCTGGATATGTCTCCTTTTGGAGCGGGAGTCAACAGCGTCGCCGTATGTGATAACGCCGTGGCCATCGTTGTAGAAGCTGAGGTGAAGCAGGAGCCAGGTTCTGTGGTCTTTTACAGCACCTATAAAGATAAATTTACCGGCGTGATTGAAGTTGGAGCCGGACCCGACATGGTCACCTTCACAAGAAATTGCAATTTCGCGGTCGTGGCCAACGAAGGGGAACCGGACGATGATTATGTCAACGATCCCCTGGGAACGGTAACGATCATCCGGCTCCCGTGGAGCGTTGAATTTGTCGAAAAATCAAAGGTTACTCATCTGGACTTTACCGCTTATAACGATGTCGATCTCGATCCCAGCATCCGCATCTTTGGTCCAAATGCGTCTGTGGCTCAGGATCTTGAGCCGGAGTACATAACCACCCGCGGCAATATCGCCTACGTGGCCATGCAGGAAAATAACGCCATGGCCGTGATCAATTTGCGCAAGGGGATTATTTTGGATTTAGTCGGCTTGGGGTACAAAGATCACATGCTTGAAGGCAACGCCCTGGATGCAAGCAACAGAGATGGGGCGATTAACATCCAGAATTGGCCGGTTTTAGGCGCTTATCAACCCGATGCCATCGCGGCCTTTAGAAGTGAGGGGCGCACCTACATCGTCTCGGCCAACGAAGGGGATGCTCGGGATTATGACGGCTTTAGTGAAGAGGTCCGGGTCAAAGATTTGGTGCTTGATCCAACCGCCTTCCCCGACGCAGCCGATCTTCAGGAGGATGAGAACCTCGGCCGCCTAAAAACAACCACCGCCTTTGGAGACACCGATGGAGATGGGGATCACGACGTGATTTACAGCTACGGCGCTCGCTCCTTCTCGATTTGGAACGGATCCGGGGAGTTGGTTTGGGATAGCGGAGACCAGTTTGCCCGCATCACGGCTGAGGAGGCACCGTTAATCTTTAACTCCAACGGGGTTCCCCAGGATTTTGACGGCCGCAGCGATGACAAAGGGGCTGAACCGGAATCGGTTGTCGTCGGTAAAGCGTACGGCCGAACCTACGCCTTTATCGGTCTCGAGCGCACCGGTGGCGTCATGGTCTACGATGTGTCCGATCCGGAAAGCCCGGTCTTTATTGAATACGTGTTAACGTATGATCCGGCCACCGAGCCTTTTGTTGATATCAGTCCGGAAGGAATGGCTTTTGTCAAGGCCAGCCAAAGCCCAACGGCCAAACCGCTGCTGGTTGTTTCTCACGAAATTACCGGCACCGTCGTTATTTTTCAGCTTAACCGGGTGCGCCGGTAGCGTATCTAACAGATTCCGGGATTCTTTTTGAAGATTTACAAATAAATGCGGATATGGACCATCTTCAAAAACAAGCCCGTCATCCTCGCGCAGGCGGGGATCCACCGGTAGCAAGCCAATGGATTCCCGCTTTCGCGGGAATGACACTGCTGTATGGGACTTGATTTATCAAAACTCAAAAAGAATCCCGGAATCTAATCAGGTCTACTCATCGGTCACACATCCCTCAGACGCGGACTTCACGTTTTTGATGTATTTATACAGCGTGCCGCGGACAGCCTTGTAAGGGGGCATCGTCCAGGCTGCACGGCGGCTTTCCAGCTCTTCATCGCTGATGTGCAGGGTAATTTTGTTCTTTTCGGCATCAATTGTGATCTGATCCCCATTCTGCACCAGGGCGATCGGTCCCCCTTCCTGCGCTTCCGGGGTCACGTGACCAACGATAAAGCCGTGGGAGCCCCCCGAAAATCGGCCGTCGGTCATCAACGCCACATCCTTGCCCAATCCGGCCCCCATGATGGCGCTGGTCGGGGTCAGCATCTCCGGCATGCCGGGACCCCCTTTTGGCCCTTCATAGCGGATGATGATCACGTCCCCTTTGGTGATATGCCCTTCTTCGAGGGCGGTTAGCATATCCTCTTCCGAATCAAAGCAGTTGGCTTTGCCGGAAAAAACCAGTCCTTCCTTGCCGGTGATTTTAGCCACGGCCCCGGTTGGGGCCATATTGCCAAAGAGAATTTGCAGGTGACCGGAAGGCTTGATCGGGTTATCAAGCGGCCGGATGATCTCCTGCCCATCCGCCAGGCCGGGCAAATCAGCCAGATTTTCGGCCAGCGTCTTTCCGGTGACGGTTAGGCAGTCACCGTGCAGGAACCCCTCTTCGAGCAAATATTTCATGACGGCCGGGGTGCCGCCGATGCGGTGCAAATCTTCCTGCACAAATTGGCCTGATGGCTTGAGATCGGCCAGATACGGGGTCTGATCACTGATGCGCTGAAAATCAGCCAGGGTCAAATCCACTTCGACGGAGCGGGCCATGGCGATGAGATGCAGCACGGCGTTGGTTGAACCGCCGAGGGCCATAACTACCGTGATGGCGTTCTCAAACGCCGGTTTGGTCATGATGTCGCGCGGTTTGATGTCTCGTTCCATCAAAAGTTTAATGGCCGCCCCGGCCCGCAGGCATTCATCGACTTTTTCTTCGGCCGGGATCGAGGCGCTGTATGGCAGGCTCATCCCCAGCGCTTCGATAGCGCTGGCCATCGTGTTAGCGGTGTACATGCCTCCGCACGCGCCCGCCCCAGGGCAGGCGTGACGCACAATCGCCTGTCGCTCTTCTTCGGTGATGCGGCCGGAGATGTATTCCCCATAGCTTTGAAAAGCGGAAACAATATCGAGCTTCTGCCCGTTCCAGCTGCCGGCTCGAATGGTGCCGCCGTAAATCATCAGCGACGGCCGATTCAGCCGCCCCATGGCCATCACGCAGCCCGGCATATTTTTGTCGCAGCCGGGCAGGGTAATCAGAGAATCATACCACTGCGCCCCCATCACGGTCTCGATGGAGTCGGCAATGAGGTCCCGCGACTGTAGGGAGAAGCTCATGCCGTCGGTGCCCATCGACATGCCGTCGCTGACCCCGATGGTGTTAAAACGCAGGCCCACGAGATCGGCCGCCTGCACCCCTTCCTTGACTTTTTTGGCCAGGGCCAGGAGGTGCATGTTGCAGCTGTTCCCTTCGTACCAGACGCTGGCGATTCCCACCTGCGGTTTTTTCATCTCTTCTTCGGTCATGCCGGTGGCGTAGAGCATCGCCTGCGATGCGCCCTGACGTTTGGCCTGGGTAATCGTGGCGCTGTATTTGTTGAGAGCGGTTTTCTCAGCCGTGCCGTTGGTGGTGGTCATGGTTTCCTCCTATTTCTGACAGCGGATTGTTTTTGGAAAAAGTATACTTCAGAAGAAAAGATGTTCAACCACTAGCAAAGGTAAAACCAGCTATTTGATACTATCTACAATACCTTATATAATACCATATGCCTGCACAAAATATTGTAATTGATACAAATGTTGTGGTTTCCGCTGTGAGATCGCGGCAAGGTGCTTCATCAAAACTACTCTCTTTGATGGGCACAAATCTCTTTGAATTTCATTTGTCTGTGCCGCTAGTGCTTGAATATGAGGAAGTATTGCAAAGACAACAACCGTTCCATGGTTTAAGTGATGAGGATATTTTTCGATTTGTAGATGCACTTTGCAATTTGGGTATTAAACATGAAATTTACTACCTTTGGCGGCCACAGTTAAAAGATTTTAAAGACGATTTCATTTTGGAGTTAGCAATCGCCGCTAGATGCGAGGCGATCGTTACGTTTAATTTAAAAGATTTTGTTGGGATAGAACCGTTTGGATTACGTGTGTTGACTCCACAATCTTTCCTAACTGAAATTGGAGGTTTATCATGAGCGTTTTAAGTCTGAGGTTACCCAATTCGCTTCATGAAGAAGTGCGCAATTTGGCCAGAGATGAGGGAATTTCAATCAACCAGTTTATCATGCTGGCCGTGGCTGAAAAAATCGCCTCACTGCGAACCTCAAATTATCTGGAAGCTCGTGCCAAGAGGGCCGGCCGCGAGGATTTGCTGGAAATTCTTGGCAAAGCGCCAGACGTGGAGCCAGAACCATATGACCAACTGCCCGAAAAAGAATGAGGTCAGGAATCACGAAAAAACGACCATTCAAATATCGGTTCGGTACCGAGCGTCACGGTCGTTAGTGGATGATTGAGGATGAAAGGGCTTTGGCCACATTTGAATCTCCTTGTTGGTGCTACTTCCGGGCAAGATGATACCTAATTTGAACAGGTGGGTCGCATCTCATAGATGCACGCACCTTGCAAGGCCAATAGACTCCAAAAGTCTTGAAGACTTTTGGAGTCTGAACGGCGCGGCCCATCGAGAAAACATGATGGGTTCATCCAGCTATAAGTTTTGCCGTCTTCCCAACCTCTTCTTCCATCTTCAGCTCGGTAAACGCCTCCAGCGACTCCCTTAAGAAAGGCAGCGCGGCCTGGCGATCCCCGGCCGCCAGATGAGTCTCCCCCAGCCCGCGCAGGGCGTACGCCACGAGATACCGATCCTGGTTTTCGGCCGCCTGGTCGCGACAGGCAGCAAAAAAATCGAGGGATTCTTTAAAATTTTCCCGCTGGCGGGCGATTAACCCCAGCGTGTGCAGGGCGTACGGCCGGGTGTGCACCTCTTCATAACGCAGCACCTGCTGAGCGGTGTGTTCAGCCTGCTCCAAAGCGCCGGTTTCCGCATACGCCTCGGCCAGATTGGACCCGGTCACGGCCGTCCAGTACGGCACCTGCGCCCGCTGTAAAAAACGCCACGCCGGTTCGGCCGCGGCGATCGCTTCTGGAAAACGGCCGGCCTGCACATACGTAAAGGCCATAATGCTGCGCACGATCTCCTGAGTCAGCCGGTCACCAATCTGCTGGTAATATTTCAGGGCAGCTTCCGCATGATTCAGCGCTTCGGTTAGACGCGCCTGCCGCCCCAGGGTCGTGGCCAGCTCGCGATGGGTGCGCGCCAGCCCGGCCGGGTAACCCGCCGCCTCAGCCAGCTGCAGCGCCCGGTTAAATTGCGCGCCCGCCTCGTCGTACTGCCCGCGCTCGTCATAAACCATGCCCAGCAGATGAGCCGCCTCGTATTGAGCCAGCTGTGCCTCACGCCACGCCTCATCAAGCGCCCGCTGCTGGATATGAACACCGCCGCGCAGCTGTCGAAAGTGAATCAGGCGCTGCTGCAGGCGATTGACCGCCGAAATCCCATCTTCCATTTGGGTTAACGCCTGATCCGGATAGCCAAGCTCGCGTAAATACATCCCCTCTAAACGGCGGGCCAGCACCGTCATTTCACTCTCACGCGGCCAGCGGACCTGTCGCAGCTCGGCCAAACCGCTCTGAAAATCCCCCATCACGCCCTGAAGCTGACCGCGCACCAGGCGCAGGGACCGCTGCTCCCGCTGAGGCAACCGCTCGGGTGAGATTTGCTGAAACAAATCGAGGGCTATACCGGCCAAACCCCGCTGAATTTCCTGCTGCATGTATGGGAAAAAACTTTGCACCGCCAGCTCATCTCGGCCGGCCTGGGCCAAATGGAATGCGCCATCGACAATTTCACCGCGAGTCAGGCGCACTTCGGCCGCGACCTCATGGCAGAGGTCACGCTGATCGGCCGTGAAGCGCCGCCAGTCGTTGAGGAGCAGGCTCTGCACCATAGGAAGCAGAAAGAGGCCGCCGCGGCCGTCATCATTAACCAGCCGATGCTCAACAAGGCGCGATAGGGTGCCGTTGAGCTGCAGCCATTCATCCGCTGGCGCGGCCCCCCGAAAAACGGCCAGCTGCTGGCAAAAGCCTCGTTCTTCTTCAGCCAGCCGATCCCACAAACGCTGCCAAAGACCGCGCATTGACGTGCTCCGCGGCAAAACCTCAACCAGGGCCTCAGCCGACACCCCGCGCTGAAACAGGGCGGCCATCAAATAAAGCAGCCGCGGATTTCCGGCCGCGATTGTCAGCAAATTCGCCTTTCGCACAAGCGCTGCCGGCAGACCCAAGGTTGTCAGAAGGTGAATCTGATCAGCTTCAGAGAGCGGCAGCAGATCATAAACAACCGGGGTTTCAAACGTGACGCGCTGCCCCACAAGCAAGAGCGGAATCACCTGCTGCAATCCGTTCAAGAGCTCGCGCAGCTGGGTGGTTTCAAGACGCTCCGCGCCATCGTCAGATGATCGGGAGAGCACTTCGCTCTCATCAAAAACGAGCAGCGGCTGACCCGGCAGCCGTTCCAAATCGCCGCGAATGTGGGCCAGGGCCAGTTCCAGGTTGCGGATACGGCCGTCGTCGGCCAGGAGCTGCTGCCACAGGCCGCTGGGGTGATGCTGCTGCAGGAAATAGGCCAGCGAAAAAAGCAGGCAGTCCGGCCGATCGTTAAAACCCGCTCGCAGCGTGTACCAGAAAACAGGGCCACGTTCCCAGCGGCGAGCAGCGGCCGCACCCACCGCGGTTTTGCCAACACCCCCCAGGCCGATGAGCTGCACGGCACGCATCTCTTCCAGAGCAGCCAACACATCAGCCACCGCCTGATCTCGACCAACCAAGGCGGCAGGCGGCAGCGGTGGAAACTCCAGTCGCAGGGTCGGCCGCACCTGTCGCAGCAGTTCTTCACCCAGCGCCAGCTGCGCCTCTTTGAGATGGTTAAAATAAGAGGCTCGGCTGATGCTTAGATAATTGGCCAGGGCGATGTCGTTATCGGCCGCCGGTTCGTCATATTTGCGAAAAAACCGGCGGAAGTAGCGCAGCTCAAGTAAAAAGAAGAGATACATACGCCCCTTGTTCCCCTGCTGCTGTCGTTCATCGTGGACCGCTTCAGCCAGCAATTCTTTGTCGGCCGGTATTTCTCCAGGCCACAGGTGATCAGCCGCCTGAAGCAAAACATCCTGGAAGATCCCCCCACGAACGGCCGTATCATGGGCCGCTTCCCTCTGGCTTAACCATTCTCCCAAGAAGTAGGGAGCAGCCAGCGGCGATTGACGGCCGAGCCAATCCGCATCTTGAAAATGATTAAGCGCTGCTCTGATTTGATCCAAAAACGAGGTTAAAGTTGTATTCTGCGATTGATTTTTGGCGGGCATCGTGGAATTCTCCAGGCAAACCGGTTTATCCTTTAGAAAGGTTGAAAGTTGTTTATGCTATCTTACCTTAATCATAAGGTATTAAACGCCATAAGACTCACTCTTTCGGATTGGAACGGTTAAAAATTCATATTTTTCCCTCGGAGGGCTCAAATGACTCAATATCACCCCTTTTCATCGACCTTGAGCAGGATTTTTACCCTAGCGGCTGTCTTCCTGGTTCTCTTTCTGACTCAATCGATTCGGCCGGAGGCTGCTGCGGCCGCAGCCGATTGGGAATCTACTTTTGCGATTGATGTCCATTTTGTTGATGATAACGCGGTCGGCGTTTTAAGCGTACACGTCACCGATCCAAGCGGCATTGTTACTTCACAAAGTTTCCCAATCACATGCAATCCCTCTTCAGGAAACATCATTTCAGATGGCGTGGCTAACTTTAAAGGGAATACCGGAGAATATGTGAGATGCAACGTGCCGTCTATTCGCCAGCTGGTTCGCAAAATGACCGGCGGTCAATTTACCCCGGCGGCAAGCTGCGACTGCAAAGAGGCGGTGTTCGCCGAATTCAACGTCAACTTCAACAATCAACCCGATCCGGCAGGACACCCCAATCCGCTGTTTCATTTACCAGATATCGAACTTGCAGCCCCGATCTCGCCTTTTGACTATCGGCCGGCCCTCAATTTCACGGTAAACGAACATACATCCTCCAGCCAGGGTTTTCCCGGCCAAATGAGCTGGCTGCACAGCGAGGTCGCTCCGATTGGGGTCAACCTGTTTGAGCCATTTTTCGCCGTTTCCGCTCCTCTTTATCATCCAGCCCCCATTACCGGGGATGTGCACGCCGATTTGACCGTCACCTTAAACGCCCAAACGCTGTACATCGGCTATAACCCCGAAACCGGGGAGTCATTTAACGGCCAAATCATCGATCTGCACATCGATCCCGGCTGTCCCGGTCACCGCGGTGGGTTGGGGGTGTAAACCCTCTCCTCCTTGCTACAGATTCTGGTGCGGACAGTTAGCTCGATCAATGAGAAAATTGGCTATTCACTCCGACAAATTCCCACTCCCGCGTCGGGGGAATAGCGGGTGGGTATTTGGGATCATTTCACCCCTCCCCAACGCGGGTTCAAGGGCAGAAAGGTTGGCTGCAAACCACCCGTCATTTGCCTTCACATTAGTTGACGGGATCCTTGTCTGTTAAGTGGAAAGGTGGTCCGAGGGCGATTTACCCAATTCACATTTTTAAGGGCTTGGCTAGCCAAGCCCCTACACCGAGGCTTTGGTTTCAGCCCGGCCACCGCGGTGGATTGGGAGTATAATTGTTATTCGTTGACTGCATCCAACAATCAACGAATAACTGTGCGCAGCCTGCTGCGCGCCCCCCTTCTTACCAAACCGTATACCCTACACCTCAAACCACACCCCAACTTTAGACAAAACACCGACTTTTTTAGACAAATTCACACCGACACTTTGCTACTGTTTCTCCAACGACTTTGGTGATTGTGCTTTGCCACGCCAGAGAGAAAACAGGAGAAACAAAAATGGAGCAAAAATTTCAACCTATTTTAATTCTGGGCTTGATAATTGGCGGCCTGTCGCTGCTCGGCTGGTCGGAAAAATGGCCGGCCGCGGCCGCGGAAATCCAGCCCGACCCTTCGGAATTGTCCCCTCCAAAACTTTGCGAGAAGGTCTATCTGCCGTATGTCAGCGGCGGCAGCGGCCCCGAAGTAATCAGCACACCGACCAATCAGGGCGCGGTCAGCTGCCAGCACTTTGCCGACTTTGACGGCGATGGTTTTGACGATCTGGTGATCGGCGTACCCTGGGAAGAAATAGATGGGGTAATCAATGCCGGTGCGCTCAATATCCTGCGTGGTGGCCCCAACGGCATTACAACGCTAAATGACCAGATTATCCACCGCAATTTTCCTTATTATCAGGGCAATCTCTTCAACAACGATCGGTTCGGAACGGCGGTCACCACCGGCGACTTTGACGATGACGGGTACACCGATGTGGCGGTGGGGCTGCCCAACCGCGACGTGGACGGTGAGAACAACGCCGGTGAAATTCAAGTCTTTTATGGTTCCTCAATCGGGATCAGCGCAATCGACCAAATCTATAGCCAGGATGGGATAATTGAAGGGGTGGTTGAAGCCGGAGATCGGTTTGGCGCGGCCCTCGTTGCCGGTGACTTTAACGGGGATGGCTTCGATGATCTGGCCATTGGTGTTCCGGGTGAAGCGGTTGGTTCGCTGGACGGTGCGGGAGCGGTCAACATCATTTTTGGCACCGAATCCGGGTTGGATGCGGCCGGCGACCAGATTATTGTCGAGGATGACCTGGGTATTCTGGCTCTTTCACAGGAAAACGACGGTTTTGGCAGTTCGTTGGAAGCGGCCGATTTTGACCACGATGGCTATGACGAATTGGTTATCGGCGTTCCCGGTCAGGTTTTAGGATTGGGCGTCACGATTGACTCGGCCGGAGCGGTTTACGTCGTGGCGGGTGGAGCGAATGGACCACAGCAAAACGACACACAGTTCTGGAGCCAGGCCGGTGACATTCAGGGCGTGGAGGAAGATTTTGACAACTTCGGCCGTTCGCTGCAGATTGGCGATTTTAACGGGGATGGCTACCCGGATCTTGCAGTTGGAGTCCCAGGTGAAAGCGTCGGTGATATTGAAAATGCCGGTGCCTTAAACATCCTCTATGGCACCACCGAGGGGCTGGATTTGATCGGCAATCAGATCATCGTCCAGGATGACCTCGACGGCAGCCTCGGTTCGCCAATAACCAGCGAGACCGATGACCAGTTTGGCTGGTCGATGACGGCCGGTGATTACAATGGAGACGGCTATGCTGATCTGGCCGTGGGTTCGCCATTTGAGGACTTCGGCGGCCCGCTCGCAGACACCGGTCTGGTCCAGGTGCTTTATGGCAGCAGCGGAGGCTTAAACCTGGAAGGACACGATTATCTGACGCAGCATAACATGGCCGGAGTGCCCGGCACGGCCGAAGCCTTTGATCTCTTCGGCATGGCGGTCACCACGGCCGACATCAACGACGATGGTTATGCCGATCTGATTGTCGGCTCCCCTGGGGACAGAGGCCCAATCCTCGACGCAGTCAATGCCGGGACAATCACCGTTTTTCCGGGAACGGCCGGCGGGGTATCTGTGGCCGACAGCCGGCGGTACAGTCAGGGCAATCTGATAGACGGGATTCAGGACGGGGAAGAAGTGGGAGATTACTTTGGCTATGCCCTGCCATAAAGCGTGCAAAGGTTAAAGTTTAAAGAGAAAAGTGGGGCGCCAATCGCCCTTCTTTTCTCTTTTTAACTAAAACTAACTCAAGTTGCCAAACTAACCCCTGTCATTGCTCAGGAGGAGCAGCGAAGCGAGGAATCTCGTCAAGTTGCATTCAGCCCTGGGTGGCTGAAAATGGAAACGCTTCTCTTCTAGATAAAAGGCTGCTTTCACCAGAAATTAACGGGATCCTTCGCGAAGCCTGTGGAAGGCTCAGCCAGCGCATATCTGGCGTTTTTAAACAGGTTTTATGCCCTTCATGCCAAAGCTGAATACCGTTCCTGCACCCGGCCGGCTATGAGGGAACCGATATTGAGCGCGGCGGTGGCGGCCGGGGAGGCGGCATTCAAAACGTGAACCATACGCGCAGTATCGTGAAACTTAAAATCGTCGACCAGTTCGCCTGTGGGCGTGACCGCCTGGGCCCGAATCCCACTGGGGGCGATTTCCAAATGGTCCCCCTGAATCTCGGGAACCAACGCCTGAAGACTGACTACAAACGCCTGCTTGCTGGCGGACCGCCACATCTCCGCCAGCCCGGTGCGCCAATATTTAGCTGCCAGCCGTTGAAAGCCGGTGAAGCTTAACGCGTCCCACAAATCGCCGAGATTGACGTCTGTTTTGCCATATCCTTCACGGGCGAAGGCTAACACGGCGTTGGGTCCGCATTCGACCCCACCGTGAATCATTTTGGTAAAGTGGACCCCCAAAAAAGGAAAACGGGGATCCGGGACCGGATAAATCAGCCCCCGGCAAAGATGGTGTGCGGCCGGCTTAAGCTCAAAATACTCCCCGCGAAAAGGAACGATGCGCGCTTCCGGTTTAACACCGTTTAAGCGGGCGGTGCGATCGGAATGCAGGCCGGTGCAGTTGACGGCAAAATCGGTGACGATCTCCCCCTGCTCCGTTTCGATGACCAACGTTGAACCCCGTTCTCGCACGCCCAAAACCTTGCATCCCAACCGGACCTCATGGCCGCTGCGCTGCAAAATCTCTGCCAGACGCTGGCAAACCGCCCGGTAATCCACGATGCCTGATTCCGGCACGTGAATCGCCTCAATTCCGGCGCAGTGCGGCTCAATTTCCAGCAGTTCCTCTTTAGAAATGAGGCGGCAGTTTACCCCGTTGGCCTGGCCGCGCTCAAAAATGCGCTGCAGTGCCGGCCGCTGATCGCTGCTAACGGCAACAATCACCTTCCCACAAAGCTCAAATGGAATGCCTTCTTCGCGGCAAAATTGCTCCATGGCCGCTTTGCCGCTCCGGCAGTTGCTGGCTCGCAACGAGCCGGGCTTATAGTAAATACCCGAGTGCAGCACCCCGGAATTCCGGCCGGTTTGATGGGCCGCCAGGCGGCTCTCTTTTTCCAGCACGATGATTTTGGCATTTGGGTCTTTCTGAGCATAGCGATAGGCGGTCGCCAACCCGACAATGCCCCCCCCGATGATGACGAGTTGTGTATTCATGGAAAGAGTTTAACACAAGGAGACGACAGACTACAGACATCAGACAACAGAAAATGGTTAACGGCGTTTCTTGGTTTGGTCATTGATAATTTCTCTTTCTCAAGTAAAATCCCACCCGTTCTGAAGTCTGTTGTCTGTCGTCTGTTGTCTATATGAAATCTTCCGTCACCATCTCCGTCCCCGCCACTTCGGCCAATCTTGGCCCGGGGTTTGACTGCCTGGGATTGGCTTTATCGCTGCGCAACACCTTTGAGTTCACCGTGCGGCCGGCCGGCTATGAAATCGAAGTCGTGGGTGAAGGGGCACATCTTATCCCCCGCAACGCCTCAAATCTGGTTATTCGAGCCGCTCGTACATTATGTAAATATACGGGGAGAGATCTTCCCGGTCTTTCCCTCAAACAAAACAGCCTCGTGCCGGTAGCCAGCGGCATGGGCAGCAGCTCAACCGCCCTAATCGCCGGATTGCTCGGCGCCAATGAGATTTTAGAAACCGGATTATCAAGAGAAGAGATTCTGGCTCTGGCCATCGACATGGAAGGGCATCCAGACAACGTGGCTCCGGCACTTTATGGCGGTCTTGTGCTCTCCCCCATTGCCGATGAAGGGCAGCCGCTCATCGTCGAGCACATTGAGATCCCTTCGCAGTCGGTGGTCATCGTGCTGCCCGATTTTCAGCTGTTGACATCTGAAGCCCGAGCGGTTTTACCCACCATGATTTCGCGTACCGATGCGATATACAATATCGGCCGTCTGCCGCTGGTGATTCGCGCTCTGGAGACCAAAAATTACGAGCTGCTGGCGGCCGCCATGACCGATCGCCTCCATCAACCGTATCGCATGCCCCTGGTGCCGGGCATGGCGGATGCTTACGAGGCGGCTCTAAACGCCGGAGCTGCGGCCGTAACAATCAGCGGTGCCGGTCCGAGCCTGATTGTTTTTGCCCGTGACTCCCAACAAAAAATAATCGAGGCGATGCAGCAGGCGTACGAGGCAGCGGGATTGAAAAGTCGGGGCTGGGTTCTCGAAATTGATGGGGAAGGGAGCAAAATCTTTTAAAAATACGAGATCCGAAATTGGAAATACGAAACGGCTTGAATTGTTTGTGGAAAAATCCTATAGCCTTGATTTTTTCTTTCTCGTAATTCGTATTTCGTATTTCGTAAATCTCTCATTTATCTAATCACCATTAATTCTATTTTGGGTTCTATCCAAAATTGATTAGAATTGGACAATCAATCAATTGATTTGGAAGATCTGCCCCAATAGGTATTCCATACACGAGTTAAAACTCTCCCATAATCGAGTGAAATTACAGGATTTAGCGAAAACTCACTGAGCAGCCAGGTGAGCGCTAATGCATAGAAAATGAGACGACAGACGACAGACCACAGACTTCAGACTTCAGAAAGGCTGCTTCTGTGGTTTGACCAATAAGGAGATAGACATGGCCAAACAAGTTGCACAAGGTCGAGCCAAGTCGATACCAAAAGACCTTTTAATGGAATGGTACCGGCAAATGGTTTTGATTCGGAAATTTGAGCAAGCTTGTTCTGAACAGTATCAGCTTGGAAAAATCGGTGGTTTTCTGCATTTGTATATCGGGCAGGAGGCTGTTGCGGTTGGTTCGATCGCCGCTCGCGGTGAACTCGATCACGTCATTACCGCCTATCGCGATCACGCCCACGCATTGGCCGTTGGATCCGATCCAAATGCGTTGATGGCCGAACTGTTCGGCAAAGCCACGGGAATCAGCAAGGGGCGCGGTGGTTCGATGCATCTCGCCGATGTTGATCGTCGCTACTGGGGAGGGTATGCGGTTGTTGGCGGACACATCCCCCTGGCTACCGGTATCGCCATGGGTGAGCAGTATCGGGAAACTGATGGTGCAGTTTTATGCTACATGGGGGACGGATCAACCAATATCGGCTACTTTCATGAATCTTTAAATCTGGCCAGCGTCTGGGATTTACCGGTCTTGTGGATCGTTGAAAACAACCAGTACGGCATGGGCACGGCCGTCAACCGCGCCTCCGCTGGCACCATGCTCGAAAAAGCAAAAGCATACGGCTTAAAAGGAAAACAGGTTGACGGGATGAGCGTCTGCGATGTCTATCTGGCCAGCAAAGATGCCCTAAATCAAATTCGCAAAGGGAAAGGACCCCAATTCCTCGAACTGATCACTTATCGCTATGAGGGGCACAGTATGGGTGATCCGCTCCGCTACCGGACCAAAGAAGAGGTGGCCAAATGGCGTGAAGATGATCCGCTTGGCGTTTTGGAACGACGCCTGATCGAAGTGGAAAAGGTCAGCCAGGAAGAGCTGGACACCATCGATGATCATATTGATGAAGTGATCGCTGAAAGCATCAAATTTGCCGATGATTCCCCGCTCCCGGCATTTGACACACTCTTTGACAACATCTTCGCGGAGGATTAAGCAAATGGCAAGAATTACGTACAGACAGGCACTTTCTGATGCGCTGCGTGAAGAAATGCAGCG
>JASJCR010000108.1 GCA_030065875.1 Ardenticatenaceae bacterium | reverse complement strand
AGTTTTCTGAAGAAGGTGTCCGCAGATTACGCAGATGGCCGCAGATTTTTCTCTGTAATCTGCGAAAATCTGCGTAATCTGCGGACAATTTTTCTCATAACATTTTTTGTAAACCACTTAATTAGTTTACACAAAGATTTGTTAAAAAAAGCCACGGATTAACACGAATTTTCACAGATTTCTCTCTGTAATCTGTGAAAATCCGTGTTAATCCGTGGCTAAATTTGTTTAAGAACTTGAGAAATGAACCACTTAAACAAATGCTGCTAATAAATTGGAAAAAAAAAGCTGTTTCCAAAATAAGAAACAGCTGGTAGAAAAAGTCCCGTAAAAATTTTGTTTATCGGCTGGCGGCAATGTCACTGGTGATAAATAAATTGGCTTCGGACATCAGCTCCTGATTGACCCAAATCTCAAGAGCATATTCTCCTTCCTGGAACCCTTCTCTTGGATTGTAAAATACATACCCCGGGCCGTCGACCCCATAAACCCAAACTTCGTTTCCGCCGCTGACTACCTGACCATCTCGTCGCCAAACCCAGGACCAAACCATACCGTCTTCCAGCCCGTCATACTCAAACGTGGCGTAGATGGTAAAGGACCCCTCTTCAAAGACGCGTTCGGGAGAGAGGGCGATCAGCTCAAACTCATCAATTTCAGTGGAAAAGTCAATCGTTCCGATAAAAGAAGATGGGGATAGTTCTGCCGTCGCCTCAAATTGATCATAATCGTCCGGCAGGGTAGGTGCTCTTTCCGCCTCAATGGCCACAGCCTCTTCATCCCCAAAAATGTCGGGGGTTAAGGCGTTGGCCTGATTTAAATTTTCAGATTGCTGAACAATAAGGTCAGTGGCGATTTCGGAAATATTTGAGCCGCTTAGCTCGACAATTTCGGGGGCGTCATCTTCTACGGCCGCGGCCGTCTCGGCTTCATCCGCAGGGGAAGCGGAATTGGCGGTGAGGGCCGGTTTGGCGCTCACAATATTGACGACGCGTAATGTTGTATCTTGAACGGGTTGTTGGGCATAGGTCACCAGGAAAAGCAGAATCACGGCGCAGACTATCGATGAAAACGAATAAGTTTGCATGTTTTGTTCCGCCTGACGCCTGAGAAAGAAAAACGGAGATTTTTTGGAATCTCGCCAGTACTTAAACGTCAAGGCAGAAGAAACAAGAAAGCCAATACTGCTACTGATGATTAGCCAAGGAATGATATTCTGCATAGATGACCAGACACTTATCAATGTGTTACTAAAACACAAAGTCTACCAGTAGAAATTATACTGCTATGGGGTTTTATTGCAAGCGTATTGAGGTCATACATAGTACTCAGGTCCCTAAAATGCCCCTGTTTTGACCGAAATATGAGAAGAATATGGGCAATTTCTCATATTATGTCTATTAGAGGAATGTTTGCGGGTGGGTGATGGGTGATGGGTGATGGGTGGTAGGTTATAATGGATTTTTTTTTGAAATCATATTATATTTTCTTGTCTCTTGTCTCTTGTCTCTTGTCTCTATCGAGGTTGATGTGTACAAATTTGTGACGATTTATCGCCGTGTTGACGATGAAACCGCGGTTGACGCTTTTTTTTCTACCACCCATTTGCCGCTGGCTGAACAGCTGCCGGGTTTGGTTAAATCGGAAGTGAGCCGCGTGAACCGCAAGCCAGGTGGTGAATCGCGCTTTTTTTTAATGTACGAGCTCTACTTTGAATCTGAATCTGCTTTTCAAGCTTCCCTCGTCTCTGAACCTGGCGTCCAATTGATGACCGCTTTAAAACCCTGGGGCGATAAGAAGCTGTTAACCTGGTTTTACGCTGAATCCTTTGAGGAGGAACGCCCATGAGCGTTGATCGCAAAACGCTGACCAAGCTGCGAAAATTTTTGCTGACC
This sequence comes from Ardenticatenaceae bacterium, assembly GCA_030065875.1. Classification (GTDB taxonomy): domain Bacteria; phylum Chloroflexota; class Anaerolineae; order Promineifilales; family Promineifilaceae; genus WTJY01. Next base: position 19,977 of record JASJCR010000108.1, on the reverse strand, counting down.
ATGGATGATGAAAACGCCATGAAGGCGGCGTGTTTCTTGATCGGAATCAACTGGGATAGCTTCCAAAGCGGTGGCTATCAGGAAAAGTTGTTGACCTTGATCGATCGCCTGCGCATGAAGCCGTTCCTCTATGAAGAATTTATCCCGGCCATCGCCGACGAGCGGCCGGATCTGGATTGGCAGCCGTTTGGGGGGCCGGCCCCTCAAACCCCCGAAATTAAACCTATTGAGCTCCCCCCTTCAGATTCAGAAGCCAGGGAAGAAAAGGAAGAGGTTCCTAAATTTGTCAACTTTAGCCTGTTGATTACCGGTGTCGGAGCCAATCAGTATTTTGTACAAGGTTCTCACAACCACGAAGGTGGAGCAGGAGCCAATGGCGTCCGGTCGTTTGACTTAGAAAATGCCGATGTTCAAGCCGCTCTCAAATATCTGAGCTTTTTGGCGGCCGAAACCAGTGATGTCAAAAAGCTGGGTCAAATTTTATTTAATTTCCTATTTCCGCGATCGATCTACTCCGTTTTTTCCAATCTCTATACGGAAATGTTGAAGGTCGAACGGGGAGTGCGCATTCGGCTGCAAATAGAAGCGCCTGAACTAAACCACCTGCCGTGGGAGTTCATTTACAATGAGGAAAACGACGAATTTCTGGCTCGCAATCCCCTCACTCCGGTAGTGCGCTTTCTCGAAAGGGGCTATAAACCGCGCTCTCTCGTGGTTGACGAGGTGCTGCGGATTTTGGTGGTGGTGGCCAGCCCTCAAAATCAGACCCAGCTTGATGCACAGGATGAGCTGCGTCAGCTGCAAAACGCCCTCGAAGGGATCAAAGATCGCGTCCGTATTGACCTGCTGGACCGAGCTACAAAAGAGAAACTGCGGTTTCAAGTGTCCACAAATCGCTATGACGTCGTTCATTATATAGGACACGGTGATTTTAAGGATGGAGTTGGCTATTTGCTGCTTGAAGATGAGCAGCGGCAGGCAGATCGCATGCCGATTGATTTGTTAAAAACCGCTTTTCGCAATCGCGGGATCAAAATTGCTGTCTTAAACGCCTGTAACACCGCTTCGACGGCCGTTGATGCCCCGGCATTTGCCTCGGTCGCCCAGGGGCTGGTTTCAGCCGAAATTCCGGCCGTTTTTGCCATGCAGACCAAAATTCCCGACTATCTGTCCGCCAAGGTAACGAGGCTGCTGTACAGCTATGTGGCTTTTAACCAACCGCTGGATCAGGTGATTACCGAAATGCGTATCGGCGTGGCGATCCAGGCCAGGGAAGAACATCAAACCTTGTGGGGAACACCGGTTCTTTATTTGCAGCCCCCCAACGGCACTCTTTGGTCAACCCCACCGCCAAAGTTGCCAAACGACCTGGTCAAAACGTTGAGTTGGGACCAGCCGGTCGAGATGGATCATTCACCCACTCTGGCCGAGCGGCTGCGTGAGCTGCAGCCGGCGGTGGTGGCCGCTGCTGATCAGCTCAACCAGTTTGTGCGGGAGGATGTCATCGAAAATATGGCGGATGCGGTGGTGGCGGCCGATTCTCCAGCCCCTGATTGGAAACGCGTACTATATAAACTGCAGGGAGTGGTGCGCGATTTTGCCAACGCGGAGATGGCGCTTCCAGCCGACTTATCGGCCGACCTGCAGCAGATTCAGAGAGAATTGGCAGAAAAATGAACCGCTTGAGCCGAACCCGCCTGGAAACGTATTTGCACTGTCAGCGTCGCTTCCAGCTGCGACATGTGTTACAGCTGCCCTGGCCCTCTCCCCCTGAGGCCATGCAGCAGACCCGCTGGCAGCAGCAGGGGGAGCTGTTTCATCAATTTGTGGCCCAATATTATTTAGGCGCCCCGGCGGCCCTTCTCGACCCGTCGATTATTCCCCCAGAAGTTCAGCAGTGGTGGCAGACGTTTTTGCGCCAGCCACCGGCCGCCCCTTCGGGAAGTCGGCCCCTGGTAGAAACCACCGTGACCCTTCCGCTGGAAGGATGGCAGATTATCGGCCGCTTTGATTTGCTTCTCGTATCGACCGAGGCGGTGCAAATATTCGATTGGAAAACCGGCCGGGTCCGGGAACGAGCCCAACTGGCCGCTGACTGGCAAACCCGCTTATACATGGCCCTTATTTGGGGTGGGTTTCACGCTTTGGGGGTGGAGCGGCTGCCCGCTGAGTCGTTGGAAATGACTTATTGGTACGCTCGTGATCCGCAAAAATCGGTGACGCTGCGTTTTGATCGGGAGTGGCAGGAGAAAAATTTAGCTGAAATTCGGCGGTTGGCCGCCCAAATTTCCCGTCAAATGGAAGAAAATCAGGCGATATGGCCTTTGACCGATCATTTGGAAACGTGTGCCCGTTGTTCATATCGAAATTACTGCGGCCGTTCTGAAGCGGCACAGCTTGTGGCCGCGCCGCCGCCCGATCGGGATGAGGAGCGCTCGGAGCCTCACCTGGAGGAAGCGTGGGATGAGGAGCTGTTGATGGAACCAAGAGAATAGTCAATTGTCAATCACCAATTGTCAATTATCAATTCTTTTATGGATTTAGCTGAGTTTAAATTTTTACTGCGGGACGGCCGGCGCTGGCTGGATGAGGTAGATTTTGCGGCTCACGATCATTTGTGGTGGGCAAGCGAGCTGCGGCGTCATTTGACGCCGGGCCAGGTCAATGCGGTTTTGGAAACGGTGCAGCTGCGGGAGAAGGGGGCGCGCAAATTTTCCCGCGCCTCGCAGATGTATTTTACGCGGGATGCGTTAGAGCAAGCGTCCGGGGAAAGTATTGCCGCGTATCGAGCCAGCAGGATTCGTGTAGTAAATCCAAGACGAGTGGCAGACCTGGGATGTGGCATCGGGGGTGATGCCCTGGCCCTGGCGGCCCATTTCCCGGTGATAGGGCTCGATCGGGATTTGGTTCGCTTGCAAATGGCGCGCGCCAATCACGACGTCTACGGCTTGATGGCAAACTTTGACGCGGTTCAAACCGATTTACTCACCCAGCCACCGCTGCCGGTTGAGGCCCTGTTTTTCGATCCGGCCCGTCGCGATACTCACGGCCGGCGATTTTTTCATCTTCATCAATACCGGCCGCCCCTCTCCATTTTAGATCGCTGGCGAGTCCGAACGCCCCATCAGGCGGTCAAAATCAGTCCGGGGGTTGCCTATGACGAACTGCCGGAGGCGGCCGAAGCGGAATTTATCTCTGTTCAGGGGGAGTTAAAAGAGTGTGTTTTGTGGTTTGGGGGTTTAAGAAGCGACGCCGCCCGGCGGGCGACGCTTTTACCCGGTGAGCACACGCTGAAAATTGGCCGTGCCGAACAGCCGATTGACCTGCCGGTTTCCGCACCTGGAAAATATCTGCTCGAACCGGATCCCGCAGTGATCCGGGCCCATTTGGTGGGAGAGTTGGGTAAGCGGCTTGACGGCCGTCTGATATCGGCCAAAATTGCCTATTTAACGATGGATACGCTGTCTGAAACCCCTTTTGGCCGCTTGTTTGCCGTCGAAACGTGGTTTCCGTTTCAACTCAAGCGCCTCAAACGGTTTGTGCGAGAGCAGGGAATTGGTCGTGTGGAGGTTAAAAAGCGGGGATCACCACTTGATCCGAATCAGCTGGAAAAGGTTTTGCGAGGAAAAGGAAGCCGTTTGGCCACAATCTTTTTGACTCAGGTTAAGGGAGAACCGGCCGTGATTGTCGCCCATCGTCTCTAGTGCGTTGCTAAGCTGGTTTTTTTCTTTCCCCCTCCCGTGTCGGGAGGGGGTTAGGGGGTGGGTCTTTTATCGGTTAACTTACCCCTCCCCCAGCCCCTCCCCGACGCGGGGAGGGGTGTTTGTTGGTTTGTTTTGGCTGAATTTGTGATCGGTCGACTTTTGCGTAAATCGGGGGAGAGGGTAAAAACACAACATTTAACTTAACAGAGCACTAAGTCGATTACAAATAAAGAAAAAAAGGCCTCAGCTGGATTTAACCAGCTGAGGCCTCATCGTATACCCTGTTTATTGAGGGAGATCTAAAGGTAATCGCGCATCACTTCTCGCAGGCGGCGGATGTCCAGCGGCTTGGGCAAATAATCATTGCACCCGGCCTCCAGACACCGTTCTTTATCTCCTACGAGAACGTTGGCGGTCACGGCGATAATGGGTACTTCGATGTATTCCATTTCGTCGCGAATTCGCCGAGCCAGATCAAGCCCGTTCATTCCTGGCAGGTTGACGTCGAGAAGAATCAGGTCTGGAATCCCTTTATTCAGCTCGCTGACGGCGGTTTCACCATCTTCCGCCCGGATCAAATTGTGGCCTTCTGCCTCTACCACTCGGGAGACGAGAAGCATATTGGTGGTGTTGTCTTCGATACAAAGGATCGTTTTCTTATCCATAATCATTCTATTTCATTTGTAGGCCTATATTCCTACTTTTCACCCTTATATTTTAGCGATAAGTCTTGCTTTTTAAAAGCCTAAGCGTAGTACCTTTGACCCTCTTTGTCAACATCTGTCGGCCGGCTGTACGGGATCGTAAAGTAGAAGGTCGAACCGACGCCGTAAACACTCTCTAGCCAGATTTTCCCACCATGCAGCTCAACCAGATGCATGGTAATGGGCATACCCAGACCGGTTCCGCCTGCCTTCCGATGTTCCATACCGCCAACCTGGCGGAATTGAGCGAAAACGAGGTCGATATCTTCCTCTTTGATACCCACACCGGTGTCTTGCACCTTGACGAGCATCTCCTGGTTTTCGTCATTGCGTTCCATCGAGAGGGTAATGGACCCTTCATCGGTAAATTTAACCGCGTTACTCAACAGGTTGAGCAAAATCTGGATCAGGCGGGTGCGATCCGCCTCGATCATTTCAATATCCTCGGAGATATTTTCGATCACGGTGATCGGCTTCTCAGTGATGAGGCTGTTGGTTGTGGCGAGCACTTCTTTGGCCACACGCTGGATATCAACCTGGCCGTAAGAAAGCTCCATCATACCGGCTTCAATCTTGGACATGTCCAAAATCTCACCGATCAGATTTCGCAGATGTCGACCGCCATCACGAATAAGCAGGACGTCTTCCCGCATTCGATCATTGAGGTCACCATCAATTCCTTCGAGCAGGACGTCGGCAAAACCGATGATTGAGTTAAGCGGTGTCCGCAGCTCATGGCTCATGCTGGCCAGGAATTCAGATTTCAGCCGGTCAACCTCGATGAGTTTTTCGGCCGTATCTTTCTGTTCCTGATAAAGCGTCGCGTTTTGCAGCGCCGAGGCCACCTGGTTAGCCAGGGTGGTGAAGATCGACAGGTCGGTGGGGGAGAAGGCGTTTTCATTCGCGGACATCAACCCGATAACACCCATATTTTCACCACCGGCCATGAGCGGGGCGGCCAAAATCGATCGGACCGCCTTCAGGAAAGGATGGGCCTGTTGATCGAGATTGTTAGTAATTAACGGCTGCCTCGATTTAAACACCTGGAGCGGGATTGTATCCGGTCCATCGAGAGGGACTGAAATGTTTTCAGTGACCAGCAGCTCACCCACCTGGCCTGAACCGGCCACCAGCTGCAGTGCCTCATCTTCCGGCCGATGCAGGTAGATGTTGACGTGTTCCAGACCAAACCCTTCTTTAGTTAAGTCGGCAACCGATTTAAGCAGCTTCTCTTGCTCCAGAATCGTGGCTGTTGTGGTACTGAGTTCAGCGACCGTTTCCAGCTCGGCCGCGCGTCGCTGTGTTTGTTCAAACAGTCGGGCGTTTTCCAGTGCTTCAGACACCTGAATGGTGATTTCTGATAGGAGCTGCTGATCTTCTTCGGTTAGCGGCTGCTCTTCTAATTCCTGAAGGGCCAGCGTGCCGATTTGCTCACCGCGAATGGCTAGCGGGTGCGTGAGAAGCGAATCGAGGCTCGACGTTAACGGATTAGAATCGACAGTTGAACCACTTTCGTTATGCAGCGGCCGAACGTCCGTCTGATCGTACATGTAGCCCATGGTTTGCATATACTGCATCGCCTGCCACCCCTCACGGGACAGTGAGCGCTGCAAGGTGTCAAGCTCTTCCAGTCGCGTGGCCATATCCTGTCGTAAGCGAGTGCTTTCAACCGCCACGGCGATGACGCCGCACAGTCCTTCCAGAACAACCTGGTCAGATTCACTCAAGACGTTGGCCTGATCGGTCTGGATATCCAGCACACCCAAAATCTCATCCTGGAATTTAATCGGGATGGCCAGCTCACCGCGGGTATCCGGCAGATTCGGGTTTGGCTGCCAGGAAGGATCCTGACGCACATCCGGGCGCAGAACCGCCAGACCGGTGGCGGCGGCCGTGCCGATCAACCCGTCCCCAAGCGGCATTTTATGCCCTTGTTGAGCCATCTTCTCGCCAATTTCCCCGTAACCCACGACGAGTGAAACCGCGTCCAGAGCTGGGTTATACTGCAAAATTTGAGTGTGATAAAAGTCAAACGACTCCTTCACCTGGATGACCACCTGCTCGTAGATTTCCAGCAGGTTGTCGGCCGTGGCGATTTCCTGCGCGATGCGCGTGGTGATCGCCACCTCCTGGCTGCGACGTTCCAGCGACCGCTGAACTTCTTCGTTAAGCTGAATCGACCGAATGGTCAGGGTGATTTCTTCCACCAGGGTTTGATATTGACCGATAATTTCCTGATTAAAGTAGCCGATCAAATGTGAGGAGACGGTCAGGGCGCCAAAACGGGTCTCTGAATCCAGCATAATGGGGAAGAGGACCGTATTGCGCATCTGATTGCGAATCGCAAAATCTCGGGTCAATTTGTTGAGGCGTTCATCCGCTTCCATATTGGCGGTAATAAACATTTCCCCTTGATCGAGCGGTTTTGCCAGGGCATCTTCATACGTTAAATCAACGCCCACGGGGATCGTTTCTCCATCTTCCTGTTCCCCTTGATAGTTGAGGACCAACAGGCGATGGATTTGCCCCCCTTCATTGGTTTGCGGTAATTTTTTCGTCATGGAAAGAGTAACGTCCGGATAAATAGCCCCGAACGACTCAATCGCCATCAAAACGTCATCGATATTTTTGGCGTCGGAAAGCTGGCGGCTCAGGCGCATACGCAGCAGCGTTTGACGCTCCTGATTTTTCTGCTGTGAGATGTCGCGAGCGATGGTCGAGATAAACGAGACGTCTTCCCCACTTTCTTTGTGAGCCATAATGACCTGGGAGACGGGAATCGTTTCCCCGGTGGTACTGAGCAGTTCCAATTCACCATTCCACGACCCGTGCTCGATGGCAAAATTGATGCCATCCTGAACTTTTTGCTGGAACGGTTCTGAAATAAATTGACTGAGGTTGGCCTCAAGATCTTTTTCAAAAGGAACCCCTACCATGTCGCGGCCGGCCTTATTCAGAAAGACAATTTCTCCCTGTGGATTATACACACCAACAAAGTCGGTGGTATTTTCGAGAATGGTGTTGAGTCGAATGCGTTCCGCATCGGCCGCTACCTGCTTGGTGACGTCGCGATTCACGCCGACATAGGCCAGGAACTTGCCGCTGGAATCGTTGAGAATGGCCAGGGAGGCATCGATGATTAACTCTTTCCCTTTGACCGTTTTCTGAATCGCCCGGCCGGCGAATTTCCCGTCGCGCCGCAGGATTTCCAAAACTTCACCAGGTCGATGCCCGATGTATTCGGTTTGCAGGAGGTCACCGACCGATTTTCCTTTTATTTCTTCAGGCGTTAAATCATACAGTTCAAAAGCGGCCGGGTTCCAATACTGCACGTCAAAATTGACGTCAGAGGCCACAATCGCTTCGGAAACTGTGTCCAGCAGGCTGGCTTGATATTCAACCTGTGCCTGAGCTTCCTGTTCGGCCGTGACGTCTCGATTGATGGCCACAAAGCCATTGAGGTCGCCATTGGCATCGAGGATGGCCGCCAGCGAGGCGTCGATGAGCAGTTCACGGCCGTTTTTGGTTTTTTGGATTGCTCGGCCCTGCAGCGAGCCGTTTTTCAGGACAATCGACCTTACTTCGCTTGTCTCAAATTCATAATATTCGGTTGAGAGCACTTCACTGAGCGGATGACCCAACACCTCGTCAGCTTTATACCCGTACATTTCTTCGGCTGCGCGGTTCCAGGTCTGAATTTTGAGCTCTTTATCAAGGGCCACGATGGCGTCAGATGTATATTCGAGCAAGCTGGCCTGATATTGCGTTTGCACCTCGGCCGCCCGACGTTGGGTCACGTCCTGGAAGGTACCGAGAACCCCGATAACCTGTCCGGTTTCGTCACGCAGCGGGATTTTGTTGGTTTCCAGCCAGGTTTGATTTCCATCGGCCTGAAGCTGCGGTTCTACAATCCCCAATTTTGGTCGACCAGACTCCATGACCGCTTTATCATCCGCGATAAAGGCCGCTGTTTCTTCCGGCTTCCACGGCAGTTCGTGGTCGTCTTTCCCGATTAAATCATCAGGGTTGGTAAAGCCGGCCGCCTGGGCAAAATGTTTGTTTGAGCCCAGGTAAGCGGAGTTTGTATCTTTCCAAAAGACCGCCTGAGGCACGTTGTCCAGAACCAAACGAATCAATTGGGATTGATAGGCGATATCTCGCCGCTCTTCCTCAATGGCGGTGATATCGCGATTAATGGCCACGATGCCTTCCGGATTGCCGTTTTCATCGAAATACATGGTTCCCGTGGTTTCGATGCGGATTTCACGGCCGTCCCGCAGCGTCTGGGTGGCCGTATCGGACATTTGCCCATTCTCATGAAGCATTTTTAGGCCGATTTCGCCATGGTAATGATCGTACAGGGTTTCGGGCACAAATTCGGTCAGGGATTTACCGATCACTTCTTCAGCGGTAAATCCGTATAACTTTTCCGCGCCTTTATTCCACGACCGAACCACAAAGTTCAAGTTGCAGTTAATGATCGCTTCGCCAACCTGATCGAGCGTCATGGCCTGAAAAGCCCGCTCGCGCTCGAGCTGCTGCTTATCGGTGATGTCGGAGACAAATGACAGGACCCCGGTTACTTGTCCCGCTTCATCGGTTAAGGTTTTGTTGTACCATTCACAGGTGATGACCGAACCATCGTGGTGGACGTTGCGATTGACGCTGTGCTCACCCCCTTCGAGAGAAAGCAAATGTTGGAAGATTTGGTCAACCAGCGGCCAAACTTCCTCTTCAAGGATGAATTTTGCGTGTTGGCCAATCGCTTCTTTTGCAGAATAGCCAAAAGTCTTTTCAGCCGCCTGGTTCCACCCCGTGACGACAAAATCTTGGTTCCATTCGATAATCGCCTGTGGGCTTTGATCGATCAGGTCGGTTAAGCGCTTTTCCGATTGTTTTAATTCGATCGTTCGAGCATCAACCATCTGCTCCAGTTCCGCCCGATACCCCATCAGCTCGAGTTCTAACCCTTTGCGTTCGGTGATATCGCGCAGCAGGATAAACATCCCCACGCGGTCACCATCTTCATTGGTTAAGTCTCGGGCGCTGATTTCAACATCAAGCAGCTGACCGTCTTTGGTGAGCCGCTGGGTTTCAAACCCTTCGAGACGGCCGGTTTGGATGGCGATTTGACCCATTTCCTGCAGCTCAGCCTGTCGATTATCGGGCACAAACGCCAGCGGCCGGCCAAAAATTTCTTCTAGCTTCCAACCAAACACCTCTGAAAACCGGCTGTTGATGTAGGTAACATTTCCCTCAGCATCATAGGTGATGAGCGGGTCCGGAGACGATTCAATTTGGTACCGCAGCTCTTGCTCCTGTGACAGGAGGCGTAACGTTCCAATATATCGCTGAACGCGGCCGTCATTCTTGAAATAGGGGACACCGGTAATATTCACCCACAGGGTACGACCTTTGTGATTTTGCACGCGCAAATCGGCCACAAGCGGTTGATCGGTCTGAAGCGCCTGCTCCAGGGTGGCTTTAAAGGTGGAACGGTCATCAGGATGAACCACCTCGGTAAATCCATCCCAGGTGGAAATATCGATCCCTTCGTTTTGGCCGATGACCTGCGCGACGAAAGGGGACCAGTAGATAGGATTATCTTGAGGAATCCATTCCCACGAGGCCACCCGGCCCTTCATCATAATCATGGTGGTCGTTGCGTTTTGCGCTGTTTCCATGTCTTGTCTCCGTCAGGTAAATATCCGGGCTTAGTCGTGCCCATTTTGTGGTTGATCGGCTTGCGCCTCAACCGTTTGGTTAAAGTAAATCATCGCCTTGCGGCCAAACACGCGGCCGACTTCAGACGCAGCGGTCTTGAGAACCAGATCGACGGTCGGTGCGTTCCGCACCTTCTCAGCGACCTCGCGCAAAACGCGCTCTTTTTGCGCCTGTTTCTGGTTGAAGTCGATCAGGCGCCGGTTTTCCAGCACGATGGATGCCTGGTCAGTCAGACTCTTGATCTGGCGCAGGTCACTCTCTTCCAGGTTTAACGGTACCTTAGACTGGAAGGTGATCACCCCAACCCAGCGGCCAAAGGCCACAATGGGGGCGATGATCGTTTCCACGGTGCCATACTGCTTCATAATCTGGCGCAGCTCATCACCGGCCAGCGGATTATTTTGGATGTCGTCAAAGACGAGAATCCTGTCTCGCTCAAAGTGATCGACAAACGGCAGCTGAGGAATGATGTATTTGTAGCCGGGCTGAGCACCAGCGATTTCCCCATCAGCCTGCCAGACTGACAAAATTTCTCCATGCTCAGGCTTTTCGTCGCCAATCCACTCTTCATTAAAGTAGATGAGCGTGCCCCGGAAAGCGTTGGATAACGCGGTGTTTTCGACCAGGGTTTGCAGAAGCTGTTCCGGCTCACTGGCCCGCAAGAGCTGATTGCCGGCTGAATAGAGCGTTTCCGCTTCAGCGCGGGCTACTTCCTGAGCGATCTGGGCGCGTCGTGAGCTTACAAACGCCCCAAGGGGTTCAATCAGCGACTGCAAAATATTTTGCTCGACCGACGTTAATTCGTGTTCTTCACGCCAGCTTAGCGAAAGTACGGCTTGCCAACGACCTCCACTGCGCAGCGGGACAATGCTGGTGGCATGATAACCAACCGCTTTGGCTGCCTCACGCGACACCTGGTCGACCCGCTCGTCCATAAAGAGGTTGGCGAAGTGAACCACGGCACGAGGGTTGCTGAGCCACAATTTGGCTGTCGCGAAGTGGTCGATATCGATCACCTGCCCTACCATTGGATTCTCGGTCAACACCCGCTTATTCCCCCACATGCTGGTGGTTTGAATGGTCAGCGGTTGATCCCGATAATCGGTCGTCAGATAATGCAGACCGATATCCGCCTCTTCGAAGGTTTCCCCAACGGCCGAGACAATCTCGTCTTCGTTGGTTGCGGTTGATAAACGACCCTGTAGGTCTGATAGGGCGGCCAGCTCGGTGGCTCGTGACTGCGCGTCTTCCAGCAGCTTCAGACTGTCAATTGCCGTAGCAACTTGAGTGGTCATTGCGCCGTAGAAGCGTGCTTCCTGTTCGCTGAAGCTTTGCGTTTCAGGCCACTCAATGGTGATGAGACCAATCACGCGAGGGCCAAGAATCAAGGGCATAAACGCGGCCGCTTGGGTGTTATTTTCGCTTAAAATTGAGCGCAGATTTTTATCGTCCTGGGTCCGCGAATCGCTGGCTAAATTGTTGATCAGGGCGATTTCCGCATTTCTGCCCAGGATAAACTCGAAGATTTTATAGTTGCTTATCTTAAAGCGCGAGCCGATGGGGAAGATCGCTTCTTTTGGCGATGCTTGCCAGGTCGCTTGAAGCTCCTGCCAGATCGGCCGTCCGGCGCTTGCCCCTTCAAAGCTGTAGTAAGAGACGTGATGGGCACCGGTTACTTTCACCGTACGGCCGATCACGTCAACCACCTCCTGGACCGACTGGCTTTGATTAATTTCATCACCAAGTCGATAGAGCGTTTCCGTTTCGGATAGCGCCTGGCTGGTCTGTTCGTTCAGACGCAAGTTTTCAATGTGGGCTGAGAGGCGTTCGGCCACTTCAGCGATGATCGATTTGGCATCCTCGTTGAGTTCTTCCGGATCGGCCAGGGTTAAATTGCCGATCGGCTCGTTGAGAACCCGCAGGGGCTCGGCCAGTTTATGCCCCAGGCGGTCGGTATGATGGCCGTTTTTCGCTTTGGCTTCCGCCAGAGGTTGAACGGTGCCTTGTTCAAAGGTAAAGGCCAAATTTTCTTCTTTTTGCTGCACATAAGACCCCCACCCTTCTCGCGCCAGGCGGCGGTTGACCGTGGCCAATTCCTCGGCCGCTTTCTCTGCCGCTTCAACACTGCGGGCGTTTTGAATGGAAACCGCCGCCTGCGAGGCCAGAGTAGTAAAAATACTGACGCTTTCCTGGTTAAATTCTCCGGTTTTGCTGCCCTGGATATCCAGAACACCGAGCGTTTTCCCACCAACAATCAGCGGAATGGCCATTTCAGAACGGGTTTCCTTTAACAGCGGGTGAGGTAGGAACGCCGGATTGGCCTGAACGTCATTTTCGATCACCCCTTGGCCGCCGCGAACCGCTTGTGCCACAAGCGACTGCTGTGCGGAAAGTGAAATCGAGCGCTGCTCGGCAACCATCTGCCGGCCGGTCTCCCCGGCTCCTGCGGTCAGCTTAAGCAATCCTTCACCTTCGTGAACCATGTAAACATGGGCGTGATAGTGACCAAATCGCTGTTGGGTGAGGTCGCTCAAGGTTTGGAGCATCTCGTTCGGGTCGTGAGCAGTGGCCACCGCCGCACTAATTTCAGAAACAATGGCCAGCTGTGCCGCTCTGTTGGCTGCGGCCTGTTCCAGAGCAACCTGTTCATCGATGTCGGTTAAAACGCCGGACCAGCGGATCACATTTCCATCGAGAAGTTCGGGCGTTGATTCCGCTTTCATATAAACGTATTCGTCACTAGGCAGTTTAAAGCGGCCGGTCCAGGTCCAGGGAGTCATGGTTTCGGCTGAATGGGCAACCGACTGATTAAACTCTTCCAGATCGTCGGGATGGATGGCCGCGATAAGGGGCGTGGCGTCTTCCGCCAATTTTTCTGGTGATATTTCAAAAACATCCTCGATCCAGCGACTGCCATAAGGGAACTTGACTTCGCCAGCAGGGTTCATATCAAATTGATACAAGAAACCCGGTACGCTTTCTGTCAGCTTATCAAAGAGGGTCTGACTGTCGCGCAGCGCTTTCTGGGCCGCGAGGCGATCGGAAATGTCGGTCGTTGAGAAGCGAATCAGGTGACTGCGCTCGCCGCCCAACCCCACCATGCGGATTTCCGTGGGAATCTCCCGGCCGTCGCTGTGGCGAATGGTCCATTCAAAAGTTGGCCTTTCTCCTTTAAGGGCCTGCTCGATATAAGGACCGGCCAGCTCCCCGGAGGGCTGCCCATTGGGCTGAAATTCCGGGCTAACATCCAGAGGGCCAACTTTGGCCAGCTCTTCACGAGAGAGACCAAACAAAATTTCTGCCTGGCGATTGACCCCTTCATAAAATCCGGTTTGCACGTTGAGCACCCCAATCGCTTCCGGAGAATTCTCCAACAGCGATTCCAGGTCCTCTTCCTGCCGCTGCAGCTCGTTAAACTGCTGGGCATTTTCAAGGGCTGTGGCCAGTTGAGCGGCCAGGGTCGTTTGGATATTAATGTCTTCTTGCGTAAAGCCGCCTACAAAAGAGCGCTGGACGTCCAGAACACCCAAAACCTGGGAACCCACAATGATGGGGATCGCCATTTCGGAGCGGGTGTCGGGCAGCAGACGGTGGGGGAGAAAATTCTCGTTGCTTAATACGTCATTTTCAAATACCCCCTGCTTTGAGCGGGCCGCTTCAGCCACCAGAGATTGTTCGGCCGAAAGGGTAATGATACGCCCTTCCTGGACCATTTGCCGGCCGATGTCGCCGGCCCCGGCCGTAAGGCGGAGCATCTGGCTATCATCATCCAGCAAATAAATGTGGGAATGATAAAGGTCAAACGCTGTTTTTGCCTGGTCAACCGCCAGCTGCAGCATCTCTTGCGGGTCGTTTAGGGTGGCAATGGCGATACTGATTTCAGCCACGCGCTCGAGCTCCTCCGCACGCTGAGCCGACTCCTGCTGCTGGAAGTAGCTGTTTAAGGCCACCGCCGTCTGGTCAGAAACGGCCTGCATGAGCTGCATCTCGCGGTCTTCAAAGATGTGAGCCTCGGCCCAGTTGACGTTGACCGCACCGACCCAGGTATCACCACTTTTTAGCGGGTACGTGGCGGTGGCTTTCGCCCCAACCTGTTTGAATACCGCTTTTGAAGCCTCATTCATTTGGGGGTCATTCTCAATGTCTCCGATGGCATGAGGCTTGCTCGTTTCAACCCAATTGGTTGAGCCGGCAAAATTGGCTAACTCAAAGCGCGCCCCATCGGGAATCGGCTTGGCGTTGTTTTCCGACCAGCTGGTGAGCTGGGTGATGGCGATAGGGGTGTTGTTTTCATCGGTTTCCATTGAGAACAACGCCCCACTCAAAATATCCTCCGGGAAAAGCGGGGTTAACACCCCTTTGAGCAGCTCATATGGGGTTTGGGCCAGGTTGATGAGGCGGCCGACCTCAAAGAGCTGTTCGTTTTCCTGCGCTCGAGCTTCAGTTTCGCGCTGGAGGGCCATGCTGTTAAAGGCCACGGCGGTTTGGTCGGTCAAAGATTGGAGCAGGCGAATATCGGCCCCATCAAACTGTTGGGGTTCCGGCCAGCTAATCATGATCACGCCGACCCATTTTTTACCCATTTTTAAAGGATAATAAGCCTGAGCGGCAATGCCGAGATTGCGGTTTAACGCTTTGGCATTTTCATCAACCTCAGGATCGTTCACCAGGTCACTGATCAGCAGAATTTCACCGGTTAGCGCCCATTGACCGAGACCGGGAAATTCAGCCATTGTGAAGCGAGTTCCGGGAGGAAAGGGATTTTGTCCAGTATGGTTCCAGGCTCCGCTTAAAATGATGGCTTCCGGCACATTATGATCGTCTATTTCGACCTGGAAAATCGCGCTATCAGAAGGTCCACTGCCCAGTTGAGGGGCCAAAAACGCTTCCAATAGTTCCACCGGGTTTGAAGCCAGGTTAATTTGGCTGCTCACTTCATACAGCTGTGCGGTTTCCTCAGCCCGGGCTTCCGTCTCGCGCTGGAGGGTCATGCTGTTGAGGGCTACCGCGGTTTGGTCGGTAAGGGAGGTGAAAAAGCGTCTATCTTCACCGGTAAATGATTGAGCCTGTGGCCAATTCACGCTGACCAGGCCTACCCATTTCTGACCGATTTTAAGGGGGAACGTGCCGGTCGCGGCCGCGCCTACGGTTTTGTAAACTTCTTTAGCGGCATCGTTAACTGTCGGGTCATTTGGAATATCCTCAATCAGCTGCATTTTACCGCTTTCGGCCCACTCACTTGCCCCCACAAAATCAGCCAGGTCAAAGCGGGTGCCGTTGGGAATCGGCAGCTCTCCGGAAATAATCCAGGCATTTAGCTGTTCAATGGCCACCGGCTTGTTTTGTTCGTCTGTTTCCACGGTGAATAGGGACCCATAGGCGGCCCCGGTTTCGACCATGGGGGCCAAAAATGCCTCCATTAATGCTTGGGTGGTGCTAGCCAGGTTAATTTGGCGGCTGGTGTCGTACAGCTGGATCGTTTCCAGCACGGTTTCCTGCGTTTTTTCCAGCAGGTTGATCCCATTCAAGACAACGGCGCTCTGGTCAGCCATCGACTGCAGGAAGCGCTCGTCATTGGGGCCAAACGGCTGTTTGTCCGACCAGCTGACGGTCATATAGCCGATCCATTGCGGGCCAAGCTTGAGGGGCACGGCCGCAAACGCTTCAAGGCCAAATTGACCAAAAATCTGTTTGGTTGGCTCCTCGAGTTTAGGGCTGTTTTGAATGTCCCCAATGAGCTCGACAAAGCCGTTGGTGGCTCGCTCCAGGCGGCCGTAAACGTCTAAATCAAAGCGGGTCCCGTTGGGGATAAGTGGTTCACCGGAAACGTCCCAGCTTTCCTGCTGGACAATATATTTAGGCTCTCCTTTTTCATCCAGCTCCATCGAGTAAAGAGACGCATTTTTGACCCCTTGCGGGATAAACGGCTGCAGGAACGAAACTAGTAGTTCCTGGGCGTTTTGTGCCTTGTTGAGTTGGCTGCTGGCTTCGTACAGGCGGCTGGCCTGAGCGGCCGCATCAGTCTGTAATTTTTCAGCTTCACGCAGCGCCTCGGTTTGTTTTTCGCTCTCGGTGATGTCGCGCTGACTGCCGAGGAAGTGGGTAATCTCGCCTCGTTCGTTTTTAATGGGGGAGATCGTGAGCTGATTGATGAAGAGGGAGCCGTCTTTGCGGTAGTTGCGCAGCTCGACCTGGCATCCTGCGCCATTTTTGAGCGCTTCGCGCAGCGTTTTTAAACCGGGCTGATCTTTGTCCGGCCCCTGCAGGAAGCGGCAATTTCGGTTGATAACCTCTTCGCGCGAATAACCGGTGACCCGCTCAAAAGCATCGTTGACGTAAATCAGCGGAAAATCATCCTGCCGGGCATCGGCAATCGTCACCGGCTCCTGGCTGCTGTCAATCGCTTCTTTAATATATTCCAGCTCCTGGCTGACCCGGCTCGATTGTTCTAAGAGGAGCAGATTTTGCAGGGTGCTGGCCGCCTGATCGGCCATCGACTGGAAGAATTGTTGATCGGACTCTGAAAAATCGTACGCTTTTTCCCAGGCGACGGTGGCAAAGCCGACCCATTTTTCACCGATTTTCAGCGGCAGGGCGGCAAAGGCGCCAAAACCCAGCTGCTTGTAAATTTGCTTGGTGGCATCATTTAGATACGGGCTGTTCTCGATATCCCCGATAAGCTGTACCAGCCCTTTTTCGACCTGTTCAAGGCGCGAATAGGTGGTTAAATCAAAGCGGGTGCCGTTGGCAACGGGGTACACTTCTGATTTATCCCAAGCCTCGCGATGAATCAGAAACGCCGGTTCCCCATCTTCGCCCAATTCCACATCAAACAGGGTGGCATAAATCGCCCCGTAAGGAATCATTGGGTCGATTAAAGCGTAAAGCAGTTCTCCGGGCGTATTTGCCAAATTGAGTGAGCGGCTGGCGTTGTATAAATCAGCCAGGCTGTATGGCCCTTGATTTTGCATAGTTTCGTTACCGTTTTGATTACTCATGATGCACCGTTCCATTGACGCCGTTGGTTTCTTTGACCGGCGCTCGTTTTTCAACGATTGGCTGGTCGTCATTGCGTGCTTCGTTTAATTCGACGCGCACATAGCGTGCCTTGAGCGCATTGCCGAGCTCGGCAATGGTGGTTTGCAGGGCGCTCTCCACGGAGACCGTACCCTGGATTTTTTGGGTAATTTCGTTGATCAAACGCTCCCGATTGGCTCGTTTTTCCGTATCGGCGAAGAGTCGGGCACTTTCGATCAGGGTGGCTGTTTGCCGCACGATGGCGGTTGTTAGCTGAATTTCCCGGGCTGAGAACGATTTTCCGGGTTCGGTAATATCCAGCCCGATGGTGCCCATGACCCCGTTCGGGGTGTAGATCGGGAAGATACCGAGCGCTTCGACGTTTCGGGCCTCGACAATTTCGCGAACTGGATCCATCATGGGTGATTGAGGCACATTTTCGATAATGACCGGCTGGAGGGTTCGCAAGACATCGGCCGTGGCCGGATTCCCAGTGATAGGGATTTGCATGCCAACCACCGCTTCTTGACCGGTGCCACCGCTGATGGCCCGAATGGTCATGCTTTCACCATCCGGATTGATCAGGGCCACCCCGATTTGATCGGCCGAGGTCACCGCCATCAGCTCAGTGGCCACAATTTGTAAACTTTCATCCAGGGAGCCGGACGCACCGGTGGCCAACACCACCCGGTTGATCGCCTCGAGTTCGCGACTTTGTCGCTGCGCTTCGCCCAGGGCGTCTTCCGTTTGCTGGTAGAGGCTGGCATTCTGGATGGTAATTCCCAAACCGGTGGAGATCGTTTCCAGTAGATCCTGGTCTTCCTCGCTGAAGAAGCGCTCCCCGGAGTTGTCCTGAATGCTGACCACACCAACGACATCTTTACCGATCATAACCGGCACGGCCAGGTAGGAGTATGCATCGTGAATCAGCTCTTCGTCGACGGTAATCGCCCCGGTTGCATCCAATTCGGCCCGAGATTTTGCGTTTAACAGCAGCGGTTTTTTACTGGCGATCACGTCGGAAGTCAGACCGTTCCCCAATTTTTGAGTTGGAATATCCTGCTGCTTTATCTGACCATCTTCCTGAACGGTGATGTAGTAAGGCAGTTCAAATTTCTGAGCGCCAGGCTCGTAAGTGGCAATATAAACCGAGGTGGCGTTAAAGGCGGTGCGCAGCTCGTTACCAACCGCCGCAAATACCTCATCCAGGTCGATAAACCCGCGAATGGCGTCGTTGACGCGGTTAATAATAGCCAGCTCACTGGCCCGTCGTTCCGTTTCATCAGCCAAACGCAAGCTTTCGATGTGGGCGCTCAGGCTGGCCGCTACTTCGGCCGCGATCTCCCGGCCGTAGGTGTCGTTTAAACCTTCAATATACAGCTCGCCCACCGCTTCACCCTGCACGGAGAGGGGGACCTGCTGACCGTTTAGATCGAGGTGAGGATCAGAATCGATAGGCAGCAGCTCCATCGATTCGGCCATATACCCTTTGGCCGCATCTTCTTCTTGCTGGCTGAACTGACTCCATGCTTCACGAGTCATGCGGCGCAGCGCGGTTTCCGCCTCAGCCCGGTAATGACCCGCTTCGTTGAGCAGTCGCAGATTTTCCACGCGCTGGGCAACCTGTTCGGCCACGAGACCGAGAAATTCGCGATCCCCTTCCGATAAATATTTATTTTCGCTGTCGGTCACTGAAAATTGACCGATTTTGACCCCGGCTAAATCGATGGGAACCTGTGCCAGGTCATGCACCTCGCTATCTGGTGCGATCCTCGCCATATTTGGGTTTTCATACTCATACGTCAACGTATGGGTTGAATCGACGTGATCGAAGAAGGTGTCCCATTCCCGGTTGATCAGGCGCTGGGCCTGCTGGATTACCTTGGTCTGAGTTTGCTCCAATTCGTCAAACAATCGCGCATTTTCAATGGCAACGCTCAACTGCCCGGCCAGAAGCTCAAATGTAGAAATATTGTCCTGGGAAAGCTGATCGGCGCTGTCGTTTTGCAGATTGAGAACCCCTAAAAGCCGGTTGCTGATGTGCAGGGGCACTGACAGCTCCGCCAGGGTTTCCGGCAGCAGGGGATTGGGTTGATGATTGGGGTTGTTGCGCACATCGCTGATCAGCACTGGCTCGTTGCGGGCGGCGGCCGAACCGTTAACCGACCCTGGTCCGATGGCCAGTTTGTGATTTTGGGAGATCATACGTTCACCCGCTTCACCGGTACCGGCACGGAGGATAAGGGTGCGGGCCACGGGATCTGACAGGTAAACCTGTACGTGATAAAAGCCGAATTCCTGCTGAATCAAGCTCACCGCTTCATTTAGCATCGGCGTTAATTCGCGAATTTGCTCGATTTTGGCGCCAACTTGGGCGGCCAGCTGTAAATCGCGGGTGCGCGCATTGACCAGGGCCTCCAGACCCACATTAAATTGGGCCAGCTCTTCGTTGGAAGCCTCTACACGTTCTAGGGCTTGATCCAACCCCAACTGCGCATAATAAACCAGCGCGCCCACAAAAACCGTAATGAAAATGAGGAGGACGAGTTGGGCCAGTAAGTTTTCGGCCGGCATCGGTGGCGCGATCATGCCGATCGTTTCCGCCAGGTAGGCCACCACAAAGGAAATGATGGCTACCAGCGAAAACGTAAAGGTGCCCTGCCGTCCGATAAGCAGTGAAGCAAAGATCATACCGGCCATGATGCTGGGTGGGTTGGTAATAATCGATATACCACCGGTTCCAAAGACGTTGGCCACCACGATGGTCATAATAAACCAGGCGGTGATGCTGCTAAGCAGTCTGACCTGCTTGGTGATGATTAAGGCGA
>JASJCR010000107.1 GCA_030065875.1 Ardenticatenaceae bacterium | reverse complement strand
AGCCCCCTGGGAGAGTAGGTCACCGCCAATTCGCTCGCTTTTTTTTTGTTGGTGACGGGCTTATTGGTTATTCGTCTATTGGTTATTGGGCTTTCGCTACGGATGGCCTGCTCCATATGACTGCAACCAATACACCAATAACCATTACACCAATACACCAATCATCCCACTTTCTCTAACCGCAAATCGTCAAAAAACCAGCCGTTATTTTCAATCGCCCACCGGCCGCGAACCGCAACCCCAACAGTAACCCGCTGGGCCGTGTCCAGTTCAAACTCCTGTGTAAACTCATTTCGGCGGCCGAATGAAGGCAAATACCACGGCGATTTTACTGAGGCGGCCCATAAGCTGACTTCTCCGGCCAGTGGATCATCAGCCCAGATTTTCCCACCCATTGATGAATATCCCATCACCAAATCAGGAAATACCCTGATCGTTAACCGGTATCGACCCGGTTCTAAATCTACTTCTGTCAGCAAGCGATAATTAATCGCCCCTTGACCTTTAAACACTTTGAGCGTCTGTTGACCATCCCAAATAAACAGGTCGTGTTCCCGTGCAGGAAGAAAATCTGGGGATAATACCCGCACCTCCGGCCGAACCCATTTATTCCAGGGGTCCGGATCGAGGCTGTTATCCCCTTCGGTAAATTCAAAGCGCCAATTGTCCGGGATTTGCAGCTCTGGATCGCCGTTGGGATGGCGCCATCCGCCCTCAAAAGATGGGTTGGGCAGCAGGTTTGGGCCCGAACCGATTATCACCGTCGGAGCCGGTGTGGACGTAGCGGGAATTGGGGTAACCGTTGGGGGGGCGGCCGTGGGCACCGGTGTGTTTGTCGGAATAGGTGTGTTGGTAACCGTGGGCCATGGCGTGGCCGGCGGCCGTTCAGTCGGCACAAATTGCCCGGCCGGTGTCAGGGTAATTAAATCGAGTGGATCTGGCGTCCAGGTCGGTGGGAGCTGATCATCTGTAGGCTCAGCCGTTGGCGTTTCGATCTGCATCGTGGCCACGGCAACCGCCTGGGTTGGTAAAGCAGGTGAGGCCACGGGCGTCTCGTCATTTGTTTGGAAACAGCCTATAAAGAAAATCAAAAAAGCAGCTAGAAATATAAGTCGTCTACTCATTCGTTGATTTGTATCACAATTGAGAGGCCATTCCTAGAGACAATTGTCCCTTTTGCTTAAAGCAGCTGCCGCATTTGCTGGACAACAGCTTCATCGATCATGCGTCCTTCAAATGAAAATACCCCTATACCGTGTTTAAAGTGCTCTTCATAGGCTGACACAATCGCTTGAGCCGTTGCAATTTCAGCAGCCGACGGCTGAAATCCACTATTCACCAGCTCAACCTGCTGCGGATGTATGCAGAATTTGCCGGAAAATCCCAGCGTGCGGGCGAATTTAGCTTCTCGACTTAACCCCTCGAGATCATCATAATCAATATAAATGGTATCAATCGCTTCCAATTGATAAGCGCGAGCGGCCGTTACCAGCGCGCTTCTGGCATACAAAATTTCACTTCGTTCGGCCGTTGCTTTCCCCTTTATCGACGCCACAAAATCTTCACCACCAAACATCAAACCACGCAGGGTCGGAAATGCCGCAATCTCCGGCGCGTGAATTACCCCCAAAGCCGACTCCAGCAGAGCGTAGATTATCGCATCCGGCTCGCCAGCTTCATTCAGCAGCTGATGCAGCTGCTGAATTTCGGCCGCAGACTCAACTTTGGGCAAAATATACCCGTCAAGGCCGGCTCCGGCGAGCGCAGCCAGATCGTCGTTTAGTAAAGCGGATTTCACCCCGTTAAGGCGAACCAGACACAGTTTATCCCCAAAATCAAGTTCCTGAGCCGCCTGTCGAATGACAGCCCGTGCTTCGGGTTTGGCGGAGAGAGCCACACCGTCTTCTAAATCTAAAACGAGGGCGTGTGCAGCGGAAACAGCCCCTTTCTCGATTTTTCGACGGCTGTTTCCTGGTGAAAATAAGAATGAGCGTGGGGTATTCATAGTACTCTCAATAATATCCCAGTTCTAACCATATCCGGGGAAATTCTTGAAGGAGCTTCTCATCATGGGTATTTTCCCGGATATTGTAGAAACTATTTTTCTAAATTATAAACCGCAACCGGCTCCCCCAAAACATCACGATTAACGACAATACCCAAGCCTGGGGCATCGGTTAGCGTGGCCTGACCGTTTTCGCGTCGATAGCCACCAATCGCGGTTACAATGCCGTGATATGGGCTGCAGTCCCAAGCTGCGTGAAAATATTCAGCCGGGGTCGCCAGAGCCAGATGTAAGGCGGCCGTATCAGCTACTTTGCTTCCCCCAGCATCTTCGATACTCATACGGATCCCGGCCGCCAGGCAAAAATCGCGCATCCGTCTGGCGTGGGTTATTCCTCCAACGCGGCCGATATTAATCGTTACACCGTGGCAAACATTTTGTCGGTGTGCACGCAGCAAATCATCAAATGACGCAATTGACTGATCGAGATAGATGGGCTGCTGGGTCAATTCGCGTACCTGATGGCACTGATCAAGGGTCTGGCAAGGCTGCGTGATCATAACTCGCTGATTGGCCATCTTCTGCATAGCTGTTGTCGCATCCGCCGTCAGCCACGCGCCATGCGCGTTAAAGGCCAGTGATTCCTCCTCAATCGTGTTCTCCAGGAGAGCCATCATGCGCGCGAGATCATCATTTAAATTTGATCCAATACCGGCCGAGAAATGTGTGTACCCGCTGGCACGGGCCTCTTGCACCCCTTCAACCATTTCATCAGGTGTGCCGATAGAAATTTTGGTTCGCAGCGCTACCCCACTCTGCATTTTCCCACCCAGTAAGGCGTAAAGGGGGAGACCGGCCGCGCGGCCCAGAATATCCCAACAGGCAACATCGAGCGGAGATTTACTGTGGGGATGGCCTGGTAAAGCTTGATCCATCTCGCGGTTAATCACATCGAGGTGACGGGGATCCTGACCGAGTAAGGCCGGGGCCACGACGGCAATTGCCGCCCGAATTCCTTCGCCAAAAGCCGAAAGGGAACCAAAAGGGCAAATCTCACCCCAGCCGGTAATCCCCACATCGGTTTGCACCGCGACAATGGTGCTGTCCAGCTTCTCAAGCGGCCGACCACCCGGCACGGTAAATGTGGTGTTTAGCGGAAGATCCACCTGAAAAATGAGAATTTGGGTGATTTTCATGAGATCATTTCTGGTCAGCACGTTTAGCGGATAGTAAACCAACTTTTACCAATATCAAAACTTTGGTTGAGGGGAGTGGATCGTAGACAATTGGTCAACGACCGTTTGGCGAGCGATTTTTCCAGAAGCGGTTCGAGGAAGTTCGCTCACAAAGTCGATTAAACGGGGGATTTTGTACCCTGCCAGCTGACCGCGGCCGAAGTCTTCCAATTCTTTTGCCGAAATAGATTGACCTGGCTCAACAACCACCATGGCCGCCACGATTTGACCCCACTCCAGGTCTGGCACACCGACCACACACACATCAGCTATTGCCAGATGCTGACGCAAAGCGCGTTCAACTTCAACCGGATAGACGTTTTCTCCACCGCTGATAATCAGATCGCTCCGGCGCTGCACCAGCCATAAATCCCCATCCTCATCGAGGTAACCGATATCCCCGGTCTTAAACCAGCCGTCGACAAATCGTTGGGCGTTGATTTGCGGTTGATCGAGGTAACCGCGGGTAATATTTGGACCGGTAACCCAAATTTCACCATATTCGCTGGTGGCGGCCGGTTTTCCATTTTCAGCAACAATTTTGATTTGCCCAAAGAGAAGCGGCCGGCCGACGCAGCCCGGTTTTTGGCGCACTGAGTCAGGAAGAAGCGTCGCAATCTGAGAAGCGGCCTCAGTCATGCCGTAAGAAACACTCAATTTTAGGTGGTGCATCTCAGCTCGGGCGATCAGCTCGGGCGTGGTTGCCGCGCCGCCCAGCAAAACGAGGCGTAGGGAAGACGGCCAGCTTTCTCTGGCATTAATAAGACGCAAAAGCATCGTCGGCACGAGTGAAATCAGGGTGATTGGCTTTGTGTCGAGGGCGCGATTGATCTCTTCGATATCAAAACGAGCGTGCAAATCGACGGCCGTGCCGTACAGGCAGCTGCGAAACAACACCGCCATCCCCCCCACATGATACAGTGGCAAACAGCTCAGCCACAGATCGTGCACGTCAACCCCCAAATTAAACGCGGAAGCTGTGGCGCTAAAAAAGTGCTGCCCAAATGTGATGGGAACCGCCTTTGGTCGGCCGGTTGTCCCAGAGGTAAATACAATCGATTGAATGGTTTCAAAGCTGCTTTGAGGCCGCGAGGAGGCGATTTTCGACACCTCGAATGAAACATCTTCATCAAATTTTGGCGGCCGGACGAGCTTCACCCCATGTTCCTCTCCCCACTCCCGATCTTCGCCGATAACCAGCTCAAGGGCGGTAAACTCCATCTGCCATTGAAGTTCAGCGTCCGTCAGCCGTGTATTGAGCGTTACCATCACCAAACCCACTCGCGCGCAGCCGTGCACAAGGCAAACATATTCAAGACCATTGGGCAGCAGCACACCGAGGCGGTAATTTTTCGGCCGGTCCAGTGTATTTAGCCAGGCGGCGGTCTGATCGACAAGCTGGTCAAGCTGCTTGTATGACCAGCGCCGCTCACCTATCACCAAGGCCAGTGCGTCTGGTGAGGCCGCTGCTCGGGCGCGGAGCCAGTCGGTTATGAAAGGTGCTGTAGGGGGAGACATGTGAATGTATATTGGTTTATTTGTGTATTGGTTATTGGTATATTGGTGTATTAGTTATTGGTTAATCGTTATTGAGCTTGCTTCATGGGGGCCATCTGAGCAACATGTCTATTAATACACCAATAGCCAATATACCAATAACTAATCTCCAACCACCTCCCTCACTCGCTCGACCAACGCCTGCCTCATCTTTTCATCCTGCTCGCCATCAGACCGATATTCGACAACGGCCGGGCCGTCAGTAGAAAAAGCTTTTTGAATGGCGGTCAAAAAGGAAGTCATATCGGCCGTTTGATGATAAGACAGCTGATGCATCTCGATGATCGGCTGAAAATTAAGGTCGTGAGGGGTTAAAAAAAGTGCTGTAAATGGTGGGTCGAGGTTCGAAACGGGCAGCCGCCTAAATATGCTGCCGCTGTTGTTGTTGAGCAAAATTATTTTGAAATTTGGCAGATCTCGAGCGGGCAGCAGGCCGTTTTGATCGTGAAAAAATGAAACGTCACCAACCAGCAGCACGGTCAGACGCTCCGGATCAGCCTTAGCGATCCCCACGGCCGTGGACACGATGCCGTCAATTCCGCTGGCCCCGCGATTGCCAAACAGATTTAGCCGTTTGGTTGACGGCCGGGCAAATTGATCGACATGTCGAATCGGCAGGCTGTTGCCGATCATCAGATTGCTCTCATCCGGGAGCTGTTCAATGAGCTGGTAAACCATCGCCGCATCGAAATTCGCCTCCAGTAAAAACGAGTCAATTACCTCCCAGCTCTTTAGATCATCCTGCAGCAATTTAGCTGTAGAAGCGTGATAAGAAACGTGGGGCAAGTTAGCGTGGCCCTCTGTGGTCTGTGGTCTGTAGTCTGTAGTCTGCACTAAAGAGGATACAAATTGACACAAAGCCGTCTCATCCACCTGCCAAAAATCGGTTGTGCGATGGCCGTCATCGGCCCACACCCCGCTGGCCCGCACGTGCAGCCGCACCTTGGGGGAAATTGCGTCGAGGTATTGATTGAGCCATTTAGAAGTGGGCACCGCACCAAAGCGAATCACGATCTCAGGTGGTTCGGCATCCGGCTGCCGGCCGCCGGCCAGGATTGTTTCATAGCCGGTAAAGATCGGCGTATCTTCCACCCAGGGGCCAAAGCGGAGGCCGGACAGCGGATCGGCCGCGATGGGATACCCGCTTATGCGAGCCAGTTGGGCAACGGCGGAAGGGAACTCCCCGTCCGGACAGTTTGGTCCACAGACAATCAAGCCGCGATCGTGGCGGTTAATCAGATGAACCAGCAGCTCAATTTGGCTGCGGGACGGCATGAGAAGTGCTGAGTCCTGAGTGCTAAGTGCTGAGTTGACTGTACTTTTAACTAAGGACTCAGGACTCAGGACTCCTTGTGGTTCGAGAGGTTTTCTAAACGGCACATTGAGATGAACGGGGCCTTTTCGCAAGCCGTTGGCGGTTTGATAGGCGCGTGTGGCGGTGGTGGCGGTATTGCGCCGGGCCACTTCAGGCATGACGGCCGTAGGCACATCGAGATCCACGGCCCACAGCACGTGATCGCCAAACATCTTGACCTGATCGATCGTTTGATTGGCCCCGCTGTGACGCAGTTCCGGCGGCCGATCGGCCGTGAGGACAATAAGCGGCACCTGCGACATTTGGGCTTCGATGACGGCCGGATAGAAGTTAGCGGCGGCCGTGCCCGATGTGCAAACCAAGGCCACCGGCCGGCCGGTCTTCAAGGCCAGCCCCAGCGCCATGAAGCCGGCGCTGCGCTCATCTAATTGCAAATGCACCTCGATATCCGGGTGAGCATCAAAGGCCAGCGTCAGCGGCGTGGACCGCGAGCCAGGGGCGATGCAGACGTGACGCAAGCCGGCGGCAGCGAATGACGCGACAAGTGTTGAAGCAGAGAGAACTGAAGGGTTGATAGACATAAAATTGCTAATTGCTAAGGCTATTTGCTAATAGCTAATTTGCGTTTTGCCGTGTTGATGCTGGCGTTGAATATTCGACTGAGCTGGATACATTCATCCAAAACTGAGCGTACATTGTTCGAGTGAATCAATCGGCTGCGATCGATCATCTTGAGCCAAATTTGAGATTCGTTTAGTTCTTTTAAGCCAAGGCGAAGTTTATGAATGAAATCCCTCTGGCTCTCAGCGCCTCGAGCTTCTGCATAATGGGCCGCTGGAGCAGTTCCGCTTCGCAATAACTGCCTGGAGAAATGCTTGCCAATAAAGTTACTTGGCAGTCCACGAACTAATTTGATAACGCTTACGCCGAAGTCGATCAACCGATCTTCCAAATCGCCACCTTTTTTCATTTCTGTCTATCTCCAGTGATCAATTTCTTCTACCTTTTAACTGCTGGAATAAGTATCGTCCATTTAATAAACGTAGAAACACTGAAAATATGCCCGTTTTAGCAATTAGCAATCGACAAATAGCCATTAGCTATTCCTATTAAATTATATTGCCCTCAAAGAATTTAAGATCGGCCGAAACTTTATCATCGTTTCCTGCCACTCCGACTTTGGATCAGAATCCGCTACAATACCCGCGCCGGCATACGCCCAGACGCGATTATTTTGAGCCACGGCCGAGCGGATGCCGACGCTAAACACCCCATCGAGATTTTGATCGAGCCAGCCAATCGGGGCGGCATACCAGCCGCGGGGCACCGGCTCGAGATGGGCCAGCAGCGGCAGCGCCTTTCCTCGCGGGGCGCCGCCCAGGGCCGGTGTGGGATGCAGCAGTTCAACAAGAGGGAGAACTCCTTGCGGATCAACCAGTGATCCTTCTACCGGGGTGTATAAATGATGGATATTACTGAGCGTATAAATTTCCGGATGATCGGGCACAGAAAGAGTCTTGGTCAATGGCTCAAGCCGTCGACGCATGGCGTCCACCACCAAATCATGTTCATAGCGGTTTTTGGCGCTGTTGAGCAGACCGGCCGCGTTGGAGGCGTCTTTTTCGGGGGTTTTGCCTCGGGGTGCAGAACCGGCCAGCCCCATTGTGGCAAAATCAGCCCCGCTTGTTTTGATCAGCAGTTCCGGCGTGGCCCCATAATAGGCGTGATACGGCCGGGGCTCAAATAAGAAGCGATAACACTGCGGATATTGGGTTTCGAGGTAGTTAAGGGCGGCGGTAACGTCGATGGGTTCCGCTGCCTTGATCTCACAAATACGGGCCAGCACCACCTTATCGAGCTCCCCCGCTTTCATACGGCCGGTTGCTTCGACGATCATCTTCGACCACGCCTGATAATCAAGCGGGTACGAAATATCGTATTGGCGCAGGCTGCACGCCGGTCCCTGCTCCTCAGGGAAATCGGGTGCAGGTTCGGCCAGCAGCTGCTCATATTTTTCCTGCAGCGCCCGGCGCAGTTCGGGGATCAAATCGGCCGGGTTTTCATTATCGGGGATGTGCGCATTGAGGGTCAACCATACCTCGTCACCGTGCTGTACGAGTTGATAGTGTGGCAAAACAAAGTGTGCCGGGTGAAAAGCAGCCCAGGTGTTGTCCGGCGTAAATGAATCGGTAAAAGCGAACCCACCAAACAGCCGTGGGGAAGCGGCCGGTGGCGCAAGCTCATCAACAACTGCCCCTTCAAACAAATCGCGCGCCTGCCTTTCGATATCTCGATAGCGGCTTTCTCCCCAGGCGAACAGCTCAACTGCGGCTCCCACCCCGCCAAAGAGAATTGGATCTTGACCGTCATGCCAGAAAAAGCGGGCCTGACCGGCCGATTGAGCAACAAAGCCAAGCGGCGTTAAACCCGGGGCCGGCAGGCTAACGCTGACCAGGGTGCCATATCGCTCGTGGAGATTGGCAAAATTGGGGCGGGACATACCGTCATCTCGCAGGTGGTTCATACCCGACACTTTTGAGCAGGGTTGGCATCAGCCCGGCCACGATGCGATCGGGAGTGGGCTCACCCGTATAAACCCAGCGGATGATCACGTTGTAAATCGCTCCCATCCAGGCATAAGAAACCACTTCTAAATCAACCGGTTCGATGTGCCCTAAATCCACCGCCTCTTTTAGATAGCCGCCAATTAGACGGGCAAAGCGATCGTTGGCTTCCATCCGTTTTTGCTCAAACGGCTGCCCCAAACCAACCGCCTGGACCAACAGTATTTTGGCCGGCCGGCGATAATCACCAAACGTGGACAGACACGTTTCCAGGGCCACCTGGACCCGCTCCATCCCCACCGGCGCTCCTTCAATCGCCTCGCGCACGCGCCGTTCGAGCAGGCCGGCAAACTGATCAACCAATGAAAGAAACAGCCGTTCTTTATTGGGGAAATGGAAGTAAATCGACCCCTTCGACGTGTGCGATTCATCGGCGATTTCATCGAGTCGGGTGTCGTGATACCCCTTGGAAGAAAATATGTCCAGGGCAGCATCAAGGATTTTGTTGCGGGTGTTTTCTGGATCGCGATTCATTGTTGAGTCCTGAGATGAAAGTGCTTCTTACGAAGTCCTGAGTGCTGAGTGCTAAGTTTTGAGTTGTCAGAAGTTTAAACTTCTAATGAACTGACCGGTCAGTCGATAAAATTCAACTCTAACATATTCTCTTAAATTGCTCAAAAGCATTGACAGGGATTTAATACAGAAAAATTATCAATTGTCATTAATCAATTTTCAATGGTCAATGGCATTTTGCATGCCAACACCCCATAAAGAAAATTGACCATTGGTCATTGACCATTAACTATTGATTATTAACTTGAGGTAATTCATGAAACAATCATCCAATTCCCCTTCTTCACTACAGATGGAGGGCAAGGTTATCTACATCCTGGGGCTTGTCGCTCTGGTGCAAACCATTTACCCCATCACCGTGGCTGCGGACGGCCGGTCCAGCATTCCCATCATGCTTATCGTCTATCAGCTGATCTATGCCTCGCTGATGGTGGCCGGAATTCTGCTGGTGCGGGAATCCCCATTTTATTTGCGCCTGCTAATCATCCTGGGCATCCTGTGGACCATAACCGGCGTCGTCTACACCCTGAACCAGACCGCTCTGTGGGCGCTCGTGGCGGGTTATGTGGTGATCGGGGCGTTTCAGGCAGCGGTGGTCTGGGTTTTAATGCGCTATATGTTCACCGCTCGGGAAGTGAATCGAGATATCATTTACGCTGCCTGCGCGGTGTATCTGCTTTTGGGGGCGATCTTCACCCCCATTTACGGCCTGATTGAAACATTGACGTTTTTTGGCAGTGGTGGATTGGATGGTGGGATGCACGCTTTTTCCGATGGCGTGGTGGCGGCTGGGGAAATTTTGCCGTGGCAGACGTTTGTCTACTACAGCTATGCGACCCTAACCACCCTCGGCTATGGAGATATTTTACCGGTGACTTTCTGGGCTCGCTCGGCCGCCAGCATCGAAGCGATCATAGGGGTGCTGTACATCACCATTGTTATGGCTCGCCTGGTGGGCCTCTATGCGTATGAGCGGGTGGAAGGGGCTGAGGAAGAGGCTCCCGCAGCACCATTTGATAAAACATAACCGCCATCGCCGAAGCTGAATAGCGTTTAACCGGCGGCTGTCGCAGCCACCAGTCGATGATGCGAATCATCGCCCCGGCAATAAATTCGGCCGCAAAATCGGTGGGAATATCGCCAATCGGCTCGCTAACCCCCGCCGCTGTATCGCTGATGATCACAGCCGCAATGTAATCTTGCATGCGGCGGACGAGCTTAATATGGCCCGATTCACCCAGCATAACCGTCAACAGCTCCCGATTATCATCCACATAATCAAATAACCTCAGCCATTTGAAATAGCGGCGCTCGCTGGAGCCACCTTCCATCTGCCGAAATTCTTCGTTTAAAGCCTCAAAACTGTCCTGCAAAATCGCCCACACCGCTTCCTCTTTATCTTTAAAGTGGACGTAGAAAGTGCCGCGGGCCAAATCGGCCGCGTCGGTCACATCCTGCACCGTAAACCCATCATACCCATGGGCAATTAGCAGCGCGGTGGTGGCCTGTTTGAGCTGCTGCCGCGTTTGCCACTTTCTTTTTTCGCGGCGGTTGCGCGGCTTTCCGTTTTGATGATTCGCTGACGCGTGTTCAATCATGAACGACCTCTAAAAACCGGTGGTTGACATCACCCATTTGCTGACGTTAAATCTAATTTGTCAATTATTGAACAAAAATTGAAATTTGTCCAGTTGGAGGATCGTAATGAAATGGATCGGGCGGATATTAGGAGCAATCGCGCTGCTGCTTATGGTGCTTCTAATCGGATTACGCATACGGTATGGGGGTGGAGAATATTATGTCGACTTGTCAACTGATCCTCTCCTAACGGCAGAGGATTTAGAGACGGTGGCGATTTTACCACAGCCACCGGGCAACCTGGCGGTTTCGGCCGATAATCGGGTGTTTTTCAACTACCATCCTGAATCGCGGCCGGTCGGCAGCAGCACGGTCTTTGAACTCATTGGTGGGGAGCCGGTCCCCTACCCCAGCCTGGAATTCCAGTCTAATTTTGATGCGGTATTGGGCATGTTTATCGATCGGCAAAACCGGCTGTGGACCCTCGACACCGCTCAGCAAGGGATGGGGGATGTGCGCCTGATGGCGTTTGATCTGAACAACGGCGAGGTGGTGCACGATCATATTTTTGATCGCAATATCGCCCAACCGCTCTCTTTTCTAAACGATTTCCAGGTCTCGGCTGATGGCGATACCGTTTACATCGCCGACGTCAGCTTCTTTCGCAAAAATCCGGCCCTGGTCGTGTACGACGTGCCCTCCCAAACCGCTCGCCGGCTGCTCGAAGGGCATGAATCGGTTGTGCCGCAGGATTGGATCGTGCGCACCGACATCAAAGAGATGACCTTTTATGGTGGGTTGATCGCCTTGAAGCCGGGCGTTGACGGGATCGCGCTCAGCAAAGACGACCAGTGGATTTATTACGGAGCGATGACCCACGATACGCTGTATCGGGTGCGGACCAGCGACTTGCGGGATGAATCTCTTTCGGCGGCCGACCTGGCCAATCGGGTTGAGGCGGTTGGTAAAAAGCCGCTCAATGACGGTTTGAGCATCGATGTGGAGAACAATGTATACATCACGGCCGTGGAACACAACGGCATCATCCGCATGCGGCCGGACGGCACCCTGGAAACCCTTATTGAGGATGATCGGGTTCGCTGGGCGGACGGCATTAGCTATGGGGGTGACGGCTTTATCTACTTCACCGACAGCGCCATCCCGGATTTGATGCTGCAGTCGCGCGAGCACATCGACAGCCGGGCGCCGTTTTACATTTACCGCATCCCGGCCGATGTGGCGGGGGTCCCTGGGGGGTGAGTCACAAATTTCCCCGGAAAATGCTTAATTGATACCATTCATTAACAAATTTTCCGGGGAAGTCTATATGTGAAACTGCGCCGGAAACGCCGGATCGGTGATCGCCGGCCGGTTGAGCGTAAAGGGGGCAATCGGGTATTGCGTTTCCCCATCAATAGCCATTTCGCTCATAATTTGGCCCAGAAGACTGGCAAATTTATAGGCGTGTCCGGCCCCGCAGTAAACGATGACCTGCGGATGTTCCGGCAGCCGGTCAACCACAAAGTCGCGATCCTTGGTCATCGTGTAGAGGCAGGTGCGGGTGTACATTTTGGGGCCCACAAAACCGGGAATGTGATCGGCCAGCCAGTGGTCGAGCAGGGCGGTCATCTCCGGTTCCGGTTCAAACGAACGGTTGTGGATATCGATGGTGGGTCCTGACGCATCGATGGCCGCTTTGGTGGCCACCTCCCCATAAACGGGAAAGCCATAGTAAACGTTTTCATCGTGAGAAATAAAGATGGGAAAACGGCCGATGGCGAACTCGCGCAAATTGGGAGTCGCATAATACGTGACCTGCTCCTTGGTCACGGTCACGTGTAGCTTCATCCCCACAGATGACAGAACCTGATCGACCCACGCCCCGGCCGTCACGATGAGCTGGCGGCAGGAAAATGAGCCGTCGGCCGTATGCACCGTTACTCCCCCATCAAACGGGGAAATTCGATTGACCCGGCAGTTGTCCAGCACCGTCGCCCCATGATAGCGGGCCATGGCGATATGGGCCGCATTGCCGCGATGGGGATCGGCGATGCCGGTTTGCTCCTGGATCAGCACGTCGAGGGGTTTATCAAAGCGAAACTGAGGGTAGCGGCGCATCATTTCCTCCCCGTTAATCCGCTCGTAGGGAATATCGGCCGCGTCCATGGCGGCCGCGTAGAGGTCTACGTCGGCCTGGTACGGGCTGTCGACCTCGGCAAATTCTACGCTGCCGGTCCGGGTCACCACCTGCACTCCGGATTCTTCTTCCAAAGTGGCCCACGCCTTATAAGTGTGTGGGGTTAGCGCCGTGTACTTGGCATCGTGATAGGTTAATCGAATGATGCGCGAATAATCTTGTGAACCGCCGTTCAGGTGAAACAGGTTGAACTGTTCCAGCCCCAGCACATCTTTACCCGCCCGTCGAGCCAGCCAGTACAGGGTGCCAGCTCCGATTCCACCGCATCCTACGACAATGTATTCATAATCTGTGCGCATCATCTTCTCCAAAACAATTAATGGTTCATGGTCAATTTAATTTCTAAGGGAATTAGTATATTGGTTTATTACTTTATTTGTCTACTCTCTGAACAGCTCAATCATTTTCATCAACCTCTCATTTCAATACACCAATAAACCAATATACTAATAACTTAAAATTCAAACCATCATGAAAATATATCCTCTCAACTTTTTATTGGGATTTGGGCTTCTATTTTTGTTTTTGGGCTGCAGCCAGGCGGCTAGCCCGGTGGCCATCGTGCCGGCCGTTGACGTCCTGCCTACCGCGGCGGCAACCTTGCCTCCATCCCCCACATCCCAACCCCCATCGCCTATTCCTCCGTCCGCCACGCCGCCTCCATCCGCGACCGCCATTCCTACAGCCACTCATACCCCTACAGCAACGCCTACCCCCACCCATCCGCTGATGATTGAGGTCATGCGCCGGCAAAACTATCCCGGCAGCGAGATCATTATTGAGCAGGTGTTGGATCCAGGCGACAATTACGACCGCTACATCGCTTCGTACTTATCAGAAGGAAACAAAATTTTTGCTCTGCTGACGGTGCCACAGGGTGAGCCACCTGCAGCCGGCTGGCCGGTGGTTGTCTTTAACCACGGCTATATTCCGCCGGAGCAGTATCGCACCACGGAGCGGTATGTCGCCTATGTTGACGGGTTTGCCCGCAGTGGGTACATCGTCTTTCGCTCCGATTATCGCGGGCACGGCTCTTCTGAAGGGGAGGCAACCGGCGGCTACGGCACTCCTGACTATACGATAGATGTTTTGAACGCCGTGGCGGCCGTCAAAGCGTACCCGGCGGCCGATCCCAACCGCATCGGCATGTGGGGACATTCGATGGGCGGTCATATTACCCTACGGTCGATGGTCACCACCGGCGATATCAGGGCGGGTGTGATTTGGGCTGGGGTCGTCGTTTCCTACGAAGATTTGTTTACCACCTGGCGGCGGGATGAAAACGGCACCCCGGTGCCCACGCGCACTCCAGACCCGGAAAGCACCCGCGGCCGCTGGCGGCTGTCGATTTTTGATGTGTATGGGGATTGGGAAGAAAATCCGGCGTTTTGGGCCTCGATTTCGCCGATTTCATACGCGGCCGATCTGTCCGGCCCCATCCAGCTGCATCACGCCACCGGTGATGAAATCGTGCCCTATGATTTTTCTGAAACGCTTTATGCGGAAATGCTGGCGGCCGGTGCTCCCGGGGAACTATATATTTATGAGGGGGATAATCACAACATTTCGGTCAATTTTACAACGGCGATGAATCGCTCGATTGCGTTTTTTGATGCGCATGTGAAAGGGGAATAGCTATTTCACCTCACACGCATCGGTGCTCCCAGGCAGCCGGTGGCGATTGTCGGCGATCCAGCGGTAAATGCGATCTTGAAGCTGTCGCAATCCGGGAATAAAGTAAAGGTAGGTCAACGGCCGGGCCCACCAGCAGTAGCGCATCGAGCGGTTGATCGCCTCCGCGCCACCGGTTAAACGCCCCTGGGCATCGACAAACCACGCCTGGGTCAGCCCATCTTCGGCCGTCAAACCCAGCGCGGCCATCTCATCGGGAATAAACTGCCATCCCTTCAGCTCGATTTGCCCTCGGGTCCACGTCTTCACGAGACGCGCCGATTTTTCTCAGAAGCCGCAGTCGGCGTCGTAAATCAAGAGAGGTTTTTTGAGATCGATCACGGTCATTTTACTCCTAAGTTCTGAGTTAAAAGTCCTGAGTTTAGAAATATTATAGTGAAAGTTTGTCCGCAAACCGTTAACTCAGGACTTGTAACATAGGACTTTATGCTAAACTTGCCGCAATGACCGAACAACTCTCCTCCTCCATGACCCGCCGGCAGGCGTGGATTTTCGCCGCCCGGCCGCGGACGCTGCCCCTGGCTCTGGCCAGCATCGGTATGGGGTCGTTTCTGGCCGCCAGCGTGGGTCTGTTTAGCTGGATCGTCACCCTGCTGTGCGCCCTCACTACCATCTTTTTACAAATTCTCTCCAACCTGGCCAACGATTACGGCGATTCGGTTCACGGGGCCGACAGCCTGGAGCGGGAGGGACCGCAGCGAGTCACGCAAGCCGGCCTGATCAGCAAACAAGAGATGCGTCGGGCGATGCTCATTTGCGCCCTGCTGGCGATGATCAGCGGGATCCTGCTGCTTTACGCGGCCTTTGGTTTAAGACAAATGGTTCTGTTTCTGATATTTATTGCCCTGGGTGGTGCAGCTGTGTGGGCGGCCGTAGCCTATACCGCCACCGGCAATCCATATGGATATGCCGGTTTTGGAGACCTCTTTGTGCTTATTTTCTTTGGCTGGGTGGGCACCATGGGCACTTATTTTCTGCAGGCCGGCGAATTTGACTGGCTTCTTTTACTCCCCGCTACTTCTGTGGGGCTGCTGGCGGTGGCGGTCCTTAACGTCAACAACATGCGCGATATCGAATCCGATCAGAAAGCGGGCAAACGCTCGCTTCCCGTGCGGTTGGGGCTTGAAAAAGCACGACTCTATCATTGGGGTTTGCTGGTTGGGTCTTTGCTTTGTGCCGTTCTGTTTACCTACATCAGGCCGCAGTCTCCCTGGCAATGGCTGTTTTTACTTTCTGCTCCCCTGATTTTTCTGGTCGGCCGCGCAGCCACGACCCTGCCCCCCAATCAGCTTGATCCGCTGCTGCGCCGCACCGTGTTAGCCACCCTGGCGTTTATGGTGCTGTTTGGCATCGGCATTGTTATATAGACTTCAGACTTCAGACCACAGACATCAGAGGAAAGTTTGAAGTAAAAAATCCTAAGTTCCGTAAACAATTAACTGAGGACTTAGGACTTTTTACTAAGGACTCAGGACTTCTTTTTACCTGGCTAAAATCTCCATCCCGTTTTCGGTAATGCTAACCTGATCGATGGTCAGGGTTTCACCGTTGGGGCCAACCAGCGCGGTTTGGGCCAGAGCCTGATTCGCCTGAGCCTCCAGCGCATTGAGCTGATCTCCAATCATGCCGGCCGGTGGCGATTCAAAAAAGCTGCCGTTGATGTCCAGGCCGGCCACGTCGAGCTGTTTGGTGACGTTGTCAAAGGTCAAAACCACTGAAAATGGCTGCCAGATAAAGCCCAGGTTGGCCTCGGCCGAGATCACGGCCGCCCCCTCTTTGAGGTCTACAGCCACGTTACGCACCTGCTGCTCTGTCCCCGCCGGTGCCTCAGATAAAACCGCCTGCACCAGCATATCGTTCAGGTCACTCTCGTTGTAGGTAATGACGATGGCCGACTCACCGGTGTCAGTTTCCACCTGAGCGGCGGATTCCGCCCCGACGGCCGCCACGTCAATGGTGGTGGTTTGCCCGTTGACGGCCACGGTGACGGTATCCAGGCGGTCTCCACCACCCAGCGTGCCATCTTCCCGGTAGCTGATAAGGGGGTCCGGCTGAGGCTCGGCCGCAAGTTCACCCAAAACCTCCGTGGTATCGCCGCCACCCTCAAAACCGGCCGCCCACAAGGCGATCTGCCGGGCATTAAAAGCGAAAATTACGGCACACACCAGCAGCAGGGCACCCACACCAAATAAGGAATAAAGACATCCGCGTTTGTTCATAACATCTCCAGAAGAGAAGGTCAAAATTAGAAGTAAAAAGTATAAAGATAAAAGTTAAAAGCGGGTCACGCAAGCGGATGAGGATTTCAAAGGCAAAGATTAATCAAAATCGGTGGTTAAGAGAGTAATTCTTTTAACTCAGGACTCAGCACTTTTACTCTCGTACAATCGTAAACGGCACCGTATACGGCTCGCCCACATAGTTGCCGTCCCATTTGATGACGATCAGGCGCAAAAAGTAATCTCCGGGAGTCAACCCGCTGGCATACAGGGTCTCTAGCTGCCCGTTGACCACCGGAATATTGCTGGTTTCTCCTAGGGTTACCCATTGGACGTTATTAACATCACCGTTTTGAGGAATCCCCAGTTCGAGCTTGTAAAATTGCACAACCTGTGGATCAAAATCGGCCGTCCCAACGATCGGCAGCACACCGTCCAACTCATCACCCGCCTTTGGGCTGGAGATACGCCATACGGCCGCGATGTTGGGATCGCGCACCAGCAGCATCTCTTCAGTACAGCTGGCGGTGGGCAGAAGGGCCACGCCGTTGTCAAACGCCCACTTGTAAGCTTCTTTTTGACTTTCAGGGTTGCGCGGTGGCTCCAGAAAAACCTGGGGTGCAGCATCCGGGGGCAGCTCGATCAGCTGGGTTCCGGCCGGCAGGTGACACATCGTCATCGGCGGCAGCGCGTCTTCATCGTTGGCGATGAGCTGGATTTCTTCTTCGCTCAGCGGCGGCAGATAAACGGCCGGAATGCGCCAGACCGACGGCTCAATTTGCTCCCACACCACCACTTCTTCATCCAGTTGAGGAGTCGGGGTTGGCTCTGTGATGCCGGAGAAATCGATCTTCCACTCCTGCCGGCTGCGCGAACAGTCAGGGGCGTCAAAAACAATTGAGCTGATGTCGCACAGCGCCTCGCGGGACAACCCTGGGACGTTCGGCTGCACAAATTCGGTTGGAGGCGGATTTTGCCCATCCCCCAGCAGGTTGAGCAGTTCAAAATCGTTATAGACCGCATTCATGTACGAATTCCACAGCGGGGCCGCCCCGGTTAACCCGCTGACGTTGACCATTGGCGAATTGTCGGTGTTGCCGGCCCACACCCCCACCACCAGCCCCGGCGTATAGCCCAGGGTCCAGTTGTCGCGAAAATCATTGGTCGTGCCGGTCTTGGCCGCGGCCGGGAATGGCAAATCAAGCGGATTGCCGCTGCCCATCGCCGGAACACGGGCGCCGTCATCAGATAAAATATCGCTGATCACGTACGCTACGCGTGGATCAATCACCTGCTGCCCGGCCGGTGGCTGGTATTCAAAGAGCACTTCACCGGCGCTGTTTTCAACTTTTAAGACGGCCGCCGGAGGGATGCGCTGGCCGCCGTTGGCCAGCACCGCATAAGCGCTGGTTAGTTCGAGCGGGGTCACCTCACCGCCACCAAGGGTCAGGGAGAGACCATAGCGGCTGGCGTCGTTGCCCAGGCTCTCGATCCCCAAACTGCGGGCAAAATCGAGAAAACGCGGCACCCCGATATCCTGCAGCACGAGCACGGCCGGAACGTTGTAGCTGTTGGCCAGGGCATCACGCAACCTCATCGGGCCGTGATACCGCTCATCGTAGTTGACCGGCACGTACGCCACCCCGTTTGTTTGTTGATAGGTTGTTTTGACATCCCACACAATGTCGCCGGCCTGCCAGCTGGCCCCATCGGCGCCCGGCGTCAAGGCCAGGGCATAGGTTAGCGGCTTGATCGAACTGCCCGGCTGCTGCAGAGACAGGGTAACGTTGACCTCACCGTCAATCGCCTCATCATCGTAATTGACGCTGCCCAACATTGCCAAAATCTCACCGGTGCCCGGTTTCATGACGACCATGGCCGCGTTGGTCAGATTATTTGGTCCGCGGAGGGCCGCGACATGCTGCTCGGCCAATCGTTCAGCCAGCCGCTGATAGCGCAAATCAAGCGAGGTGGTTACCCGCAGACCGCCGTTGGCTACGGTTTCAGCCCCTAATTGTTCTTCCAGCTGCTGCCGCACCCAGGTTGTAAAATGTGGGGCTTCCAGGCTAACCGACTGCTCCGCGAAGGTCAGCGGCGTCTGATAAATCTCGGTAATCTCGCTTTCGCTCAAAAACCCTTCGCTAACCATCAGGTTTAAAATCAGCCACTGGCGCTCTTTGGCGGCATCAAAATTGGCCAGGGGATCCAAATCAACCGGGGATTGGGGCAAACCGGCCAGTAAGGTTGCTTCAGATACCGTGAGGTCCTTGGCCGCTTTGCCAAAATAGGTTTGAGCGGCCGCTTCGATACCGTAAGCTAAATTGCCGTAGTAAATTTCGTTGAGGTACAGCTCTAAAATTTCGTCTTTGCTGTAATCGCGGGTCATGATCCAGGCCAGGATGATCTCTTTGGCTTTTCGGTTATACGAAACCGAGGTGCGCTCCTCATAATCAAAGGCGATATGACGAACGATCTGCTGCGTGATCGTGCTGCCCCCCACCGGCCGGGCGTTTGGATTGCGAAAGTTGTAAATTAAGGCTGCAATTAAAGACGGGATATCGGCCCCTTCATTTTCATAAAAAGTGTCGTCCTCGACAGCAATCGTCGCCTGGCGGAGCACCAGCGGAATATCGTCGATGGGTACATAGGTGCGCTTCCCTTCCCCAAAAATTTCCCACAGAATCTCCCCATTGCGGTCGTAAATGCGGCTGGTCTCAAACGTCTCACGCGTTTCAACCGCTTCTGAGCTGATCTTGGCAATGTCATCTTCTAATTCGTTTGAAAATTGCACATAGATAACCGTTCCGGTAACGATGGCGATCGTAAACGCCGCCAGGGCAACACCAATGATTGACAGCACAAAGCAGTTGCGCAGGCAGCCCCAGCGCCGTCGTGGCTGCTGCGGCCGAATAACCGGAGTGACCTGTGTCGCATCCGGGTCTTGCCAATGATCATAATTTATGGGGCGGGTTTCGTCATTAGAGTTCATGAGACTCCTGCATCCTGGTCTAAATAATATTGCTCATACGACCTCTGCCATAAATAACACCAAATACAGCAAAACCGGCCGTTTTTTCACAAATTCTCATCTTCGATTGATTGACAGAGGCTATTTCCCTACTCAATAAAGACATTATAGTGACGCAATGGGGATGTCCGCTCGACGGGAAACTGACGGGGAAACTACGCGATAGATACTTTAATGGTTAGTGGTGTATTAGTTTATTGGTGTATTGGTTATTGGTGTATTAGTTATTGGTATATTAGTTATTGGTGTATTAGTTATTGGTGTATTAGTTATTAGGGTGTCCCATAAATCAATACACAAATATACCAATATGCCAATATACAAATAACCAATAACTTCTAACCTCTCCAATGATCCGGCCTATCCGTCGTCACCCCATCAACCCCAAACCACAGCATGAAGCGAATCAAGAGAGGATGATTAATCGTCCAAATCCAGACCTCTACATCATGCTGATGCAGGCGAGAGACCAGCGTGGGGTCCAGCAAAACAAAAAGCCAGAAGGCGCCGGTGGCCTGAATTTGGGGTGGCCCGGTGACCTCAAGAGGGTAAGTAGACACCGCTCCAAGCGAAACCCCCGGCAGCAAGGTTTCCATTTTCTTCAGGCTTTCCCGGTTAAAAGAAACAACCATCACCTGATCTTCCATTTGATGGCTTTTGACAAGCTCGGCCACCTCAACTTCGATATTGGAATAAAGTTCCGGGTTTTTTAGCTCGATGACCAGGGTTGCCGGGTGCCCCTTTGTCAGTTCGAGCGCCTCATTCAGGGTGGGAACCGGTTCACCGGCAAAGGTGGGGCTAAAATAAATTCCGGCGTCCAGCTGTCTGATCTCGGCCGCCGTCATATCTTTGATGGCTCCCCGGCCGGTGGTCGTGCGGTTGACAGATTTATCGTGCATCAGAAACAAAACCCCGTCGCGGGATCGCTGTACGTCTACTTCGATTAGGTCCGCTCCGTGCGCCATCGCCGCCTCGATCCCAACCAGCGTGTTTTCCGGGGCCAGTTTTCCGGCCCCGCGATGCGAGATCAACTTTGGGGTCGTCAGCGGTCGGGAACGGAAAAACAAATGCAGCCCCACAAACAGGGCGATAAAAGCGATTATTTTCGTCAGCTTACTTTTCATCAAACCAATTTTAGCGCATCTACCTGAAATGCCATGATGCCCTCATGACCCTCATATACCAATACGCCAATAAACAAATAGATCAATGGCTAATTGCTAATAGCTAATAGCTAAAAAAAGTTGGTAAACTATCACTATGGAACTGCCTCTAATTATCGCTGGAGTGGCGCTGGCTTTGGCGGCCGTCCTCTATTTTGTCTTTCTCCCGCATGTGGAAGGGCCATCCCTGGATGAACAGGAGCCTGATCACAAGGAGTGGCTGGTGCAGTGTCCCCGCTGCGGCCGATGGCAAACGCTAAAACCGCACGCCTCAACGGAAAAAGACGCGCGGCTCAACGATTTGGATCACTTTGTTAACCGGTATGAATGCCAGCACTGCGGGGAGCGGTGGGAAGAAGAGGTTAATAGCTAATTACTAATCGCCAATAGCTAATTGCCAGAGAGATCACTTAGCTATTAGCAATTGGCAA
>JASJCR010000106.1 GCA_030065875.1 Ardenticatenaceae bacterium | reverse complement strand
AAGCAATGATATTTCTTAATTAACCGATGGCGGATTGCCGTTTTGGCCGTTTGTTTCTTTAAAGAACGGCCGGATTTCGCCGGCAACCGTGCGGACTTTCAGGTAAGTAGCCACTTCCTGACCGGCAACTTCTAAAACTTCCTGGATCGTTTGGGCATCACGCAGGCGATCGCCGATCTCAATTAATTTTTCGCGATAAGTGGCCTGGTTGTTGATCGTTTCAAACAGCTGCGCGTTGCGCAAGTTAGTTGAGAGCTGGTTGGCAATCGTTTCCAACAGCTCCTGATCCTGTTCGGATAAGCCGTTGACTTCGTTGTCCTGAACGTCGATAACGCCCAAAACCTGTTCGTTCAAAACGACCGGTACCGCCAATTCCGATTTGGTATCCGGCAGCAGCCTGTTGGGGGACCAGTTGGGGTCTTGTGACACATCGGGAACCAGAACCCCCGCCTGAGTGGCAGCCGCTCGGCCGACCAACCCTGTCCCCATGGAGAGAGAGTGGCGATTTTCGAGCAGTTTTTGCCCCACTTGGCCGGAACCACCGGCCATGACCAGTTTATTGGTGGCCTGATCGACCAGATAAATGTGCACGTGATAGAAGTCAAACGTCGATTTTAGCTCGTAGACAATCGTTTTGATAATTTCATCCTGATCGAGCGAGCGGGCCAGCGTTTGCGCGATTCGGTTACTGGTGGTAAGCGCCTGGGTGCGATTTTGAATGTTCGCTTCCAGATTTTCCACGTTCCCCTGGACTTCGGCCGCCAGGGTGTTAAAGGCGGCGGCCAACCGGCCGACCTCATCCTCGGTCTCAGTCTCCGCTCGAGCGCTCAAATCGCCTGCTGTAAACCGCTCCGCAGTGGCTGTGAGGGCGTTGAGCGGATTGGTAATTAAGCTGGCCACAAACACCGACGCCGCCGCCCCGATGGCCAAAATGACAATACCGATTACCCGTTGGACTTGACCCTGGGCGTCAAATGCGGCCAGCGCACTGGCTTCATCTTGAAAGGCGATCACCTGCCAATTCAGGTTGTCGATCACCGGGTCGCCGGCCGTGGCCGAAATATCTCCCAGGGCGACCACGCGATCAACTCCTTCATAATTGGTAACCACGTAACCATTTTCAACAATTTGGGCCTCAACCGCACTCACCGCGTTGTCTTCAAATTCGAACGTTCCGTCTTCAAGCTCCAGGTCGATGGCGATTTCCTCAGAGGCGGCGATATCAAAGGCAAACGCACCGCTCTCGTCATCAAACACTTCAATAAACTGACCGATCCCTTCTAAGTTACTCTCTGCCAGAATCATCCCCAAAAGCTCGGGGTTGTCAGCAGAGCCTTCGTCATAAATGGCGAGGGCGAAGCGCAGCAAGTAGGCATCCGGATCTCCTTCTCCTTCCTCTTCTTCTTCCTCGTCCTCATCCTCTTCCAGTTCGAGTTCATCTTCAGCGACCGGCAGGCCAAGGTAATAGCCGTTGGCCTCAACTTCAGAAAACCAGTGCTCGTCTCCAAAGTAAAAACGTTCGATTTCCCCGGATCCGCTGTGGGCGATCGTCCGGCCAAACGCATTGACCAGGGTCAGGTTCGTGGCGTCCTGCAGCAGCAGCTCTTCGTATTCGAGCAGCAGCTCCGAAGTTTCATTTTCATCGATGATGCGGCGGTAGGTGGCCGTGGCCTCTTCATCCTCCCATTCCGCCTCAACGGCGCGCAGTTCGGCGATAATCTCTTCCGTATCACCTCTGCTGGTGAATTGATTTAAAGTTAACCAGCGGGAGACATCGTCATCCACGGCGATCAGGCGCAAAACATCCACATCTCTTTTGAGGGTGTCCCCAATGGTCAGACCAAAAGAGTCAGCAAAAGATTGAGTGAGGGCGCTGGCGTCATCGATGGAGAACTGCTGGGCTACAAGTCTGGCCACAATGGTGTTGACCCCAATCGAGAGGGCGACCAGGCCGGAAACGGCAATGAGAAATTTGGTTTGAACACGATAATTTGGAAAGTCGCGCAGGAAGAAGTAAACCATAGCGATTACGGCCAGAACCACAAACGACAGTAAAATATACTGGTTTATCGGTAACGGTTCTTGCCGCTCATATGGCCAAAGGTAATCAAATAAAATGAATGAAAAACCGATTATGGCAAACACCCAGTTGATTCTAGGCAACCAGGCCTTACTAAAAGTGAGGGCTGCAACCCCTCCGGTCAGTGACCCAAAGATGATGGCATGCTGTATGGCCACATTTTCTGCTTTGGATATGTACAAAAATATATCGACAGCAGCAAATCCTACAAGCGTTAATCCGGAAATCTCGATTTTTCCACGCAGCAGAAAATAAGCTGCCAGGGGAATCGCCACAAACAGGACCACACCCGAATATAGAGTGCCCCTGATAAATAATCCCCGACCATGATCAAAGAGCATCAAGATACCGATAAGGGAGAAGAAAAGTCTGGCCCTTCTAAGTCTTGTGTCGTAATCT
The DNA here is from genome assembly GCA_030065875.1 of Ardenticatenaceae bacterium. GTDB lineage: Bacteria > Chloroflexota > Anaerolineae > Promineifilales > Promineifilaceae > WTJY01. The sequence goes on along the minus strand of JASJCR010000106.1, from coordinate 18,843 downwards.
GCTACCGTGGTTCGTATTATTGAATTCATGAGAACCTTTCTCGCTGTCTGTTTAAATCCCGTTTTTCCAGGGGATTAATCTTGCTTGCTACTTCCATTTTGCTCTCCCTCAGATGAGAGGCGTACCGCCACCTTACCATTTGTGGCCTGCGCCAATTCGCGGGCGGCAATCTTGAGGGCATTATTCACGTTGCGGGTTTGTAAAATTCGCTGCCGGATGGTGTTGATTGTCCCTTCGTGCTGGGCGCGTGCCTGTGCTTCCTGGTAAAAGTCTGCATTGCGCAGGCTGGCGGCCAGGGGACCGGCGATCGATTCGATCAGAGAGCGGTCGGCAATCGACAACCCATGAACTTCGTTGTCCTGAATATCAATGACGCCCAAAACCTCATCGCGAAAGGCGATGGGTACGGCCAATTCCGCTTTGGTATCCGGCAGAAGGTCGTTGGGGGTCCAGTTCGGGTTTTGTCGCACGTCGGGTACCAGCACGGATAGATTACTGCTGGCGGCCCGGCCGACAAGCCCCTGATTCAGAGCCAGTGAATGCCCGCGTTCTTTTAAGATTTGTCCCACTTCTCCCGACCCATAAGACATCATCAGACGATCTTTTGTCTCATTCATGGTGTAAATATGGACGTGATAGTAATCAAAGTCACTTTTTAATTCGCGCACGATCGCTTCCAGCAGTTCCTGGCGATTTAAGATGGTGGAAATTTGACGGCTAATGCGGCTGCTGGCCTCCAGAGCCTGAGTGCGTTCGGCCACGCGATTTTCCAGCTGGCCTAGACTGGTTTGAACCTGTTGGGCCATCTGATTAAAGGTCGTTCCCAGGCGGCCAAATTCATCTCGGGCAGCAATGTCGACCCGTCGACCAAAATCCCCTTCCGTGACGGCCACGGCCGCATCCCTTAAATCTAAAATTGGGGTCGAAATAATCCGGCCCAAGGCCACGGCCACCAGGATACTGACGATCAAAACCAGCGCCCCAATCAAAACTTGGGCCTGCCGCTGCGTTTGACTGGAACCCAGGGCGATCTGTTCATCCTGTACCAGCACGAGCTGCCAATCAAAATCAGGCGTGGTAAATTGGTTTTCCTCAGAGGTGAGGCTGATCAGGGTGAACAACTGCTGTAGTCCATCCTCTTCAAGTACCCCATAGCGGCCGTCGGTGAATTCAGATTGATAATCGGCCAGGGTGACCTCAGCTTGACGGGCATCAACCGTCATTTGCCCATTGTCGGTGTAGTTGATTTTGAGCTGGTCGTTAAAAAAGAAGTCGACTTCAGAATACAGCTCGTTATCGACAGACGGCTCAAAGAGGGGGCCGTAACTGGTCAGATAGCTGCGACCAATCATCGCTCCTAAAAATTCATTGGTTCGGGGATCGTAAATTCCTTCAGCATAGAGCAAGTAGGGACCACCATTGACCTTCTGAAGGGGAGCGACAGGGGCTGACACGTAGGGATGAGTGCCGTTTGCGAACGATTCCGCATCATCCGGAGCAAGGGCAATGTAGGATCCTTCTCGTTGTAGATCTTCCCACCACGATTCATTTCCGTAATAAAAACGGGGAATCAGCTGGCTGGATGCGGCCACCGCGCCATACTTATCAAGAACGGCGATCGTTTGCAGCGTTTGGCTAAAATTTTGCAAACTGCCTTCAATAAAAGCGTTTGACTCCTGCTGCTGGATAAATATCTTTTGAAAACCAGGGGAATCTACCCAGTTGCTCTGGATCTCTTCAAGCTCACCCCGAACCTCTGTTTCTGAAGAAGCCCCATAAGACCCGTTATTGTCCTGAAGGTCGGCCAGAACAAATGGATTTTCTTTTAGCAAATTGAGAACTTCTTTATTTTGCTCCACGGAAAAAAGAATGGTTCGAGAAGTGGCATCTGAAAAGGATTGTATCGTCCTGCCGGCCTGGTCAAGGGCGGTTTGGGAAACGATCAGGGAAACGGCCGCGGTGGAAACAATCACCGATACGCCAATAAGAAACGAAACGGTAGAAATAAACTTGGACTGCAAAGAGTAGTTGCGAAAATTGCGGATGACAAAAAAGGCGTAAATAATGGCGATAATACCCAGAAAAGAACCGCTGACAATGAGGCCGGTAATCCCTGGTGAACGGCGCTGGTATGGATAAAATAAATCGAAAACAAAAATACCGAGAGACGCAAGCCCGATTAGACTGTATCCCGCCGGGAACCAGTGATTGCGGAAGGTTTGACTGATCAGCCCCACCCCCAACAAAACGAAAATCACGATGCCGACGATAGCAATTCCCTCTGAGCGAGAGACTGAATAGAGGATATTTTGAACAAAAATCGACAGGAGAAGTAAGCCGCTAATTTCAAACTGCTTCCGCCAAACCAAAATCAAGCTGACGAAGGCAATCACAATGTTAGCGCCTTGCCTGATTGAAACCTCCCCAGCGTCAAAAATGGCGTAGATACTGACAAAGAACACCGGCACGGCAATCAGCAGATTAATGATTAACGCTCGTCTGATGCGTTTTCTTTCTAATAGGTCCTGAGGGAAATAACTATTCATCGTAACCTTCTGACGCACACTTCTTCTTTAATTAATGGCAATTAACTTTTTGACTGCCCGTTCTTTTCAAGCTCACCCTGTTTGCTGATATGAGGTGAGAGGCGTACGCTAACCTTGCTGTTGGTTGCCCGGGCCAACTCGGCCGCGGCAATCTGAAACGCGGTGTCAACGTCTTGTGCTTCTAAAATCCGCCGACGGATCTCGTTAATGGTTGCTTCACGCTGTCCGCGCGATTCCGCTTCCTGATAAAATCTGGCGTTCCGTAAACTGTTGGCCAGGGGGCCGGTGATCGATTCGATCAGCGCGCGATCTTGTTCTGACAGCCCGTTGATTTTGTTGTCTTGAATGTCAATGACCCCCAGGATCTCATTACCATAGGCAATCGGTACAGCTAGCTCCGCTTTGGTATCCGGCAAAAGATCATTGGGCGTCCACTCCGGGTTTTGGCGAACATCGGGCACCAAAATCGATACGCTGGTGTCGGCCGCACGACCGACCAACCCCTGCCCAAGCGGCAGGAAGTGGCCACGCTCTTTTAACAGCTGTCCAGCCTCGCCAGAGCCATACATCATGACCAGGCGATCCTGGCTGGCATTGAGCAGATAAATGTGAGCGTGGTAGTAGTTAAAATCATCCACAAGCTCTCTGACGATCGTTTCCAGTAATTTTTCCTGGTTCAAAATCGAGGAAATTTGGCGGCTGATACGGTTGGTTGCTTCCAGGGCTTGCGTGCGCTGCTCGACCCGATTTTCCAGCTCAATCACGCTTGTTTGCATCTGGTCGGCCATCGTATTAAATGTCTGAGCCAGCTGCCCAACTTCGTCCTCCGAATTGATTTTCTCTACCCGTACATCTAAAGACCCCTGAGCGATTTGGGCGGCCGCCTCGCTCAACCGAATCACCGGCCCGGAAATAATCCGCCCCAGGCCGATGGCGATCCCGATTCCCAGAATCAAGACCAGGAAACCGATCAATACCTGAGCGCGTTCTTCACTAACACGGCCGACCTGAGCAAGCGTCTGGTCTTGGAAAATGAGCACCTGCCAGTTGATATCGGTAAAATTGCTGACGGCTTCATCGTCATAGATCGAAGATAAGCTGGCTACGACGTCTTCACGGTCGTGGGAAATCAAGCCAAAATTGTTGCTGCCCATGCGCTGCTGTAATTCGGCCATTTCATTTTCGATGCTTTCCTCTTCCACGATCATCTGTCTGTTGGGATAATATTCAACCTCAATCTCATGGGTATTATCACCAATCAAAAATCCAACTTCTTGATAAACTGAATTTTCAAGATCCTGATCGAAAAAGAAGCCGTAGCTGATCAGATAACTGCGGCCGATGACCGCTCCGACAAACTCGCCGGTAATGTCATCGTAGACGGCCTGCCCCAGGATGAGGATCGGGCCGCTGTTGACGTTTAAGTAGGGGGCAACGGGAACATTGTCGATGGCAAAGCTGCCTTCCATGCTGGATTGACCATCATCCGGCATGAGGCGAACGATTTGCCCCTCTTCTTTGAGTTCGGACCACCACGCTTCGTCCCCATAATAGTATTGCGGGATAAATTGGCTGGAGGCGGCTACCCCGCCAAATTTATCCAGGGCGGCAACAACCTGAATCGTCTGGCTCAAATTCTCCAAACTGCTTTCAATATAGTTGACCGACGGCCGGCTGAGGGCCAGCACGCGGGGCACGCGGTTTTGACTCAAATCCCCCCAGCTTTCCTGGATGGCGACAATATCGGCAACGGCGTTTTCCTCTGTGGAGAAGCGATAGGAGTTGTTTTGGATATCGATATCACTTCTCACAAATGGATTGACGGTGAGTTCCTCGATGAGACCCAGATCACGGGTGAGGTTGGCCCGAATGGTTTGAGCAGATGAATCACCGGCTGCTTTTGTTGTCCTCCCCAATTTATCCAGAGCAAATTGGGTGCCGATAATTGAAGTGGTGACGGTGGTGATTAAGATCGAAACGGAAATCAGGAATGAAATGACCGAAATCAATTTAACCTGCAGCGTAAAGTTGCGAAAGTCCCGAAACGCGTAAAGGCCGAAGACGATCAAGGCGATCCCGGCCGTGATCCCTGTTGCCACAATTTCGGCGCGCCCCAGATTATCTCGAACCGTGCCGATCAGCAGCTCATGCAAAAATAAGTCGTAAGAGATAATGAGAACGGAAATCGTCCCGATCACGATAAAACCGGTTAAGCCCCACCTTTTGCGAAAGGTCAGGTTGATCACCACGCTGCCCACCAGCCCAAAAATGACCGATAAAACGATCCCTAGACCATTCGACGTGCCCATGATATCAAAAATCATGTAGAGGATCGTCGACAGGAACACCAAACCGCCAATTTCCAGCCGCTTCATGAAGTTGAAGAAAAATCCAACGTTGAGCAGGATAAAGATGACGATAAACCGCGTTTGGTTCTGGTCATCCACAAATCCGTCTTGAATCAGATTTCTGACAGGAACAAACAACACCAGCATGGTCATAAACAAGCTTATGGCCCAGGCGCGGCGGAACCGTAAAGTATTTTTTTCTTGTGGTTCAACAGAGGGTGTGTGGTTCATAACGACCTTATTTAATTTGGAGAGGCAGCCCGAATTGATTTTGGATACGTAATTAATTTGGTTAGGTGCCTTCTCACGACTTCGCAATCATATCATAAAGGGTGTAAAGCAAGCGTGAAGAGAACGTGACCCAGTACCCTTATCGCCTGGGAAATAGGTCCTTTTAGGGAATATAGTACTATTTGCCACGGCCGATAAATAGACCATTGGAGATGTTTTCCATTTTGACAAGCGGTTTTTCACGCTGCCGCTTTTCAGGTTTAGAGAGTGGATCCTTCTCATGCACGCCAAAAATAACGCTAAGTGTTTCGATATTATGCGGTCCGTTACCTATTTAGATTGTCACTTCGTTTTAGGGTTGCCTGTATGCAATATATGAATATTCAACACCAACGGGCTTCATTATATAATATGTTGGCCTTACCAGGTGTGACGAGCTTTGCAGCAGTAAGAAATTATGACAGAGTATACGAAGAAGCGGCCGCCGGCCGCTAACCCATTTAAAATTTTACTGGTTGAGGATGAGGAATCAACCGCGCGCATGATCCATTATTATCTATCCCAGGAACAGTTTGACCTGTTGCACAAAGATAACGGGGTAGGGTTGCTGGATACCCTCGATGGGTTTCAGCCAGATGTGATCATTCTAGATATTATGCTTCCAGGCATCGATGGCCTGCAGCTCTGCCGCCAAATTCGCGGCCGGTCCACCGTGCCGATTTTGATGCTGACGGCCCGGTCGCTCGATATCGATAAGGTCACCGCGCTGGAAATCGGAGCGGATGATTATTTAACCAAACCGTTTAGCCCCACGGAGCTGGTCGCTCGGGTTAAGGCGATGGTGCGGCGTACTTACCAATTTAATCAATCAAACGGACAATCTCCGGTCGAAGAATTTATCGGCAGCGGCCGGGTCAAAATTCATCTTTCGCGTCATTTGGCCACCCTTGATGGCCAGCCGCTCACGCTAACGCCACTGGAGTACAAACTGTTGGCCACCCTGGTGCAGCATCCCGGCTGGGCGTATTCTCGAGATCATCTATTAGAAAAGGTGTGGGGTTATGAAGAGGGGGTTGGGGCTGAAACCGTCACCGTTCATGTAGGTAACCTCCGCAAAAAATTGGGGGTTGATGGGGAGTCGCTGATACGCACCGTGCGGGGGATAGGATATGCCTATCAGGAGGCGGAATGGGACGGCGATTAATTCTGAGCTATCTGGTGGTCATCATGGCCACGATCTTGCTGTTGAGCACGCTGACATACCAGGCCACCCGCAGCGCCTTTCGCGCCTACTCACTTTCACATACGGCCGCTCACACCGAACTGCTCCCGGCGGCGATCGCCTATCGATATGAAACATCCGCTGCCTGGGAAGCCACACAGGCGGATGTGAGCCAGCTGAGTATTTTGGTGGGGACACGCATCACGGTAGTGGATGCCACCCAGAAGGTTGTGGCCGCCACGCGCAGCGGGCTGATTGGAAACAGGATCAGCGACGTGTCTACTTTTGACCAGGTGCTGCCGATCACCACCGATGAAGGGGAGCTCATCGGGCAGGTGCTGGTGGAGTTTAGTCAGGCGGTGAATCAGGCTGATCGGTTTTTCCTCAGCCAATTTGTCCAGGCCCTGCTGCTGGCGGTGGTGGGGGTGACCATCATCGCCGTGGGTTTAAGCATTTATCTGGCCCGGACGATTAACCGGCCGCTGGTCGACCTGAGCCGGGCGGCCAGAGCGGTTACTCAGGGTGATTATGCAGTGCGGGTTGAACCGGTAGCCCAGCGAAGCAGCCTCAAGCGGCTGGGTGAAGCGTTTAACCGTATGGCGGCGGAGTTGGGCAGCGTTGAGAAGCTGCGGGCCAACCTGGTGTCTAATGTTTCCCACGATTTGCGCACTCCGTTGACGGTAATCAATGGGTATTTGGAAGGCTTGCGCAGCGGGCAAATTGCCGATCGGCGCACGGCCGAAACCGCTTTTGAAGCCATGCACGTCGAGCTCGAACACCTCAAGCAAATGGTCAATCAGCTTAATCAGGCGGCCAAAGTGCAAACGGTTTCTGACGAATACCAGCCGTGTGATATTCTTATGGCACCCTTTTTTGACCAGCTAAAAAATCGGACCGCCCCCCTGGCGGCCGCCAGGGCGATCACCGTTGATCACGAGGTCGTCCCCGAAGATTTGGTTGCTCTCGCCGATCCCCACCTGCTGGAACAGGCGTTTCTCAATTTGATTGAGAACAGCATTCGTCACACGCCGGCCGGTGGAACCATCAAGCTGACCGCCAGCCGCCATTCCTCTGATGATCGCTTCCTCTGTCTGGGGGTGCACGATACCGGTGACGGCATTCCGGCAGAGAAGCTCCCCTATATTTTCGAGCGTTTTTACCGCGTCGACAGTGCCCGCAACCGGGCTGATGGGGGAATGGGATTGGGGCTGGCTATCGTTAAAGAGTTTGTGGAAAGCTGCGGAGGTCGGGTGGAAGCCGCCAGCCCCGGCCGTTTGGGAACGGGAACCAGTGTGGAGCTGATGCTGCCCCCATATCTTTAGAAAACCTTTATTTTTGGTCTGGATGGGTCTGCTATATTTCATGATGGTTAAAAAACCATCTGAGGTGACCTTTGCGCCATCTCAAACTTTCAAAGGAGAACGAAAAGAAATGAAGGGTAAAGAAATAATAGCGGGCCTGTTCTGGGCCACTTTCCTCTTGTTAGTTGCCTGCGGCGGCCGGGTCAGCCAGCAGGTTGACGCCGGTGACGTCGTGATGGAGTTTGAGCCGATGTCCACCGCGGTTGGGGAAACGATGGTAATGGTCACCCTTAAGGACGGTGACGGCAACTCAATTAACGACGCCTCGCTATCGGTCAGAGGAGATATGACCCATGCCGGAATGACACCGGTGGTTGAAGAAATTGCCTCGGGGGAAAACGGGGTTTATCAGGTGCCGTTTGAGTGGACGATGGGAGGCGACTGGTTTGTGACCATTGACGCTACCCTCGCTGACGGCACGGTGGTGACCCGTCGTTTTGAAGACATCTCGATTGAAGGGGAAGGCGAGATGACCATGGATGATATGGAAGACATGGATGGCATGGAGGAGATGGAAATGGATCACGGCGCCATGGTCATGGCCGGTGACTTGTCGCTGTCGGGGGTGATGGGCAACCTGGCGCTGCCGTCTGATACGGGTGCGGTTTACGTGACCATTGCCAACAACGGCACCACCGATGACGCACTGGTCGGGGGAACCATAAACGGCTGCGAAAATGTCGAGCTGCACGACATGATGATGGAAGATGACGTGATGGTCATGCGGCCGGTTGAAGGGGGAGAAATTCCCATCCCGGCCGGCGAAACGGTTAAGCTGCAGCGCGGCGGCCTCCACGTCATGTGTATCGGCAAATCATCATTTGATATTGGCGGCATGGCGGAAGTAACCTTGAGTTTTGCCAATGCCGGTGATGTGTCTTTGATGGTTCCGGTTGTTGACCCGGCCGATATTGACGCCATGGGCGGCATGGATATGGAAGGTATGCATTCTGAGGATATGGATATGTCCGATGAAGAAATGGATGCGGACGGGTAAATCGGCTTTAGAGTGGACCAATCTCCAAGATTGGTCCACTCTCTACGAGAATGGAATTTTGTCCGCCCGTGAACCATTAAAACGGGAGTTAACGTTTTTTTAGCTCACCCAGCTTCTGATCAAGCAGCCGGTTGACCAACGCCGGATTGCCCTTGCCGCGGAGCTCGCGCATGACCTGGCCCATAAACCACCCGCGGAGCTTATCCTTTCCACCCAGATAATTGGCGACCATTTGCGGATTGTCATCGATGATGGTTTGTATAATTGTTAAAATCGGGCCATCATCCGAAATTTGGGCCAGCCCCTTCTCCTCCACAATCGTTTTGGCCGTCTGACCGCTCAAAAACATATCGACCAGCACCGATTTTGCCGTATTTTTATTAATCGTTTCGGCCTCGATAAGGGCCAGCAAATCAACCATACCCTGTGGTGAAACCCGACTATTCTCGATCGTTTGTTTGTGCTCGTTCATGAGGGCGAACAGATTGTTAATTAACCAGTTGGCCACCGTTTTTGGGTCTCCACCCGCTGCGACAGCCGCGTCAAACCACTCGGCCACCGGCCGGTCTTCCACGATGACCTCGGCATCATAGGACGGCAGCCCCAGCTCGGTTAAATAGCGCCTGAGTTTGCTATCCGGCAGTTCAACCAGCTGCTCCCGCACCCGATCGATCCAGTCGGGGCCGATGATGAGCGGCGGCAGATCCGGTTCCGGAAAATATCGATAATCGTGCGCATCTTCTTTTGACCGCTGGCTGTAGGTTTGCTTGCGATCCTCATCCCAACCAAGGGTCGCTTGTTCCACCACGCTGCCGCCTTCAACCGTTTCAATTTGTTGGGCGATTTGATACTCAATCGAGCTGGTTAACGACCGAAAACTGTTCAGGTTCTTGACCTCAACGCGGGTGTTCAACGCGTCACTGCCAAGCGGCCGGATGCTGATGTTGGCCTCAAAGCGAATGATCCCCTTTTCCATATCTCCGGTGTTGACGTCCAGATAGCGAAGGATCTGGCGGATTTTGGTGGCAAACGCCAGAGCTTCTTCGGCCGTGCGCATATCCGGTTCAGATACGATCTCCAGGAGGGGTACCCCGGCCCGGTTGTAATCAACCAGCGATCGCCCATCTGATAGATGGGTCAGCTTGCCGGTATCTTCTTCGATATGGGCCCGCCGGATGCGAACGCGCTTTGTTTCCCCAGAAGCCCCTTTGATGTCCAGATAGCCGTTGGTGGCCACCGGATGGGCGTACTGGGTGATTTGATACCCTTTTGGCAAATCCGGATAAAAGTAATTTTTTCGCTCAAAGGCGTTATAAGCGTTGATTTCACAATTAAGGGCCAGTCCCACCTTCATGGCCATTTCGACAGCCGAGCGGTTAATCACCGGCAGCATCCCCGGCATGCCCAAGCTTAGTGGGTCCACGGCCGAATTGGGGGCCGCTTCGACGCTGTCAACCACGCGGCAGCCGCTAAACATTTTTGACTGCGTTAACATTTCGGCATGGATTTCCAAGCCGATAACCGCTTCAAATTTCGTTAAAGTTTCACTCATCTCCGTCCTCCCCAGACGATTGGTGTTTACTGATGACGGCACTGCTGTTGTTTAGAGGTGTTTGCAGCTGGTTAAACTGTCCGCTTAACCGGCTGTTGGCCGCTATATAGCTATCTTCCAATAAAATCTCGCTGACCTGGCTCCCGCCGGCAATCACGCTTTGGCGAATTACGGCGTTTTCAACCAGAGCTCCTGGCCCGACTGCCGCATACGGACCGATTACCGAGGTATAAATTTCGGCCTCCGGGTCAATATAGACCGGCGGAATGACGGCGAACTCTTCGGTATAGCTCCGCTCCAGGGCATCGCTGCTGCTGTAACCGATGGACAGCAGACGGCGGCTGGCCATGAGCAGCGCCTCATTTGACCCGGTGTTATCGAGCAACGGGAAGATTTTCTCCGCTGATTGTTCCTGATCGGGTTGAATTTCGTCAACCCACCTTTCCCAGGAGAGCGGGGTTTCGGGTAGTCGTTTATACAGCTCGCGTGGTGAGGCAAAACCTACCGCGGAGCGGCCAAATGCCACGCAGTTGCTTTCCAGCCGGCCGTCAAACCGCTTGGCCGGAATGACCACGGACGCATCGCTGGCCAGGACAATCACGCCTTTGGGGTATTTGCCCTTCACGAGTTGATCGGCAGGAAAACCGGCCGCCGGGTCATAGCCGCTGATCGAAAAACGCTGGGTCAGGGGGAACGCCTCCAGCCAGCGCTGAAATTCAGACGTCAATTGGTGGGGTACCCACAAATCAGCGGACGTGAGCTGATTTCCCCAGCCGTTGACCAGCTGGTGTAAAACCGGTCCGTTGGCAATCCAGCAAAAGGCCAGAGGCTGCTGATCGAGTGGGGGAGCCGGTCGTTGATAGTCGAGAACAAAAATTCCGTGCATGTTGGTTGGTTTGTTTAAGTGCCTCCCACCTCCAGGTGGGAGGCACTTCTGAAGATAACCCTCACACCGGAGGATGTGCCGTATGCCACTCGGTGGCCTGTTGATAGGCGTGAGCCACCCGCAAAATTGTCTCCTCTTGCAGGGTTGCCCCGATTAGCTGCAGCCCGATCGGCAGACCAGCCGAATCGCGGCCGCACGGCACAGAAAGACCGCAGCTAGCGCTTAAATTTAGCGAAACGGTAAAAATATCGGTTAAATACATTTGCAGAGGGTCGTCCGCTTTTTCGCCGATTTTAAAGGCGGTGGTGGGGCTGGTGGGGGTCAAAATAACGTCCACCTGCTCAAACGCCCGATTAAAGTCGTTGATCAACAGGGTTCGGGCTTTAAGGGCCCGGCCGTAATACGCATCGTAATAGCCGGCACTTAACACAAATGTTCCCAGCATGATCCGATTTTTGACCTCCGGACCAAATAAGGCGCGCGTGCGCATTGTTGTTTCGATGACGTCTTTGCCGGGCACCCGGGGACCAAACCGCACCCCGTCGTAGCGGGCCAGGTTGGCGCTGGCCTCGGCCGTAGCGATCAGATAATACATCGGCAGGGCGTACTTGGTGTGCGGCAGGCTGATATCGACAATTTCCGCCCCCAGAGCGGCTAGCTGCTCGATGGCCGCCTCAACGGCCGCCTTAACCTCGGGATCAAGCCCTTCGATAAAATATTCTTGAGGGATGCCGATTTTTAAACCGCGAATATCTCCGGTACATGCGGCTTCATAATCCGGTACGGCGGTTTCTATGCTCGTACTGTCCCGCTCGTCATAACCGGAAATCGTTTGCAGCATGACGGCCGTGTCTTCGACCGTGCGTCCCATCGGCCCCACCTGGTCGAGTGAGGAGGCGTAGGCGATCACGCCCCAGCGAGAGACCCGGCCGTACGTCGGCCGCAGCCCCACGATACCGCAAAATGAGGCCGGCAGACGCACGCTGCCACCGGTATCTGTTCCCAGTGCCCCATACGCCAACCCCCCAGCTACGGCGGCGGCACTCCCGCCGCTGCTGCCGCCAGGAGTGCACTCGATATTCCAGGGGTTTCGAGAGGTTTGAAAAGCGGAATATTCGGTAGAGGACCCCATTCCAAACTCATCGGTATTGGTCATGCCCACGATAACCGCCCCGGCCGCCTTTAATTTCGAAACCACATAGGCGTCGTATGGGGGTTTAAATCCCTCTAGAATTTTGCTTCCGGCCTGTGATACGATTCCCTCGCTGCAAAGAATTTCTTTGATGGCTACCGGAACACCCAGTAAAGGGGTTTTTTCTCCATTGGCCAGCCGCTGATCGGCCGCCCGAGCCTGGGCCAGCGCTTCTTCGGCGGTCACCGTCACGAAACTACGCAGGGTTGGGTCAATTGTTTCAATGCGGGTTAGAATCGCCTCCGTGGCCGCCGTACTGCTTATGCTGCCGTCTCGCAAAGCGGCCCGCAGACCGGTCAAGGAAAGAAACGGAGAGGTAGATTTGGTCATATCGTCAGCTGATTCGGTCATTTTACTCATCAAAAACCGCCTGGATGGCAAATTGATCATCGGCCGTGGCCGCGGCATTGCCGAGCGCCTTGTTGATCGGGATCGTGCTGTTGACCTCGTCTTCGCGCATAATATTTTGCTGGGCAACCGCGTGGGCTTGCGGAGGCACGCCATCTAAATCCAGCTCGCTTAGCTGCTCTACATACGTTAAAACATCAGAAAGCTGCTGTTGGTATTTGGCCTTTTCTTCGGGGGTTAAATACAGACGGGCAAGCAGGGCGATTTTCTCCACATCTTGGAGTGACAAGGTGGACATGGGGATTCCTCACAAATCGATTGGATTGGGACGGGATCTCGTAAAAAAGTAAATAGATCCGCCGCAATGACGCTAAAATTGGAAAGTGGGAGTATGGGATTATATCACCGCACCACCTAAAAGGCAGATGAGGCTAGCTGGTAGATCATTCGGCTACCGCTTCTTCTTCGGGGTCCGTTTCCTCATCAAATCGACTGGCGTACTCTTCCTCGGTCCAGTAATTTTCGGGAGCGGTGAGCTTTGAGGTAAACAAGACCCCATCCAGATGATCGATTTCGTGTTGGAAAATGCGGGCTGTCCACCCCTTTAATTTTAGATCGAGTGGTTTGCCCCGTCGGTCGACCCCTTTAACGCGGATCGCCTGATGGCGGGATACTTCACCGAGGTAGCCGGGAATGGACAGACACCCTTCGATGCCATCAACTTTTTTGCGGGAGGCCCACACGATTTGCGGATTAATAATGACAAATAAATTTCGCGAGTCAGCAATATCGTTGCCTTCGTCATCCGCTTCCGGCGGGGTTTCAATGACCGCCATACGCAGGGAGCGGCCAACTTGCGGAGCTGCTAATCCCACCCCGTTGGCCACGCGCATGGTAAAAATCATCTTGTCGATCAAGGTCTGCAGCTCTAAATCGATTTTCTCAACCGGTGACGCTTCTTGAGTCAAAACCGGATTTTCCGGCGTGATAATTTCCAATTTTTCCATGGCACTATTTTATGAAATCGGGAGGGGTTTGTGCAAAATATTTTTCGCAATGTTAAGTGAAACAACCAAATTACTCGTCATCGATTTCCGGCAGCGGCCGAAACTCCGGAATCATCCCGCGGGCCCGTCGCTCTTCATACATTTCTAGCAGGGTCGCATTTTGATCGAGCTGTCTTTTGGCACGAGCTTCGTCCTGCGCCTTATTAAATTTATCCCGCTTGGAAAAAATCTGATTTTGCACTCCGCGGGGATTACGGACGTTTTCAAAAACCATATTTGAATCAACACCGGCTGTTTCAATATGGACATGGCCATAGTTAAAAATCGTCGGCAAAAAACCGTCCTGTTCCGTGCGCACATTTTCAACCCGACTCAACTCCGCCACCTTGCGATCTTCGCCAAATCCCAGCGGCCGTCGGTCCACATCATAAATGTATTGGCTGGTAATCTGAAAGGTGTCGTTGTGCCAATCTTCAAACTGCCACCACGCCCACAGTAAATTGGCGATGACCAGGAATACATACACGCCGATCTCGGCTAAGTTGATCAATTCTCTAAAAAATGACACCCCTATATATAAAACCACCAGCATGATGACCGCCATGATCATCGGGCCAATTTCGGCACGAAGGAGGGCGATCGGATGTTTGTGATAGATGACGGTGCCTCCTACAACCTCCTGAACAAACTCTTCACGCATCCGCACCAGCCACGGTTTGCGTTCGGGTGGGGGGGCATCTTCTTTAATTTCTCGAATCCCGCTGTCAATTTTGAAGTGATTGTCCACCGTGCTGCGCATGGCTGCTTTGACCCGGCTTTTGCCGATTTGCTTTTCCGCTTCTCTGATTTTTTGGATAGCCGCCTCAACCTGTTCCGGATTATTGATAAAGTCAAAGTAAAGCACCGCACTTTGAGCGGCCGTCGTAATTTCGGCCGTGCCGATGTTGAGCAAATTATTGATCAGGCCGTCTTTTTTGCTGTTGACGGTTTGGACCTTATTGATGTCGATTTTTTCCACTTTGTTTCTAAAACGGAAAACCAGAAGTTCTGAACGAATAATGCGCCTGTTGGTGATTACAAAGAACAGGTTGCGCCAGTTGATCCAGTAGCGAACCATATCTCCTAGCGGAACAATAGCGAATAGGCCGGCGATGACCACGGCCATCTGCAACGTTAACCCGGACCCCTGCAGCAGCCAATATGGAAAACCAAACAGCAGCGCCGTCACGAACAGGCTCAAGGCCATACGAAAGCCGAGAATCGTACGGCTACGATTGGAGTAATATTCGATGTATTCGTCTGGCAGCAGACCCAATTTTCGTATGCGCTGCATTTGATCCCGTTTGGGAGTAAAACCGCTGTCGGTGGGCAGGGATGATTCTTCCTCTTCGCCTTGTGGTTGCGGGACCTCTACTGCCTGCGGGGGCGGTTTTTTTCCAAAGGGGATTTCAAAGGCGTTGGATGAGCGCAAATATTCTTGAAAGCGGCTGGTTTGAATGATCCGTTTGCATTCAAGTGACAGATATGGGTGAATGATCCGCAGAGCTTTGGGATAAGTTTTGATGAAGTTGATGAAGTCATCACTTTTGATGATTACGAGACGGCCGGATTTACGAGCGCGGACGAGGGCTCGGTGGGTAGCCGGGCGGAACAGCCATTCATCCCCAAAATGATCGCCTGGGTTATAAAGCCGCAGTCGTTTAAAGACCTGTTCATTATTGACGTAGGTCACTTCCAGCGCTTCGAGCTGCCCCGTACGCACAATATAGAGATGATTGGCGTAATCTTCATCTTCGGCGATGATGGCCCCGGCATCAAAGGCCATTTCTTTACAAATTTTTAGAAAATTACGAGCGGGCGTGCCCTTTACATCTCTTTTCGCCGGTAGGTGTCTTAACCCGGCAAACATTGGCAGCTGAAATATAAAATCTCGTTTATTTTCCAGCGGCTCAATTGGTACTTCATCAAAAAAAGTGTCAGACATGGCTCGCAAATTGTAACACATCATTGCTTAACATAAAAAGCCTACCGGCCGCGGCCGGTAGGCTTTCACAAGGAGAAGATGATGATGAAAAGAATTGAGATACTGACGACCCACCGGCCGTACCTATCTAATGTGGCTATTTGATTTCGATGCGCCGCGGTTTGGATGCTTCTGATTTGGGCATGGTCAAGGTTAATACCCCGTCTTCGTGATGGGCGGTAACCTTGTCAAAATCGATGTCATTCGGCAAACGCAGGCTGCGAGAAAAGCGGCCGTAACGGCGCTCGCGCAAATGGAACTTGCCTTCTTCCGATTCTTCGCGCTCGCTGCTGGTTTCGCCCTTGATTGTCAAGAGGCCTTCATTGACCGTGACGTCAATTTCTTCCGGCTTCAGGCCGGGAATCGAAGCCTTTAGCTGGTATTCTCCATTTTTCTCAACCACATCCAGGGCGATACCCCAGGAGGTTTGATCTTCCATTGTCAAAGAGGAAGGACCGAAGAAAGAGTCCATCATGCGATCCATGTCGTGACGCATCGAGAGGAAATCTCTGACCGGATTCCAACGAACTAATGTACTCATTTTGCTCTCCTTTTACTTGTGTTATTAAGTATAAGATAATTGTTAGCGTGTTAGCACTCGTAACGTGTGAGTGCTATTTGTGCTGTTATTTTCATCTGTTACCGTTAGAGAAAGGTTGGTGTTCAATCAAACTTCCATAAGAAACCACAGTTGACAAAGCCAACCTTCTTTTTGATCCCGTTGACATTCGTCATACAATAAGAGGTAGGTCGTTTATTAATTAGGATCGACTCATCACAAACACCATCACCTTACGAAAACCGCATCATATCCAGAGGGCAACGGACGCCTATCTGAAACCTCTCCGCGGCAAAATTTATCAAATTTAACTTATCTACTATTGAAGGAAGGGTTTATGCCCCAAGAAAACATGCAGGATGCCCCACTAAAAGAACCAATGACGGCCGAGGCGTGTCCGGAAATGATTCGTTTCGCCCTAAACAACGCCGGATGGACCAATTTAACCGAAGTTCAGGCGATGAGCCTGCCGTATATGATCGAGGGACGCGACCTGATGGTCCAGGCCAAAACCGGCAGTGGAAAAACCGGGGCGTTTATTTTGCCTTTGACTGAAAAAATCGATCCGCTAGAACCCGCCTGTCAGGCGATGATTCTCGTGCCCACTCGCGAGCTGGCTCTCCAGGTGTATGAAGAGGCCTCTACCCTTCTGGAAGGGATGGGTATCGCCGTGGTCGCTGTGTATGGTGGCGTTCGCTATCGGCAGCAGATCAAGGCGTTTGAAGAGGGCGCCCATATTGTCGTGGGCACCCCTGGCCGCATAATCGATCATCTCTCCAACGGCAAACTCGATCTGAGCTACTTGCAGACGCTCATTTTTGATGAGGCGGATCGCATGCTGTCGATGGGTTTTTACCCCGATATGATCGAAATTAAGCGCTATTTGCCTGAATCTAAGCCGCATACCAATATGTTTTCGGCTACCTTTCCGCCAGAAGTTCGCAGCCTGGCTTATCAGTTTCAGCAGGACTCCCAATTTCTCAACATGAGCACCGATGCCATACACGTTGAAGAGGTGGCTCACGTGGCTTATTTGGTTGATGCGATGGACAAAGATCGCGCCCTGGTCAAGCTGCTTGAAATTGAAAATCCCGATGCGGCCCTCATCTTTTGCAATACCAAGCAGCGGGTCAACTATGTGGCTGTTGTTCTCGGCCGTTATGGATTTGATGCCGATCAACTGACTTCAGATTTGACTCAGAAAGCGCGGGAAAAAGTGCTCGATCGCATTCGCGAAGGTCGTCTGCGCTTTTTGGTAGCCACCGACGTGGCCGCCCGAGGGATCGATATTCCACATCTGACCCATTCGATACAGTATGAGCTTCCGGAAGATTTGGAAGTTTATATTCACCGCGCCGGCCGAACCGGCCGCGCCGGGGCCGGTGGAACCGCATTTTCTCTGGTGGGTATTCAGGATGAACTTCGCTTGAGCCGTCTGGTAAAACAGTACGACATTGAGTTTGATAAACAGGAGGCCCCAACTGATGCTGACGTCACCAAGGTGCTGCGAGAGCGGCTGGTAAACGATCTAAAAAAGCGTACGTCCGGCCAGGATCGTCTCATGCTGGAGCGAAGTGAGTGGTATTTGCCCCTGTTAAAGGAAGCGGTGGCTTCTCAAGATTCGGAAAACTCTGAACTGGCTCAGCTGATTGGCTGGTTACTAGATGAACAGGTCCGAAAAATTTCCGCTAAAGCCAAACCGCAGGCAAAATTTGAGCAAAAACAGGACTCGGTTTCTGCTGAAGATCGGGATTACTCTGATAAGAGAAGGGGGACGCGCAGTCAGCGTTCCGGTCAGCGGCGCAAATCTGGCGGCCAGCGCCGAAAAAGCGATGGCGAGCGGAAAGGAAAAAGGCAGAGAAGCGGCCGCAAAAAAACTCAGTAGATTTAATGCGTTTTGGAGGTTGGAGAGATATTAGCCTGTGCCGGATCAAATCCAATCGGCCAAAGCGTGTCCTTGTCAAACGTCACATCGGTTAACGTTGTTTGACTCAAATCCACTTCAACGAGGCGAGCGCCACACAAATTGGCCCCGGTCAAATCTGCCTGGCGCAAATTTGCCTTGCTAAAATCCGCCTTTCGAAGATCCGCTCCTTTGAGATTTGTTTTTTTGAATTTCCCGCCTCTCAGATCCGCTCCCCTCAAATCCGCTTGGGCCAGGTTTGCATTTGAAAAAATCGGGCCCTTGCGAAACCCAAGCGCATATTGGTTGTACCATTTCTCATGATCAACAGGGGGATCAACCCCACGCAGATTTGCTCCCTGCAGGTTCGCGCCGGAAAAATCATGACGCCACAAATCTATGCCGCTTAAATCCTGGTGCGCCAGATCCTTATCACCTTGCAAAATGTCTCTCACTTCTTCCTTGGTTAACGGCCGCATGCTCGGTCTCCTTTGATCAAATTCGCTTCACTCGTGTCGCTTCCCCTATATTATTATACGATTCATACGATAAAGCGGTTGCAATGGCTGATCGATTCCCCTATAATCCTAAGTCGCGACGCGGGGTAGAGCAGAGGCAGCTCGTCGGGCTCATAACCCGGAGGTCGCAGGTTCGAATCCTGCCCCCGC
>JASJCR010000105.1 GCA_030065875.1 Ardenticatenaceae bacterium | reverse complement strand
CAGCAACACATCTGGCGACGAGGGTGGAGGTGTCCATGTGCTGAGTGGAACCGTGACCATTGATAACAGCGCCATCCTGGATAACTTTGCCGACGATGATGGTGGGGGGCTGGATATTGAGTCAGATGCCACCGTCACGGTCACCAACAGCATGATAGATCGCAATACGGCCGACGATGATGGGGGTGGCATTGAAGTCAACGGCAGCCTTTGGCTGCTGAACAGCAGTTTAAACGAAAATCAAGCCGATGATCGGGCGGCTATGGACGGCGATTCTAGCGCAGACTTCATCATCATTCACGGCACGATGATTAGTGGAAACGTTTCGCAAGACCTGGGCGGAGGCGTTGATTTTGATGGGGATGCCATGGTCCATATCAGTGATTCGCTGATTCAGAACAATCAGGTGCTGGACGCGGGCGGGGCGGGTATTGACAACTTCGCCACCTTGTTTATCACCGACACGCACATCATCGGGAACTTTGCGTCAAACGACTGCGGAGGCATTGAAAATAATGGGGTTATGACCCTCACCAATGTGACCATCAGCGGCAATCAGGCCCAATCTGGCGCGGGTCTGTGCACAGATTCCAACAGCTCTAGCGTCATTGTTGACAGTCAAATCGAGAACAATATCGCGACGCAAAATGGCGGTGGCGTTCAGGTTTCTGACCAGGGTGTTATGACTCTGACCAACAGCACCATCGCCAACAATACAGCCGCTCAGTCCGGTGGGCTGTTCAACGATAACGGCCAGGTTACGCTGACCAACAGCACCGTGAGCGGCAATCAGGCCGATGAGGATGGCATCTTGACCCAAATCGGTGTTTCGGCGACGCTGCAGCTGGTGCATGCCAGCCTGGCGAACAATACGGCCGTGGTCACCGACACCGGGATGGGGATCATCTCTGGAACGGTGACCTTAACCAACAGCATCATTGCCGACAACGGCGCCGCAAATTGTGCTTTGGGCGGGGGCACGCTGGTTTCCGGCGGCTACAATCTGGAGGATGGCGGCAGCTGCGCCTTAAGCGGGGCGGGAGACATCACCAACACCGATCCTTTGCTGGATGGCCTGGCCGACAACGGCGGCAATACGCAGACCCATGCGCTCCTGGCCGGCAGCCCGGCCATTGACGCCATTCCTGACGGCGTTAACGGCTGCGGCATCGAGTTTGTCACCGACCAACGCGGTGAAGTACGGCCGTTTGGCGACGGCTGTGATATAGGGTCTTTTGAAAAAGGGTTAAGCACTATTTATTTGCCGGTGATTTTTAACCAGTAACATTCATCGTTGCATTGCCTTCTGAAAACGAAAAAAGCGGCGCAAGTATAAAATTGCGCCGCTTTTTTTATGGAAACGGGGAAAAATCGAACGTTGCCCCGGTTTGATGCTCTCCCGCAACGCTGCGCGACACCTTAATTTGCCCATTTGCGCTATAATCTTTAAAGACCTAGAGCTGATCGATAATGTAGAATTAAAACGTCAAAATGAATCAACCAGGCAGCAACCAGAATGAAAAATTGCAGAATTTGCAAGCAGAATTAATAGCCACTCAGGTACGCCTGGCCCATAATAAGCAGACTGTTGTCGACCTTCATCACAAAATAGAAGAATATAAGCAAGCCGAACAAACCCATCGCTTTTACCGGAGGTTTCAGCGGCTCATCACTTCCATTTCGACTCGATTTATCTCGCTGCCCTCTAACGAGATTGATGAGGGTATAAACCAGGCCATGGCCGGTATCGGTATTTTTACCGGTGTGGACCGGGTTGACCTGTTTCAGATTCACGAAGGCGGCGAGACGGCTAGCCAGACCCACCAATGGTGCGCCTCAGGTATTGCGCGCTCGATGGATAACTTGCAAAGCGTTGCCCTGGCAGATTTTCCCTGGTTTGCCCCCAAATTCATCGCTGGTGAAGCCATCGTTTTCCAAAGCCTGGCCGATCTGCCGCCGGAGGCAGCGGCCGTTCGACGAGCCTTTGCCGCCGAAAAAACGGTGTCATCCGCCAACGTGCCCTTAATTTATGGCAACGAAGTGATCGGTTTGATCGCTTACGACAGCGTACGCCAGGAACGAGCCTGGCCAGACGAGCTGGTCGACCTTTTGCGCTTCACCGGTGAAATCTTCGCCTATGCTTTAAAACGCAAAGAGATGGAGATGGCCCTCCGAGACAGTGAAGCGCGCTTTAGCGGCATTTTGGACATCGCCGCCGACGCCATTATCTCCGTTGACGTCGAGCAAAATATCATCATTTTTAACAAGGGAGCTGAGCGAATCTTTGGCTATACGGCTGATGAGGTTTTGGGACGGCCGTTAGACATACTCATCCCAGGAGAGTGGCGGGAGAAACACCGCTGGCATGTGGATACGTTTGCCTTATCGGCCGATTCGGCGCGCGAAATGAGTGCACGTCAAGAAATCGTTGGTTGCCGGCAAAATGGTGATTTCTTCCCGGCAGAGGCGTCCATCTCCAAAATTGAAATTGGCGGACAGCGGATCTTGACGGCCATCTTGCGAGACATCACCCGGCGCAAACAGGCTCAGGCGGCCCTGGAGGAAGCGCAGGAAATGCTAGAGCAGCGCGTCGCAGCGCGCACGGCCGAATTAAGCACCCTGCTCGATATCTCCCAGGAAATGACCACGACCCTGGAACTGGAATCACTCCTGAAACTAATCCTGGACCATCTCAATCACGTTATTGAAAATACCGGCGTCTCCATCATGATCCTAGAGGGTGAGAAGCTGGTGATGAAAGCATATAGAGGTGAGGGTCAGCAGGCAGAGGCGTTACCGCTAAAGTTTTCTCTGCTGGACTATCCGCCGCTCCAGGAAATCATACACCAAAACCGCCCCCTGATCGTCGCTGACCTCCATCATGATGGGCCGCTGGCGGCCACGCTGCAGAGCATAGACCGTTCATTAGAGGGTGATGTGACCATCGCCGATTATTTCCGTGCCTGCCTGTGCGTGCCGTTAACGGTCAACAAACAAACGATTGGTCTGCTGGTGCTCAATCACCAGGAACCCGATTTTTATCGGGAAGAGGACGCCAAATTGGCCCAGACCTTTGCCAACCAGGCAGCCATCGCCATTGAAAATGCCCGTCTTCACGAGCAGACCAAAAAAACAGCCGTTGTCGAAGAACGCCACCGGCTGGCACGGGAGCTGCACGACTCAGTGACCCAATCTCTTTACAGCCTGACGCTGCTGACCGCCGGATGGCAGCAGCTAACGAAAAATGGCGACCTCAACGATCTTCAAGCGCCCTTGCAGGAAATCGGAGAGATTGCCCAGCAGGCCTTAAAAGAGATGCGCCTGCTGGTGTACCAACTGCGCCCGCCTGAGCTGGATCGGGAAGGATTGGTGGGGGCGCTGCGCCAGCGTTTGGAAGCAGTTGAGAAGCGAGCCGGCCTGGAAGCCCGCTTAATTACGGATGAGCTGGTCTCCCTACCCCCGCAAATCGAAGAAGCACTTTATGCGATTGCCCTGGAAACGCTTAATAACGCGCTCAAACATGCCCAGGCAACGGCCGTTAGGGTGCAGATCCGTTCTGATGACGGCTGGGTTGCCTTAGACGTCATGGATAACGGCCGTGGTTTTGCCGTTGACGAAGCCACCCAATCCGGCGGTATGGGACTGGCCAATATCCGGGAGCGGGTAGAGAATTGTGGTGGCGAATTGGCCATTGACGCCAGCCCGGAAACGGGGACCCGAATCCAGGTGAAGATAAACATTGGCCAGGAGGACTCCCCATGAACGAGACAACAACCATTCGCATCGTCATGGCCGATGACCATCCCGTCGTGCGGAAAGGGCTGCGTACGTTGATCGACAGCCAGCCTGACATGGAAATTGTGGGGGAAGCCCCCGACGGCTTGAAAGCGGTGGCCTTGACGCGCCAGCTGCAGCCCGACGTCATTCTGTTGGACATGATGATGCCTCGCCTGGATGGTTTGGGGGCGATTTATGAGATTAAACAAGAAAATCCCGAAGCCCGCATTCTAATCCTGACCAGCTTTGCTGAGGAAGATAAGCTGTTCCCGGCCATAAAAATCGGCGCGCTGGGGTATTTGCTAAAAGATTCGTCGCCAGAACAGCTTCTGCAGGCGATCCACGACGTCCATGAAGGCAAGCCTTCGTTGCACCCGACCATTGCCTTGAAACTGATGCAAGAATTGAACCGGCCAGCCAAACCGGACATTGTCGCTGAACAGCTTACAGAGCGAGAAGTAGAGGTTTTGAAACTGGTAGCGCGAGGTTTAACCAATCAGGAAATCGCCCAAGAACTTGTCATTAGCGAACGCACGGTAGGCAACCACATTGGCAATATCCTCAATAAACTGCATTTGGCCAACCGTACCCAAGCAGCCCTTTTTGCCCTGCGCGAGGGTCTGGCCCGGTTAGAGTAAAACAGAAAGCGGTTAACCGCTTTCCAATAATCAAACAATTTTCCTTACGCCTAAGTGGTTCATTTCTCAAGTTCTTAAACAAATTTAGCCACGGATTTTCACAGATTAGCACCAACTTCTCTCTTGCTCCTTCGGAGCTCTGTGAAGATTAGTGTTAATCGGTGGCTAAAATATTTATGAAATGCAGCACTAAGTAAAAATACCCAAATTCCTTGTGCGAGACTGTCCATCCGGGCAGTTTTTTTTGTTTATTTTTCCTAGAAGATCTGAGTGTTTATGGCGATGTGTCCCAGAAGCGCGGCCGTTAAGATAGGTACAAATGGTAAACAGCGGCACAAGAAACCGTGGCATGGCAGATGAACAGGTTGCGCTCATCGTTGTAGCATCAGACATTTTGAGGGAAGGGTTGCGGGTATTGTTAACGGCCGTCCCCGAACTTCGCACCGTCTATCACACAGCCAACACATCAGCTGCGCTAAAAATGGATCTGTCGCAGCCGCCGGCTCTAATCCTTTTTGACATGGATTCGGCCAGTGCAAAATCCATGAGTTCAGCGGATCGTCTCCGATTTAAGTGGCCACAAGCCAGGATATTGGCTCTGGTGAAAAGCAATGCTGCCGGGCAAATTGCCCTTGCTAGCAGTGCTGATGCCGTCATTATCAAAGGCTATCGGGCTGAGAAATTAATTGATGTTGTTCGCAGCCTATTGGGTTTGAGCTGTCGCTAAACAGGGCAGAGGAATCTGGTGTTTGGGAGGTGATGGTTATAAAGGCGAGTTAAGGTGAAAAGTGACATTTGAGGCCTGTAAGGCAGGGGTAAGAGCCGATTTTTATCAATCTCACAATTTGTTGGAGGAAACCATGAATAACGATATTTTGGCAGGTGAATGGAAGCAAATCAAAGGTGAATTCATCAAAGCATATGGCGAGTTGACCGAAGATGATCTCGAAAAAGCCCGCGGCAAACGCATGCAGGTGGTTGGGCTGTTGCAAGAAAAATATGGTCAGAGCGAAGAGGAAGCAAAGCACAATGTCGATCGCGTCATCGATCACTACAACGATATGTATTGGGAAGGCCATTGGAACCAGGTGCGCGGCGAGGTGCAGAAAGCGTGGGGCGAGTTGACCGATAACGACCTCGACCGCATTGCCGGCAGCCGTCGCCGTTTGGTAGGTGTTCTGCAAGAGAAATACGGCCGTTCCCAAGAGCAGGCCTGGCAGGAAGTTCGTCAGTTAATGAACTAACATCGCAGCGACGCTGCGTAAAATCGCAACCTCCCTCAGGTTTTGAAGCCTGCGGGAGGATTATCTGCAGAGGAGGATTCTAATGCAAGCAACATATGAGAATAACAACCCAATTCGATCGGCGATTGCTGATTCGTGGTGGGTGTTTTTGCTACAGGGCATCGCCACAGTGCTTCTGGGCGTGTTCCTTGTTATCCGGCCAGCGATCACCTTGATTTTGTTGGTGCAGTTTATGGGGGCCACCTTTCTGGTCAACGGTATTTTTGGCTTGATTGCGGCCGTTTTTGGCGGTCTAAAACAGGAGAATCGCTGGCTGGGCCTCATTATCAGCATTCTGGGCATATTGGCCGGCCTCGTCGTGTTTTTACGGCCGTTATTCAGTACGCTGCTGACGGAACTGGTCATCGTCAATTCATTCGCGTTTATCTCATTAATGATCGGCATTGCCAACATTGTCCGGGCTGTCCAGCTGCGAGACGTGCTGCCACATCCGTGGTGGTTGGGGTTGAGCGGCGTTGCCTCGCTGCTTTTTGCGGGCTTCCTGCTGTTCCATCCACTGCTGTCAATTTCGGTACTAATCGTGATGATTGCCCTGTTTGCGCTGTTTGGCGGAATCGGCCTGATTTTGCTGGCCTTCCAGGTACGACGTTTAGCCTGAAGTTTTTCTCAGGATTTAGAAGTTTGTAAGCCGCGATTTCAACTCTAAATGAATTGGAAATCGCGGCACAATTCGCGAGATAGTTTTTAAAAATATGGAGAAAATGATGAAGAAAATGCTGCCTATTTTTTTTGCTTTATTGGTTTTTGGAATTACACTGTCCGCCTGCAATCGTACAAATTCAGCAGCGGAAACCAACGCAACACTGGATGGTGCCACATGGATGCTTTTGTCTTTGAATGGTCAGACCGTATTGGCAGAAAGTGAGGTAACGGCCGTATTCAATCCTGATGAAAATAGGATGAACGGTTTGGCGGGGTGCAACAACTATTTCGCCGAGTATGAGGTGGACGGAGACATGCTGTCCATCACCGCGCCGGGAGCAACACGTATGATTTGCGCTGAACCGGATGGCCTTATGCAGCAGGAAGACACATATCTACAATCATTGAGCACGATCGCAAATTACAAAATCCAGGACGATAAACTGGAAATGACGAACAGTTCTGGGGAGCGTGTACTGGTTTTTGTTTCAAAACAGAGTGGTTAAAGAGTCGCTGTTGAGGACGCAGAAAGTGAACGTCGAGGCGCGTTGCATACGAGGTCTTCCTAACCCACGTGCTGCGGCCGGCCTCCGGCTGTGCCGCCTGCTTACCATCCCAATCTCCCTTTCTGGCTATTCGTGCTAAAATTTCGCTTATGGAGACTACCAGAATTCATGAGGGCTACGGGGAGTTACGATTTCACCTTTTCCATCATTCACTGGCTCCCGGTTTTCATATCTACCCGGTATTGGATGAGTAGGGAAGAAGAAAAAAACGATGTGGTCTTTACCGCCATTGAATGGTGAGGTAAGCGGCTCGGCCAGAGGCCGGCCGGAGCGTCTGGAAAAGAACTCGCCGGAGCAGGAGTGGAGTTGAAACATATCGAGTCCACGGTTTAATCAGAATTTTTCCCCTCTGGCGTAGGTGTTCCTTCAGGCCCATAACCACCGCTCATATCAAATGAAAAGTTATCCAGGAATGCCTCGTACAGCGTCCAATCTTGCCGCCCACCAGTGTGCAACAAGGTGATGTGGAAAAGCTGCTCGCCGCGAATGACGTAGTAGTCGTCGCTGGCGTACACTTGGGGAGAGGACTCCTGACTCAGATGCAAAGCCGGCAGACCACCCAGCGTCGCGTCCGGATGAACCATACTCACATGATGGCCGTTGCCCATAATCCATTCCTGCACATCACTTCCGGCCGGCGGCCGATAAAAATTGCTGTTGCCGTGGCTTATGATGATCATTGGCCAACGCTTGTTATTTTCGAGCGGCCCAATGAATGAGACCATATGCCCTTTGTTGGCCACCATCACCTCACATTCTGGCGGGTACAAGAGGGTGTAGCCAAATTCGGTGTTGGTGTACCGCACCCAATTGGAAAGATCAATGTTCATCGTGGTGGCAAAGCCCTCCTCAGGGTCTGGGCAAGAGCCATTGAAGAATGCCCAGCCATCACATTCGGAGCCGTCATCAAGAATACAAACGCCGTATTGACTGCCATCCTCGTTTTGGCGGATTTCGTAGGTGTAGCCTTGTTCTTCGCAAAAAACCGCCGCGGGGTTGGACATATTGAGAGGTGATAGGGAAGCATCGTCTTCGTCATCCACGGAAGCGGGCCCTCGACCATCTTCGGTAATCTTCGCGATTTTCCGCCCTGTTTCGTCCATGGTAACGCGCAAATGTTTGACGCTGTCCGAGCTGAACTGCAGGTGGACGACGGCCGTTCCTTCCTTTAAGCCAGGGTCAACACTAAAATCTTGTGGGATGTCCTGCGCTAGCAAGAAGGGATCAGAACCGCCATGTTCGAAGCCGGCCAGCGTCTCATCCACCGTCTGCACCCAGCTGTCGGTCAGCAGAGGGTGATCGTGGTAAGCTTGATCCACCAGCGGGTTGCGGAAATCACCGCTGCTGCGGTCGCCGATATAACCCAGATACCAGGTGTAGAAAGCCGTGGCCGTCCCTGCCGGATCATTGGCGCAGGTGATGTTGCTGATACGCCAGCTATCACCGTCCGGCTGCAAATCAACGGTGATCATATGGTTGGGGAAGCTGGAGCGGACCACGACGCTGGTTATCCCATGATGCTCAAACGTAACGTCTGGCGTCATTTCTGTGGGAATAGCCTGGGCACAAAAGAAGGGATCGTAACCGGCACCGCCAAATTCACTTTCAAAATTATCCAGCAGGTCGTCGATATACCCCACAAAGCTGTCGGTTAGGTAAGGTGAATCGTGATATGCTTTGTCCACGAGTGGATTGCGGAAGGTGTCGCTGCCAGACTCGCCGATGGTTGTCAGATACCAATCATAAAAGTTTTCGGTGACCTGTTGGGGTGGTAAATATCCAGATTCTTTCAAGCTGGGATCGCTGACTTCTACGGAATCAACAGCCGATGGTGTGCTAACGATCTGGTTGTTTTCATAAATTGTCGGGGCACACCCCGCTAAAATTAGACTGAGCGAAAAAACAACTAAAAAGATATGCTGAGACATGAGATTTGCCTCCAAGTTTATTAAGGGCTGCGCAGATCAATCGTGTCGGGAATGATCAATTAACTACCTGCTCAAATGACCTATGGTGGCCGTTGTGTGAGGATCTCTTTCCTTTAATAGCCTACCAAATAGTTAAACTGTCTCTGTTTAAATTTGACTCTTTTAGCGTACCTGGAAACGGCCGCCGTGTCGTCGCTGAAATGCTGATTTTCAGCTCAACAAAAAGACCGCTCTCAGGCGGTATTTCTCCACAACGGTTGATGATATTTACAACAATTGATGTAGGGTTGTTGGGTTAAGGGGTTCATGTTGGCGGTTCTTTAAACACGGCAGCTTGCGGCACCCTTCTGATGGGGGCGCTCAATCCCGCTGTTGTTCCTCTTCCAGGTCATTTTCCAGCGAGGCCAATCCCTCCCGCAGGGCGTAAAGCGTGGCCTGAACCCGATTGGCCAGGTGCAGCTTACCCAAAATGTTGCTCACATGCGTGCGCACCGTGACCTCGGCGATGGTCAGGCGATCGGCAATTTCCTGATTGCTTAGGCCTTGGGCCACAAAGCGGAGCACCTCTACTTCCCGTTCGGTGAGCGGTTCGGGCGTGTTGGGTTTAGAAGACGGCCGCCCCAACTCGTGCAGCACTTTACGGGCGATATTGGGGGGGAGTGAGGGTTCGCCGCGATGGACCTGCCGAATCGCCCGCACCAGATCTTCCGGATCTGAATCCTTGAGTAGATACCCTAGAGCCCCGGCTTTAATGGCCGGAAACAGCTTGTCATCGGCCGCAAAACTGGTCAAGGCCAGGACACGCGTCTTCGGCCGACCGGCCGTAATCTGCCGCGTGGCTTCAATACCGTCCATGTGAGGCATGACGATATCCATTAACACCACGTCCGGCCGGGTTTCGGCCGCCAGGTCCACCGCCTGCCGCCCGTCGGCCGCCTCGCCCACGACCGCCATCTCCTCGATTTCATTGAGCAGGGCACGCAGCCCTTTGCGCACGATGGCGTGGTCATCTGCAATCAGAACCCGAATCTCCTGGGTCATGATCCAACCTCAACTTTAAGCGTGGTGCCGGATTCCGGCGTGCTTTTGATGGTTAACCGGCCGCCGATACGCGCGACCCGCTCCTCGATCCCGCGCAGCCCCATCCCGCCACCCGGGTGGGCAGGGTCAAAGCCTCGGCCGTCGTCTCGGACTTCGAGATCCAGGGCATCGTCATGATAATGAAGAATAACGGTGACCTGCTGCGCCCGGGCGTGCTTGACAGCGTTGTTTAACCCTTCCTGAACGATACGGTACAGCTCCTCTTCGAGAGCCAGAGGCAAACGAACCTCATCCCCCATGACCTTCAGTGCGGTCTGCAAACCCGACCTCGCTTCCACCGCCTCCAGACGGCTTTGCACGGCGGTGACCAGCCCCTCTTTTTCCAGGACCGGTGGGTGCAGTTCAAAGATGAGCAGGCGCATGTCCATCATCGCCTCACGGGCCATCGTGCGCAGTTCATTTAAGTGTTCCAGGGCTACTTCCCGTTTCTCGGCCGTCAGGGCCATACGAGTGGCGTCGGCGTAAAGAATGACGCTGTAGAGAGCCTGAGTGACAGAATCGTGCAGTTCCCGCGCCAGCCGCTGCCGCTCCTCGATCACCGCCAGCTTCTCCGCCTGCTCGTGCAGCTGGGCGTGCTCGATGGCGATCGCCGCCTGATCGGCAAAAAGCTGCATGACCTGCACATCCTCGGCCGTAAAGCCGCCAGGCTTGTTGACCACGTCTAGCACGCCCAGGGTCGTGTCGTTGACGCACAGGGGGACTGCGAGCAGAGTTTTTATATCCGGGTTGCGGTAAGCCTGTTTCTGCCCCTGCGGCTCATTCAGGAGCAGCGGTTCACCCCGATCGATCACCACCCCAGCAGAGGAATCGCTGATGGGTAGTCGTTCCTCAGCAGGTGTGGGGGTGCCGCTGCTGCTGGTGACCTGCAACCATGTTTCATCCTCGAGCAGTAGAACCGCGCTGCCGGTCGCCCCGGTCAGCTGCAGCGCTTCGGAACAGACGATGCTCAACACGTCGCCCAGCGTCGTCAGGTGCTGCAGCAGGGCGGTGGTCACCCGCTGCAGGCTTTCGCTGGCGTTGAGCAGCAGGGCGGTCTGTTGGCGAGCGGTAATATCGTTTCCGGCGCCGATGACGTATGCCACTTCGCCATTTGCGTCAGGAATGGCGGTATTCGACCAAGCGATCAAACGGTGCCGGCCATCTTTGGTGATCCAGACATTTTCGCTCTTGTTGGGAAAGCGACCGGCCACCAGCTCGGCAAAGACCGCTCGAACGGCCGTTTTTTCATGAGGCAGGAGAAAGAGATCCCAAAGCCGCTGCCCTTTCACCTCATCAAGGGTGTAGCCGGTCGTTGTTTCGCAGGCGCGGTTAAAGCGCACGATCCGGCCGCGGCGATCGATGACAACGATCAGCGTCTCCACCGTATCGAACACGGCGTTGATGAGGTCGCTTTCCACGGGCGGAGCAGGCTCGGTTTTGCTATGTTGCTTGAGGAAATTTTGGGACATTTCAACCGGTCCCTTTTAGCTAAAGAATATGTCTCTTGACCCCATTATACCCTTATCTACCACGGTCGGGAGCTGGTAAAAAATCCATAATCAGCACGGGCGATGTGCATCACTCTATCTTCTACATCAAATGTTGTAGATACTGTCAACTAAAGTGGAGAGAGACCGTCCGAGGGCGGTCTTTTTGTTGAGCCGGAAATCAGCATTTCAGCGACGACAGGAGCGTCATTTTTAGATACGCTTAAAGCAGAACCACAGCCGATGAAAAAGTTCATCAAAATAGAAAGTTTTTAATTGGAGGAAAACCAAATGTCAAAGTTAATTCGTTGGGATCCCTTTGAAAGAAGCCTGACCCTGCGCGAAGCGATGAGGGAATTATTTGAAGACCGCTTCAATTGGGAGGGATCGTTTGCCCGCAGCGAGATCCGGCCGCTGGCCCTTGACGTGCGGGAGACGGAGGAAGCGTTGATTGTTGAAGGTTCCCTGCCCGGCATGAAGCCCGAAGATGTCGATGTTTCGATTTCCGGCAATGTGCTGACGATCAAGGGTGAATCCAAAGAGGAAAAAGAGGAAGAAAAAGGCTCTTACCTGTATCGTGAGCGTCGGTTTGGGGCGTTTCAACGCACGATTACCCTGCCGGCTGAGGTGGATGTGGAAGGCGCAGAGGCCGCATTCAAGGATGGCGTGTTGACGCTGACCTTGCCTAAGGCTGAAGAAAGCCAGGCCAAACGCATCGAGGTGAAGAGCTAATTGTCCTGATTTCTGGTGAAAGGAGCACGGCTCCTCCCACCAGATTGCTCCTGAGGAAACGGCCGATGAAGCGACGCGTTTTAATTGCGGATGATCAAGCGCCCACGCGTGAGGGTCTGAAAGCGCTGTTGGCCTTGGACCCACGCCTGGAAGTGGTGGGGGAGGCGGCCGATGGCCAGGCGGTTATAGCTCTGGTAAAAGCCTGCCGGCCGGATGTTGTACTCATGGATATGCAGATGCCGGTCATCGATGGGCTGGAGGCCACCCGCCGCATCAAACGGGAATGGCCGGGGGTGCGGATCATCGCCCTGACGATGTATGGTCAATACCGGAGCGAGGCCCTGGCGGCCGGAGCAGACGCCTTCTTGCTAAAGGGTGGCGAGGTTCAGATGCTGCTTGAAGTCCTCTTGGGCGTCAACGAAAGTGCTTAAAAACGAAAAAGGAGTCATGTCATGGTGATGAAAATGGAGGTTTCCAATGAACGTTAAATTTAAGCTTTTGCACGATTATCGACTATTCCAGGGCCTGAACGAGGAACAGATGCAGGCGGTGCTACCGGTGTGTCGGGAAAAATGTTTTGTCCCCGACACGATTTTATTTGAAGAAGGGCAAGCCGCCGAGGAGATGCTTGTTCTCGTGGACGGCGAGGTCGAAGAATCCTTTTCCGTGGATGGGGCCAGCCTGACGCTGACGCGGCCGGTTCAGGTCGGGGACATGATCGGCTGTCCATCGCTGGTGCCCCCTTATACGCAAAACTGCACTGCGCGCAGCCTGCGCCAGATTGAGGTGCTGGCTATCAACGTGGCTGGTTTGCGCGAGCTCTTTGATCAGGATCCTAGAATCGCCAGCATGATCCAGCAAAACGTGATCAAGGCCCTCCTGGAGCGCATTTGCAAACTGCGGCTGGCCAGTACCTGAGTTGCGTTACGATGTGAGGTCATTCCATGAAACTTTTACGCGCTCTTGGTTTTTTTGTCACTTCGCTGCTGATCTTTGCGGCCGTGCCGCTCTTGGGATGGGGACCTGACGATATGCGCGGGTTTTTTTCTCTTGCGCCAAGAGCGGCATACGCGGTGCTTATCGTCATCATGGGTGTCGGCGCTGGGGTTCAGGCGTACGATCAGCCGCAAACATTACGGGGCGGTAAGGGTCAGGCTGACAAAATTAATCCCCGGCAAACCGTCGTGCGGATTGTCATTACCATTTTGCTGTATGTGGCTCTGTTTTTTTTGCCTTTTGCCGATCGCCGTCACGTGGGCGTAATGAGCGAAATGGTTTCCGTGCGGTGGCTGGGTCTGGCCCTGTTTGGCCTAGGGATGATCCTCGTTTTCTGGTCGGGTATCGCCCTGGGCCGGCTGTACAGCGCTGAGGTAACGATCCAGGAAAATCACCAGCTGATCACCAGCGGCCCGTATCGGATGATTCGTCATCCCCGCTACCTGGGAGGGATCGTATACGCCACTGGATTTTCTCTCCTGTTCCGCTCATGGATCGGTCTGGTTGGCACGGCTTTGGCGGTGGGGATTATCCTCTATCGAATCAGGGATGAAGAGGTGTTGATGCATGCGGAGTTTGGCGCGGTCTGGGAAACATATACCGAGCGGTCATGGCGCCTGATTCCATATTTGTATTGATCCTGTGTTGAATGATCTGGCCATGTATTAAAGCAAATCTGTCTGAAGCAGCGCACTTTTCTTTATTTAACTTAAGACTTTTTTCTACTCAAGATTGGAGGGACAATGGGCAGGATACGCAGGCTGGTTTTAGATACTTTGAAACCGCACGAACCGGGCATCATTGAGATGGCCACGCAACTGAGTGAACTGGACGGGATTTCGGCCGTTAATATCAGTATCTATGAAATGGACCGCAAGGTGGAAAATGCCAAAATAACCATCGAAGGGGAGAAAATCGATCATGCGGCCGTTCTATCCTTGATCGAGGAGATGGGTGGCGCAATTCATTCGATTGATGAGGTGGTTGCCGGCCGGATAATTATTGACGACGCGGTGACCCTACAGGATTAAACGATGCCTGACTCCATTTCCCTGCGCGATTTCTGGCAGCAGATCGAAGCATTTGGCGATTTGACCAACATCGGTGAGATCGCCCGCCGCTATTTCGCCATGAACGCCTTTGACGGCGTGCTGACGATGATCGGTGTGCTGATAGGCAACCTGGCGGCCGGGATCGAAGAAGCACACATCGTTGTCACCACCGGTCTGTCCACTTGTGTGGCGATGGGCATTTCCGGCCTGTGGGGCGCATACCTGACCGAAACGGCCGAGCGCAAACGCGACCTGGCCGAACTCGGCCGTCACACCCTGACCGACCTCAACCACACGCGTATCGGCCGGGCCTCGCGCATGGCCGTGATCGTCGTGGCTCTGGTGGATGGTCTTTCACCCTTTCTGGCCGCCCTCTTGATTCTGGTGCCTTTCCTCATTGCCGGCTTACTGCCTTCCATTCTGTGGGCTTACTACGCTTCCATTGGCCTGGCGTTGTTGACCTTGTTTGGCCTGGGCATGTTTTTAGGGCGGATTTCTGGTGAAAACCTATTTGTTTTCGGGTTGAAGACCCTCATCGCCGGCGTGATTTCGATTTTGATTGGTTTGCTGCTGAATGGTGAATAAAAAATTTGCAGGTCCAACCTACAACATTTGTTGTACATCGAGTCAACAGATGTCGACTGGAATGCCTGTGCACGGCCTGTTTTGTTGAGCCCAAAATCATCATCCAGCCGATGACAATACGGATTCTTACAGCTACGGTAAGGGTATAACGATCACTACTCATGGTGTAGCTTTCCTGGCTGCAGCCGGTACCCTGACCGGGCCAAGTTTAGCCCGATTTAGAGCCCAGTCGCAGGGTTGGGGAGGACTTGGATTGGGGTGTTTGTCCATGAACCAACATCGAGTTTTATTGGGTATTTTGTTTTTTATGTGGTGAGCACGTCAACCTCACAGGGGGTGGCTATGTACCAGGCGGCTGTGGAGCACTTTCAGATTCCAATCGAGCAGCGAGGCGTGCCCTTGCTGGTTGTCGGAGATGTGGTGCTCATTGGGTCGTTCGATATTCCACAGCGGTTCCCGGGCCTGATTGTGTTCATGGCCGTTCTGGCGGCGTTGATGCTTTACCTGTGAGCTGGGCAATTATTGCTGGGGTAATGTTATTTTCTCCTACTGGTCATTGATGTCTCCATTTAAACGGCAACCTGCTGGAGATAATCAATCCGGCCGGGCAGCTGACCACCTATGGGTATGACCGGGTAGGCAACCAGACCGCCGTGACCGATCCCCTTTTGCGGACCGTCAGCTTTGTCTATGATGCGCTGAACCGGCTGGCTGCGGCCACCGACCCGCTGGGCGAGGTAACGACCTATACCTACGACGCCGCCAACCGGTTGACCGCGGTTAACGGGGTGCCCCACACCTATGACAACAACGGCAATTTGCTGAGTGACGGGGCCTATACCTACGCTTACGACAGCGCCAACCGGCTCAAGCAGCTCAGCGGCGGCTTCTCGATTACCAATTACGCTTACAACGGCGACGGGGTTCGGGTGCTGGAGAGCCTCGACGGCATCGATACCACCTTTGTCCAGGACGTGGCGGCCGCGCTGCCGCAGGTCCTCTCGGCCGAGCAGGGGGGCACACGGCCCCTCTCCGTCTGGGGTTTGGGGCTGATTGGCGAGCAGCGCGGGGGGACCGGGGCCAACGCCGCCCCGGCCACCTGGGAATACATGCTGCCGGACGCCCTGGGCTCGATCCGGCAGGTGAGTGATGCCTCCGGGCAGGTGACCCTCAACCGCCTCTACGACCCGTTTGGCTCGGTGCTCACCAGCAGCGGATCCGACGTGAGCCGCTACGGCTATGCCGGGGAGGAGCAGGCAGCCTCCGGTCATCTTTATCTGCGGGCTCGGACGTACAATCCGGCCAGCGGCCGCTTCCTGCAGCAGGACACCGTGTTGGGGGACCCCAGCGCGCCGCGCACCTTGCATCGCTATGCCTATGGCTTTAACAACCCGATCAACACCACCGACCCCAGCGGCCGCATGCCGGCTCAAGGGGGGCATGCCCTGCCGGCGGCCGATCTGTGGCCTCACCCGCCCTGAGCGGTGGGGGAGGAATGAACCTGTCCGTTGCGGCCCTCAGCGCGCAGGGAGGGAACAGCGGCATCGGGTCGCAGAACGGCAGCGATGGGCAGAGCCTGACCTGCTTTGTGCGCGATCTGGCGCAGATGATCGCCCAGATTCAGGCCGCCTCGCAGGAGGCTTCGCGGGAGGTCGGGCTGATGATAGAGGCCCTGCTAGAAGCCGCCCGTGACCCGGCCAAATGGCGGGATGCTGCGGCTGAGGCCCAGGATCATCTGGCCAACTTGACCAAGGTGGTCAAGGATTCGGCGGTGGAGATCAAAGATTTTGCCCTGCGGAACAAGTGGGTGGTGGGTAAATCGCTCAAGACCCTGGGCGAAATCCTAGCCGTGCCGCTGGAGATTGCGGTACAGGTCGGGATCGCTTTTACCCCCTTTGATGAGGCGTATGACGGATTGAGCCTGTTTCTGGGCTATGATTTAATTTCCGGGGAGAAGCTGTCCGATTTTGAGATGAAGCTCATAATCGGGGGGCTTGTGGCGGGTCTGATATTCGGCGCATTGGATGCAGTCTTTGCCGCGGCCCGCGGGCTGGACAATCTGGCTAGAAACGTGGATGACGTGATTGGCACAATGGATGAGTACGCCACCGTTGGTGCCAAATCGCTGGATGATCTGGGCACAATTGGCGTCAAGTCGACAGACGAATTTGCGTCTGTGGGTCGGAAGACGGCCGCGGATGTACCAGGAGCCGCCAGGCGGAGTGACCTGAACGACGATATCCGGCCGCGCTCCACTTCAGACCATACGGTATCAAATTGTGTGACGGATAACTCCTTCACGGCCGGTACGATGATCCTCACTGCTGAGGGTCCGGTTCCAATTGAAAAGATTGACATTGGGGATACCGTTCTGGCTGAAGACCCGGACAGTGGGGAGCAAGCGTACCAGGAAGTGGTTTCACTGACCGATCACCCGGAGGATGAGCTGGTCTATATCACCATCCAAAGTGTGAAGATGATGATGCCACCGTTCTGGAGGTGACCCATAATCACCCGATCGATGTGGAGGGTGACGGGTGGCTCAATGCCGAGAATCTGGAAAGCGGTGACGCGCTGCGCACGGCCGATGGCGAGGCAGCAAACGTGGTAGTTGTCGAGCAGCAGCAGCTGGATGAGTCAGAGTCAGTCTACAACTTCACGGTCGAAGGGTTCCACACCTATTTTGCTGAGGACCAGCTGGTGCACAATTGCCCTAGCGGTATTCCTAATGATACTAATCCCAATCTACGACCGGATGCAACGGCAGAAGAAAGAGCTCAATCTGTTGAAAATTTCATGAGATCAACAAGGCTCTATACAGAGGAAGAATTTGGAAGGCCCAAAATAACATGAAAATTTTGTTTTGTGAATGGTCAACTTCACATGCTCATAGCCCAAATATTGCAAAATATTTAAGGAGAGAGGATGAGAATCAACAACATACATACAAGAGTATTGGCATTACAACTACAGATATATTGTATAAGGATGATAAATTATATACACCAGTAAACTCATTTGAAGCATGGATAAAGGCAAACGAATTATCCCTGAATGACTTCAAGGGTTTTGATGTAATTGCATTCATTAATGATAGTGCCTGGCCACATCTGCAATATAGTCCACATTTCATTGAAAATATAGAGGCGATCAACGACTCTGAAAAAAACACGTGCCTTGTATTCATGGGCATGAGTCACCTGGATGATATAGATCGAAATCAGCAAATGCAATTGTTTAAGGATCGCTATTTTTATTATGAGATTAAAAAATTAAATGTTGAATCATTTGATATCCGTATAGTGCTTAAAAAAGTTGAATTTTTTTGGTTAAATTTATTGCTTGACATAGAAAAAACTCATGATTGAGGGTTGTTTAACAAACCAAGACAGTTGAGTTGAGGGGCAAATCGACGGAAGTCAGGCATACTTCTCCGATGAATGACCGACTTCCATCCTCTGAAGATTACAAGGACTTCTTGACCCAAATTTATCTGCCCTAGCTTTGGCGGGGTCTTCCTGGTTTGCTGCGGCCGGTCTCCGGCCGTGCCGCCTGGTACCCATCCAAATCTCCCTTTCTCACCATGAAAATTGAGGCTAAAATTTGCTTATGGAGACCACAAAAATTCATGAGGG
Organism: Ardenticatenaceae bacterium; assembly: GCA_030065875.1. Classification (GTDB taxonomy): domain Bacteria; phylum Chloroflexota; class Anaerolineae; order Promineifilales; family Promineifilaceae; genus WTJY01. The sequence goes on along the minus strand of JASJCR010000105.1, from coordinate 2,807 downwards.
CTATGGAGTTTACTACTTCACCTTTTCCATCATTCACTGGCTCCCGGTTTTCATTTCTGCCCGGAAATGGATGAGTGAGGAGGAGGAAGAAAACGATGTGGTCTTAACCGCCATCGAATGGTGAGGCGAGTGGCGCGGCCGGAGGCCGGCCACAGCACATGAAGAAGACCTTGCCAGAGCTGGGGTCTGGGCTTGATCTACATGAATGCCCGCTTCTACGTCCCTTATATATCCAGGCACCTCACTCCGGATAGTATAGTTCCTAATCCGATCAATCCACAAACACTCAATAGATTCTCCTATGTGCAAAACAATCCCGTTCGATACACAGATGCATCAGGCCACTGTGTCGATGGAATAACGACATGGGCCTGTATTGTTGCTGGCGTTGTAATAGCAACAAAAGCAATTGATTATGGTTGGACGGTTTATGATGGATGGCAAGCAGGACGTACCATAGCGAACCCGAATACCACACGCGCAGAAAAAATGATGGCTGGGCTTAATATCGGTATGGCTGTCTTTTTTGAAACCGTGGAACCTGATGATTTACTTCCCATTGGGCTTCCGCTAGATGATGTGGGTCGAAAAGCATTGATGAAGGGAGCAAATGAAGCTTTTGAAGCTGGTGGCGAAGTAGGCGTACGAAAATGGGTTTATGAACAATTTGGAGATCAGGCTGATAATGTTTGGAATAAATTTGATGAGTTGACAGGCTTAGAATATCTGCTTAAGCCAGATGTAGAAAGTACAGTTTTACAGAATAACCTTGTTAACGAGCTCTTCAGGGATACTGATAAATATCTTGGAGGGACAGCGGGCATTTTGCGAAGGGGAACACCAGATGAAATTGCCGATCATATGATTAAAGCAGAGGAAAGACTGGGTCAAATGCGAAAAATCCTGGAAACAGGTATGACCGGACGAGGAAATAACAGGGTGAGGTTAAGTGAAAATGACCTTGATATTGTTAGGCAAATATATGATGATCTTTTGGACGCTTATAATGGAGCAAAATCTACTGGATATTGAATATGCAACAACAGAAAATCTCATACAGTGAAATTGAAGCCCTTACACTGGAGAGGGTTCCAGAAATTAAAGATGAATATTACTCATATGGAATAAATTCTCCTTATCCAACGGATGAATGGATTCAACAGCTTCGTCGATTACCGCTTGACGATGAAAGGAGGATCGGTTCTACAATTCTATTCGAATCCATATTAACTCCGTATATTGTGTCTGTAATTGAGAACTCTAAAAATGATATTCGAGTTTTTGATTTATTGAATTGGCTTGAGTTTTTGGCAAACCAAGAGGACCCGCGTATTAAAGACACACTAATCGGGGTTTGTTTTTGTGAGAAATTGTTTGAGATGACCAATAAAAAGCCTGAATTGTTCCAGCGATTAATTCCCCATTTAGGGAAAAAAACAAAAGAATTATGTTTTAAACATTCAAAACGTATAAATGTAAGTAAAGGGTTAAATGATGTCCTAAAAGCTTTTTATTGACATAATGAGGCTGCAATATTTTGTAAAATATATATAGGTTTCACTAAGGCTCCCTCGCAGGTGGAAATATTTCACCGTCAATTTCCCTCTTTCTGAGAATGGGGCCATTTATTTCCGGTCAGGGTTAGATAAACAACAACGAAGCGCTTCGACGACCTGCCGTTGCCGGTCATCCAGGCCGCCGCTTTCTAGCTGGTCCAATAATGCCAACGGGTTGTCTGGCTCAGCATTCGGCTCAACCTCAATTTGGGCCATCGCCCGATAATAATCGGCCATGATTGTCTCATCATGGACTCGGGCATAGACCATTGTCGTGTTGAGCCGTTTGTGCCCCAACAGCCGCTGGATAGAGGTGACTTTGCAGCCGGAGTTGAGGAGCTGGGTGGCGAAAGTGTGGCGCAGCATGTGCGGGGTGACATATACGCCCACCCGCTTTCCAGCGGCCTTGATCCTCAAGCGAACCAAATCTTTAGACACCTGTTTGTGCCGGTAAATGAATACGTGGTCACTCAGGGCCGGTCCCCGCACCTCGAGGTAGGCGGTCAGCACTTTAACGAGTGTATCGGTCAGGTAGACCACTCGGTCCTTCAACCCCTTGGACTGCCGGATGGTGACGCTGCGCTCCGACAGATCTAAATCGGTCAGCGTCAAATCTTCCAGCTCGCTGAGGCGCACCCCCGTTTGCCACAACAGGGTGAACACCGCCCGGTCGAGCCGGCTGTCTCGGATCTGCACCGGGGTTTTGGCCTGAGCGACCCGCTCCTCAAGCCCCTGGCGGACTTTGGTCACCTGCTCGGCACTCAAAAAACGTGGCAGCGAGTCATCGACCTTCAGCCCCTGAATCATGAGCAGCCGCCGGTTGATGACCATTCCCCGCTCGTCCATAAAACGGAGCGTCGACTGAAAGCTGTAAAGCCAAACGTTAATGGTCTTGGGAGCATAACCCGTGGCCAACATGCTATCGATGAAGTGAAAGATGTGGCGACGCTGGATGTCAGCGGCGTTTTCGATCCCCTCATGCTCGATGAGCCAGCGCCACAGCCGGGTGTATTTACCCCAAAACTGGTAGGTTCTTTCCGCCTGGCGGGCTTTGCGCCAGTTTCCCTGCCGCAGGTGAAGCTGTTTGGTCAGCATCTTGAGCAGCCAGTGGGGCAAACCGGCTTTGTAGCGGTCTTCATCCCCGTAAACCTTCGGCTTATCCCATCGGCCCAGACCCAGCTCCTGTGCCAAAAAGGTGCGGAACCAGCGCAGGGAATGGTCGCAGTTGCGCTGCCACATCTCGCCCTGTTG
>JASJCR010000104.1 GCA_030065875.1 Ardenticatenaceae bacterium | reverse complement strand
GACGATTGGGGTTTCAGCGGACACAAATTTTGTCGTGGCAGTTTTAGTCTCACAACGAAATTCGTCTCTGGAGAGACGTTAAGCGTATCCATGGCGACGAAAAACGTGGTGGTTCCAAACTATGGACCAACCCTCAATCGTAAGTGGAGGAGGTAGTTTTTGTATTCGCTCAGGTCAATCGTCCCCCGGAAGGTATCGCATGCCTTCCATAAGATGGCGTTGATTTCGTCTTGGTTGATTTAGTTTGAATTCATCACTTAATATTTGTTGTCATCATTTCATCAACAGAGGATTGTGATTGTCTTTTAGGGAAATTATGATTTACTGTACCTGTTAGTCGATTGTCAGTTCAAGAGCTGGACCGTTGAGCCTGAGCCCCAATTGATTGAGGACATCCCGGCCAATAATTGATTCACTTCCTTTGGGCATGGCGACGGCACGGATCCCGTGGATGGTCTCCCCGCTAACATGGACCGCAACCAAATAAAGATGGACCTTCATCGTTTGGCCGGTGACGCCGCGCATTCGATGCTGTTCAACATAGCGGCCTCCGGCACTTTGCAAAAGGTCGATGGGCAACATCGAGGCATCTGCCCCGGTGTCACCGCTCTCGTTGACTTGCAGATTGGCCTGTAGAGTCCCAGATTTGCTCAATCCAATTTCGACTACGGGGGCAGCTGGGTCGTACTCCCTGCTATATTCATAAGTGATAGACATGGTGTAGGGTTAATCTTTTATCAAACGGGGTGATCTCATCTGGAAAATTGGGCGAGGTTGAGCGATTACCTGCTTTAGCAAGACAATTTGGTTGGGGTAGCGGATATCGATTCGCTGCAGGAGAGCCCCTTCATCCGGATCGTGATCGACGACTTCTCCCCCAAAGATGGCCACAAATTCATTAAGGTACATCTGTCGCAGATTTGATAGCTGCGCGGCAAAGGCCGCTTCTTCGCGATCCATCCGCTTTTCAGCTTCATCGAGCAAGGATGCCGCATCTTTCTCGATCAAATCAAGCGCATCCGCCAGCAGCTCTTCCACCGGCTGCCGGCGAGCGGCCGCCAAGTGTTTGGCACGTTCATATAAGATGTCTGGAATCTTAATTTGATGATCCATGAATAAAGCGTCCTGATATTAATGTCAGCCACAATTTTTACCGCTGCCTAGTATAGCACATGCCGTTTCACGTTGGCTCGTCTCCAAAATTCGGCGGCTGGTGGAAGGAGCGGGCATGTCTAAATTCATCTTATCAATATCGGCAACCTGTTGGCGAATCCAGGTTCCCAACCCTTTGCGGCTCTCCTGGCACACGGCCAGGTCCAGCAGGCAACGCGCTTCTTCTGCCATGGACCAGCCGTGGCGCTCAGCCATCCGGCGTAGTTTGTTTTCGGTATCCTCACTGAGATGGCGAATGATCAGGGTGGCCATAAAAACCTCTTAGCGGTGTAGTCATTTTGGTGTTTTATCATGAAAAGTGTCAGTGGGTCACCAGGTTTGCCGCTGATTCCCTTCTGCCCAAAATTATCCGCGTCCGTTTCCTTCACCATGCCTGTGCACCACCGCTTCGGACTGCGGGAAACGTTACGCGCGGTGCGTAAAGTAGAGCCCTTCCCCCACCGCTGACTTCCTGGCCGCTTCACAAGCGCAGCGGCGGGCTTCAGCGGCCGGGTCCCCAAGAAGCGCTCCGTATCGCCCTCTCTACCACAGCCGGAAAAACAACCAAGAACCAAGACTAGTGGGCAGGTTTTCCGCCCCCTCACCGCCGTGAAAACCCGCCCAGTTCTTTCATGTTTTTCCTAGGGCTGTGGCCTGCCTGCGGCATGACGTATGCAAACAAAGATTGCCACGCCATGGTGGCGGGGCGATACAAATTTAAGGAGCGTGAAAAATGATTACTCAAACTGAACTGGCTATCCAACTGGCCCTTGACTTATTTGGCTCCCCAGAGACCAGCGAATGGTTGACGGCCGAGCCGCCGGCGGTTGAACTACCGGACGGTGTTGATAGCGTTATCGGGGATTTAATCGGCCATGGGTTAATGGCCACCCTGAAGCGGACCTTTGGCGACATGGACGCAGCCGAGGCGCGTATCGAGCGCATGATGGCCAAATATCCGGACGGCTGGACATGCCGGAATGAGCAGATGGTGGGCGCGATCCCACAAGATCGCTTTGAGATGGGCCCGATCTGGAACGCCTTTCGCTACCTGCGGCCGAGCGCCCTGCTTCCGCAAGGAGATACGCGGCTGTATGAAAGCCACTGCGATGAGCTGCTGCGGCGAGTGGTCGAATTTGAGCAGACGGCCGACTACGTGCATCACAATCGGGCATCGATGCTGATCCGTGTTCTGGCCCCGGCGACAGGCGCCGAGCTGATCGGCGGCTTTGTTGAGGCGTCGATGGCCACCCCGCTGCGGGCTCTGGGTGTGGCCTGCTACTATCAGCTGTTTAAGCAGATTTTCCCGGCCGAGGCGGCCGAGATCTGGCCCCAGCCGCCGCATGAGCTGTGGCCGGGGCAGGCGGAAGGGGAAATCCAACGGTTGAAGGGGAAATACCCGCAGACACGCTGCTAATAGGGTGTGTAATTGTCATGAATTGCAGTGCTTTTGGTATCGGCCTAATCTTTTAAAGCTGCTAGGTCCTGTGCCAATTCTGCTTCAAGCTCGCCCGAAGAGTAAATTACAATTGGTACCTGGTAACGCCCGCACATCTCAAAAAATTCGACGCGAGAGATGCCCGCTAGTTGGGCGGCTTTGCCAGAAGACAATTTGCCCAATTCAAACATTTTAAGGGCAGCCATCAAACGAATTTGGGCTTCCAATTCCTGCCGGGTGGTTGACATGGCCGCTTCCAAACCTTCTGGGTATTCAATTGTTAGTGTCATCTATATTTCCCTTTCACTACCAACATTGAACCGCATTTCAATTATACATTGAAACGGCGCTCCTTTCCTATCCTTCGTACCCAAGCAGATGTCACCGATTAGCTGGGTGGATCCAGCCCCTGGCTGAGATCTTGTAGGTCAACCGCTAATCCACCAGCCGCCTGCAGCGTCTGGAATGCCGCTGGGGTGAGGCCGGCCCGGCTAAATACGGCAAAGTGAAAAGCCCACTGGTCTCCTAGCGAAAGATCGCGGCGCAGCTGCGGGCTCTTGACCTCAATCAGGTCTCGTACCACCTGGCGGCTCACCGGCTCGGTGCCCCACTTACACTCCCCCAGCAGAATCTCACGTGTTTCGTGATTGATTGCCACAACGTCAACCTGTACGCGCCGACTCCAGTGGCTGCCCACTCCTTGAGGGGTAAACGGCAGTGCCTGACCGCGCGCCTGGGCCACCACCCACTGCTGAGCCAGCTGTTCAAATGCCAGACCGATATAGCTGCGCAGCTCCCGTCGGATATGAGCTGTGGTCTCCTCGGTCGACAGCAGCGAGTTGAGATGAGGCTGGATAAAGCGAAAGTAAAAGCGGAAAAATGGATTGCTAAGGTGGTAGCGGCCTCGTTTGGAGCGTCGCTGTTGAGCGGCCGTCAGCGTGACCGGCAAGCGACGTTCCACAAAACGCAGCTCCTGCAGCTTTTCTAAATGAAAGGTCAGCCCCGAAGAGCCTATGAGGCAGGCATCGCTTATCGCCTTGAGCGTAAGAGCGCCATGGCTGATGGCCCGCAGGATCGACCGATAGGTCGACAGGTCGTGCAGCTCATCATAGAGCAGCCACTCGGGTTCTGCCACAAACATACTGCCGGATTGCAGCATGACTTCCTGGATGTTTTGGCTTAGACTCAACCCTGGTTCGAGCCATCTCAGATAAGCCGGTACACCACCCACAATGGCGTAGAGGGCAATGCGCTCTTCGATTGACCAATCGGGGAAAAACTCTAGCAAACTGTAGAAGGGAAGCGGTTTGAGGAACCACTGCCCGCTAAAGCGGCCAAACAACGGAGATTGGTGCTTCATGATCGCTTCCATCGTCGTGATTTGCGAGCCACACAGGACAATCACGAGATTGGCGTTTTTCAGATGATGATCCCAGGCATGCTGCAGCGCTGACAATACGGCCGGATCCTGGGCACTAACATAGGACAGCTCATCAATGATGAGAATGGATTGCTCCTGTCGTTCAGCCAGCCGTGGCCCCAGCCAGCGCCAAAGAGCAGGCCAACTGTCAAAAAAGGGAGTTGCCTGTTCTTCGGGCAAATTCATCATGGTAGCCATAAAACTCCGGCGCTGCAGCTGCGCCGGTTCTTTGTTGGCCGCCCAGTAAGTGAAGGGGACGCCGCTTTGTTGGGCCCAATGTTTGAGCAGCTCGGTCTTGCCCACTCGCCGTCGGCCGTAGAGCAAAATCAGCTGCCCCGGCCCTGGCCGGCGGCGCTTGAGCATGCGATTGAGGAAAGCCAGTTCTTCCTGTCGATCAACAAACATCGATACCAGAGTCCTTAAAAGTAATAGTACAAACTATCATAGTTTCAACACGTAAAAAGGTAAACCTATTTTACTAAGATAATGAAACAGAACAAAGCCGTGATTTTATTGGGGGTCGCCGGATGAGTTTAAGGCCGGTCGTTTTATAGTAATCTGCTGGCTCTACCTTAGAGTTGAAGACAGGTGCGGAACGGCCGCTGACCACATCCCCAACCCTGATCCCTGCCAGGATAATTTGTTATCGCTCATTATTACCTCGTCAAACCTCATTCGCGCACCGATTTTGCCGGCACTGCCGGGAGTGGCACAGTGGGAAGACGAATCGCAATGCGTATTTTCTCGAATTGAATTACAAACAGCCAACCGTTCAAAAAGCCCAGGGGCAGGGCTTTCACTTATTTTGGCTGCCGGCTGCGAGCAGGGATGTCTGTACGTGTCATACGTACGGACATGGCCAAATACAGAAGGGGTAATTAAAATGGCACGTCATCATCGGTCAACGAATCATACCAATCGTGTAAAAAGCGGGAGATTGGATCCACCTCATCAATCAAGATGGTTTCATAGCTGCGCATGCCAAACCGGCGGTGCAGCTCCGTGGTCACCGTTTGAAAATGATGTTCTTCACCGCCCAACGCCTCAGCCACCGCGGCGACCAGCCCCTGCAGCTCCGCGATCTGCTCCTCAGGAATTGTCCGGCCGGAAGCCAGCCGCTTGCGCTCCTCCAAATACGACCTGTTGCTGATCACCTTCTGCCCAAAATCTTTTTCAAAGGTTTCTCGCGCCTTACCCGCACTCCGGCCGCCACGTCGCGCCGCATCGAGATTTTCGTCAAACCCCTGGGCATCTTCACCACGCACAATTTCCGTGGTGGCCGCTTCCCCCAGGATGGTAAAGGCCAGCTCAAAAGGGGTCATGTGGTCGCGCAGATTGCCCTTTTCCACCCCCTTGAGATCTTTGTGCTGCTTGACCGACAGGCCGTCAAAGGTGCCGGAATGGATTTCGTTGGTCAGAACGCCGTACTCGCGCCCCTTTACCTGGCGCTTTTGCCACTCATCGGTCAGCTCGTTGCGCACCGTTTTGGAGTTGAGGCGGGCGTTGATCCACTCCTCGTCATACCCCTGCAGCCGGTACTTCTCCCGCTCCAGCTCCAGCGGATCGGCCTTAATCTCGTCGAGCCGACGGCTGCCGGTCATGGCCAGCCACCGCTTAAACGGTTCCGCTTTGGGAGAGGGGACGGATTGGATGATGCGCAGCAGCCCTTCCTGCGCGGCGCATTCGGTTTGGTAGGTGCGGTTATTGGTTTTGTGCTTCATGGGGAAGTGTCCGCAAAATGCGGACAGTTCTATCCCTGATTGTTTCAATGTACGGCGTTTTAAATCGTCCCAGTAGCGTCTGGCCCTTTTGGTTTCGGCCAAAATTTCGATCACGTCAACGACGGCGTACCACCATTCATTTGTTTCTTCATCCCACACTTTGCGAATGGTTTCAAACGGTTCAAATGGCTCAAGCTGCGTCATGTCCCACTCCTCTTTGGTTCTTTTCCCTCAGCCAAACAAGACCATACAATACTGCCGGTGACCTTGTCAAGATCAAATGTTCTATGTGTCATCACGCGCAGCTGGGCAAACAATATTTATGCCTCATCTTGCGGTAGGGAAGCCAGCATCCCGTCGATCTCATCGCGCAGCGCCTGCAGCTCACCGACAATTTCCATCCCGCTTTCATTCTCCACGATGCGGGCAAAATCGGTCCGGCCGCTCTCATCGATCTTGCGCAGATAGCGCAGCGTGCCGCGCACCTTTTGCTGGAACTGCTGAAAATCGAGCCCCCTGACCGCCCGGCCGCGCGTCCTGGTGGGGGACTCGCGCGCCGCCAGCAGCTTCTCCACATACGCCCGCACCGAGGGCACGATCCGCCGGCCGGCTCCCAATCCGCGGGCTTCCGCCGCTTGCCAGGCCAGCAGCTGGTGCAGCGCCTGGATCTGCAGATCGGGGTAGGGTTTGAGCTTCTCGATGATCGGCCGGATGGTCGCCTCGGCCAGGTTGTGGCGATCGATGACCGCCTGCGCCTGGTCGCTCAGATCGAGGACACCCACGGTGCGCAGGCGATACTGGCGCGACATGTCGAGCGCCTCTTCGACCTGTTTCCAGGGCACCAGGCGCGGCTTTTTACTACCTTCTACAGCGCCGGTCATCTCCCGCCGCAGTGCCCACAGCCCGTGGGCCTTTTCCACGACATTGATGTCCTCGCGCATCAGGTTTTCGACAATTTGATGAGCCCGAATGGAGACACCGGGAGGGACGACGGCTGCTTTGATCTGGTCGGGCGGGAGGATCGCTTCTCCTTCGTGGATCTGCCGTTTCTCCAGCGTCAGCAGGATGTGGGCCCAGTAGCGCCGCTCGCCGGTGACGATGATGTAGCGATCATCACCCAGATCGGAGGGGCGCACGGTGATGGGGTTAATCAGCCCGTGCTGGGCGATGGCCGAGGCCAGGCGGCGCAGCTCGCGCACCTCACCGACCAGGTTGGCGTTGTCGTCGTCGGCCGCCCGCTGCAGCCATTCGCGCACCGCCGCCGCCGGCTCAAGCTCCCCGGCATGGACCGCGTCGGCCAGGTCGTGGGGGAGAAGGCGGCGCGGCTGCTCCGGATCCGGCCGGATGGCTGTCAGCGGGAAGCGTTCGGCCAGCTGGGCCAGCTGCTCGCCAACCATGGGGCCGTAGGGATTGATGTCGTCAAAGAGCAGGTCGGACAAACCGGTGGTTTTGCGTTTTTTAGCCACGAGCGATTACCTCCCGCACTACGTCTTCAAAGGCCGCGGCGCTGTCCCCATCCGGTTCAAAGCCAAAGATATCGAGTCCGGCCGCGTTGGCCTCGCCGATTGAGACCCGGCGGGGGACGTCCGGCAGGACCGCCCCGTTAAAGCTCTTAAACAGCTGCTCGCGCGTCTCCCGGGCCAGCACCGTGCGATCTCCCATAGTGGGCAGCACCCCGGTGATCTGCAGCGCCTGGTTGACCCGCTGGATCTTGCCAATGGTGCTGTTGAGGTACTGGATGCCGACCAGGGGGAAGATGCCTGGCTCGACCGGGATGATGACCTCGTTGGCCGCCAGGAGGGCGTTCATTGTCAGCACCCCCAGGCTGGGTGGGCAGTCGATGATGATCACCTCGTAATCGTCCTCGATCTCGGCCAGGGCGTTTTTGAGCTTGTATTCGCGGTGAAATTCACCCATCAGCTGCGCCTCTGCCTCGGCCAGCTGAAGGTGAGCAGGCAGGATATCGAGCGCGGTGTCCGCATAGCGGTGGTTGCCCTCAATCTCAACCGTCTGGATGACGTCGGAGGCGGCCGCCCGCTCCAGCAGCACCTCGTAAAGGATGCCGACCCCCGCCTGGCGCGGGCCGTTGGCGAAGGGGACCCCCAGGGCCACGCTGGTGGCGTTGGCTTGCGGATCGGCGTCGACCAGGAGCACCCGGTCCGGGCCGCGCAGCCGGGCCCAGCCGTAGGCGATATTAATGGCGCAGGTGGTTTTGCCTACGCCTCCTTTTTGGTTGGCAATGGCGATGATACGCGTCATGGGCTTTTCCTTTCCGATCGGGTAGGGAAGAGATGAAAATCACCGCAGAGAAGGGGAGGGCGCGGAGAAAACTCCGGCTGAGAATTCCTCTGTGTTCTCTGTGTCTCTGCGGTGAATTGTTTGGGGCGACCACTCATAGCTTAAACACCTTAAACCCGGCTTCCTCCAGGATGTGGCGCGCGGCCGACCACAGGCTGCCGTACTCCGGGCTGGCCAGCTGCTGGGCGCGGGCGAAGGCCGCTTCCTGGGCGTCGTTGAGCAGGCCATCCACCTCCGCCCCCACGTGATCCGTGTGGCGGGTGAGGGCCACTTCCGCCCCGGAGGCGGTGATGGCTCGGAACCCCTCTCCTTCGCGTAGTGGTGCAAAACCGGCGTTGACCACGTCTTCCATGAGCTGGATGATCATGGACGTGCGGTTGAGGCCGTGGGAGCGGGCCAGGTCGTCGAACTGTTTGACCATCTGGTCGTCGTCGATGCGCAGGGTAAATTTGACCATAGTTGTAGCATCCAATGTGTCTTGAGGTTTCTTTAGATACCTAATGGCACCCATGATATCTAATTGGGAGAGATGTGTCAAACATTTGTTCGTTTTGCAACCTGATAGGGCAGAAGTTGCTGCATTGACACGCTGGGCACTCCTCTTTACAATTTGTATCAAGTAGCCAGCCCAGGAAAACAAACATGTTTGTAGACACCCCTTACCAACATATCGCCCTTGATGAGAACAACGTGCCCGTGATTACCGGCACCAGTATGAAAGTGGTCGAGCTCGTTTTAAATCAAAAAGCCTACGGCTGGAGCCCTCAGGAGCTGCAGTTTCAGCACCCATATCTCTCAATGGGGCAGATCTACTCGGCACTGGCGTATTATGCTGATCATCAGGAAGAGCTACATGAGGATATAGAGCGGCGCCTGGAAAAAGGTGATGAGCTGGCGTCACAATGGGACTCTTCTTCCTTGGACAAGCGACTGCGGTCCAAGGGTTTAATAGAATGACGCTCAAATTGCTGATGGATCAGCATGTTCCGCGCGCGATTACCAATGGATTACGCGCCAGGGGAGTCGATGTGCTCACAGCTTATGAAGATGGATCAGGAGAACTGGGCGATCCAGAGCTGCTAGATCGAGCAAGCGAGCTGGGTCGAGTATTGTTTACCCAAGACGATGATTTTCTGACCGAAGCGGCAGAGCGCTTACAATCAGGCCAGGCCTTTTATGGGATCATATATGCACACCAACTGCGGGTTTCAATCGGCAAGTGTATTGAAGATTTGGAATTGATTGTCAAGGTTGGGGAGCCTGAAGATTTAAACAATACTGTAAAATATCTACCGCTGTAATTTGATTTAGTCCTTTAAGAACAAGCAAGACTAACTTATATTGTGCCTGCGCCGCACCTCGGCTACCCAAGCCTCCATTTGCCCCTGAGTTCTGACCCGTCGTTCCCAGCCCCAGCTATCTTTGCGTACGTCTTCCCACAGCAGATGAATGATATCGCCATGCTCTTTCTCCAACCATCTCAGCCATTTCGGTTTCGCCCACCAAGGTTGCCAGACAGCTAGAATAGCAGTAACAATTAACAATGGCATGCAAATATACATAAACAAATCGCCTCTTGTTTCTGGTGTCAACGGCAAATAAAGTATTAACCAAAATGAAAGAGTCATTAATCCTGTTGGAATAATGGCAAATACAAGGGATCCAGGCATGATTACTGCAGATCCCTTCACCGCATAGATGGCCCGCCAAATTCCTAAACGAGCTAAAATTCCTAATATTAAGAATAGCAGGCCAAGCCCTCCAATTAATAATAAATTGAATAGTCGATCATCCATATTTATCGTGTCCCAAAATCAAGTCATTATAGGTCTTATCCTTAGAGGTGAAGTGTGCCAAACGATAAGCGAGACAGTTGAAAGTCGGCCACCCCATTGTGAGCGAAGTCAAGGTCTTGTCAGAGTAGGGTAGAGCAAAATTACATTTTATTCTTTCTGCTGAATTCTTTCTCTGCGACTCAATTCTCTAAATCTTCTATTTTTTAAATCGACGATTCCACTAATTACTAAAAACTCTGTTGTCATCATGATAATATGTTGCCATCAATTGTCTCACTATTTCCTGGCGTCGTAAATGGGATTAAATGATCAGGCAAGAGAAAAGTTGCAAATATTGATCCGCCTCGATCTCAAACCTATTTTCCAACGGTGTCTTTAATCACTCCGTCGTGACCGTATCCAGAACCAACTGTTTCTCTGACATTGATTGAGGAAAAAACTCAGAAAACCCCTCTAGTTTTGAAATTTGCTGCTCTTTTGAAATTAGAAAACCGCCCGGAAAACACCAGCATGCCGATTTGCCTCCTTTTGAGTAGGGGATACCAGAAGTGTTTATCTTTTGAAGAGAATTTAAGCAGTTAACTGGAAAGGTCTTTAATCACCGCCATCTTGATTTAATTTGAAGGCGAAAAGTTGGTCGCTGCTGTGAAAATAAACAAAAACTAGATCTTCATCCGCAGCGACCGTATAGGCGTTTTTTGGATCGTTAAAGTCGCCCATGGGATAATCAAATTGGATTTCACCATCTATTTCACCGGACGCAGTATCAACCGCCAATAATTTCTTATCCGTTGTGAAAAAAAAGGCGTGCCCTTCATAGACGTCGACATTGCTGGTGACGCTTGAAACCTCCCATTTTATTTCTCCAGTTGCACGCTGCACCGCATACACGGTGCCCACCTGATCACTTTTATACGTTCTGATAAACAGCAAATCACCTTTACAGAGGATGGGTTGGTAAATCGGTTTTTGAAAAGGCACAGACCACAATAGTGCCTGGTCCGAGGTGCGGTATGCTGCCAGAGGAGAATCTTCAGAGACCTTATAAATCGTATCCTGATCGATAAACCGGATAAAGGAATCACGACTTTGCTCTGTTTCACGCAGAATGGCTCCCGTCTTGAGTTCAAGGACATAATCATTTGCGGTAAACGATCCGTTCACGCCGATGGTCTCGCCGCAGGCGTTCATGGTGGTAATGGACCGGGCGCCCGGAATTTTTGTTTCCCAGAAAAGCTCACCCGATGGCGCATCCAGGGCCACGATTTTGCCGGCGCCCCAGGCAATTTCACCACCAATTTTTTGAGTGCCGTAAAAGCCAATCAGCAAAACGCCCGAATTGATGTGCAGGGTGCTGGCTCTGGCTGAGTAAGGTGCCCGGTAGCGAAGATAGCCACGGGATCCTTCTCCGGAGGCCGTGTCAATTTGGGTGACGGCATAACCGGTGTCTCCGAGTAAGAAGAGGTGGCCATCATGGGCTGCCATGTGAACCTCTCCGTCTTGAGGTTCAGTTTTGCTCAAATTGTTGGCCGTCCACAAGTGGGAAAAAGGGGAGTGTGTGGATAAATCAAATGTAGATCTCAGGGGAGCCTGATCCGATTGTTCAGTTGCTGTTACATCTTCAGCCCCCCGGTCAAACAGCCAGCTGAGAGCGGCTAGACAAAAACAGAATCCGATCAAAGCGACTATCACCAGCCCACCAAGTTTTGTGCCTCTCAATCTGCGTTGGGTTAACATGCTAACTACTCTTTAGCTCACTTTACTGCGTTTGCTTGCACGTCATTTACCAGAACATATGTTTTGATTTTACGGGGCAAAACCGGTATCATGTACCGATGACCGTCCAAAATCCCCACGATCGTTTTTTCCGCGAGAGCTTTGGCCGGCCGGAGATCGTACGCAATTATCTCGAAGAGTACCTTCCGGCCGAGGTGCGCGCCACCCTCAATTTGGAGACCCTTTCCCGCCAGGAAGGCTCCTTTATTGATGAGGCGATGCAGGCTCACCAGACTGATTTGCTCTATCAGGTACAGCTGTCGGATGGCGTGGACGCGTATGTTTATTTCCTATTTGAACACAAAAGCTATCCCGATCCGCTAGTGGGGCTGCAGCTCTTGCGTTATATCGTGCGTTTTTGGGAGCAGCAGGTTAAAGAGCAGGCTCGCCTGCGGCCCATCTTGCCGCTGGTCGTTTATCACGGCGAAAAAGGATGGCACATTCCCACCAGCTTTGGGGCGCTGGTTGATGCACCAGATGCCCTACGATCTTACCTGCCGGATTTTCGCTATCATCTGAGTGATTTCTCCCACGTTTCGGATGAAACGATTCGCGGCGAGATTTGGCTGCGGGTCAGCCTGTCGGTGCTCCGAGCCATCTTTAATCCTCGGCTGCGCCAGGAGCTGGATCAGCTGTTGACGCTTATGTTTGAGCTTAGAGATAAGCGTACGGGGCTGGAATATATTCGCACAATTTTGTATTATTTGAGCAGAGCCACCGAACGAGTCAGCCGGCAGGAGTTGGAAACGGCGTTAGATCGGCAGGGGGTTCAAGGAGAGCAGCTAATGGCTACCATCGCCCAGGAATACATTCAAGAAGGGGTCGAAAAAAGCATTTTGCGCGTGCTGGCGCGCCGCTTTGGTGCAGTTCCAACCGAGGTGCAAACGCAGCTAGATACCTTGACCTTATCCGATTTAGAAACCCTCTTAGATGCAGCTGTTGAAGTTGACGATCTGTCGGCGTTTGCCGCCCGGCTGGCCGCGATCGCCAAATCAGGCGGCTGATCACTCAGAGCCACCAAACGGGGCAGCCGGCAGGAGTTGGAAACGGCGTTAGATCGGCAGGGGGTTCAAGGAAAGCAGCTAATGGCGACCATTGCCCAGGAATACATTCAAGAAGGGATCGAAAAAGGCCTTGAGCAAGGGGTTGAAAAAAGCATTTTGCGCGTGCTGGCGCGCCGCTTTGGTGCGGTTCCGGCCGAGGTGCAAACCCAGCTGGATACCCTAACCTTAGCCGATCTGGAAACCCTCTTTGATGCAGCTGTTGAAGTTGACGATCTGTCAGCGTTTGCTGCTCGGCTAGCCGCGATCGCCAAACCAGGCGGCTGATCACATGGAGCAATATTGACACCCCTTACCAACATATTGCCCTGGATGAGAACAACGTGCCCGTGATTACCAGCACCAGTATGAAGATGGTCGAGCTCGTTTTAAATCAAAAAGCCTACTCAGTCTTTTCAGCCCGAAACCATTTGCCAGCGTTTACTGTGTTAATAGTCGAAACATAAAGGTTGTATCCATCGACTTGCCCCGTATCACCTTGGGTAAAGACCATGAGCGTACTCCCTTCACTTGGCTGAATAAACTCTGTTTCGCTGATCGGAATCAGCATGATGTCTAGCTGCATCTCTTCGACAAAGGAATAAAGCTGACCGTCTTGGATGTAGACATTGACATGGAACTGCCATGGCCCTTCGAGGTAGTTCCCCACATATCTTTCGAGAATTTCTAAATCAACTGTTTTTTGTCCAAAGCTGTTCAAAATTAAAGTGTACTTCCCGGCATGGTCATCCAGATGGCTGCGAGCTTCTATGCGGTATACCCCATCGGCTGGCGCACGAAAGGCTAAGATCTTCGCGTCTGAAGCATATGGCCCATGGCCCTTCATCAGACCCAACTGATCTCTCTAGCAAGGTGCCGTCCGGTGCGAGTAAGAAGAGCGTGGTATCCAGGGCACCGGTCTGGTGCTGCTCGGCCTGTTCGCGGGGCCAGAACTCCTCCATAGGAATCTCAGCCAGCATCTCAATTGAAAACACTTCACCCTCAGTGGCCTCGAATAACCATACATCGTACTCATGCCGCTTCAGTTCCCCCCGGTTTTCACCGATAACCGCCTGCTGTGGGATGATATTGGGGGGGGAGAAATTCACTTCATCTGGGGTGATGGGAGAAAATTCTTGGTGATACGCTACCTCTGAGGTTCGCAATTTTTGGTCTGCTGAGTCTAACAAAGTGGTTGAATCCTGGACCGGCTTGTTATCAACACACAAGGGCTCGATATTATATCTTTCTCTCTCCACACAAGTGAATTCGCGCAGCAGCCGGTTTTCGGCTATCCATTGGACGAGATCGCCAGATGTTGGGTCGGTTACTTGCCAGTGAATGATGGGGCCAAAGCGTTCAGCAGTGACAGCGGTGTGGCCATCTGGATGGACTACAAGCTCGGGCACAAATAACTCAGCGATATAGTATGTCGGGCGATCATAAACGGCATACTCGCGAATAGGGTTTTCTTGGATCATATCCCACATCATCATGGTTCGATTTTGAGAGGTAGAGAGAGCCACCTGCCCGTGAGGTAGCATGGCCACATTGTAAACATATCCCGCTTGGCCGCTGAAGCGACGGATCGATTGTCCGGTGGCAATATCCCATAGGAGCAGCGATTGGTCACGGCCGCTTGACAGGAGATGTTGTCCGCCAGACGCGACAGCAAAGTCAAAGACGCCTTCGGCATGATCCGGTCGTAGATGAGGGCCCACCGCCGATTCAAACCCGGTTAGACGTTGAACCTGTTCCCCAGTCTGCAGATCAAACATAACCACGGTGCCATCGTCCGAGCTGGAGGCCGCCACGTTTTCTCCCGGTAAGAATTGAACGCGTCTGACCCCGGTTCCAATAAAAGAGCCAGCCATCCGGGTTAACACGTTTTGGTTTTCTAGATCCCAATAAAAAACCTGCCCATTTAAAGCGCTGGTTAATCCATGTTGCCCATCCACACTAATATCTGCCCCCAACAGAGGAGATTGGTGCTCGTTACGTTGCCATAATGGCTGTTGTGTTTCCAAGTTCCAGTAGATAACAGAGCCATCGCCCATGGCCAAGATCGCTCGTGTGCCGTCACCGGAAATAGCCAAATCTTGAATGGGTGAGGAAAAATCATCGGACAAAATTGTGGTTTCACCTGTTGTTAAATCCAGGCTGATGAGGGATCGAACGGGAAATTTGCTCGTTGATAACAGCAGCTGATCGCCGGTAGGGGATATTTCAATGTCGATGATATACCCGATATCAGGTACCCATCGTTCTATCTCCCAATTGGAGCGCATATCCCAAATGCGCAGCGATCCGTCTCTAGAAATGGAAATAAATTGTTCTTCATTAAGAAACTCCACCTGGACGACATCATCCGTATGTCCGGTAAACTGATGCAGGACTTTTCCGGT
This sequence comes from Ardenticatenaceae bacterium, assembly GCA_030065875.1. Lineage (GTDB taxonomy): Bacteria > Chloroflexota > Anaerolineae > Promineifilales > Promineifilaceae > WTJY01. The sequence goes on along the minus strand of JASJCR010000104.1, from coordinate 5,844 downwards.
TTCTACCTCCCACCAGATAATGATATTATCTCGACCGCTCGAAATGGCCGTCTGATAATCCGGGCTGTAGGCGACCGATTCTACAAACCCGCTGTGGCCGAGCATCTCTCGAATTATCGTCTTGGACTCTAAATCAAAAAGGTAAACCCGTGATGCCGCTGCAGCGAGAAGCGCCTGATTTTGCTCAATGTTAATTGAGATATCGTTTATTGGGGTTTCCACTGGGAATTGGTGGGTTGAATTTATTTGGCCGGTCTCAATATCCCAAAACGTGACTTCAAAGCCATCAATATTGCTGATAGGCGCGGCGCCCACCATCAGGGTCTGGTCATCATCCAGCAAAGCCAAAGTGCGAATGCCATACGGATTACTTTCGACGTCGTCTGCGAATCTGACAATCATTTGGCCACGTTCTAAATCCCAAACGGTGAGTTCGCCAGGGGTGAGAACAGAATCAACGCTGGTTATTGCCCGCTGACCATTGGCAAAGAAGCCCAGATCTGAGATCGGTCCGGAGTGGTCATCAAAGCGATGGACCATTTCGCCGCTGGCCATGTCCCATAAGATGGCGGTGCCGTTCTCATCCCCAGATAGAACAAGCTGGCCGTTGGGGCTAAGGGCGATGGTTGTGATCGTTCCTTGATGACCGGTAAAAGTCATGATGGTTTTATCCGTTTCAAGCTGTCGAAGTTCGAGGAGACTGCTTCCGGTGCCCACGAGTATGTGTCTTTTGTTGGGCAAAATCGCAAAAGCGGATGGAAATGTTTCGCTAAAGGTAACTTGAGATCGCGCAGCCGGGGCATAAGCAACATCCAATAAGGTACGCCAGGCGGTGAGGGGTGGATGGTCGACTTGATTGGCGGCCAGGGCCAGCAGCAGCGCCAATTCCGTATTGTTGGCTTCGAGCGCTTGTCTGGCGTTGGCAGCCAGCGCCAAACTATACGATTCTTCCGCTTCTCGCGCCTGGGTTTGGGCTTGCGCCTGCGCCGTGGCCCGGATATTCGCCTCAAACTGCGCCTCGGTGCGCGCGCTTTCTGCCTCAGCTTCGCGGGTCATCGCCAGTGCCAGGTTGGCCTGCGCCTCGGCTGCCCGAGTGGCTGCCACACTGGCGTTGCGGCTCGACGAACGGAAAAAGCCAAAGGCCGTGATTGCCAACAGAACGGCCATCGCGCCTACGCCGGCCAGGATACGCGCCCGCTGCCGCAGCCGGCCGGCCGCCAGCGATTGCTCTTCCGCTCGTTTTTCCTGTTCCCTGGCCCGCTTCCCCTGCTCTTCGGCCAGCTGCTGGACGGTCGTTAGCTCTCGCTTCTGGCGTTCCGCTTCCGCCGCTTGTCGAGCCTTGTGGACCTGGATACTTGTCTCTAAAAACGCCTGTTCTCCTGCAGTTAAGGCGATGCTGGTGTCGGCCGCCCATGTTTCAAATGCCGCCAGTCGACCACCCCGCAGAAGATAGCTTTCTTCCCGTTCGCTGTTCTGCCATTGGGCCGCTGCTTCTGCCAGCTCGCGCTGTCGTCGCACGTCGTCTCGTCCGCCGTCAAGCCAGCCGCGCAATCGGGGCCACTCGCGCAAGAGAGCTTCATGGGCGACCTCGATCGTCGGCTCCCGGTTGATGGGATCCCGATCAAAGGACAGCAGGCGAGCCGATCCAAAGGCCACAATGGGAGATGGGTCGGCCCCTGCTTGCCGCCCGTCGCTATTTTTTAGCGCTTCCAGCTCAGACCGTTTGACCCGGCGCCTTGTATCTTCAACTCCTTCTCCCAGCGTCACCAAACGCAGGAACATCTGACGAGCGGTTCTTTGTCCATCTTCATTTAGGGTTTGAAAAATCTCTTCCGCACGCCGGCCGATCGCTTCGCCCAGGCCGCCAAACTGATGATATTGGGCCACCGTCAGCCGTCCGTCAACCCGTTGGTCATACAGTTGTGACAGGGCGTATTGCATCAGAGGAAGGCTGCCTGGCTGTTCGTTTACATCGGCTACGATCTGGGTCACCAGAGCCGATTCAACAGCAACACCGGTCAGGGCTGCCGGTTGGCGAATGGTTTCGCTCAACTCCTCGGGCTTCATGGGGGTAATCACCTCAGTGTGGCGGCGCACCAGCTCGCTGAAGCCGGGCACGAGTAAAACTCGGTCGTAAAAGTCGGCTCGCATGGTGATAACCAGGCGCAGCGGGGATTGGGGATCTTCACATGCCACCTGCAACCCCGCTAAAAATTTCCGCGTCAGCTGTGGTTCGACCGCCAAAGTAAAGAGTTCCTCAAACTGGTCGATAATCAGCAGCAGGGGGTTGTCGTCATCCGGGAGCGCCCGCCGGATGGCGCGTAGAATGCCGCGCGGATCGTCCTGCATCTCAGCTCGCATCGATGGGTATTGGCGAACCGCGACCCGCTGCAGGGCCAGCTCTAGCTCTTCAAAGGGGTAGCTGCCGGGGATCATATCGATCGTAAACCAGTCAGCTGAGCCAGGTAGGGCATCATGGCGCAGCGCGGGAATGAGGCCGGCTCGTACGAGCGATGATTTGCCGGAGCCGCTGGGGCCGATGATGGCTACAAGGCGATCGTTGTTCGCAAAACGGCGTACCAGCCGTGCGGTGAGTGCTTCCCGACCGAAAAAGAGTTGGGCGTCATCAGCAGTAAATGCTTGCAGCCCTTTATAAGGGTTGGCCACGTCAATTTTGCGCACTACTTCACTGGACAAGCCGGTTGTTTCCCCTTGCAGTAGTGCTTGGTGCAGGGCGTCCGCCAGCGCCAAAGGGGACGGGTAACGCAGGTTGGGCCGTTTATCGGTGGCTTGGGCGATGACGGCGTCAACCACTTGCGGCAGATCGGGATGAACGGCCTGCACAGGCGGCAGCGGTTCGTGGGCGTGTTTGTAGAGTAATTCGGCCAGGGAATCGGTTTTGAAGGGGGGGCGGCCGCAGAGTAAATTGTAGATAAAGATTCCAAAGCTGTAAATATCCGCTGCCGAGGTAATTGGCTCGCGACGAATTTGTTCGGGAGATATCGATGAAACCGTGGTGAACTCTTCTTGGGAAACTGGGGTGTCACCGTCACGATTCCAGGCAAGACCAAAGTCAGACAGATAGGCATTGCCTCTTTCATCAAGCAGTATATTGCCCGGTTTAATATCCCGGTGAATGATCCCTTGTTGATGGGCCACGTGCAAAGCGGATGCGACCTGATCCACAATCTGCACGGTACGACGGGGATCAAACCCCTGTGCGGGCAGCGCTTCCTCTAGAGAGCCGCCGCGCAGATAGCGCATGACGAGATACGCATTATTGGGTTCGCGCCAGAAATCATAGAGGGGGACAACATGCGGGTGTTCAAGCCGGGCAATCGTCTGGGCCTCGGCTTCAAAATAGCGGATGAAGGTCGGGTCGTTGGCATATTTGGGCAGAATCACTTTGATGGCCACCTCGCGGCCGATGCCCGATTGAACGGCCCGATAGACAGCACCAAAGCTGCCGGCTCCGATTTGTTCCTTGAGGTCAAAACCTCGCATTGCCCGGGTTGTTGTCCAACCAGGGTGGTAGCTGCCAGCATAGATGGTTTCGCGTAGGGCATTGGTACTCTCATCGGGCTGGATGGCCAGATCTTTGCTTAAGCGATCATATAGCGCATCGTAAACAGCCAGCGCTTCACCCCGGCGTCCGCTGCTGGCCAGAGCGATCATGAGCTGCCGGTAGCCGGATTCATTCAGATCATCAAGGGTGATCTGACGCCGCGCAAATTCGGCTGCTTTCTCGTAAAAGCCGTGATCATTGTAATGAATGGCCAGGCTGAAAAGTGCATCGAGGGCCTGCTGGCGAAAGGCGGTGCGGCGATTGCGGGCCCAATCCTCGAAGGTGGAGGCGTCAGTCAGCGAGAAATCGCTCAGAAAATCGCCCCGATAGAGGCCAACCGCCTCAGCCCACTGCTGAGGCTGCCCACAAAGTAACTGTTTGAAGCGCAATAGATCAAACTCAACAGGGAAAGCGGGGTTGAGGGCGATGGTTTGACGATCTGTGAGGAGGAAAGGGATCGATTCCATGCCATTTTCCGCCGGAATATCAGGAACTGTTTTCTTGAGCTGGTAGATAGTCTGACGCAGGTTTTGGTACGCCGATTTTTCCGGTAAGCCAGGCCACAGGAGATCAAGCAGTCCTTCCCGACGCAGCATCGTGGTGCCCAGCGACTTTTCGGTCACCAGATAAATAAGCAGAGCTTGCACGCGGCTGGTGCGGAATTTAAGCAGCGGGTTTTCATCAAGTTGGGCGAAAAAGGGGCCAAGTACCTTAATAGATAAAGGAGTCATGTCTACGCTTCCTTTCCTCTTCCTTGTAGGCGCTCGTGAATGGAGGGCCACACCTCATTTTCAATTCACGCTAGAACAGAACGTCCATCAACAATATACCAGCACAAATTTTGGACCGTCAACAGGCCAAAGCTGCTGTTGACGATTTGTTCACGCCAGAGGCGTTTTGATCACATTTCATTCCCCTTGGGGTAACGGCCGTACGGGATGGTGAAGCCAACGAAACGATCTGCCGGATTTCCGGCTTAGACACAGGAGTTGGCCACGTGTTCCGCAAATATTGTTTTCTACTTTGGATGTTTGGCTTGATGATTGCCGCTTTGATTCTTGCTTATCAAGTATTGAATCGCACCACTTCAGTTTTGACGTTTGCCTATCCCGGCTCAACCCAGCCGTTGCGCCGGCTGCCGGCGCCGGAGATACTCTCGGAAACACAAGCCAAGGCGGCCGCCGCGTTGCTGGCGTCAACCGTGCGCCTTGAAATCGACGGCGCTGGAATCAGTCACGGTACCGTGATGAATGGCCGTTACCTGGTGACTCACAACCATTTTTCCTCAAACATGACCGCCTATCCGGCTGAAGGTCGCGTGTTTTCGCTCTATCGGACGGATGGTCGGCCTCTGATCAATCATTCACCACTAACCAAAATTGCTGTCGTGGCTGAGGATCAAAAAATGCTGGTGTTGGATTTTGGTGAGTTTGAGGGTCAGGGATATTTTGACCTCCTGGGGGTTCCTTCGGCTGCGTTTGATACAAGCACACAGTTGGCCGCAGGAGCAGAAGTAGCACAGCTCAATTGGGATGGATACGTAGCCCATATTGACTGGATCATCGTACGCGAAGTTCGGGAGGAGAGGGGTGTCGCTATCCTTGTGCTAGACAATGCCCTTCAGCCCGGAGCATCTGGTGGCGGTATTTTTTACGGCGGCCGACATATCGCCAACAACTGGTCAACAAACCACATAGAGGAAGTTTTTTCGGGAGAGGTAGTTGATGCGTACAGCGTGGCTATGCTCAATTCGCAGATGCTATTCAACGATCAGTTTGCTCGAAAAGAAAATTATTCAGATCAGCTCTTTACCCGGTCGGCAGAGGAAGCCATTACTTCGATTAAGGAATGTCCTCAAACGTCAAACCATATTAGTGGATCAATTTGCTAAACTCGAATATATAGATGCAGACACAGTGCGAAAGATTATCGGGAAAACTACTATTGTGCTGGCATCTAGAACTGACAGTTGCCTTGAAATTGATTGATTGAAAGCAAAAAGGGTCAAATAATCCCTCTAGTTTTGCATTTTACTGCTCTTTCGTAATTAGAAAACCGGCCGGAAAACACCAGTATGCCGGTTTGCCGCTCTTTAAATAGGGGATATCAAAAGTGTTAATTTGTTGAAGCAGAATTTAATAGGTTGATCGAAAAAGTTTTTAATCACAGCTATAGCGTATGTTTATTTCCTATTTGAACACAAAAGCTATCCCGATCCGCTAGTGGGGCTGCAGCTCTTGCGTTATATCGTGCGTTTTTGGGAGCAGCAGGTTAAAGAG
>JASJCR010000103.1 GCA_030065875.1 Ardenticatenaceae bacterium | reverse complement strand
AAGCCCCCCCCCCCCCCCCCCCCCCCCCCCCCAACGGGGGGGGGGGGGCTTTTGGCCCACGGGGGTTTGCCCCCCCCCCGCGCCCAAAAACCCGCTTAAGTGATATCCCCCTTTCCTGGGGAAGGGGGTAGGGGGGATGGGGCATTTTTTTTTATCAGGTAAAATAACGGTGAGCGTGTCTCAAAATGACACGCTCACCGTTATATAAAAGCAGCTTTATGGAAACAGCCAACGCCTATATCCCCATGGACTGGCGCCAGGCCATGGCGCGTGGAGAACGACTGCCGGAACAGCAGATCGGGGCTGCTCTGATGGCGGATTTGTCCGGCTTTACCCCAATCACCGAGGCATTTACCCGTGAACTGGGTCCCAAACGAGGCGGTGAAGAGCTAACCAAACAGCTCAATCTTGTTTACGATCGCTTTATCGGTGAACTGCATCGTTTTGGCGGCAGCGTCATCGGTTTTAGCGGAGATGCGATCACCTGCTGGTTTAACGCCGACATTGACGGCCGGCAAGCGGTTACCTGCGCCCTGGCTCTGCAAAGTGCCATGTCTGAACTGGCTGAGGTGCGCACCTTCTCCGGGCAAACCTTTACCCTCAGCCTCAAAGTAGGGGTAGCCATCGGAACGGTGCGTCGCTTTTTAGTCGGCCTACCTGAACATCGGCTTATCGATACAATGGCGGGTGATCCCATTGACCGCATCGCCACGGCCGAAGCGTTAGCCAACCCGGGCGAAGTGGTCATCGATGCCAATATCGTTGATCCGCTCGAATCCCATCTCGATCTGCTTGAGTGGCGCCTTGATGAGGACAGTGGGGATCGCTATGCGGTGATCCGGGGATTAAACCTGCCGCTCTCACCCACTCCCTGGACAAGCATTGAAAACGAGGAGAGCACTTTCACATCGGAGCTTCAGGAACCCTGGCTTTTACCGGCTATTTTCCGCCGGCTGCAGCGTGGGGAAGGTGAATTTTTAACCCAGCTCCGGCCGGCAGTGGCCCTTTTTGTGCGTTTTGCCGGTCTCGATTACGATCAGGATCCGGAAGCTCCTCGCAAACTCGACCGCTTTGTGCAAAGCGTCCAGCAAATCTTTATGCGCTTTGACGGCAGCATGCTGCAGCTGACCATTGGAGACAAGGGCAGCTACCTGTATGGTGCATTCGGGGCTCCAATCGCCCATGAAGATGATATCCGGCGGGCGTTAACCGCGGCCCTGGAAATCAATACCCTGTCCGGCCAATATGAGTTTCTAGACCCCCTCCAGATCGGCATCGCGGCCGGAATCATGCGGGTTGGCGCATATGGCGGGATGCAGCGACGCACCTATGGTGTCCTGGGAGATATGGTCAACCTGTCCGCGCGACTGATGAGCAGCGCTCATCCCGGCCACATTTACGCCAATTCTCCCGTCTATGAAACGGAAGGCGAGTGGTTTACCTGGGAGCAGCTGCCGCCGCTGCAGTTGAAGGGCAAAACGGAGTCAATTGCCGCATATCGTCTTATTTCGACCCGGCTGCAGCGCGGGCTGGGTTTGCTGGAACCCAACTATCAATTCCCGATGGTTGGGCGTCAGAATGAATTAACCCTGATCGCAGATAAAATCGAGCAGGCGCTGCAGGGAGCGGGGCAAATTATCGGCATTTCGGCCGAAGCCGGGATGGGGAAATCTCGTCTGGCGGCCGAAGCGGTGGCCCTGGCGCAGCAAAAGGGGTTTGATGGGTATGGGGGTGAATGTCAATCATACGGTACAAACACCAGCTACCAGGCGTGGCAAACGGTCTGGCGTCGCTTTTTTGACCTCAATCCCGAAGAGGAGTCGGCCGCCCAACTGCAAAAATTAGAGACCGAATTGGCCGCCATTAATCCATCCTTTGTGGCCCGTATGCCTCTGCTGGCTCCGGTCGTCAATCTTTCAATTCCCGATAATGATTTGACCGCTTCCCTGGATGCAAAAATTAAAAAATCTTCGCTGGAATCGCTGCTCGTTGAATGTTTGCGACACCGGGCCCGCACCTTTCCCATTTTGATTGTCTTGGAAGACGCCCACTGGCTTGATCCTCTCTCCAAAGATTTGATCACCGAAGTGGCTCGCATTATTCCTCAAATACCGGTGCTGCTGCTGCTGATTTACCGCCCTCCGGATTCGCAGGGAGAGCAGCTGCCAGCCGTCATCGATCTCCCTCATTTTACAGAGATTCCACTCAATGACTTCTCGGAAGAGGAGGCCAAATCGCTGATTCAGCTCAAGCTGGAACAATTTTATAAAGATACCGATATTCCCAATCATTTTGTTGAGCTGGTAATTGGCAAAGCGGCCGGAAACCCATTTTACATCGAAGAAATTCTCAACTTTGTCCAGGATTTAGATATCGATCCTCATGACGAAGCGGCGTTGAACGATGTGGATTTGCCCAACAGCATATACAGCTTGATCCTGAGCCGTATCGATCAACTCAATCACCGACAGCAAATCACAATTCGGGTGGCCAGCGTCATCGGCCGCTTATTCCGGGCGGCGATGATCTGGGGCATTTACCCGCAGTTGGGTGAGTCACAGGAGATCCGGCAAGATTTAGATCACCTCAGCGAACTGGAATTGACCGTCCTCGAAAAACCGGTCCCTCCAGCCCCGGAGCTGGTTTACTTTTTTAAGCAGGTGATTACCCAGCAGGTGGCGTATGAAAGCCTGCCTTATGACACGCGGGCCAGGCTGCACGAGCAAATTGGAGGGTATATCGAGGAAGCGATGGGGGAAGAGGCCGCTCAAAATGTCGACATTTTGGCATTCCACTACGACCGCTCGACCAACGAAGAGAAAAAGCGCTACTATTTGAAGGCGGCCGGTCAGGCTGCCCATGAACAATACGCAAATACGGCCGCCATCAACTACTATCAACGGGTGCTGCCGCTGGTCAGCGGGGAAGAACAGGCCAACATCCGTTTTCGACTGGCTGAGGTTTATGATCACCTAGGTCAATTTGATCGGGCACGCGAACTGTATCTGCAAACCCTCGCTGAAATTGACGCGTTAGCCGCTCCACCACCGGTGCTGCAAGCCAAAATTCGCATTAATCTGGGTATCCTGCGCCGCAAACAAAGCGAAAAAGAGGAGGCCCTGCGCTGGCTGGAGGAAGCGTCTTCGATTTCCGCCGCGGCAGATGACCAATCGGGATTGGCCAATGCGCTGGTAGCCTCCGGCACGATGGCAGCCCAAAGCGGCGAGTTTGATCAGGCGCTGGATCTTTACGAGCAGGCTTTGGCCATTCGGCAGGAAATTAATGAGCGGGCGGGGGCGGCCAACATTCTCAACAACATGGGTATTGTGGCTCGTTTTCAGGGAAATTACTCGCGCAGTCGAGCGATCCATGAAAACGCTCTGGGGATTCGTCGAGAAATCAATCACAAGTGGGGTGTGGCCAATTCCCTCAATAACTTGGGCAATGTCTCGCTTGATGAGCTTGATTATAAAAACGCACAGCAGTTTCTACAGGAAGCGTTGGAAATTAACCGGGAAATTGGAGACAAGTGGCATATCGCCAACGGCCTGAATAATTTAGGAAACGTCCTGCGCGAGCAGGGACAGGCGGTGCAGGCGGCCCGTTTATATGATGAAAGCGTGACCCTCAATTTAGAGATGGGGGATAAATGGGCGCTCGCTTATTTGTTTGAAGATGTAGGCAGTTTGATGGCGCGGCAAAGTCAACATGAAACCGCCTTGATTCTGGTTGCGGCCGCTGATTATCTTCGCCAGCAAATAAAGTCCCCCCTGTCGGCCGCTGAAAAATCAAAGCTGGATACCAAATTGGCCGAGACCCGCGAACTCATTTCAGCAGACCGACAGGCTGAACTCACCGCAGAAGGCGGGCAGCTCTCGCTCGAAGAGGGTGTCCGCTTCACCCAAAATGAAATCCGCAGCAAAATTCTCACCCAAAGGTAAAATTGCATGAGTGCCCACCCCGATTTTAAATCTGCCATTCATTATGCTCTCCAAAAATTACGAGATGATTTGCACCCCAAGTACACCTATCATGGGTATAGCCACACTGCGCATGATGTTTTACCAGCCGTAACCCGCCTGGCCAAACACTCCGGCTTAAGCGAAAGCGACACCCGGCTGCTGGAGGTAGCGGCCGCGTTTCATGATCTTGGATTTTTGGTCACCGTCAAGGGGCATGAGCGTGAATCGGTGCGGATGGCGGGAGAGGTGCTGCCGCGCTTTGGTTTTTCAGCTGATCAAATCACCCACATCCAGCAAACCATTATGGCCACCCAGCTGCCGCAAACGCCGCTTGATCTGCTCGGACAGCTCATTGCCGATGCGGATCTTGATCTGCTCGGCCGCGAAGATTTTTTTGTGCTGTCAGATCGCCTGCAGGAAGAAACGGCCGTGTTGGGAAATCCAACGTCTGCGCTAGAATGGAATCAAAAACAGCTGGCTTTTTTATCAAACCACACCTATTTTTCGCCAGCTGCCCATCAGCTGCGGGACGAGCAAAAACAGCGCAATATTGAAAAATTGCGTGAAATAATCGCCAGGCTCTCTAAACCACGATCACCAATAGAAAATAATTAGCAAAAATCAGCAGCTTTAAAACCAATCTCCTGGTTTCCCGTATAGCCAACTGTTGAGGTAAAAAGAAATGTCTACCGTTTGGTTTATTATCACAATTATTGTCATGTTAGCCGGCATTTTGGGAAGCTTGCTACCCATTATTCCGGGCACGATCCTGATGGGATTAGCTGTATTTTGGTATGGATGGGTCGATGGATTTGTCCACTTGCCTTGGGGCTGGGCGTTTGTTTTGATTTTGCTCTCGCTTACGGCCGGCACGGCCGATATCTGGCTGCCGCTTATGGGGGCGAAAACCGGCGGGGCCTCTCCAAAATCAATCGCCTGGGGGATCATCGGCAGCGTTTTAGGCTTCATCGGCGGCAGTTTTATACCGATTTTAGGCAGCCTCATTGGCGCTCTGGTCGGCTACCTGGGTGGGATTTACCTGGCTGAATACCAACGGCTGCAGGACTCCAAACAATCTTTTAAAGCGGTCGTGGGCGGCATGGCCGGCTGGGGATTGGCCACCGTTTTGCAATTTGGCACCAGCGTGCTTATTTTCATTATCTTTTTGATCGTTGTTTTTTGAGCGAGCTGCAGATTTAAATGGTGTGCTTAAGTACACCGTTACAAAAATATTCTTAACTTCTTATTTTGGATACGCCTCTTTGCCGCAGCCGAATAAATTCGGCCGCTACGGAAACCGAAACGCGATAAATCGCGTTAAAAAACCGGATAAATCCGGTTTCGGTCTCCTTGGCCGATGGATTTATTCATCGGCTAAGAAAGGTGACAACAAGGTTAAAAGTTAAGAAAACATCTGTTACACAGTATTAAGGGTGGGGAGGTAAACATTTTGTTCTCATACCGTCCGACAAGCTCCCCTCCCCGCGTCGGGGAGGGGCTGGGGGAGGGGTAAGATAACCGTCAAAAGACCCACCCCCTAGCCCCCTCCCGAATCGGGAGGGGGAATTTGTCGGGCTGTTTTAACTTGCGGCTATTCTCGCACGATTTCGTTCCCGTCTTCAGCGCAGGCACACGCCTCCACAGATTCTTCTCCACGCACCAAAAATCCGTCATACTCCCGGCCGGTGCCCTGCGAAATCCAGCCGTCCAAATTAAACGGCAGCGGCCCATCAGCTGCCACCCACCGGCCGTTGTAGCGACGGGCAAGGTGCAAATGGGTACCGTTGGAGAACCCTCCTTCACATGAAGCATGACCCAGACGGTCCCCGGCCTCGACAATTTCCCCGGCCGGAATTCGTTCAAATTCGTGAACGTGCCAGTAAACCACGCTCCAGCCGGTGCCGACAAAACCATCCCCATCCAAATCAAGTATGATGCCCCCAAAATCGCTAAAGACGATCTGTCCATCAGCGGCGGCCGTCACCCATGTTTCGGAGATATAGCACCCCAGCTGATCTCTATCCGGGGCGAAGTCAAGTGAGGCCCAGGCTGATCCGGTCGCCCAACCCCCGTGGGGGCCGCTGGTTAAATACCAGGGCACTCCTTTTTCCCACGGCAGCTGCATGGGCGGCTGCTCCAAGTCATCCGGAAAAAGCATCTCTTTATCAACGGTAAACCCAAACGGATTGCCAAACAGCCGTTCATACGTGGTCAGAAAGCCAGAAGCCCCGGTTTCCTGAAGCCAGCCATCGAGGGTCACCGCGGTGTGGGACGCCAGCCAATTTTGTACCCCGGCCGTGCCATTATTGATGGTTGGGGCGAACGCGATGCGGGTGCCATTTGGCAGTGAGAAGCTGTGTCGACCGCCTTCCGATCGGCCATAATACCCTTCATTGAGCCGGTTGGCGGCCCAGTTGAGCTGCTGGAACAATCCTTCATACCCGCTGCGCACAAATCCCATCGGGTACGGTTCGGCGGTGCTGGCAGCCGGCCGCGTCACCCAGCCGCTGCGATGTTCCAGAGCAGCCAGCAGCAGGCGGGGGTTAACGGAGTAACGGATGGCCACCAGGTCGACAATCTGCGGTCCGCTGATAACGCGCCCTTCAACTTCTTCGATGTATTGGCGGAGTGCGGCATTGGGATAATAGGTTTCCAGAAATTGACGGGAATCAAACCCCAAGGCGGCCGGTCCATAAACCAGTTCGCTGTCGGGTATGATTTTAAAGGTTGTGCCGATCACGTCGGCCGCCATCGGTACCCGGAGCGTTTGCCCCGCCTGGAGAAAGTCGTCTTCGTTCATCCCGTTGTTCTCAAGCAGCGTATCAATCGTCGTGCTGTACAGGTCAGCGATGGTGCCCACCGTCTCGCCAAACAAGACCAGATGATCGACAAATGCCAGCTGTTCCTCACCAATGTGGGGGGCATCTGGGGTCGGTACGCCATCGTAAACCGGCCGGGTGGCCTGGGCGATGGGGGTGGGTGGTTCTGAAGTGGGAGGTTCAGGTGTGGGGGTAATTTCGATAGTTTGTGGTGACTCTGTAACCAATCCTTCCGGAACAACAACCGCTTCAGCAGACGTGGTGGGGATCGCCATCAACGCTTCCGGCTGCCGGGAAGCCAGGCATCCACTCACAAACGTGAGTAAGCCGGTCAGCAGTAAAAACAGAGGAAAATGTTTCATGAGCAAAATTGTATCTCATTACGGAAACAAGTTAGAATAGCGAATTAGCACGACCGTACCGGCCTTTTAGCTTTTTGGCCCGGGGCTGCACGCCTTTCAGCGATCAGCGGTTAAGTTAAAAGCTGAAAGGTCCGCAGGACAGGGCTGTTGGCACCGTTCTTTCTTTTCACTTTCTACATTAAGACTCAGAACTTTTAACTCAAGACTTCTATGCAGGCAACATACGTCCAGCGACTGCGCGTCACCTTTCGCAAATTTGGCCCAACCCGCTATATTAGCCACCTCGATGTGGCTCGAACGTGGGAGCGAGCGCTTAATCGCGCCAAAATCCCCATGGCGTATTCTCAGGGATTTAATCGCCGTCCCAAAATGCAGTTTGCAACGGCCACATCACTGGGGACAACCAGCGATTGCGAACTGGTTGATTTGTGGTTAACCGAGATGCTTGAACCGGCCGCAGCCCATCAACAAATGATGTCACGCATGGCGCCCGGCATCGAAGTGACCGATGTTAGAGAGGTGCCCTTGAGGGGAGATGCCCTCCAAACGTTGACGCGCTCCGCCGTTTATGAAGCCACCGTTTTGGAAACGATCGACGCTGAGACTCTAGCCCAGCGCGCGGCCGCTATGCTCGACGCGCCGTCACTCATGCGCGAGCGAAAAACAAAAAAAAGGGTCAAACGGTATGATTTACGGCCGCTGATTTACGATCTGCAAGTCACCCTGCTTGAATCTGGTCAACCTCTGATTACGATGCATCTGGCCCTGGAGCCGTCGGCTACCGGCCGGCCGGACGAAGTGCTCAAGGCCCTGGATCTTGACCCTCTTGACGTACGCATCCATCGCACCCGCTTAACCCTGGCAGACGAGCTGGATCCGACCACCGTTGATTAATCATTTTTTTCATAACCCAAATCTTAGGAGCATCCGCTGGATAAGTGCCGTATTTTTGCTGATGATTCTCAGCTGCAAATCAACCTCTCCGCCCATTGTTCCCCTCTCTCAAACACCCTCCCCAACCTCACGCCCGCCGTCACCCATCACCCGTCAACCGGTACCCGATTCAGGATGGCTTTTTCTCGCCCCCGGTTTTGAGCAGCGCACCATTGAGATTTTGGAAGATGGGTTTACTCAATCCCGCGAAACGATTAATATCCTGCGCCTGGATCCGGCGTTTTATCGCTTTGAAGTTGGCTATCAACCAGGTGAACCGCAAACCATCAACGCCTGGCAGCAGGCCAGCAGCGCGGCCGTTATTATGAACGCCAATTTTTTTACCCCGGAATGGATAGCGACCGGTTTAATCATTTCTGAAGGGCAAATATTCGGTCAGAGTTATGGCGATTTTGCCGGCATGGTGGCCATTCAGGATGGCACCCCAGCGGTACGCTCCCTGGCTCAACGGCCGTACGATGAGGCCGAGGTTCTGTCGGGAGCGATACAGGCTTTTCCGATGTTGATTGTTGATGGTCAGCAGGCCGTGACGGCCGAAAACGCAGGTGCGGAGACCGCACGACGCTCCGTTATCGGGCAGGACGGTCAAGGGCGAATTGTATTGTTGGCCACCAGTAAAGGTTTTTTTACGCTGACCGCGTTAAGCAGCTATCTGATAAATTCTGACCTCGACCTGCAAATGGCCCTCAATCTCGACGGCGGGAGTTCAACCGGTTTAATTTGGCAGGCGGAATCAGAGGCACAATTTGTCGGGGTCCGGCCGTTAACCCCTTTACCGGCCGTGCTGCTCGTCTATCCCCGTTCCCTCAATTAGGTTTACCTGAACCTTAAGTACACTGTTACAAAAATATTCTTAACTTCTTATTTTAGATACGCCATTTTGCCGCAGCCGAATAGCCGCTATGAAAACCGAAACGCGATAAATCGCGTTAAAAACTATCCGGTTTCGGTCTCCATGGCCGATGAATGAATTCATCGGCCAAGAAAGGTGGCAGCAAGGTCAAAAGGTCGCAACTTGAGTAAAGGATTATCTCTTTAAAATGGGAGAATTCGGAAAATTCGCGAAATCTTGTTTTAAATTTTTGAACAATGACCTACTTAATTTCAATAAATCCGTAAAATTACGTACTCATTGCTCATTAATCTTTTGCTAAACTGGCCGCAAATAGTATTAAAGCAGCACTTAATCTGATCGAGCTGCATCAACAACACACCAACAACCAATTAAGAAGATAGATAAAAGAGGTGGAAAATGTTACAAGAATTTCGCGAGTTTATTCAAAAAGGAAACGTCATGGATTTGGCGGTGGCTGTCATTATTGGCGGGGCGTTCGGGGCCATCGTGACCTCATTTGTCAATGACATCATTACGCCAATTCTCGGCCTTTTTACCGGGGGAATCGATTTCTCAAACTTATTTGTCAGCCTGGATGGTGAAGCATATGCTACCTTGGCGGCCGCCCAGGAAGCCGGAGCCGCGACTCTCAATTATGGTTTATTTATCAACGCCGTCATTAATTTCCTGGTAATCGCCTTTGTCATCTTTATGCTGGTGCGCACCGTCAACAATATGCAGAAACAAGAGGAAGAAGCAGCGCCACCCGCTCCTCCGGAGCCTTCAGCGGAAGAAAAGCTATTGACCGAAATCCGCGATTTACTGGCTCGTTAATTTCTTAATCGACATCCTTACACCGCTGCATGAAGCTGCTGAACAAATAAAAGTCCAGCAGCTTCTTTTTTTTATCCTCGCTCCACTCGACCTTGATAACAGTTGTTGGTGGCTGAACGCATGTGAACATAAGCTACCTGGGGGTTTTCCAGCATTTGCGAAAGGGCTGCTTCCGCTTCTCCAGGGATGACCACCTGGCCTGTGCCGTAAATAATGCGATCGTCGTGGTTATAACCGCGGATCAGCAGCTGCTTGTAGCGGCGAAACATCTTCGGCAGTTCCCTTGATTCGTTGTGCCGGGTACACGGTTCAGCGTGCAAAAAGATGGGGCCGCTTTCCGCATAGGGCTGCACATCGGGAAACGGCCGGTAATTTAGGATTAAATACGGCTCACCGGCCGCGACCAGCGTCAGACAGTGACGACAGGGCACCCCCTTTCCATCTGAAATATGACGCTCCGGTTTTTGTCCGTTGGCGTCCAGCCCACCGGCTTGCAGGGCACGGACTTCCTCGGTGGGCAAAGCTACAAATCGTAAATTAGACATGTCTTTCTCCTAAAACGGTAATTTGAACCCAGGTTGTGAGCTTATTAGGCTGCTTGGGGAATCCAAAGTGGATTGGAATCATCATATCTAATTTGATCGGCTCATTCGATCCGTTTCTTGCGCGCTTCCTTATTCATTCATGTCAACTCAAGGATGGGCAGGTAAGAATTCCATTCCCATCCAGTCCGACAAGCACCCCTCCCCGTGGCGGGGAGGGGCTGGGGGAGGGGTGTGTTGAGTGCCAAAAGACCCACCCCCTAACCCCCTCCCGAATCGGGAGGGGGAATTTGTTGGACTGAAAAGCGCTTTTTCTCGTTGATAAACCGGATATATCCTGTTTCGGTTTGCTTAGCAGCAGCATAAATTTGGCTGTCCAATCTCAAATTTTCCATTTGATTTTACGGCTTATCAGGGTTAACGTTTAAGAGATGATTGCCACACTGCTGCAAGGACTGCGACAAAACCGCGATTTCATGGCTCAGGTTGCCGCCTGGGAGCGTCAGCCGGCCCGGCCGGCTCGCTTTGCCCCATTCCCCGAAAAACTATCTTCTCAACTAGAAAACATGCTGCAGCAGCACGGCATGCCTCAGCTGTTTGCCCATCAAACAGCCGCAGTCGAAGGGGCCTTAAACGGTCAAAATGTGGTCATGGCTACCCGCACCGCATCTGGAAAATCGCTGGGGTATCTACTGCCGGTTTTTCACGCCTGTTTACAGCACCCAAGCCATCGGGCGTTATTCCTCTTTCCGACCAAAGCCCTGGCTCAAGATCAAATGGCAAAGAGCCGGGCGCTGATCTCGGCCGGCAATCTCCCCATCACCATAAACCCCTATGATGGAGATACTTCGCGCCACAAGCGCAGCAAAATTCGCAAAGATTCTCAGATAATTCTTTCTAATCCGGATATGCTCCATGCCGGAATTTTGCCCTTTCATCCCCAATGGCGGCCGCTGCTGGAAAACCTCAAGTATGTGGTCATCGACGAAATACACGCCTATCGCGGTATCTTTGGCAGCCACGTGGCTAACGTCCTACGCCGCCTGCACCGTCTGTGTCACTTTTACGGCTCTCAACCGCAATTTATTTGCACATCAGCCACCATTGCCAATCCGCTTGAGCACGCTGAACGGCTGGTTGAAAAGCCGTTTATGCTCATTGATGAAAGCGCCAACGGGGCGCCCCAGGGAGAGCAGCAGTTCATTCTCTTTAACCCGCCTCTGATCGATGAACAGCTGGGTCTGCGGCAGAGCACGATCTTGGTAGCCAAAGATGCGGCCGCTACCTTTATTCAACACGATGTCCAAACCGCTATCTTTACCCGCACCCGCCAGACTGTTGAACTGCTGCTGGGGTATTTACAGGACGAGTTAACTTATCAGGATAAAAATCCGGATTTGGTGGGCGGCTATCGCGGAGGGTATTTGCCTCTGGAGAGGCGGCGTATCGAAGAGGCCCTGCGCTCCGGAGAATTGCGTGGGGTCGTGGCCACCAACGCCCTCGAACTGGGGGTTGATATTGGCGCTCTGGATGCGGTGATCCTCACCGGCTATCCAGGCTCAATCGCTTCGGTGTGGCAGCAGGCCGGGCGGGCCGGCCGCCGGGCAGGCATCTCGGCCGCCCTGATGATCACCAGCAACAGCCCGCTCGATCAATATATCGCCAATCATCCGCGCTATCTCTTTGGACAAAGCCCGGAAAGTGCCCTGATCAACCCCGACAACCTGCGCATCCTGGTCAAACACCTGGCCTGCGCGGCTTTTGAGCTGCCCTTCTCGGCCGATGAGCAATTTGGCTCCGTGGATGAGATCGATGAGCTTCTTGAGGCGATGACCGACATGGGCATGCTGCACCGCTCTGGTCAGCGTTTTCACTGGCTGGGTGACGGTGAACTGCCGGCGAGAAGCGTTTCGCTGCGTACGTCAGGCAGTGAAACGGTGGTCATTCAAACCGCCCAAACCGCTGAGGCCTCCCCCCTCACGGTCGGTGAAATTGACCTGGAAAGCGCCGCCTTTACCGTTTATGAAGGAGCGATTTATATGCACCAGGGAAACAGTTATGTGGTCGATCGCTTTGATTGGGAAGAGCGGCTGGCGGTCGTGCAGCCGGAACTGCTTGATTATTACACGCGGGCAACGGTCAACAGCGATATCCGCGAACTGCTTCCGGAAGAGGAAGATCACAGCGATCCGCGGCTGCTGCGCGCTTATGGGGACGTCATGGTGGTGAACAAAGCGAGCGGCTATCGTAAAATAAAGCGCTACTCCCATGAAACACTGGGGTTTGGCGATATCGATCTGCCTCCCTGGACGCTGGATACAAACGGCTACTGGACAATTTTTGGAGAGACGCTGGCTGAGGAATTATATGAGGCGGGAATTTTGCTGCGGCCGAATGATTATGGTTCCACATGGTCGGTTCAGCGTCAAAAAGCGCTGGCCCGAGACGGGCACCGCTGCCGCATGTGTGGTGCTTCAGGAGAAGAAACCACGCTGCATGTGCACCACATTCGGCCGTTTCGGGAATATGGCTACCGGCCGGGGCACAATCGCCATGATTTGCTGGCCAATGAGTTAGAAAACCTGCTGACCGTTTGTCCCAGCTGTCACCGACAGGCAGAACAAGGTCAGCAAGCACGCTCCGCCCTGGGTGGACTGGCTTATGTGCTGCGAAACCTGGCTCCTCTTTTCCTGATGTGTGATCCAGGAGACATCGAGGTCACCGCAGACAGCCGCAGTCCGTTGACCAAAGCCCCCACGTTGGTGATTTACGAGCGGGTGGCGGCCGGGGTCGGGTTTAGCCAACATTTGTTTGAAATCCATGATGAGCTTATGCAGGCGGCGGCCGATCAAATCGCCGCCTGCCGCTGTGCCCAGGGGTGCCCCGCCTGTGTCGGGCCACCCGGTGAAATCGGACCCGACACCAAGGGGATTACCCTAAAATTAGTCAGGAAATTGCTGCCGCAAGCCCGGTAGGTCATCAAAACACAGGAGAAGTTCATGAGTGATTTTTTGCCCGCCTCTCATTTTCAGCGTCTGGTGTCATATAACAAGTGGGCCTGGGACCACATTCAGGTGAGTTTACAAGATTTGGTCAAACAGGATCGATCCGCTTATTTTGCCAAACGACCTTTCTTTTGGGAATCGCTTCATGGATTAATGGCGCACGGTTATGCGGCCGAATGGATCTGGTTGGAACGGCTGCACGGCCGCAGCCCAAATTATCTTCCGAGGGGTCGGGATTTTACGTCATTAGAGGCGATATTGACCGCCTGGCGGCCGGTACAAGAGCAATGGGTAGCGTATGTACAACAGCTTTCACCTACAAAACTTGGCCAAATTGTCCCCTATTACAACACAACAGGGGGGGGCCAACAGTTAATGACGGCCGATATTTTGCAGCATGTCATGAATCATGCCACCGAACACCGCAGCCAAATGACCCCGCTGTTAGCTCAGCTAGGGTTTGCCACTCCCCCTTTAGATTATATGCGCTGGGCATTGGCAAGCGTCTAAAGTCAAGGTGTTGGGGTATTTAAAGTTATCAACAATATTACCTATCTATATAGTTATTATTTAGTCGTATGTAGTAGGGGCTGTTGATAAGTGGATAACTTTTGTTTTTACGTATATGTATGGGTAAATGTGACGAGTGAAGGCGTATGTACGGGTTGTTGAGGTTGCTACTTTTCCACGGGGTGTGGACAATTGGCTTCACGCCGTGGAAAACTTTGAATAACCCGAAAATTTTACATAAATATCGCACCCCCCATATATGGATGTTAACAACATGTTAAGAGCATATGTAAGGGGTGAGCAACAATCGCTTCTCAGAATGTCGTATAGAACCACAGGGAAAGTTATCCACTAACGCACCGGGTTTTCCACAGTTTTCCCCCGTTTATCCACAGTTATACACCTTTTTTCACAACTTTGCCCCTGGTCCATGTGGGATATGGTTGGGATAAAATTTCCTATAGGAGTCCGGTACGCCCCACATATAGGGGTCAAAATGGGGGAATATTGGTGTATTTTGAGTGCAAACAAGGCATATACGAGCTCGTGTCGAAATGATTAAACCTGCTACAATCTGCTCTATGAGTCAAGATAGTGCGTCTGTAAATCGACCTTTACCTCCTCCTTTAACCCGAACAATTATCTCTATTGCTGCGCCGCCCTTAATTGCTGCGATTGTTACCGCATTTGTAGTTAATCTGACCGGAGTTTCCACTGGAACCCTGGCTTTGCCTTCGGTTTTTTTGGGGGCGCTCGGATTGGCCAGCTGGTACATGGGTGGCAACTGGTATGGCTCTAAGGGAATGGGATTGCGTGGGGGCCGGCCATTTTATGCTGGAGCCGGCTTTGCATTTTTAGGCTGGATTGTCATTCTGATAGCCCGCCTTTCATTTGTAGGCAGTAATGAATCGCAGTTTCTACAGGAACCCCTTTTTCCAACCTTTATGTATTTGCTGCTCTTTGAAGCGTTTGCCGTGCAGATGTGGGCGTTTGGGCTCGTTTTTCGCGGTATTTCTGATTGGCGGGGTCCGTTGACGGCCGCCGTGGGGTCCGGTTTGCTGTTTGCCGTGATTGGACTCTATATTTTTCAGGAATCATACGCCTTTTCGGCCGGAGCCGCGCTTTATTTTGTCGTTTGGGGTTTGTTCTATGGCTTGATCCGTCTGCGAACCGGTTCGATTATCGGCATCATCATTGTGCAGGCGATGCAAAGTTTAACCGCCTGGTGGATCCTTCCTCCTCAGCTCCCGCTTTCACCGGCCACATTTTCCCCCTTATTTTATACGGTGATGGGCATTTGGTATGCGATATTGATCTGGCGATTGTGGCCCAGTGAGGCGGAAGATTATCGCGTTTAGGCTGGCGCTGGTTTGCAAAAAGAATTGTTAAAAAAAGCCACGGATTAACACGGATTACAGTGAAAAATCTGCGGCCATCTGCGAACCTTTGGTTCACCCCTTCGGGATCTGCGGATATTTAATTTTAGAAAAGTTCGTGGAGTGAGCGTGACAGCCTGTTGACAAGTTGCCCAAATCTGTGGATAACTTTGTGGAATTGTGGATAAGTATGGGGGTTCGCACGGCTGACTGTAAAATACTTTACATTTTTGAGATTTTTTTTGAGAAATTTTGAGGTTTCCATGAGTTTTGAATTTATTGTGACCGAAGTTAAGGGGAATGTCGGCCTGGTTCGTTTTAACCGGCCGAAAGCGCTCAACGCCCTGAGCCCTGGGTTGATGAGTGAAGCCATGGACGCATTGGAGACATTTGATCAGGATGACGGGGTGGGAGCCATGGTGGTTACCGGTGATCAACGTGCCTTTGCGGCCGGGGCGGACATCAAGGAAATGGCCAACGCCACGGTAGTAGAAATGGGCAAAAGCACCTTTATCAGCTCGTGGGATCGCCTGAAACGCATTCGCAAGCCGATCATTGCTGCTGTTTCGGGTTTCGCCTTTGGAGGGGGATGTGAATTTGCCATGGCCTGCGACATGATTGTGGCCAGTGAGTCAGCCCAATTTGGGCAGCCGGAAATCAATTTGGGAATTATTCCGGGGGCCGGCGGCACCCAGCGGCTTACCCGGGCAATTGGCAAGGCGTTGGCGATGGAAGTGATTTTAAACGATCGGCGTTTAACGGCCGAAGAAGCATATCGCTTTGGTCTGGTCAATCAGGTTGTGCCCAAAGAACTCTATCTTGAAGAAGCGCTCAAGCTTGCCCAACAAATTGCCAATCGAGCTCCGGTAGCCATCCAGACCGCAAAAGAAGCGATCAACGCCGTCTTTGACATGGATCTCGATGCGGGCGTCGCCTATGAACGCCGGCTCTTTTACAGCTTATTTGCAACCGAAGATCAAAAAGAAGGGATGGATGCGTTTGTAAACAAGCGCAAGGCGAATTGGAAAGGGAAATAAAGACCAGAGACCGGAGAGAAGAGATCGGAATCGTGATTCCAAAACGCCTGACCATACTCCTGCTTCTCTTCTTTGCGTTGTTTTTGCTGTCGATTGGCTCGGCCGCCGCGGCAGAAACCATCGTTCAGGAGATCTATGTCGTTCCGGCCGATACGGTCATCGAGGAAGATCTCTATATTTCAGCCAACGAGCTTTACATAGAAGGGCGTATAGAGGGTGACGTTGTTTTTCTTGGCGCCTACGCTGAGATCAGCGGCGAAATCAGCGGTGACTTCATGGCCATGGCCACCGGCGTTGAAATCAGCGGTCTTGTCGAAGATGATGTTCGGCTGCTGGCGGCCGGGGTGAACATCTTGGGGGAAATTGGGGATGACCTGATCACTACCGGTGGCGGTGGGGCCGGCTTCACCGCTCCTCTACCGGTTGGAACGCAATCAATTAGTCAGGGTGTTTTTCTGCGCGGCGGCCAGGTGAACGGCGATCTGTTGCTGGCCAGCGGTTTAACCCAGCTGTCCGGGATGATTCAGGGTGATATCAACGGCATTGTTAATACGTTCGTGCTGCAAAATGCGACGATAGAAGGAAGCGTGGCCGTGCAAACCTTCACCCTTGAGATTGATGAGGAGAGCCGGGTGCTGGGGGAAGACGGGTTTCAGTATACGGCTCCGGCCCCTCTTGATGTCAATGCCGCTCTGAGTGAAAACATTGTGTTTGAAGAACTGCCTCAGCCCGGGATCGACTGGTTTGCCCGCATCCGTCAGGCGTTTGGGGCACTGGCCGGATTTGCCATACTGGGATATGTGCTCCTGCGCTTTCGGCCGAACTGGCTGATCGCTCCGGCCGCGATCATGACCGCCGCTCCCGGCCGCTGTTTCTTCATGGGATTTATTACCTCACTCGCGTTTTTATTTGTGCCCGTTTTGACGATGATTGTGGGGGTTGGGATCGGACTTTTTTGGGGGTTTGTGAGCGGGTTTGTGGGGGCGGCATTTGTGTTCACGGGGTTGGTCTTAATTTGGACATTTAGCCCGTTAATTGCCGGTATTTGGATCGGTCAGCGATTTAGCCGTCAGCCGTTCCAGGCGATGTTAATTGGCACGGCCGTTATTGTGGCGTTGACCCTCATTCCCCAGATCGGTTCCGGGCTGTCAATCATCGTTTTTATGACCGCCCTTGGCGCGCTGATTTTATATCCACGGCTGTCTCAACTTCCTCCTCAGGTTTAAGGCTGCCTTTAGACAAAAAGTCCTTTGCTACCTTCCCCAATCGATACAACCTCATCAGGTTTTCCCCGTATAGCCTAATACCAGAGCGCATGTAACCCATCGCTCTGCCGAACTAACCGAATTGTTGCTGCGGTTGTGGGGTAGAGGAGCAGCACTGTTCCTCTACCCCACGTCAGAACCACCTTTCCAGCATTTTCACCCCGTTACTCCTCCCGATTCAGAAGCTTTATCTGGTTGCCACTAGGGCAAAGAATATTTTATGATGAAGCAATAGATGGAGTGATCAGTCGCGGATCAAAGTGTTGGACAGCAATGTAAGAAGTGGAGGATGTATCATGAAAAAAAGAAGTTTGATGATTGTCGGGTTAATCGCCGTATTCCTTATGGCGATTGCCGGCACGGCCAGCGCGGCCGAGTTCATCGGTGAAGAGGGGGTATACCGCCTTGAAGCCGGTGAAGTTTTTGAGGACGACCTTTACGTTGCCGGTGAAGAGGTCATTATTGACGGTACCGTAAAGGGCGACCTGTTTGTCGGTGCCGCCTACGTTGAGATCAACGGCACCGTTGAAGGAGACCTGTTTGCGGCCGGAGGTGGCGTAAAAGTCACTGGTAACGTCATGGATGATGCCCGTATTGCCGCGGCCGGCGTTGATTTTTCCGGTACCGTCGGCGACGATCTCTTTATGGCCGGCGGTGGTCAACCGGGCGGATTCGCTTTCCCGATGGATCTTGGCAACGGCCGGACCGTTAATCAGGGCCTTTTTGTGGGCTCAACCACTGAAGTTGGTGGCGATCTGCTCGTGGGTGGCGGAGCCGGTCAGGTGGCCGGTAATGTCGTCGGCGATACCTATATAGGTATGGGTCAAGTTACCTTTGGTGCCCAGGTTGGCGGCGATGTTGAAATCGGCAGCGACATGGTGACATTCACCGATGATGCCTTGATCGATGGTCGTTTGCGCATCACGGCCGATGCTGAACCGGCCGTTCCCAATCGCTTAAGCGAGCGGTATGAGTTCAACGAGATTGTCGTACCGGAAGTTGAACCACCTTCAACCGCCTGGCAAATTGGCACGTGGGTGTGGCGAACCGCCCTGGCTTTAGTCGGATTTGCCGTCTTGAGCTGGCTGGTATTGCGCTTTGCACCCCAAAGCGTCGAAAAACCCGCTTCCGTTCTGGCGGAACAGCCGGGTAGATCGGTTCTCTTTGGTCTGTTGGCTGCCCTCCTGCTGATGTTTGTACCATTAGCGTCTATCTTGCTGGTGGCCCTGGTGTGGACGTTCTTCGGGACCGGCACCGGATTGGTTCTGCTCATCGCCCTCTTTGGTGTGCTGGCGCTGATGTGGCTCTTTAGTCCATTGGTAACCGGCTACTGGATGGGCAAACTGTTTGGGATGCAATCCCTAACCGGTATGCTGGTCGGCGTGGCCGCTCTGGTTATTTTGATGCGGCTGCCGTTTGTCGGCTGGCTGGTCGCTTTGGCCAGTTTCCTCTTCGCCTTTGGCGCTCTGATGGTCATCATCTTTGGCGAGAGAGGTGGTCCGGAAATGGCGATGCCGGTTGAAAAAGCGGTTCCGGCGACTTAATGTTTTTATCTTCCATCCTCCTAACCCCCTCCTCCGACTTTGTTTATTGATATGGAGGAGGGGGCGAGCTGGGGATGTGAATTGTCTATAATGCGCCGGTCGTGCCTCATAAAGGCACGACCGGCGCTTTGCATTTTATATGGGAAAGGTATGCTGCTAAACTTAAGTGGTTCATTTCTCAAGTTCTTAAACAAATTTAGCCACAGATTAACACGGATTTTCACAGAGCCTGTCCTGAACGCAGCCGAAGGATCGAAGAAAAAATCGGTGTTCATCTCTTTTGAGGAACTTTATGTCAAATACAGCCCCACCAATTTTAGCGACCAACGCTTTTTATTACTATCGAGATGTCGAAAGCGCCTGGCGGTTTTATCGAGATGTATTCGGCTTCGAAACCACCGCTAACTATGAGCATGCCAAAATCATGAAGGTGGCCTCCTCCTCTTACCTGACTCTGGTCGACGCGGAGCGGGGCATGCACACCGCTGACGAACCGAAAAGTGTCACCCTGGCATTGGTGACCGATGAAGTAGAACAGTGGTTTGAGTATCTTATCAGCCAGGGGGCGGCCATGCACCGGCCGTTTGAAGCCAAAGACGGCCGAGCACATGACGGGTTTGTGGCCCTCGATCCGGAGGGATACTTCATCGAGGTGGAGCGATTTAACCCTCATCAAGAAAACACCGCGCTGCTGCCGGTTGTCCAGGCATTGCCCATTACCCCGGCTCATGGGGATCAGCGGCCGCCGCACCTGGGCGTGCGCGGGACCGTGCTCTGGCTTTACTATCGTGATTTGTCTCCCGTGCAGAAATTTTATGAAGCGCTGTTTGGTGTTGAAATGATTTGCGATCAGGGATGGGCCAAAATTTACCAAATCAGCAGCTCCGGTTTTATCGGCCTGGTAGATGGAAAAGAGGGGTTGCATCAGGCAGCCGACCAGAAGGGGGTGACGGTTTCATTTTTTACCGATGCGCTGACCCAGTGGTTTGAGCATGCCAAAAGCACCCCGGGTTTTGCTTTGCGCTCCCCAGAAATATTTGAGCAAAGCGGCCGGGTGAATCTCTTTGTCGGTTATGATCCGGAAGGGTATTTTCTGGAGTGGGACCAGTTTAAGAATAGCTAATGGCTATTTGCCATTAGCCAATTGCTAAGATTAGGTTCTGTTGATATTTGATTCAATATGATGCTCCATTTTGCGATATTTTCTATACCCGTCGATTAAAACCGACGGCTAAAGGGTTGGTTACCAATCAGGTCAGACCCTTTAGCCCCGCATTTTAATGCGGGGGGAATGAAATATCCCAATGTCAACACAACCCAGCCATTTTGTTGTGAAAAAACCTGTTATTCTCGACTGTGACCCCGGTCACGACGACGCTATCGCCATCATTTTGGCCCTGGCCAGCCCGGAACTAGACGTGCTGGGGGTGTCGACCAGCGCCGGCAATCAAACCCCTGATAAAACGCTGCGCAATGCCCTGCGCGTTTTGACCCTGCTTGGCCGCAGCGATATCCCGGTGGCCGGGGGCGCACACAAACCGCTGGTGCGCGAGCTGATTATCGCTGACAACGTTCATGGAGAGAGCGGGCTGGATGGTCCAGATCTACCCGAACCCGGTTTTGATCCTTTGCCTATCAGCGGCGTGGAGCTTATGGCTCGCCAGCTGGCTGCGGCTGAACAGAAAGTAACCCTGGTGCCAACCGGCCCGCTGACCAATATCGCCTTGCTGCTGGCCGGCTACCCCCAGCTGCACCACAAAATTGAGCGGATCGTGTCGATGGGGGGCGCGGCCGGACCCGGCAACTGGACCCCCGCGGCCGAATTTAACATCCTGGTTGATCCGGAAGCGGC
>JASJCR010000102.1 GCA_030065875.1 Ardenticatenaceae bacterium | reverse complement strand
CGGAGAGAATCGAATGGATCAGCGCGACCCAAACACCAATCAATCAACAACGCTGGGTAAATCCGGCTTATATCTGAGCATAGCGGCCGTGGCGTTTGTCTTTGGTCTGGGATTGTGCGCCATTGTCGGCGTCCAGCAGGGAACTTTGATTGGCGGGGGCACGGTGCTGTTTATTTGTGGGGCGAGCAGCGCCTTTTTGGGGGTGATTGGCGCGATTTTGGGAGGGGCCAGTTTGATTTCCGGTGAAAACCCTCGCGGGGTGGGGATAACCGGCTTATTCTTGGGCATTTTGGGGGTCTGCCTTTTCTTTTTTGTTTTGAGTGCCATCGGGGGCTAAACGTCTCAAACCCTATTCGTGTAGCAATCAAATATTGTTGACAGTTCCTATCGCATTGGTTACAATCGGTTCGCCTTATTTCCTCAGCTTGCAATAGAGTTATAAATTACTTTTACCTTGAAAAATTTGCGGGATCCCCCCGCTTTTTAATTGCAAAATCACTTCATTCAGCTTGGAGGTTTACCCATGGATACTTTGCTGAACATTCTGTCAGCACAAGCCCAACAATCGGCCGGTGGTGGAATACCGATTTTTTGGTGGCTTGGTCCAATCGGTGCATTGGCTGCCCTTGGGGCCGCTTACTACTTTTATTCGACAATGATGGAAGAAGAAGAAGGTACCGAATCGATGATCGAAATCGCCGATGCGGTCCGAAAAGGGGCGATGGCCTATCTTTCAGCCCAGTATCGCTATATCGCGATCGTCTTTGGCGTTCTTTTTGTGGTCTTCTTAATCTTGTCGGCCGTTGGCGCGCAGCAGTGGCAGGTGTCCTTCGCCTTTATCACCGCGGGGTTGGCCTCGGCCGGGTCCGGGTATATCGGTATGCGGACCGCCACCAATGCCTCAGCCCGCACCGCCAATGCCGCCAGCCGCAGCCTTGACGAAGGGTTGCGGGTCGCTTTTCGCGGTGGGGCCGTCATGGGTATGGGCGTCGTGGGGATGGCGTTACTCGACCTGTCGATTTGGTTCCTGATTCTCTATGGAATCGGTCTTGATCCGCAAACGATTACCACCATTCAGCTGAGCGCAGCCGTTGGGGCCTCGACAGTGGCCCTGTTTGGTCGTGTCGGCGGCGGTATTTATACCAAAGCGGCCGATGTCGGCGCGGACCTGGTTGGGAAAGTAGAAGCCGGTATTCCGGAAGACGATCCGCGCAACCCGGCCACGATTGCCGACAATGTAGGCGACAACGTGGGTGACGTGGCCGGTATGGGTGCTGACCTTTATGAATCTTATCTGGCCTCAATTCTTTCCGCGGCCGCTCTCGGTGTGGCTGGGGCGGTTGCCGTAGGAGCCAACTTTGGAGAGCAGCTTCGCTACCTTTCAACCCCGGTTATGATTGCCGGTTTGGGGGTTTTGGTTTCTATTGGGGCGATTTTCTTTGTGCGGGCCCGCGATGATTCTTCGATGAAAGATTTGATGTGG
Organism: Ardenticatenaceae bacterium; assembly: GCA_030065875.1. Classification (GTDB taxonomy): domain Bacteria; phylum Chloroflexota; class Anaerolineae; order Promineifilales; family Promineifilaceae; genus WTJY01. The sequence goes on along the minus strand of JASJCR010000102.1, from coordinate 19,553 downwards.
GCCCTGGAAGGGACCGTCTGGGCGGCCGCTGGGGTTATCGCTTTAATTTCTTACCTCTTCCTCGACATCATGGCCGGCAGTGCCGGGTCATTTGCCAATCATGCCGTGTGGCAAATTTGGCTGGCCCTGGTTATCGGTTTGGCCGCCGGGATCGGCATCGGCCGGGTGACCGAATACTTTACTTCTGCCGAACACAAACCCACTCAGGGAATTGCCGCCAAGGCGGATACCGGCCCGGGGACCGTCATTATTGATGGTTTGGCTGTAGGGATGGAATCAACCGCCATTCCGGTTCTGATCGTGGTATTCGCCTCCGGGTTTGCCTTTTACATTACCGGTGGTGCTGACCGGCCGCTCTTTGGCCTCTTCGGCGTGGCTATGGCCGCCGTGGGCATGCTCTCAACCCTCGGTATCACTTTGGCAACCGATGCGTATGGCCCGATTGCCGACAATGCGGGTGGAAATGCCGAAATGGCTGGGTTAGACCCCAGCGTGCGTCAGCGTACAGACCAACTGGATGCTCTGGGAAATACGACAGCTGCCACCGGGAAGGGGTTTGCGATTGGATCGGCCGCCTTAACCGGTTTGGCCCTGCTGGCCAGCTATGTGGAACAAATTCGCATCAACCTGCTCTCCAATGGCACCACTGAACTGGGTTCCTTCGATGTGGCAACGATGACACTGAACGATCTGGTTGTGGCCTTTGGGGCCAATCCGCTCAACCCGATGTTTTTATTGGGAGCGTTTATTGGCGCGATGGTGGCCTTTTACTTCTGTGCCCTGACAATGAGCGCTGTTGGTCGAGCAGCCAATGAGATGGTCGAAGAGGTTCGCCGTCAATTCCGGGAAATTCCAGGGATCATGGAAGGAGAAGCAAAGCCAGATTACGAAAATTGCGTGGCGATCAGCACCAAATCCGCCCTGCGCGAAATGATTGTGCCCTCGCTTCTGGCGATTGTGATTCCCATTATTGTTGGTTTATTGATGGGTGTGGCCGGAACCCTGGGGCTTTTAGCCGGTGGTTTGGCGACCGCCTTTTCACTGGCCATTATGATGGCCAACGCCGGTGGGGCTTGGGATAATGCCAAGAAATATATCGAAGAAGGTAACTATGGGGGCAAGGGCTCTGATCCTCACAAAGCGGCCGTTGTTGGCGACACCGTCGGCGATCCGTTTAAAGATACCTCCGGTCCTTCGCTGAACATTTTGATTAAACTGATGTCCATGGTATCGGTTGTGTTTGCCGGTGCGGTGGCCCTGATCGGTCAAGGACAGGGTTTAATCATGATGCTCCTGGGCGGGTAATTTATTCAAATCAGACAAATTTATATGGCCGCTGCCTCCGGGCAGCGGCTTTTTTTGTTAAACTAACCAAACTTGTCTGATTTTGTCAGAGGTTATTTATGAATAGAATCGTTCTCTTGTCTTTCATGAGTTTTTTGCTTTTGATGGGGTGCGCGCGCGAGGTGCTGCCACCGCCGACGCCATCCACCCCTACCCCGCCAGCTGACATCACCCCTACCGTTCAATCTGTCATTGAAATGGTGGCGACGCCGGAATCGGCCGGTTATCCGGAGCCGGTCGAGAGTTATCCTGCGCCACCAGCGGTGGCTGATCCTTACCCGGCTCCCGATCAAGCAGATCCAGCCGATGAGGTGGCAATCACCCCACAGCTGACAGCCGAGGTTTTGGCCGAATACCCGCATGATTCGCTGGCCTGGACACAGGGGCTTTTATGGTATGAAGGAGATTTGTATGAAAGCACCGGAGAATACGGCAAATCCACCCTGCGGCGAGTTGATTTGGCCAGCGGCACAAGCAAACTGCAAATTGATTTAGATCCGGCCCTTTATGGAGAAGGATTAACCCTGGTGGATGATCGGTTGATTCAGCTGACCTGGAAAGAACAGGTGGCGATCGTCTATGATCGCGAGACCTTTGAGGAGGTAGAGCGCTTTTCGTATCAGGGAGAGGGATGGGGAATTTGTTACGATGGCGAATTTTTATGGATGAGCAACGGGTCAGACCGGTTAACAAAGCGCGATGCGCAGACATTTGAACCACTTTCTGAAATTCGAGTCACTCAGGATGGACTGTCAATTAGCCGCTTAAATGAGTTGGAATGTGTGAACGGCCGAATTTTGTCTCATATCTGGTTTACCGATCAGATTATTGAAATTGACCCTCAAACGGGCAACGTGACCGCCAATATTAATTTATTTGATCTTCTGACCCCGGAGGAGCGAGCCGGCCTGGAAACAGGAGAAGTGCTCAACGGGATTGCCTACAATCCCGAAAAGGACGTTTACTTTGTGACCGGAAAGCATTGGCCAAAATTGTTTGAGGTGCGCTTTGTGCCGGCCGCTGAGTAAGGTCAAGTGAAAGCAAGGAAGGCCGGGTATCGCTTGGTCAACTTTTGACTGCAGAATAGACCCGATCGGCAATTGCCAGATACTCCGCCGCATAGCTGTCAGCCGCGTTTCTTTTAACCAGCGGATGATGTTTGGTGATTTTTTGGGCGGCGGCCGGGTTTAAAGGAATTTGACCCAAAATGTTTACCTGGTTGAGCAGTTCGTTTTGATAGCGCTTTGATCGCGGGAAAACCTCGTGTTTTTCCGCGCAAGACGGGCAGACGAAGTAGCTCATATTCTCGATAACCCCCAAAACCGGCGCGCCGCCTTCCTGAAAAAAGCGCAGCGAGCGGCCGGCATCGAGCAAGCTCATGTCCTGAGGAGTGGTCACGATAATTATCCCGTCAAATCTCAGGCGTTTGAGCAGGGAGTTTTGTGGTTCTCCAGCTGAAGGCGGCAAATCGATGAGCAGGACATCCAAATCACCCCACAAGACATCGTGAATCGTCTGCAAAACCAGCTGCCCGACCGCATCGGTGATCGGATTTATCGACTGATTTTCCCCGACAAGCAGACCAATCGACATGATTTTAAGACCAAAGCGGGTAAGCGGTTTGATATACGCTTTGGGTGATCCGGTGCGCAAGATTGGGGCATACACCTGAGATTTTTCTCTTTTTTGACGGATACCCAGCAGGAGCGGCACGTTGGGGCCGTAAATATCGGCGTCAAACAGCCCCACTTTTAAGCCGCGCGCCTGAAACGCCAGAGCCAGATGAACCGCTGAAGTGGTTTTGCCAACACCCCCTTTGCCGCTGCCCACGGCGATGAGGTGTTTGATTCCGGGTGGAGAGAGTTTGGTCATAGTTTGTGCTCGCTCTTCGAGCTCGCAGGGTATTAGCACGGCCTTTCAGGCCTTTTAGCTCGCCGCTGCGCGGCTGTCAGCTCGGGGCTGCGCCCCTTTTAGCTTTTAGCTATTAGCTGTAAGGGACAACGTCCCGTGCTGAGAGGCCCTTAGGGCCGTGCTAGAAATCTATTAAGCTTTCAAGCAGCATCACATACCCGCTGGGTCCACGCTTCAGGTGGATCAGCCGATAAAATTCGTTGGGCGCATGGAGCTGTTCGTCGCCGATGCTCCAGCCAAAGTTGATGGTTTGGGCGCCAAGCACCTGCTCGAAGAGCGGAATGACCGGCACGCTCCCGCCCACGCGCACAAAGTACGGCTTTTTTCCATACAGTTTGGTGAGCACGGTTGCTGCAATTTGCTGGGCCGGATGATCGGCGGCCATCAAAAATGGATCTGAGCTGCCCGGAAGCTGGATGACCTCTACCTCAACCCCCGGCGGGGCGTGCTTCATGACGTGATCCTCGATGAGGGCCGCAATTCGTTCGGGAGATTGGTTGGCCACCAGGCGACAGGTAATCTTAGCATGAGCGGTGCTGGGAATGACGGTTTTGGTGCCTTCACCCTGGAAACCACCCCATATGCCGTTGAACTCCAGCGTTGGTCGGGCCCAATTCCGTTCTAGGGTTGTGTAACCAGGTTCGCCAAAAAAGGCGGGAATGCCCAGCTCCCGCTGATAATCGTCATCGTCAAAGGGCACGGCGGCAATATGCTGTCGATCTTCCGGGGTTAAATCGACGACGTTGTCAAAAAATCCGCTGATGGCGATGCGGCCGTCGTCAGCGCGCATCGAGGCGATGATGTGGGTTAACGCTTCGATCGGGTTATTCATGACCCCACCATGAAGTCCGCTGTGGAGGTCAGCCTGCGGGCCACGGACGTTGATCTGTACGGCGGTTAACCCCTTGAGGGCGGTCACGAGCATCGGCTGATCGGCAGACCACTGCAGCCCGTCGGCCGAAACGACCAGATCACAGGCGAATTTTTGCGCGTGCCGCGCCATAAAATTGGGGAGCTGAGGGCTGCCGATTTCTTCCTGCCCTTCAAAACAAAATTTAACGTTTACCGGCAGCCGGCCGGTTGTGCTGAGCAGCGCTTCGACGGCCAAGATCGGGGTGATCATCCCCCCTTTGTCATCCGAGGCACCGCGGGCGTAAATTCGATTTTCTGTGACGTGCGGCTCAAAGGGAGGATGATCCCACAGATCGAGAGGATCAACCGGTTGCACATCAAAGTGCCCGTAAATCATGATCGTCGGCTGGTCGGCCGCATGCAGCCAGTCGCCGTAAACTACCGGGTGACCACCGGTATCCATCACCTCGACGTTCTCGATGCCCACTACGGTCATTTTTTTCGCCGTCCACTCGGCTGCCTGCTGCACATCTGCGGCGTGCTCCGGCAGCGCGGAGATGCTGGGAATGCGAATAAAATCGAGCAGTTCCTGTAAATGTTGATCATAATGGGTGTCTAGATAGATTTGCCAGTCCATTGTCCTCCAATATTAGCTATTAGCTATTGGCCATTAGCCATTAGTAATTAACACTTCTTCCAGGCCGGTTGCCAGATCGACCACCGAGGGCATTCGATTGTCCTCCCGCTGGCGCCGTTCGTCAATCGCTTGCTCAATTGTTTGCAGCAGATTTCTGTCATTGATGCCAAACGCCAGGGTGCCCTGCGAATCTTCGGGATGCAGCCCCCCATGGGTGCCGCTGAGCGGTTTGCCAAAGTAGTAGCCGTCGTCGTAATTGCTGACCAACATTAAATCGCCGGCGTACGGGCCGGCGTATCGCTTGATCCGATTAAGGGGATCGAGGGCCGGCTGCGTATTAGGTTGGGAAAACCATTCATCAAGGGTAACGACTTTCCCTTCAGGCGTTAATGCATGAAAGGGAGCGTACCACCCATCCTGTTCCACATTGCGGATGAGGACCGCGGCCAGGTTGTTTTGGAGACGAGGTTCGTAGCGGCCGGTTTTGGATGCATCCCAAAACGCCTGACCGATCGGCTGCACGTCTCGGGTAAAGACCGGTTCATCCCACCAGTGACCCACTTTGTTGTGAAGATAAACAGCGGCTGTTCCTCCATTAAGAGCGATTACCGCATCGCAGTGAGGAGCTTCGCCTGGATAATCGTGCACGTCAAGGTGTAGGGTGGTGAAAAAATCAGCCAGTTCCTTGCCAAAAGGGAATCCCAGCTCGATCGCTTTATCGTCATCGGGCGGGGTGGCGATTTGTCCATGGTCTGAGAATACGGCCGTGAGGATGGGGCCTTGCGCATGGGTTTGGACCACTTCAAACAGCTCTCCCAGCTGGCGATCGATCCGTTTGAGGGAGGTGATTTGGTATGATGGCCCTTTTTTATGAGATTCAAAATCAAGCCCCATGATATAGGCCATGAGCAGATCGGGTAAGCCGTTTTGGTGTATATGGGTTTTGAGATTGTCGATGGTCGTTTGATCAAACGACTCCGGGCTCATCCCCAGTAAATTGCCTCCTTTGAGAAACCGGCCGAGGTGGGTGACCGCCGGTTGGAGCCAGGTGGCTCCCTTGGCGTACATGTGGGTGGCCACCACAGAATTGAGGTCGTATTGAGCCAGCCGTTCAAAAATTGTCTTGCACTTGAGACGCTGATTGGCTAACCCCTGGGTAAATACACCGACTGCGCTGCCGATATCCAGCGTTTCTCCCATGTCAAAAGCGTAAAAGCGCGGCTGACTGTCTTCATCGCCAAACCGGTCAAAAAATTGATTGCCGGGTATGCCGTGATACTCCGGGTGTTCGCCGGTGATGAGGGACGCCTGAGCGGCAAAGGTGATGCTGGAGGCGGTGGAGGTAATGGGGGATTGAAATACGCTGTTTCCCAACATTTTTTGTAGATTGGGGAGCTGGTTTTTGATCAATCCCTGTTGAAAGACATCCCAACGCAGCCCGTCGATATCGATTAAAAGGGTGTGTTTGACATTTGATTTCATAAGAAAAGCATTAGATTTTGTTAAAAACGCTCACATTTGTGAATAAGCGTCACTATTGTGCAGCAAGACGTTCACAAAGCATTAATAATAGGGTATGCTTTGTGCATCTTGTACAGCGCGTCAATGAGTAATTAGTACCATTTTTACAACACTATGATCAATCGGCCACAGCGCCTCCAATTTTTAGCCACTGTTGCAGAACTGTACTACAAAGAAAACCGTTCGCAAGCTGAAATTGCGCGCAAGCTTGGATATTCGCGATCAGCCATTTCACGCCTTTTGAGTGAGGCGCGCGAGGAGGGGTTGATTGAAATTCGGATCAATTATCCGGTCCAGCGGGTGCGAGAACTGGAATCGATGTTAAAAGCAACCTTCTCCTTAAAAGAAGCGTATGTCATCGACCGTGGTGGGTTGAGTTACGATCAAATTTTGCGTTACGCAGGGGAAATGGGAGCCAATTTCCTCCTTGAACACTTAAAAGACAACTCCGTTTTGGCCATCACCTGGGGAACCGCCGTTCAGGCGGTGGCTTCAGCGTTGCCGGCGATGCGTTTTGAGAATCTGCAAATCGTGCAAATGATCGGATCGGTTGGATCGGGAGATCCTCAAATCGACGGTCATGAGCTGGCGCAAACCTTTGCCAAAAAGCTCGGCGGCCGTTACCACACGGTCAATGCCCCGCTGTTTGTAAAAGATTGGCAAACGCGCGACATGCTGCTCGAAGAAGCCTCGATTAAGCGCACCCTTGATCTGGCTGTTCAGGCGGATATGGCCATTGTGGGGATCGGCAGCACGATGCACGAGCGGTCCAGCCACCTGCGCTCCGGCTTTCTGACGGAACCGGAGACGGAATTAATGCGCAACAGTGGGGCCGTTGGCGATATATGTTCGATGCACATCGACATTCACGGCAAAATTTTACCGCTGGCGATTAACCGCCGGGTCATTGGGCTGCATATCAATCAACTGCGCGAAAACAACCGCACCACCGTTGTGGCCGTGGCGGCCGGGGCGATGAAAGGTCCAGCCATTCTAGGTGCCCTGCGCGGTCAATTTGTCGATGTGCTGGTCACCGACTCCTCAGCGGCCGCTCTGGTTTTGGAAAACGAAAATAATTTTGGCTGGTTTGGGAAAGGGCATAGTTGACCTGAGTCAATCTGTGAAATCCGCGGCTGGCTTTAATAGTGATCCACTTCATTAAGATTCCAGCAAGTGAAAGGAAAAAATTGATGGCAGATGCGACGTTACAAATACATCATGAAGCCGGATTGCATGCCCGGCCGCTTTCCAAATTTGTCAAGCTTGTCAAACAGTATGATGCGGATATTCAGGTGTGGAACCTTACAAAAGACAAAGGACCGGCTCCCGGCAATAGTCCGCTCAAGCTGATGCTGCTGGCGATTTCGAAAGGAAATGAAATGCGAATTGAAACGGCCGGTGAACAGGCTCAAGAAGCACTTTCCGCCCTGGTTGCCCTGGTTGAGAATAATTTTGAAGAAGTGCCAACCGATCTTGGTTGAGTACTGCATTTCATAGATATGTTTAGCCGCAGATGACACGGATTAGCTTTCTCTTCTAATCCGCAGATTACGCAGATGGCCGCAGATTTTTCTATCTAATCTGCGAAAATCTGTGCAATCTGTGGACAATTAAATTTTGAAAAATCTTGCAATTTGCTTAATTTGAAACGGGTCTGTCACCATTGCCAAGGCAGGCCAAGACGGAAATGACCGTACGTCAATAAAGGAGAACAAAATGTTGGATTCACCGTGGTCTCTTGTGATTGTTTTGCTGGTTGTAAGCTGGCTGATTCAATTTGGTTTCTCTTATTATCAGATGCGCAATTACTCCCAACGTCTCTCGATTTTGCGAAAAGACGGCCTGATGTCGGTCGGCAAAGGTGGTGGTCAATATAAAGGGCGCGCTTATGGCGTGCTGGTTGTTGACAAAAATCAAAAGGTCATTCACGCGGAAAAACTGGCTGGAGCGACGGTGTTTGCCAAACTGCGGCCGGTTCCTCACCTGGTCGGCAGAACAGCGGCCGAAATTGCGGCTGAAGACACCGATCTTGGCCTCTCAAAAAAGCTAACCGAGGCCTTTCGTTTTGCCGCCAACGAGATTTTGCAGGCAGATAAAAAACCTGAAGAGGAAGAAGAATTTCCGGGTGAACTGTCGATTGCCTGACCCTTTAGCTGTTAGCAAATAGACGTTAGCAGTTAGCAAATATTTCAGGAGGTGAATATCGAAAAATTTGTCCGCTCACTCGGTTCTACGGCCGGCTGAAGGAAACCACGTTTTGATTCGTAGATTCATTGAACAACTCACTGAAGAAGTAAGAAGGAGACCAAAATGCTTGATTTTTTAGTTTGGCTAGCTGAAGGTTTTATCGGCCTGTTTATAGCCGGTGGCGACGTGTTTGTCAGTCTGGTCACCGGCATCGTTCCCCTGTTAATTATTCTGCTGACTTTTGTCAATGCATTAATCGCGTTAATTGGCCCTGAACGCATCGACCGCGTTGGGGAATGGGCTGCACGCGATGGGGCAATTTACTACCCGATTCGCTATATTTTGCTCCCGTTTTTGGCCACATTTTTCCTGACCAATCCGATGGCTTACACCATGGGCCGCTTTTTACCGGAAAAGTACAAGCCGGCTTTTTATGATGCGGCCGTCTCATACGTCCATCCACCCACCGGCATCTTCCCCCACATCAATCCTGGTGAACTGTTTGTGTGGCTGGGGATTGCCGCCGGGATCGAAACGCTGGGGTTATCCGTCGTCCCCCTGGCGGTTCGCTATCTGCTGATTGGTCTGGTCGTGATCTTTATTCGCGGCATCGTGACTGAAAATATTACTAATGTGATGTGGGCTCGCCGCACTGCGACCGCCAAAGCGGCCGTTTAGGAACACAGGAGAAATTTCATGCAAGCCGTAAATAGTTTTCTCGTAGCCATGGGCCGCGGTGTGGGTGGCGTTGTTGGTGCCCTGTACCAGGCCGGCCGTGAAGCGATCGACCAGATTATTGTCAACATTTTGCCTTTTATGGCGTTTATCGCCCTTGTGATCGGCATCATTTTGGAAACCGGTATCGGAGATTTAATTGCCAACGCTCTCGCTCCCTTAGCTGGCAGCGTTGTTGGTTTAATTGTTATTTCCTTGATTTGTGCGTTGCCAATCCTTTCCCCGCTGCTGGGGCCAGGAGCGGTAATTGCCCAGGTTGTGGGAACTCTTTTAGGCAGTACGCTCATTGCCGGGGGAACGATTCACCCCAGCCTGGCGCTGCCGGCCCTGTTTGCGATTAACCCGCAGGTAGGGTGTGACTTTATCCCGGTTGGTTTAGCCCTCGGGGAAGCGGAGCCGGAAACAGTGGAAGTCGGTGTCCCCGCGATTTTGTTCTCGCGCATGGTGACCGGACCCATTGCCGTGATTTTAGCCTGGCTGGCCAGTTTTGGCCTCTATGCGGATTTTGCAGGCTAGCCTTAAAAAAGGAGGGCTGGGGGCAAGGTTCCAGCTTGCGCCCCAGCCGTTACTCTCAACAGGGTGTTGATTTAATCACGGAGGTTATCTAAATGTCAGACGAAAAACAATATAACAAAGTAATCATTAATAAAGGGCCGCGCGGCTGGGGCGGGCCGCTGTTGATCGAGCCCAAACCGGGGAAAGATTTAATTTATTGCGTCACCGGTGGTGGTATTCACCCGGTCGCTCAATACATTGCCGATCTCACCGGTGGAACCGCCTTTGACGGGTTTAACTCCAAACGGGATTTTGAAGAAATCGCGGTGGCGGTGATTGATTGTGGCGGTACCGCCCGCGTCGGTGTTTATCCGATGAAGGGGGTCTTGACCGTGGACGTTCATTCGACCAAGCCGTCAGGTCCGCTGTTCCGCTTTATCAAAGAAGATTTGTTTGTATCCGGGGTCTCTCAAGAGCAAATTCAGCTTGTTGATGGCAACGGCCCGGTACCGGAAGCGGCCAATTCTGTCTCTTCAGCGGAAAAAGTTGAGCAAGTGAAAGAGGTGGTAGAAGAGGCCAAAGAGATGGTTGAAGAAACCGTTGAAGAAGTAAAAGAAACGGTTAGTGAAGCCAAAAATGAAGGAAAGAAACGCAGTGGCTTTATGAAATGGCTGCTTGGCGATAATTAATCTGCTCTTGAGCAACGATGACCCAATCTACCTTAAAATATGAAGGCACGGTAACCGCGATTGGTCCCTTTGTGCAGGAATTTCTCGATCATAAAATTATCGTTCTGTTTGGGTTAAATGCCCCAGAAGAGCTGGCTGAATTTGCCATCTTGCAAGACGGTACTTCCCTAAAGGAAGAGATTGAAGCTGGCGATCAGGTGTGTATCGATGAAACCTGTTTTGAGATCCTGGCGGTTGGTGAAGTGGCCAATGAAAACCTTAAAAATTTGGGGCATTTGGTGCTGAAATTTAATGGGCATCACGAAGTAGAAATGCCTGGCGATGTCTGTGTGGTGGATCAAGATCTGCCGCCCATTGAGGTAGGCACCGTTTTTAAGCTGCTTGGCCGAACTTAAGTGGATCACAAAAATTTTATAAAAAACAGCCACAGATTAACACGGATTATCACAGATTTCTCTCTGTAATCTGCGAAAATCTGCGAACCCTTGGTTCACCCCTACGGGGTCTGCGGATAGTTAATTTTTGAGAAGTTTTTGTAAATCACTTAAGTGGTTGCAAAGTTTAAAGGGGAAAGAATGTCGCAAAACTGTCATTCCGAGCGTCAGCGAGAAATCCCGCCAAGTTTCAGAAAGATTTAGCCGGCCACAGCCTCTATCCAGGCCTCAGAATCTTTAGGCGCGCATTTTTGAAGATTTACAATTAAATGCGGATAGGAACCATCTTTCAAAAAAAAGCCTGTCATCCTGGCCCCCGTCTTCACGGGGGTAAACGACGGCGGGGATCCATCGGTAGCGAGGAAATGGCTACCCGCCTGCGCGGGAATGATGACGTTATATCGGTGTCCAGTAGATTTTCGCAAAAAATAACCGCAATAGGCGGCAATAATCAACAACATGAGAACCTTAAAAGAGAGATTACGGACTTATGAAAAACATCACGGCCCAGTTCGTGTGGGGCTTGTCGGTGCAGGGCAGATGGGCACCGGTCTGATCAGCCAAATGGAAAAGATGGTTGGCCTAAAAGTGGTTGCCGTAGCTGACGTCGTGCCCAACCGGGCGGCTGAGGCTTATGCTGAGTCGGACGTTTCGGCCGCCGAGATCGCGTGGTTTGAAGAAGATACGGCCGCGGCCGATGGGGCGATTGCCGCCGGCCGGCGGGTAGCCACCCATTCCAGCGATTTTTTGTGCACCCTCAGCAACCTCGACGTCATCGTCGAGTCAACCGGTATCCCCAACGTAGGGGCGGAAGTTTGTTATCGGGCGATCATGGGCGGCAAACACGTGGTCAACATGAATGTCGAAGCGGACGCCACGATCGGCTTTTATCTGGCTAATTTGGCCAAAGAGCAGGGGGTAGTCTACAGCCTGGCGGCCGGGGATGAACCGGGCACGATCAAGGAAATTTTTGATTTTGCCGATGCGCTGGGGTTTGAGATTGTGATGGTTGGCAAGGGAAAAAACAACCCCCTCAACCGCGCGTCTAATCCGGATACAACGGCCGCCAAGGCGCAGCACCAGGAAATGAGCGCCAAAATGCTGGCCTCTTTTGAAGACGGCACCAAAACGATGGTTGAAATGACCTCAATTGGCAACGCTTTGGGTTTCCCGCCGGAAGTGCGCGGTGCTCATGGACCAAACACGACCGTCAAGGAGCTGGCGACCACCTTTTCTCCCCGTGAAGAAGGGGGCATTCTGGGGGAGACGCCGGTCGTTGATTATGCCATCGGCGATGTGGCCCCCGGCGTGTTTGTGGTCATCACCACCGATCAGCCAAAAATCATCAAAGATTTAAATTATTTGCGTCTTAACGGCAACGGGAAGTATTGGGTGCTGTACCGGCCGTATCATCTGGCCAACCTGGAAACCCCCATCACCATCGCCAACGTGGCTCTCGATCAACGGCCGACCCTTTTAACCGAGATTCCCCCGGTTTGTGAGACGGTGGCGACCGCCAAACGGGATTTAAAAGTTGGAGAAACGATCGATGCGTTGGGCGGGTATACGGTGTACGGCATGATCGATCGAGCGGCCGCGGCGCATGCCGGCCGGATGCTGCCTCTCGGCCTGGCAGTTGGGGCGAGGGTGATACGGGATGTTCCTCTCGGGCAGCCGCTGACTTATGATGATGTTGAGTTGGATGACGATCAGCTGATCGTGCAGTTACGCAGGCAACAGGATGAAATGGTTTTCGAACGTGCTTGAAACCTACGGGTATTTAACCACTTCTCTGACCGGCCAAAAACAAGCAGAGCGGCCGGCGGTGGCCCTGGACGGATCGCTGATCGCCCGGCCGGTTCGCGAGCGGTATAAATCCGCTTGCCAAACGGCGGCATCGGCGGGGGTTTTGGTTGATGGTTTAAGCGAACTCTCGCTGCGGGCTGGGTCAAACCAATTTGTTATCAATGGGTCACAGAGTCATTTTGCTCAGATGGCCGACGATCAGATTTTGCTGGCCAATGTCGGTGGCAAAATCGCCTTTGACGGCCGTTTTCCTTTGCATGCCGCCTGGCATCAAGCGATTTTTCAGCGGACAGAGCACCAGGCTGTGATGATCACTCCGGGGGTTTATGCGGCCGTCCTGGCTGCTCACCGGCGGCTGCCCAGCCGCGATCTGTTAGAGGTCAACGTGATTGTCAATGGAGTGTCGGAAGCGGCTGCCCCCTCGCTTTCAAATTGGCTGTTGAGGGGTGATGGACTGCTCATTCCCCAGGTCGGGATGATGGTCATGGGTGAATCCCTGGCAAATTGTTTCCTCCTGGCTGCGCAAATCGAACGCTGGTGCCAGATTTCGTGGCTGGCGCACGGGCTGGAGCTGCCGGAATTTGGCGATACGCTAGATTAAGAATCAGCTGCGACTATTGAAATGAGGAATTAGAAAGTATTTAAACGCACCAGAGAAGCGCCGGCTGAGCTTGTCGAAGCCGAAGCGGCTCACCGCATAGCCGCTTCGGTCCGACTCAGCCTTCGACAGGCTCAGGCATCGTCTTCAACGAGTTATTTAACACATCTTAGAGGAGAGTTTGGTGAGTTCAGCAGTGAACACCTTTCAGGATGAATTAGCACGACGCGGCTTGTCGATCGAACAGGCCCACGCCATGCTGCAAACGATGATGGAAATTCGGGCGTTTGAAGAGATGGCCGAAGAGCTGTTTGCGCGGGGTTTGGTACACGGCACAATGCATCTCTCAATCGGGCAGGAAGCCTCGGCCGTTGGCCTGTCCGCTCCGCTACGGCCGGATGATTATTTACTAAACACCCACCGCGGTCATGGACATTGCCTGGCGTGGGGTAGTGACCCCAAATTGATGATGGCCGAGTTTATGGGTAAGGAAACCGGTTACTGCCGCGGCCGCGGGGGGTCGATGCACATCGCCGACGTGGAGTCAAATAATTTGGGAGCAAACGGCATTGTCGCTGGTGGAATACCGATTTCGGTTGGCGTCGGGTTGAGCATCAAATTGCGAAAAACCGATCAGGTAGTGACCTCGATTTTTGGTGACGGGGCGGCCAATGAAGGAGCGTTTCACGAGTCACTCAACATGGCCAGCATCTGGAATTTGCCAGTGATTTACTATTGTGAAAACAATCAGTATGCGATGTCGATGTCGGTCGAGCGGGCGTTTAACGTCGAAAAAATCAGCCAGCGTGCGGCCGCTTATGGGATTCCCGGGAAAACGGTTGACGGCAATGATTTGCTGGCCGTTCGCGACGTGGTAGCCGAGGCGGTTGATCGAGCCCGAGCCGGTCACGGACCAACATTGATCGAAGCGTTGACCTATCGCTACAAGGGGCATTCCAAAAGCGATCGGCAGCTATATCGGACCCGCGACGAAGTCAAGGAGTGGCAGTCCCGAGATCCGATTTTGCGATTTGCCGCCTTTTTGGAAATCGATAGCGAGACCCGCAAGGCGAAACAGGCGGAAGCGCGACAGGTGATTGAAGACGCACTGACTTTTGCTACCGAAAGTCCTGAGCCAGATGTATCCACAATTCTGGAGGGGGTATATGCGTGAATTGACGTATAAAGATGCCTTAAACGAAGCCCTGTTTCAAGTGATGAAGGCGGATGAGCGGGTGTTCTGCATCGGTGAAGATATCGGTGTTTATGGTGGGGCGTTCGGGGTGACCGCCGGTCTGATTGAGGAGTTTGGCGAAGAGCGCGTGGTGGATACCCCTATTTCGGAAGCGGGCATTGCCGGGGCGTGTGTGGGTTCGGCCGTGACCGGTATGCGGCCGGTTGGAGAAATCCAGTTTATGGATTTTGTGACGATCAGCATGGAGCAGCTGGTATTACAGGCCGCCAAAATTCGCTTTATGTTTGGCGGTAAAGCCACGGTGCCGATGGTGCTGCGGATGCCGGGCGGATCGGGCACCGGCGCGGCCGCGCAGCATTCTGAAAGCCTGGAAAATTGGTTTGTCCACGTCCCGGGTCTCAAAGTGGTCATGCCCAGCTCCCCGTATGACGCCAAGGGTTTGCTGCTGGCGGCCATTGAAGACGATAACCCGGTTATTTTTATCGAGCACAAGCTGCTATACAAAACGAAAGGGCACGTCCCTGAAGAAATGTATACCGTGCCGTTGAGCGATACCAAGGTGGTGCGCGAAGGGCGGGATATTACCGTGGTGGCCACATCGATCATGGTCAACCGGGCGCTTGAAGCGGCCGAACAGCTGGCGGCCGAGGGGATTGAAGTGGAGATTATCGATCCGCGCACGCTAAATCCTCTCGATGAGGAGCCGATCATACGGTCGGTCATTAAGACCGGGCGGGCGTTGATTGTGCACGAGGCGGTAAAAACCGGTGGCTACGGTGGTGAACTGGTTTCTCGAATCATGGAAAGCGAAGCGTTTGATTATCTGGATGCCCCCATCCGCCGCCTGGCCGGACTGGATATTCCAATTCCATACAACCGCACGCTGGAATATCACACCGTGCCTCAAATAGAAAGTATTGTCAGTGAGGTGAAAAGAATTGTTCGAGGAGAAGTGTGAAGGGCTGAGTCCTGAGTCCTAAGTGCTGAGTCCTAAGTGCGGTTTACATTGAAACAGATCAATGCCCATCTAAATTCAACCGCTTAGGACTTTGAACTCAGGACTCAGGACTCAGCACTCCGGACCCTTATGAAAGAAATCATCATGCCCAAATTTGGGTTTACTCAGGAGACCGCCGAAGTGGTGGCGTGGCTCGTGGGCGAAGGGGATGTCGTCGAAGCGGGTGATCCGCTGCTCGAAGTGACCACCGACAAAATCAACATGGAGGTTGAAGCACCGGTGGACGGCATTCTGGCCGGTGTTCGCGTCAAGGTTGGAGACGTTGTGCCGGTGACGGAGATCATCGCCTATCTGCTTGAACCGGGTGAATCCCTGCCGCAGGACGCCTTAACCGGCCCGGTCGTGGTGGAGGCCCCACCTACCGGCGGGACGGCTACCCCGGTGGCTGCCCGGGTGGCGGCTGACTTGGGGGTGGATTTGACAAAGGTGAGCGGCAGCGGCAGCGGCGGCCGCATTACCCGTCAGGATGTCGAAGGGTTTGCGACCGGCGCCAAAAATGGACAAACCCCTGCTGAAAAGGTGCGGGCCACCCCGGCAGCCCGACGGATCGCTCGCGAGCGGTCCGTCGATTTGGTTCAGGTTGCGGGGAGTGGCCCTCGTGGACGTATTCAGGAAGCGGATGTGTTGGCTTTCCAACCGGCCGCGGCCGACCGGGGTTTAGTAGAAGCTGCGATTGAGCCGCTTCCGGCCGGTGATTATCGAGTGGTGCCCATGACAAATATGAGGCGCTCGATCGGCCAAAATCTGCAGCAAAGCTGGCAGCAGGCGCCGCACATCATGTTCCAGGCGGATATTGATATGACCGCCGTGGAGGCTTTGTTGGTTAAAGGCAATCATCGCCTTTCGCCGGATGAACCCAAAATCACCATAACCGCGGCCGTCACCCGCGCTGTGGCCTGGACCCTGCAGGATCATCCGTGGCTAAACAGCCGGCTGGTTGAGTCTGAAAATGAAATTCACCTCATGTCCCACATTAATATTGGGATCGCCGTTGCGCTAGAGGATGGATTGATCGTGCCGGTTGTTAAAGACGCCAACATGAAAGGGATGAAGCGGTTAAATGAAGAAATTCGCGATTTGGCGGTCAGGGCACGATCAAATCAATTAAAGCCGGATGATATTAGTGGAGGCACTTTCTCAATTTCTAATCTGGGGATGTTTGGTGTCGATCGCTTCACGGCGATCATCAACCCGCCCCAGGCCGCTATCCTGGCTGTCGGCCGGACCAAATCGATGTTTGTGCCGGACGATAAAGGGCAGCCGGTCGTGCGGCCGATATGTAATATGACCCTTTCCGCCGATCATCGAGTGGTTGACGGGGCGGTTGCCGCCCGCTTTATGCAAGATTTGCGCCTGGCCCTGGAAGCCCCTGAAACGATGTTATTATGAGCGGACAACTTCTACAGCTGCTTGAACCGACCGCCATTCTGACCCAGATTACCTGTGGGGATAAACGTGAGGTGATCGAACGGTTAGGTGAGCGACTGATGGCGGCCGGCTATGTGAAAGACGGCTTTTTGGATGGTGTGCTGGATCGAGAGGGGAAGATGCCCACCGGATTACCGTTAGATGGTGAGTCCAATGCGGCCATTCCTCACACCGATGTGATTCACGTGGAGCGGCCGGGAGTGGCCGTGGCCACCTTGAATCAGCCCGTCACTTTTCAAAACATGATTGAGCCAGATGAGCCGGTGGCGGTTCGACTGGTGTTTTTATTGGCCCTTAAAGAGCCAAAAAGCCAGGTGGAGATGCTGCAGGAGATCGCCGAAATTTTGCAGGACGGCGACAAAGTTTCTCGTCTGTTGAACGCTCAAACGCCAAACGAATTGATTTTGCTGCTGCGTGAATGACCCTTTCCCTGACTCAAAATGGGGCAGGGGGAAATGTCAAAGGAGGTGTGTATGGCTAAAACGATCCTGGTAGCGTGTGGCACGGGGATTGCCACTTCGACTATGGTGGCCGTGACTCTGGCGGAAGCGCTAAAGGAGCGCGGCATCGTGGTTGATACCCGTCAATGCCTGGCTGCAGAAATTTCATCTCAGCTGAATGGGGTTGATCTTATTGTGAGCACAACCCCTGTTCCCGGCGATCTGGGGGTCCCTGTTATCCAGACGCTGGCATTTTTGACGGGGATTGGAAAGGAGGAAGTTTTGCAGGAAATTGTTTCTCATTTGCAGTGAGGTTAGATGGTGGCGCTGTGTGCGATAGAGAATAGGGTTTAGAGAGGTTTTAGCTTACGGTTTTGTGGTTTTACGTTGGAAATGGAGGAAATCATGGAAGCGTTTTTTAGTTCATTTCAAGATCTTTTGAACACCTTGGGGGCCACAGTTGTTCTACCGATCATAATTTTTATTTTGGCCGTTGTGCTAGGCAGTAAACCGGGCCGGGCGTTTCGCTCGGCGGTAACCATCGGTATTGCTTTTATCGGCATCAACCTGGTCATCGGGTTGATGTGGGGCAGCCTGACGGAAGTTGCCCAGGCGATTGTCACCAATACCGGCGCCAGTTTGGACGTGGTTGATGTGGGATGGCCCTCAGCCGCGGCGATCGCCTTTGGCTCTTCTGTTGGCATTTGGGTGATTCCGGTCGCCCTGCTGGTCAATATCATTATGCTGGTTTTGGGATTAACCAAGACCCTTAATGTAGACGTTTGGAATTTTTGGCACTTCGCCTTTATCGGCTCGCTAATCGTAGCCGCAACCGGCAGCTTGATGATGGGGTTGGTTGGTGCGGCGATCACGGCCGTCATCGCCCTGTTTTTTGCCGACTGGACGGCTAGGGCGGTGCAGAAATTTTATGGCGTGCCGGGCGTTTCAATTCCGCACGCTTTTTCGGCCGCTTATGTGCCCATCGCCATTCCCATCAACTGGCTGCTTGATCGTATCCCCGGTGTCAAAGATATCGACGCCGATCAGGAGGCGATTCAAAAGCGGTTGGGGGTGTTTGGCGAACCGGTAGTTTTGGGATTGGTCATCGGAGTGGTGCTGGGAATCATCGGTTTTTACAATGCGGGTTCTTTCCAGGAGGTAATGGTTAAGGTCCTGCAAACCGGTATGAATTTAGCGGCCGTCATGCTGCTGCTGCCGCGCATGGTGCGCATCCTGATGGAGGGGTTGATACCCATTTCGGAAGCGGCGCGTGATTTTATGCAGAAGCGGGCCCAGGGGCGCGAAATTTATATCGGCCTCGATTCGGCGATATTAATTGGCCATCCGGCCGCCATTGCCAGCTCGCTGGTTTTGGTTCCCATCGCTATTTTGCTCATGGTGATTTTGCCGGGCAACCGGGTTTTGCTTTTTGCCGACCTGGCGGTGATTCCGTTTATGGTAGCCATGTTTGCGCCACTGACGCGCGGCAATGTCGTACGCATGATCATCATCGGCACCGTGTCGCTGGTGATCGGATTTTACGTGGCCACCGGTATGGCCGACCTGTTTACTTCAGCGGCCGTGGCCGCCGCTTTCGAAATGCCGGAGAACGCGGTGCAAATCACCAGCATTGCTGACGGATTTAGCTGGCTGCCGCTGCTGTTTATCAGCCTGGCTCGCTCAATCGGGTATGTTGGTTTGGCCCTAATTTTGGTGTTAACCGGTACAGGCATCTTTCTTTACCGGCGTAACGCGGCCGCCTGGGAGGCAGCTGCCGGGGCACCGGTTGAATCAACATCCGGTCTCGCACCGGGCGACTGATATTAGATCAACTAGCGAAATTTATCTCACCGCAGAGAACGGGAGAGCGCTCTATACATGGCGTGGTCTCTGTGTTCTATCTCTTCTCTGCGGTGAAATTATTAAGTGGTTTACAAAATCTTTTCAAAAATAATTGTCCATAGACCCCGTGGGGGTGAACCAGAGGTTCGCAGAATAGAGGAGAAAAATCAGAGTGAATCCGTGCCATCCGCGGCTGTTTTTTTAATAAAACTTATTGTGATCCAGTTAATACTGCGTAACAAATGTTTTCTTAATTTTTAGCCCTGTTGTCACCTTTCTTGGCCGATGAATAAATCCATCAGCCATGGAGACCGAAACCGGATAAATCCGGTTTTAACGCGATTTATCGCGTTTCGGTTTCCGTAGCGGCCGAATTTATTCGGCTGCGGCAAAATGGCGTCTCTAAAATAAAGAAGTTAAG
>JASJCR010000020.1 GCA_030065875.1 Ardenticatenaceae bacterium | reverse complement strand
CGCCAATAAATCATCAAAGCTCCGCCACCTTTCTCTCAATCAAACCCAGCGCATGGGCTTTAAAGTCGGCTAGGGACATCGCGCCGCGGTCTTCGTTTTCGCGCGTGCGGACGGCCACCGCGCCGTTTTCCTGCTCTTTATCCCCGATAACGAGCATGTAGGGGATTTTTTGCAGCTGAGCGTTGCGGATTTTTTTATTCATCCGTTCGCTGCCCTTATCCACTTCGACGCGCAGCCCGACCGCGCGCAAGTCGGCCGCTACTTCCTCGCCGTAAGCGATATGGCGATCGGCGATGGGGATAATTTCGATCTGCAGGGGAGCCAGCCACAGCGGGAAAGCTCCGGCAAAATGCTCGATCAAAATCCCCACAAAGCGCTCCATCGAGCCAAATGGGGCGCGATGAATCATCACCGGCCGATGCGGTTGCCCGTCTTCGCCGATATATTCCAGCCCAAACCGCTCCGGCAGCAAAAAGTCGACCTGCACCGTACCCAGCTGCCATTCGCGCTTGAGCACATCACGGACCATGAAGTCGAGTTTGGGGCCATAGAACGCCGCCTCTCCTTCTTCGATTTCGTAATTCAGATCGACGGAATCGGCCGCTTCCCGGATGGCGCTAACCCCCTGGGCCCACATTTCCGGCGTTCCGGCATATTTGTCGCTGTCGTCATCATTTGTGCCCAGACGAGCCCGGACATCGTCGAATCCCATCGTTTCAAAGACATACTTGATCAGGTTAACGACGTTGATGAACTCCGCGTGCAGCTGTTCGGGCATCACGAAAAGATGGGAATCATCAACCGTGAAGCCGCGCACCCGCGTCAGGCCGTTGAGTTCACCACTTTGCTCGTAGCGATAAACCGTACCAAATTCGGCCAGCCGCACCGGAAGATCGCGGTAGCTGCGCGGCTTGCTTTTGTAAATTTCGATATGGTGGGGGCAGTTCATCGGTTTGAGCATGAACTTCTCCCCATCGACATCGATGGGCGTGTACTGGCTTTCCTTATAGTAAGGATAGTGACCGCTCTTGATGTACAGATCGAGCTTGCCCACGTGCGGCGTGATTACCGGCTGGTAGCCGCGTTCGAGCTGTGCCTGCTGCAAGAAGTTTTCCAGCGTGTTGCGCAGGATCGTGCCTTTGGGCAGCCACAGCGGCAGCCCGGACCCAACCAGCGGCGACATGTGAAACAGCTCGAGTTCCCGGCCGAGCTTGCGATGATCGCGCGCTCTGGCCTCTTCCAGCCGCTGCAAATGCTCATCGAGCTCTTCCTTGTTGCGCCACGCCGTGCCGTAGATGCGCTGCAGCTGCGGGTTGTTTTCATCACCGCGCCAGTACGCGCCACCCGTGCGCAGCAGCTTAACCGCATTGTGCTTGACTTTTTTCGTAAACGGCACGTGTGGCCCGCGGCAGAGGTCGACAAAGTTGCGGTGCTGGTAGACCCCAACCTCGTTCACCGCTTCCTGCGTTGGGTTGCCATTTTCATCGAGCTTCCCGGCCGATAAAGCATCGATTTGATCGAGCTTAAACGGCTGATCGCTAAATCGTTGTTTGGCGTCGTCGATGCTCAGGCTGCTCTGTTCAAATCGAGCGTTTTTCTTGAGCAATTTTTTCATCGTTGCTTCAATTTTGGCCAGGTCTTCTTCCGAAAACGTGATCGGTTTCCCGTTTTCCCCCTGGCCCAAATCAAAGTCATAGTAAAATCCATCTTCGACCGGTGGGCCAAACCCCAGCTTGGCCTCAGGAAAATGTTCCAAAACCGCCTCAGCCATCACGTGCGCGGCCGAATGGCGGATTTTGTAGAGATCAGATTGTTCATAAGGGATGTTGCCATTTTCAGACATGATCATTTCCTTTTTAGCATTATTCATTCAGCAAATTGTATTGTTTATAATTCCCCATCCCCCACACCCCCTTCCCCAAATTGGGGAGGGGGTTGGGGGTGGGGTTAAATGATGTTTGGTCAATTATCGAACTTTCTGGGGAGAAGTTCGATAATTATTGGTCAATTGTTTCACATCTGGCATGATTGCACCTAAAAAATAAAAAACGCCGTCATCCCTGCTGGGACGACGGCGACTAACCTTCGTGGTTCCACCCAACTTTGACATCACCCATTGGCGATATCCTCGTTGCGGCCGATAACGGGGCCTACCGGAGAGAAGTACTCAGTCCATAGTTGAAAGTCTTGAGCTTTGTCGATGAAACTTTTGACTCAGAACTTAGCACTTAGAACTTTTAATTTTCTCACTCACAGGTGGTTTTCACAATTTATCTACTGAAAACGGCTTTCAGCCATCGGCCGTTTCTCTCTGACACAGGATTAAACTGTTACTCGTCCTGCTCGACGATTTTTATATCAACCTCCATTCTATATGGGGATAGCCCATTGTCAAGGGGTCATTCCTGATTTTTATGGGCTGGAATGGGTTCCTCTTCGTCATAATCCTCTTCGGTTTGAAAAGGAGGACGGTTTTTGTTGTTGAACCGATCGATGACCAGCAGGGCTGTCCCCACACTGGCCGGCAGCACCCCTAAGATGACACCGGCGAATGCCGGTTCCCCAGAATTAACCATAATCGCAGCCGGAATCAGCGTACAGAAGAAACCAACCCCTACGGAAAGAAGAACTACCCCGATGTTAAACAGGCGGCGGCTGGGGCGGCCGTTATTGGATCGGTTGCGATCCGAGCGCAAAAGCCCGCGCTCCGCCAGGGCAACCGTTTCCTTGTAGCGCATGTAGCGCATAAAGGCCAAAAAGCCAAAAATAACGATAAAGATCGTGCTGATGGTGACCGCCGGAATAAACATTTCCCAAAAATCGTTCATGATAAATTCTCCTCCTGATGAGATAAGTTGGCCAGCGCCTCTCGTTCTTGCCGGCCGATCCAGCGCATCACCCAAATAAAACCGGCAAATGGCCAGACAAGGATCACAAAGATCAATACGCCGGTAATAATTTCCATGGCATCGCTCATCCGTTGATACTCCTTTACATTTGAACCGTAAGCGGTAGGATTCGCTTAGATTTTGTCAATCTGCTATTTTAGACTCGCCACTGCAAAAAAAGTTTCAGATTGGTTTTTTTTGTAGCCAGGGAGCCAAAGACGGCTATCCGGGCTAATCTGTGAAAATCTGCGGCTTTTTTTCAGTTATTTAGGAAACGAACTATTAAAGTAGTTTACAAAAAGAATTGTTAAAAAAAGCCACGGATTAACACGGATTTTCACAGATTTCTCTCTATAATCTGCGTAATCTGCGGACACCATCTTCAGAAAACTTTTTGTAACTTAACAAAAACCAATTTGAAACTTTTTAGGATTTAGCCGGTCTAAATAATTGTGAAGCGTTTACCCGGTGAACAAGCTGGTGAAAGCAGCAGCGATCAGCGTTGGATCGCCCTGGCCCGTCAGGGAGATACGGCCGCGTTTGAAAAGCTTATCGATCGACACGGCCTCTATATCTACAATTTGGCTCTGCGACTGGTTAGTAATCCTACTGAAGCGGAAGATATCGCCCAGGAAGCGTTTATTCGCGTGTGGAAAGGGCTGCCTCGCTTTCGGGGAGATGCCAATTTTAAAACCTGGCTTTATCGCATCGTCACCAACGTGTGTTACTCGCGGCTGCCACAAATTAAGCGAGAGCTCCAGGCGCTAGACCCGTCTGACGACCATTTGGCGATTCCCGCTCGTTTGCAGCCGGTTGAGCAAATTTTGCTCAATCAAGAATTGAGCGAGCGGCTAAACAGAGAAATGGCCCTTCTACCTGAAAGTTATCGGCTGCTGTTGGCTCTTCGCCATTTACAAGAAATGAGTTATGATGAAATTGCGGCCGTGACCGGCATGCCGTTGGGAACGGTCAAAACCGGCATTTTCCGGGCGCGCCGCCAGCTGCGGGCCGCACTGCTGCGGCAGGAAGAAGATTATGTTTGAAGTTGAAAATGAAGAAAAAATCGAACAAACCCTCGATCAATTTCTGTCTGAGCAGCCGATTCACCCGCTGCCAAATCGATTTTCACAACAAATTTTAAACCGCCTTCCCACTGCGCGCACCACTTATGAGATCCCCCACTTTCATATTAAAGATCTTTTTTCATGGAGTGATGCGGCTTTAGCCTT
The DNA here is from genome assembly GCA_030065875.1 of Ardenticatenaceae bacterium. Lineage (GTDB taxonomy): Bacteria > Chloroflexota > Anaerolineae > Promineifilales > Promineifilaceae > WTJY01. The sequence continues at coordinate 98,552 of JASJCR010000020.1, read as the reverse complement.
GCTGATAACCTTTTTGTTGACCGGGTTGATGGTTAGCGGCGGGCAAATTCTTGGCTGGCTGGTGGAGGCGATGGCTTCATTCATTCCCTCTGAAACGCTGCCGCTGATCGTGCTGGTGCTTATTCTGCAGGCCGCCATCCTCGGTTTTATCCTTTGGTGGCTGCTCGGTGATGAAGGCGGGCCTTCTTACCGCTTGGAAGTGTAACTTTCATGTCCAACCCCCACCTCAATCCTCCCCTGACCGCGGGAGGGGAATGAGGGGAGGGCCAATGACCCTCTCACCTTGCATCATTCATTGACGGGTAAAGGGCGCCACTTGGGCTAACGTCAGTATCAGAATTTATTTTCTAGCGCACGGCGTATATCGAGCCATCATAACTGCCAAATATGACGATGCCGTCTGCTGGCGCGGCCGAACTGCCCACATACCCGTCGGTTTTAAAGCGCCACTCCAGCGCTCCCGTTTCCCGATCAAGCGCATAAAGATACCCATCATCGCTGCCCACAAAAACCACTCCTGCCGCAATACTTGGTGAACCATATACCTCGTTTTCGGCGGTATATTGCCAAATTTCTTCTCCCGTAGCGGCCGATAGGGCGTAAATGTTGTTGTCCAGCGACCCGAAATAAACCCTATCATCCGCAATAGCCGCCGAAGAAACAATCGGCCGGTTGGTGCGCACGGCCCAAATCTGTTCCCCGCTTTCTAGGGAGACCGCCTCAAACTGTCCGTTGAGGCCACCGATATAAATCACCCCGTCAGCAACGGCCGGCGTGGCGTATATTTTGTTGCCAATGCGATGGCTCCACATCTTCTCGCCGCTCAAGCGATCAAAAGCCGCCAGCTGACCGTTTTCATCCGCGATGATGAGTAGATCGTCAGCGAGTGCCGGTGAAGAAAATACAGGGCCTAGTCGATTTTCCCAAATCGTCACCCCGCTCATGGCGTCGAGGGCCATCAGGCGGCCGCTGTCGCTGCCCAAGTAGACAAGACCCTCCGCGTATATTGGTGAGGAACGCACCCGCCGCGAGGAGCCGGCCGGTTCAATTTGCCAAATTTGATCCCCATTTTCCTGATCGAGGGCGTGCAGTCCGCTGTCGCTGCCCACGTAAATTAATCCATTAGCGATTACGGGTGAAGAGAAGATTTTTCCACCCAAATCACTTTTCCAAATAAGTGTTCCATCGTCAATGTTGATGGCGTAGAGGTGACCATCATCGCTGCCGACAAACAGTTCTCCATCGATCAGAGTGGGGGATGAGTGGACTTCCCCATCGGTTTCAAAAGACCATAAGAGTTCGCCTGATGTCGCGGCCGCCTCTACGGGATAGTGGCCGCTGCGGCCGGACCCACCCCGATGCAGGGCCGAGCCGGCGTCGGGTGCCGCCCCGGCCGGAGGAACAAATGGCGTCGGTGTTGGTGTAATTGTGGGCTCCGGAGTACTGGTCGGCTCCAAAGTGCTGGTGCTGGTCGGTTGTGGAGATGGAGTCGGGGTAATTTCCTCATCAGGTGGAGAAGTTGGGGTAGGTGGCACCTCTTCGTTTTGTTGAGGCTGATGGGTGACGGCGGCCGTGGGTGAAAATTCCGAGATTTTTTCGGCCTGTGGTTCCGCTGAGCTGGGCTGACAGCCGGTTAATATTAGGCAAATCACCAAAATCAAAAGGATGACGGGTCGAATCATTTTTTTCTCCTGCTGCTCTTTCTCTTAACTCAAGTTGCTACCCCATCCTTCCGATGAAAAATGAAAGTTGAGAGGGTAATCGCTTTCAACCGCACAGTGGGCCACCTTTCACGATACACCTGTCATTCTGAACAGAGCGCAGCGAGGTGAAGTATCCCGTCAAGCTTCAGTCAGATGAGGACCGAATTGAAGAGGGTATGGCCTTGTTCTGGCCACCATCAGCTTCACGTGAGTTGACGGGATCCTTCGCTTCGCTCTGGATGACACCGGTGTGAAGATGAGGATAACGGCGGCTAATGAGACCGTAACGCGATTTATCGCGGTTAGGTCTCATATCCCGATGAATTTTGAGTTTTGATAAATCAAGTCCGATACAGCAGCGTCATTCCCGCGAAAGCGGGAATCCATTGGATCGCTACCGGTGAATCCCCGCCGTAATTTACCCCCGTGAAGACGGGGCCAGGATGACGGGCTTGTTTTTGAAGATGGTCCATATCCGCATTTATTTGTAAATCTTCAATATTTATCGGGAAGTTTTATCGGAGATGAGTTTAAGTTAGGATGGGCGGGCTGTCTGGTAGCAAATCGTACCAATTTGTTTCATAATAAATGAATGGGTGCGACATTTGACTCCTTTGGCGAATGGTTCAGCTATCTTGTGCGGGAAACCGGCTATACGCCGGGTCAAATCGCCAGCCGCTCCGGGGTACCCAAAATGACCGTAGTCAACTGGCTGAACGGCCGGGTGAAGCGCCCTCGCAGCTGGGAATCTTTGCTCAAAGTGGCTCGAGCGATGCGCCTGCAGAAAGAAGAAGTTGAAACGTTGTTGGCCTGCGCCGGTCACCCCTCCCTTTACGACCTGTCTCAAGCGGAGCCGCTTTCTATCACTTTATTCGCCACCTGGCTGGATCAAGATTCTCGCTTAACGCCGTTCCTTGTTGGACCTAGACTGCCGTATTTCACCGGCCGAGCGGAATTAATCACCCAGATTAAACAGCAGCTTACCGATCAACCGTCACGGCCGATTGTTCTCCACGGCATGGCCGGCAGCGGCAAAACCACCCTAGCTGCTGAAATCGCCTATCTACTGCGCGAAAAATTTGCTGATGGGGTGTTCTGGGCTGCCCTGTCCGGCCAACATCCAATGGCCATCTTGCGTCACTTTGCCTATTTGTTAAATCAATCGCTCGATCCCCGAGCCGATCCGGCGATGGTGCGGCACGCATATCGCACCGCGTTGAGCCGCAAACAGGTCTTGCTAATTTTGGATAATGTGGAAGCAGCTCACTCCATACGCTCCTTGCTGCCCCCAACCGGCCGATCCTCACTGATTGTGACCAGCCGTCGACCGGCGGTTTTGACCCTGGAAGGGGCGATTCCGATACGAGTACCCTCCCTGTCCATTCACAAGCCGGAGATCATTCCGATCTTTGAATGGTTTCTGGGGAAAAAAATACCCCACGCCGCTCAAACGACACTGCTCGAACTGGCTGAGAAGTTGGGCGGCCATCCGTTGGCCTTAGCGGTAGCCGCCGGTCGGATGGCGCTGGAACCCCACTGGACCGCTGCTGAGTTTCTCGATCAGCTCAATCAAAGCCCGTGGGATGTGCTGACGCTGTCAGAACACAATATATATCGGCTGCTGCAGCTGAGCGTCAAACAACTGCAGGCTGAACTGCAGGATGTGTGGCAGGCGATCGGGGCGTTTGGCGCGACCGAATTCTCCGCGGAGATATTGGCCACTTTGGTCGACCGGCCGGTCAAAGAGGTGGTTCAGCGGCTTCGCCAGCTTTCTCTGGCCGGTTTGGTTAATCCAGCCGCCGGCGGCCGCTATCAGCTCCACCCGTTGATGCACCGTTTGGCTCAGGAAGCCCTGGACGAAGACGAAAACACTTCCCAAGATTTGTGGCCGCGGGTTTTTTCCTACTGGTTGACGATGCTTGAGGAAGTCACTCAGCCAGCAGAGTTTGTGGCCCGCTATCACGTTCATATTTTGCGTGCCCTCAATCGTGCTCACGACCTTGGTTTTCAGGAGCAGGTCCTTGCGCTCACCCTCCAACTTGCCCCCCTTTGGGAGCAGCAGGGATTATATCAGATCGGTTATGAGTATACGGCGCGCTGTTTGGAAAAGGCGAATTCTGATTTGTTTTTGTGGCATGGCCGGTTCTGCCGTCATATCGGTCATTATGAAGAAGCCGCGGCCGCTTTTCGCCAGGGGCTTACGCGTTCATCCGCCGATCAGAGATGTTCATTTTTAGCGGAATGTGGGATAACGGCCAGCTGCATGGGGGAGACCGAAGAATCTAAATCGTGGTTTAGACAAGCCCTCCCGCTAGCTGAAGTGCAGCAGGCGAGCGAATTACTCTCCGTAATATATGAAGAGTTAGGGATCATCGAAACGCTTTATGGGGAGTTTGAGCAATCGGAGGCGTATTTATTAGCTGGTTTGGCACACAGTGAGGCGGGTCAGCTGCCGCTGCGAAAAATTCATTTTTTCAAAAGCCTCGGTGCCGTGAAAATCTTGCGTCATGAGTTGGACGATGGCGCTGAGCATTTATCCCAGGGATTGGCTTTGGCGGAAACGCATCACTATCCCATAGGGTTGGTCACCGTGCACAACAACCTGGCTGTATTAAGCCACTTGCAAAAGCGGCTGGTCCAGGCTCATAAACATCTTTCTACCGCACAGGAGATCGCCCAGGATATGGAAGCGGTTTCGCTCCTGCCGTTAATTGAAGAGAATTTGTCCCGCTGGACGGGGGAAGCTCGTTTGCGTTTGTTTGTTTGACACACGCAATAATAAATCTCAAAGTGACAGGCGCGCGGCCGGTAAAAACTGCGGGTCTTGCCGGGCCTGGGTTGCCTGCTCAAACGCGTACCCGACCCCCAGAAGTGGCCCATCCGCCCAGGCCGCCCCCATAAACGACAGGTTAACCGGCAGGCTGTGAACCAGACCCAGCGGAACGGTTAAGTGGGGCGTGCCGGCCACGGCCGCCAGACCGGAGCTGCCGCTTTTTGAACAATCGCCGTTGACCGGATCAACCAGCCAGGCCGGACCGCGAGTTGGACCCACCAGCACATCGAGATCGTGTTCATGCAGAGCGGCATTGATCCCTTTTTCCAAAGCGGTTTCCCGGCAGGTGGCCAGGGCTTCCAAATATGCCGGGGTGTTTAAATCTCCTTTTTCAACCGCCATTTGCAGGATTTCCTGACCAAAAATCGGCATCGTTAAGAGCGGCCGGGCGTTGTTAAATTCAATCAATTCAGCCAGCGTAGTAATGCTGGCCGTCCCTCCACGACTTTGAAAATAGCGATTTAATCCCGCTTTGAATTCGTACAGCATTACCTCAAACTCAGCTTCCCGCCATCCGCCCATCGTGTCAATTTTTACCGGGTCGATGATGATCGCCCCCAATCGACTCATCGTGGCCAGCGCTTCTTCCATCATTTGATCTTCCAGGGGATGTTTGCCAAAGTAATGCCGCACAACCCCGATTCGAACTCCTTTAAGAGCGTTTGGATTGAGATACTCCCTGAAGCGGGTGTTTAGATCGGCGGGGATGTGTTCCGAAGCGGCGTCGGCCGCGTCTTTTCCGGCCAGCGCTTCGAGCATGAGAGCGGCATCAGCCACCGAGCGGGTCATCGGTCCGGCGGTGTCCTGGGTGGCTGAAATCGGCACAATGCCCCGGCGGCTGACCAACCCCACCGTGGGTTTAAAACCGACAATCCCGTTGGCGCTGGAGGGGCTGACAATTGAGCCATCGGTTTCACTGCCGATCGCTCCCAGGCAAAAGTTGGCGGCCACGGCCGCACCCGAGCCGGAGCTTGAGCCGCTGGGGCTGCGATCCAGGGCAAACGGATTGCGGGTTTGTCCTCCGCGGCTGCTCCAGCCGCTGACGGAACTGGTAGAGCGAAAGTTGGCCCATTCACTCAGATTGGTTTTGCCCAGAATGAGTGCACCGGCGGCGCGCAGCCGAGCCGCTACGGCGGAGTCGGCCGGGGCCGGGTTTCCTTCGAGGGCCAGCGAACCGGCGGTCGTTTGCATTTGATCACCGGTGTCGACGTTGTCCTTGAGCAAAATGGGAATTCCATGTAGGGGACCTCGCGGCTGCCCGGCCGTCAGCTCGGCGTCCATTTCGGTTGCCATTGCCTCGGCGTCCGGGTTTAATTCGATGATTGAATTGACCAGCGGGCCGCCTTGATCGAGGGCCGCAATTCGACCGAGATAAGCCTCGACCAGAGCGCTAACAGTCAGCTCACCACTTTGAAAGAGGTTCTGTACATCCGCTATGGTGGCTTCTGAGGGGATCGGGAATGATGAATCAGTCATAATGTCGCACCTTTTGATGAAGTGGTTGCCTTACGTTGGAATTAGAACCCCAATGGGAGAGGCAGGTTGATAACCGGCTTTTTCATAAAAACCGATCTCTCGCGTCATGCGGGAGGGGATCAGGATGAGCTCCGAACGGCCGTTTTCCCTGGCCCTGCTGTGCATCGCGGCCAGGAGCGCCCGGCCAATTCCCTGCTGCCGGGCAAAGGGGGCGGTAAACATATCTGAAATATAGCCCACATTCTCGTCCAGCAAAACCAGCTGTGCTTTGCCGACGATTTGCCCCTCTTTTTCGGCTACAAAATCAAAGAGATGAGAATCATCGAGTGAAGCCGGCACCGTGGGTACATCCGGTTCGAGCCGGTAGACCGCATCCAGATCGGCCGCGTCTTTTGCCGGGCGGACGGCGTCAAAAGGCACGTCGGTCAGGGCACTTGCGTCTGCAACCAGGAGTTCATTGGTCCAGGCGTGAGTGAGGTCGAGTTTTTCGAGCTGCGGCCGCCAATTTTCCTCTTTTCCCAGAATCTGCACGACGAACTCGCGAGCTGAGCCGGGCAAAAAGTTACGCACGACGGTCGGTAACTTTGCCAATTGGCCATCGGCCACAAAAAACTCGGTGTAAAAGGTAAATGCTCGCGGCCAGGGGTGAAAAAGCGATTCGCGATGGGTCAGCGCGACAATCTGGTTAAATGACTTGGCCGCACTTTTGTGCTCAACCTGAAATTTATGACAGATAGACTGTACAAGAGGTTTAAAATAGTGGTTATTTAAAGCCATTACATTTTTGCTAAAATTCGATTGTGATCGCGTTCAGGATTGATTGTACTATGAATCTGTGCGAACGGGATAGTGACAGTTTGACGAGGTAAAATATGAAACGCAAAGTGTTCAAAGTGGAGAACAGCCTGGTGGTATCGCTGCCCAAAGATGCGATTCAGGCGTTGGGTTTATACGAGGGAAGTGAAATTGAGGTCACCATCGATTCGCAAGGACAGCGATTAATCATCGAGCCTATCCAACCTGAAATATCCGCTATTGATGCGCCTTTTGCCGAGCAGCTGGAAGATTTTATTAACAGATATCGCTCTGCCCTTGAAGCCCTTGCTAAATGATCTGGTTTCAACAGCACACAGACCAAACTTAAGTGAATTACAAAAACTTCTCAAAAATTAACTATCCGCAGACCCCGTAGGGGTGAACCATAGGTTCGCAGATTAGAGAGAGAAATCCGTGTTAATCTGTGGCTTTTTTAACAATTCTTTTTGTAAACTATTTAAGTGGTCAGCAAAAAGTTTTACAATAAAAATCAGCCACGGATTAACACGGATTTTCACAGATTTCTTTCTATTTTCTGCGGCCATCTGCGTAATCTGCGGACAGCTAATTTCTGAAAACTTACTGCTTATTACTTAAAACGACTGAAAGTATCTGTAAAATCCGCAGCTATTTCAAATTGTCAAAATCCGGTTTGTCGGGGTAGTCGACGTATTTTTCGCCGTGTTTGGCCACAAACTTTTTGAGTGGATCTTCTTCATTTTCATCGACAAATGATTTTCGGGTTGTGCCCCCGCGTTTGGGGTCTTCCACCAGCCCCATTTCGTATAGATCCTGCATCAGGCGGGCGGCCCTGGGGAAACCGATACGCAGACGGCGCTGCATCATGGAAATTGACAGCGAGTCATGTTTTTGCGCCAGAGCGATCGCTCTTTCCAGCAGATCATCCTTTTCTTCCAGGAAGTTGGCTCGCTCGATGAGATTATCCCACGGGGCGGTGCGAGGTTTGGGTTCCGTCCACGCTTTCTTCCAGTGATCAACGAGGCGGTCGATCTCGTCATCGCTGACAAAACACCCTTGCAGGCGTTTAGGAGAACTGGCGTCAGATCCCAGAAACAGCATATCTCCCCGGCCGAGGAGAGTTTCCGCCCCCACGCTGTCTAAAATGACGCGTGAGTCGGTGCCGGACGCAACCGCAAATGAGGCGCGGGCGGGGAAGTTGGCTTTGATTAAACCGGTCAACACATCGGTTGACGGCCGCTGTGTGGCCACGATCAGGTGAATCCCTGTAGCGCGGGCCATCTGCGCCAGCCGACAGAGCCCCCGTTCGAGCTCAGCCCCATACTGAACCATCAAATCGGCCAGCTCATCGATCAAACAGACGATATACGGCATCTTGTTGACGTGGGCCATGCGCTTGATTTTGTTGTTGTAGCTGTTGATGTTCCGGGCCCCCATCGCGGACAACTTCTCATACCGATTGTCCATCTCCGCCATTAACCAGCGTAAAACGCCGATCGCTCGTTCCCCTTCCGTTTCCACCTTGCCGATGACGTGCGGCAGACCGTTAAAGCGGATGAGCTCGACCTTTTTGGGGTCGATCATCACCAGCTGTAAATCTTCAGGGGTGTTGTTAAACACCAGGCAGGAAATAATGGCGTTGATAAAAACCGATTTTCCCGACCCGGTTTGTCCGGCCACCAGCATGTGCGGCAGCTGGGTCACATCGGTGGCGATGGGCGCCCCGGATACATCAAGACCCAGAGAGATACCCATCGTTCCCTTGATGCGTTGGTAGGCGGCCGATTCAATGATTGTGCCCATGCGCACGGTGCTGATCGTGCTATTGGGAACCTCAACGCCCACAATTCCCTGACCGGGCACCGGAGCTTGGATGCGAATGCGCGGCGCAGAAAGGGCCAGGGCCAAATCTTTGTCGAGGGCGGCGATCTTGCTGATACGCACTTTGGTGCGCATGGTGGTGCCATCGGGCATTTGCCGCTCGTCATACCCCGGCACCACGGCAAATTGAGTGACCGAAGGACCAATCAGAGGATCGGGCAGCACATCGGCCGGGATGCTGAAATCATCAAGGGTTTGCTTGATAATTTGCCGTTTGGCCTCAATTTCATCTGGAGAAAGCTTGTGGATACCCCCTTTCAGAAGCAAATCCGGTGAGGGTAGCATCGGTGAATTGCGTTTAACCTTGACCGGCGCCTGAGCCTGCCGGGCCTGCTTGCGTCGTTGATGGGCCAGGGGTACCTTGCGCTGTTTGAGCTTGTTGATTTTTTTGCGATCAATGACCGGCCGCGGTTTGGGTGGGGGTGCGGGATTCACCGCGTTTGGCGCAACCGTTTGGGCCCATCGCTGCAGCTGATAAGAAAGCTTGCGAATCGCCTGCAGGGTATCTGCCCAGGTCCATTCAGCCAGCAGTACGACAGAATATCCAAGTAGGGCAGTATAAGCGACAACCGCGGTCGCGTTGCCAAAGAAGTAGATGATCGGTTCCGCCAGGGCGAACCCCAACCGGCCGCCGCCCTGGCCTAACTGTGACTCAGCTAGGGTTGTGCCCAGGGCCAGGTGAATCAAAGGCAGGATGGAGAGCATGAGCAAACCGGTCGCAATTTGCCGGGCGGGTGAGAAATAGGGGGTCCCTTCCACGCGCCATAAGGCGTGATACAAGCCTAGCGCAGCGGCATAAACGGCCGCCGGATAAGCAACCCAGCCCAACCACAGCCACCAGAAGTTGCTCCAGAGAGTGATTAAGGGGGTCCGGATGAGGTTGATTAAGCCAAAGAGGGTGAGCATGGCCGCCACAAAAACCACGACGCCGCTAATTTCGCGCCCCCACGGCCGCATCGCCTTGATGACCTGCTCGTCCCAGGTTGGCTGTGACTCAGGTGTGCTACTTTTTCGCCGGGAACCGCTGGTTTTTGTTGAAGATCGCTTGGCCATACGAACAAGTGTACCAAAAAAAGACATCAGACAACAGGCAATAGACTACAGACATCAGACCACAGACTTCAGTTAAGAGACTGGAGGCAATCAACTATTCTGATGGCTGACGTCTGGTGCCTGTAGTCCGTGCTGTTGTCTGATGTCTGATGTCTGAAGTCTGAAGTTGTGTTTTCGCTGAAGCAGATTGCGAATGCGGGTGTGGCGCGCGCGGGTCAGCGGATAATACCAGGTCATGGGAATGGCGCAGAGGAGCAGGAACGCGCCAACCGGCCCGGTCAAAATGCGGATGGCCATCAAGGCTGAAGGCGCCTGGGTGGCCACAACCGCTCCTTCGGCCGGAGCGGCGTAGCCAAACCACCCCAACACCTGGAGGGCGATGAATGTTGAAAACGCGCCGGTTAATTTGCGCATGAAATTTTTGGTGCCGTAATACACCCCTTCATACCGTTTGCCGGTGCGCAGCTCATCCCATTCGATCACGTCCGGGAAAATCGCATCCGGCAGCACGTGGGCGGCCGAAGCCCCGATCCCGGCCAGAAAGGCGATAAACAGCGTCGTATTTACCTGCCCCTGCTGGATGGTTAAGATCGTCACCAGCACCAGCGCCCAGTAAACCAGGCAGGACAAATACGCTTTTTTCTTGCCGTATTTTTTGGACAGCCAGTTCCAGAAGGGCAGGGTGACGACGGCCGTGATCAGCAAGACCCCTAAAACGGCCGATTCAATGGCCAGATTGATCCCGAACAGGTTGGCCCGGGCCAAAAGATCTCCTTCCGACACCCAATACGTCAAAAAGAAGGGCAGCATCATAGCAATCAGATCGAAGGTCATCCAGTTGAGCATGTAGATGACGGTGGCAAAGCGGAACGGCACATTTTCCCAGGCGGATCGGAGGCCATCTCGAAATTTTGGTAAATCCTGATCGGTTTCAGGAGTTGGCGGAACCTGCTCCTTGATAAAAATGCCGATCAGCAGGAGAGGTACGATGGCGATTCCGCCAAAAATTGCGGCCACGACAAAATATCCCTGCTGTTGTGTCGCACCGCCGGCAACCATCGACTTGACAATTTCCGGGCCGACGATAGCCACAACCAGCGATGAGGCCAGATTAAAGAACATGCGAAACGTGGTCAGGGAGGTCCGTTCATCGTAATTGGGGGTGATGGTGGCCGTGAGGCTGTAATACGGCACGGAGACAAGGCTTTGCATCGTGTCGGCCAGCATAAACGCCAGGGCGACCGAGCCGGCCAGCAACAGCTCATTTTCAAAGGGAGGGGCCCACCACAATAGCAAATAGGCCAGGCCAAAGGGGATGGAAAACCACACGAGGAAGGTTCGCCGCTTGCCAAACCGGCCGCCCTGAATGCGATCGCTCAGCGAACCGACCAAAGGATCGTTTACCGCATCCCACAAAATGCCAACCAGGGTGGCGATGGACGCCAGACGGGGGTCCAGGCCCACCACATCGGTTAAAAAGATCGCATAAAAAATGAGCCGTAGGGTATTGTAGGTAGAAATGCCCCAGTCGCCGGCGCCGTAAAGGAGTTTGGTTGTGGTGGATAAGCGGTTTGAGTCTGCAGCCATGCGGTCACCTTGTGTATATATAAATGAAAATGCGCGATTGGGGGGAATGATACTTGGTATAGAGACGACAGACAACAGACTGCAGACTTCAGAAAAAAGTCGCCCTTAACCTGATGTCTGTTGTCTCTTGTCTGCGGTCTGCTTTTGTGCTCCTTCCCTGGTGATCATAAAATGGTCAAAATCACGAGCGACAAAGGTGTTGGGGAAGATGGCGCGGGCTTCCTGGCGAATTTCTCGCGCGGTGTGGCGACGGGAGATGTGGGTCAAGATCAAGCTTTTTACGTTGGCTTCTTTGGCCAGCCTCGCTCCCTGAGCGGCCGTTAAGTGACCAAATTGTTTGGCCATATCCGCTTCTTCTTCGGTATAAGTAGCCTCAACAACCAGGGTGTCGGCATCGCGACAAATGTCGGCCAAATGGCGGGTCGATCCCAGGTCGCCGATATGAACGTACTTGGTCCCGGGTATTTCTTCTCCGAGCACGTCATCCGGCTGAATGACCCGTCCGTCGCTCAGGGTAACCGGTTCACCACGCACCAGTTGACCGCGTTCCGGGCCAAAGGGCACGTTTAAGGTGGCGGCTTTATCCTCTAAAAACGGCCGGCGGGCTTTTTCTTCAAACGAAAAACCAAAACACCCGTTTCCGCGATGTTGGACCGGAAAGGCGCTGAGCACAAACTTTTCATCTTCCAGGATTATCATGCCGGGCTTTAGTTCGATCAGGTTGACGGTTACCGGCGTTTTGTCTCCTCTAAGAGCGACGCCAAACACCAGATCGCGCACCCGGCGCAGGGTCGACCGGCCGCCATAAATGTCAAAATGCTCCATTGCTTCCCAGCGGGCCAAAGTGGATACGAGACCACCTAATCCCAAAATGTGGTCGAGGTGACTGTGGGTGAGCAGGACTTTGTCGAGTCGCTTAAACCCCAATCCCGCCCTCAAAATTTGACGCTGCGTGCCCTCACCGCAATCGATCAAAAAGCGGTATTGACGATGCATGACCATATGCGCAGATAAACCGCGATGGGCAGAAGGGGTTGAGGCTGAAGTGCCTAAGAAAACGAGTTCAAACATGATGCAGAGGGCCAATTGTCAATTATCAATAGGCAATTGTCAATGGTCAATTGCAAAGTTGAACAGGCTGATTAATTTTCGCCCCAGTAATCAATTTCGGTTACGACATCATCAGCGGTTATAAAATCCAATGACTTTGCCCCTTCAGGCAGCGCAACTGTGGTTGGTGGGAGCCAATGTGGGTGCGTCAGACCGGCCGGCTTTGGCGTACGAAAGACAAAGGTGATGTGGGGTTGTTTCCGGCTGAGATAGATGCCGCTCAATCGGCCGGGCTCAATCGGCCGGCCCACAGCCGTCTTGGTCAATCGAGGTGCCGCGTCCCAGGGTGCTTCAAGATCGCGGCAGCGGCCGGAGGGGAGCTGCTGCTGCGCATCTACTGCAACGAGATTCTCTTCGTCACTAATGATAGAAATGCAGTTGGCGGTCCACATTGTTGCTGGAGATGCTCCCCGATTGATAAGCCTTGATGACAGAGATTGCATGATGGTCGGTTGTTCGGTCAGCCATTCCGCCTGCCCATCATGATATACCGCCATCTCAATTCGTTTCTGATGGACCTTGCGCATCGGCTGGGGCAGCTCTTCGGCGCTTAAAAACCGTGAAATTAGCGCCTCTGAAGTGGGTTTGGCTTCCCCACCGCGCTGCAAACAGCGAAAAATGAGGTGGAGATGTGGATCATTCGACTGGGCCCAGTAAGTGGCCCATACGAGCCTGATCGGCATGGTCTTGATCCCGGTTTTTTCCTCAACAAGGCGGGTGACCGTTTCTGTAGGCAGTTCACCTTTGACAACTTCACCCGCGGGGGCGGTCCAGGTTTTTGTGTCGCTGCGCTGAATCAGCAGCAGCTGGTTGTATTCGTTTGTGACAATTCCGGTAGCGGTAAATCTCATAATAGACCTCAGACATCAGACTACAGACTTCAGCATCAGACTTTAGATTTCAGGGAGAGCAAGAAAACAGGTTTCATTCTGTCGTCTGTGGTCTGATGTCTGAGGTCTGTTTCAATCGTAAAAGGAAAATCAAAATTCGTCCATCTCCGGTCTTTTTTGTTGGCAATTGCCCGGCCTCTCGCTATAATTTATCCTTCAATATTGGGGAAGTGGCGGAATTGGCAGACGCGCATGACTTAGAATCATGTGCCGCAAGGCGTGTGGGTTCGAGTCCCTCCTTCCCCATCTTTAAAATTGTGAAGCGATGACGTTGCGATCAAGCAGCGTTTTTTTATAAAACCACCCAGATCCACACAACTGTAACCTTCAAAAAGATTTGAAAAATTTCTGCGTTGCCGGCAGATGGGTTTCGTGGTCCTGCCTAGAGAGGAATAACGATGAGTTTGACGATTCATAAAGAAGAGATGGAGCAGCGGCAGCTGGCCCTGACAATTGAAGTAGGGGAAGAGCGAGTAACGAATGAAATGAAGCGTTTAGCCAGACAGCTGGCTAGAAACGTGCGGATTCCCGGTTTTCGCCCTGGGAAAGCCCCATTTCAGGTGATTTTAAAGCGCTTTGGTCGTGAAGGCGTGCGCGCCCAAGCGGTCGAAGAAATGCTAAATGATGTGCTGGTCGAAGCGATGGAGCAGGAAGAGCTGGTGCCTTATGCCCGGCCGACGCTTGATGACTTGGAGCTGGAGCCCACCGTATTCAAAGTAACCGTTCCCCTCGAACCCACGGTAACCCTTGGTGATTTTCGCGAAGAGCGCAAGGAACTGGACACGGTGGAAATTTCCGATGAAGCGGTTGACCAGGCGATTGAAGATTTTCGCCAGGGGAAGGCGGTCACCGAAGAGGTTGACCGGCCGGCTGCAGAGGGTGATATCGTCACCCTAAGCGGTAAGGGAACGATTGTGCCTCTGGAAGACGAAGAGGTAGATGAAGAAAACCCCGATGTCAACGCCAACAACGTGTTATTTGATTCGGAAGATGGCCTTGAGTTTGTGTTGGATGATGAACAAACCTTTGTTGGAACCAGCTTTGTGGATGAAATTATCGGTCTCTCAGTAGGAGATGAAAAGACCTTTACCATCACCTACCCCGATGATTATGAAGTGTCTGACTTTGCCGGCCGTCAAGCCCAAATCGAGATTGAAGTATTGGAAAATAAAAGCCGCACCGTACCTGACCTGGATCAGGAACTGATCGAAGAAGCGGGTTATGAAGACCTGGAAGAAATGAAGGCTAAATACCGCGAAAATCTGGAAAATATGGCTGAGCAAGAGCTCAAATCACAGACCCTTGAGGAGTGGATTGACGTTCTGCACGAAGCGGCCGAGCTGGATTATCCACCGGCTGCCATTGAAGAAGAGTTGGATCAGGCGGTTGAGAATTTGAAGCAGCAGGTGTCATCTTACAATTGGGATTGGGATGATTACCTAAGCACCCAGGAAACCACCGTAGCCGATATGCGGGAGCAGTGGCGCGAAGATTCCGTCCGTAATTTTGAGCGGGCGCTGGTCCTGCGCGAGTTTATTGCGGCCGAACGGCTGCAGGTTAAAAATGATGAGCTGGAAGCCAAGGTTGATGAGCAAATGGAGCAGTTTGCCGACATGGATGACGAATTACGTGAAGCGATGCGCAACGTGTATCTTGGTCAGGACGGCATTCAGCGCATGGCCAACGAGCTTATGATCGACAAGGCGTATGAGCGGATTCAGGTGATATTGGCCGGCGAAGCACCCGACCTCGACGCCCTGGAAGCCGAAGAAGAAGCGGAGCGTAAGGCAGCTGAAGCGGCCTTAGAGGCGGAAGCGGAAGTGGTCGATGAAGAATCCACTGAGGAATCTGAGGTGGTTGAAGAAGAAGCTGTCGTCGAAGCGGATTTAGATGGTGACGACGACGAAGAAGAACAAGATGAAGAGCGCACGGACGAGTAACTGCTGCTCCTAATGAAATATTATCCTTTCCCTAACGAAACATTTACAGTGAGTTTGTAGGATAACAGGGCGTTGTCTTTAACAGGCAGCGCCTTCTTTTTATTGTTAATGGGTTTTCCTGTAATGGGGACAGGGACCAAACCTGTGTTTCAAATCGGTTTTGGGCAGCAGGTTTTATCGATAACGACATAGACCGAGGCGTGGAAGTAAAGAAGCGCACGGTGACAAACAAGCGGAAATTAAATTAAGGAGAAAACCGTGGATATTTTACCAACCTCTCTTGTGCCCATGGTCATTGAACAAAGCCCCCGTGGCGAACGCGCCATGGATATCTTTTCTTTGCTCCTAAAAGAGCGGATTATCATGCTGGGCACACCAATTAACGATCAAATTGCCAACCTCATTGTTGCCCAACTGCTGTTCCTAGCGCGGGAAGATCCCAGCAAGCCGATCCGGTTTTATATTAACTCCCCTGGGGGTCAGGTGTATGCGGGAATGGCGATTTACGATACGATGCAGCAAATCGAGTGTCCAGTGTCTACGGTTGCCGTTGGGTTTACAGCCAGCTTCGGCACTGTACTGTTGACGGCCGGAACGCCGGGGATGCGCTTTGCCCTCCCCAATGCCACCATCCACATGCATCAACCGCTGGGTGGGGCACAAGGTCAGGCGTCTGATATTCAGATTCAGGCTCAGGAAATCTTACGTTTGCGATCCTCGCTAAACGGAATTTTGAGCCGTCATACCGGACAACCGTTGGAAAAAATTGAAACCGATACCGATCGTGATATTTTTATGAGTGCCCAAGAAGCGATGGAGTATGGTTTGGTTGACAATGTGTTGGTGAATACAGATAAACAGCCCGAGGCTTCCTAATCCGGCAAATTTGACACCATCTAAAATAAAAAGCCCACAGCGTTTAAGCTGCGGGCTTTTTTAAATTTAACTCAAGTTGCCACTAAACCTTCCCGATGAATTTATTCATCGGCCAAAGAGACCGAAACGCGATATTTAAAGGTGAAACATGAATTGGATATCAACATCATAGGTGGCCGTCTAGGGCAGCACACCTGTCATTCTGAACGGAGCGCAGCGGCGTGAAGAATCCCGCCAATTTTCATCAAAATGAGCCATTGCCAGGAGAAAAGTCCTTTTGGTCCAGTCTAGCAGATTTTGCATAGTTGCTGCCTGACGAGGTCCTTCGTGAAGCCTGTCCTGAGCGAAGTCGAAGGGCTCTGGATGACAGGGGATTCGCGGACGATGGCACTGGCTAATTTACCTAAAACGCATTTTTAAATTCTTCAACCGCCCTGGGTCCATTGCGGGCCAGCCCCTCGTAAAATCGCTTTTGATCCTGAGTGCGAAAATCGATCCGTTCTACATGAAACGGGGCCATGCGTTCTCCATCCCGCCGTCGTTTGAGAACGTTTAAGAGATAAAAAATGGCATTTTCTACGCTGTCACTATTGGTCCAATCTGATTTGTAGAGCGGCCGGCCGGCTTTGTTGAAAATCCAGGTCATGTTGGGCATCGAGCCGTACGCCCGATGGCAAGCACCATCAAGGGCATCGACCAAAATCGGCCGGCTAACCCCATAAATATCGCGTAACGCCTGGGCGTGGCGGAGCTTCTGATCAAAGGAGGTGAGATGGGGATAATGCTCCCCCGGGTGGGCCTCATGAGTGTAGAGAAAGATCGACCCGACGTCGTTTGCCGCGTATTTTTCAGCCAGGCTGTTCATGGATGGCGCCGCCATCCCACAATACGGTCAGGTAAAGCTGCCAAACTCTACGACGGTATACGTATGTTGTGACCATATGGCGCTGAGCGATGTTTCTTTGTTATCAAGGGTCCATAGGGGAAAATCGGGGGCAGGCTGCCAAAGAGCAGGGCTCTCGCCAAAACGCATCCAGGGATTAAACTTCTCAGGGATAAATTGGTCGTAATTGTATTGTTTGATTAAATCATCCTGATTCATTAAATTGTTCCTTTTGCTTTTCCCATTCTACCGTGTTGAAATCATTGTCGCCAACAGGCGCGTTCCTCTAAGAATGGACCAATCTCCAAGATTGGTCCATTCTGAACGCTTCGAGCAAGAGCGATTGTTTCACCGGGCAGTCGAGAACGTAAAGGCGTTAAGGTATCATTTTTTTGCAGCAGCAACCAGATCATCAAACAGGCGCTGCTGGGTGACATCATCCGCCGCTGAAACTTCTGGATGCCACTGTACGGCCACCAGCCAGGGATGCCCGGCCGCTTCCAGCGCTTCGATGATGCCGTCGGGGGCCAGTGCTGAAACCGTCAATCCTCCACCGACATCTTTGATCGCCTGATGATGACCTGAAAAGGTCACGACATGATCGGCCTGCATAATTTCTCCCAGCAGGGACCCTGGATGAACGACAACCGGCTGTTGGGTCCACCCCCCATCCTCACTGCGGTGGATATCTTCATCCAGAATGTCTGGTATATGCTCACTCATCGTGCCCCCAAGGGCCACGTTTAATATCTGCATACCGCGGCAAATGCACAGGGTCGGGTGGGTTTCTCGATCCATTACTTCTTGGGCCAGAGCCAATTCAAAAGTATCTCGATCCGGTGCCAGCCGGGTCAGGGATGGATGGGCCGCGTTTCCCCCGTAGGCGGCCGGATGAATATCAGCACCCCCGGTAATGATCATTCCATCAACCATGTGAAAGATTTCATCCCAGCTGGTCTCGCCCGGCGGCAGAAGCACCGGTACCCCGCCCGCCCGGCGCACCGCATCAACATACTGTGCCGGGATCGCAAAAAAATCGTCGTAAAATTTGTAGTCGATCTTTAATTCGTGACGGCCGTAGGTGGTCAGGCCGATGATCGGTTTCATCTTTTTTCTCCAGGATGATGGTTCAGGTTGGGTTTGTCAGCCGCGAATCTTTTTCTTTTTCACTCGTGGCCGCAATTGAGCGCCAGGTGACGGCCGTCAAAACGATCAATCCGCCTGCCAGGGTCAGTACCGTAGGCTGCTCGCCAATGACCAAAAAGACCCAAATCGGGTTGAGAATTGGTTCCAGAGTTTGAATCAAAATGCTTTCTATGGCGGTTAAATGCTTGATGGCAATTGACATTAGGACCAACCCTAACCCGATCTGAAAGACCCCTAAGAACAAGATTGCTCCGATATTCCCCCACGAAGGGAGGTCGGTGGTCAGCAAGAGTGGAAGGGTGACGATCGCTCCCAAAATATTGCCCCAGAGGGCGATGCTTAACGTACTCTCGTTTTTGGCGCGGCGCATAAACAATACAAACCAGGCCAGGCTGAGGCCGCTTAACCAGGCGTTGAGGGTACCCATCAACCCGGCCGGTGAAAGATTGTCATTGAGAAAGATGAGCAGCCCGGCCAAGATAGCGGCCATCGCCCACCAATCCTTTTTTTGAGCGCGTTCTCCTAAATACCAGGCACCAAAGAGCCCCACGTAAACCGGTGCGGTAAATTGAATAAAAATGGCGTTGGCCGCGGTTGTTTGTCGGGTGGCAAAAATAAAAAAAAGCTGCGCGCCAGCCAGGGCTATCATCCCTCCGATTTGATGGACGGTGCGCGGTAGGCGAATTTCTTTTACAAAAAAAAGCAGCGTGACCATCGCCACCAGGCTGCGGCTGCCAAAAAGATACAGCGGCGAGACCGTGGTCACTTTGATGAACAGACCGCTCGAGCTAAAAAGCGCGGCCGCCAGGGCGAGGGTGAGGATGGCGCGGGATTTTGACATGTTAAAGACCTCAGACTTCAGACCTCAGACTTCAGTCAGGGCAGGTTTTCTGTGGTCTGAAGTCTGTGGTCTGTTGTCTCAAAGAGGGGTAATGCCCCCATACGCAACCCCGGTCAAATACGCCATGCTGCGCTCGTAGGTTGTGAGATCATCAACTGAAAATTGATTGAGATGGTCGTGTCCGCATGCCCGAGCCAGCACCTGCATCAGGTGGGTAGACGCTTCCAAAAAGGAAGCCAGCTGTTTGGCCGACTGCTCGATAATGAGTCGGGCGCGGAGGTTTTTCTTTTGTGTGGCAATGCCGACCGGGCAATTATTGGTATGACAGGCCCTCATCCCCAAACAGCCAATCGCCTGAATGGCGGAATTGGCCAGGGCGACCCCATCTGCGCCGAGAGCCAGGGCTTTGACAAAGTCGGATTCCGTTCGCAACCCACCGGTGATGATCAGCGTGACCTCACCAGATTTTCCGCGCTTGTTGAGGTGCTGACGGGCGCGAGCCAATGCGGGAATTGTGGGCACAGAGATATTTTCTTTAAAGATTTGGGGTGCTGCTCCTGTGCCGCCACCACGGCCGTCCAAAATGATGTAATCGACCCCGATGGCCAGAGCAAAATCGATATCTTTTTCAATGTGCTGTGCCGACAGCTTAAAGCCGATGGGTATGCCGCCGCTGACTTCGCGGACATCTTCAGCTACTTTCTGAAAATCTTCAACCGTGATTAAATCGGGAAATGCGGCCGGGCTGACGGCTGCCTGCCCTTCCTCTAACTCTCGAACTTTGGCGATTTTCCCAGTTACTTTGTGACCGGGTAGATGGCCGCCGGTGCCGGTTTTGGCCCCTTGCCCCCCTTTAAAGTGAAACGCCTGCACATCTTTGACTTTTTCGAGATTCCAGCCAAATTTTCCCGAGGCCAGCTCATAAAAATAGCGGCTGTTGGCGGCCTGTTCTTCGGGCAGCATCCCTCCTTCACCCGAACAAATGCCGGTCCCGGCCATTTCCGCCCCGCGCGCCAGGGCGATTTTGGCTTCTTCACTTAATGACCCAAAACTCATGTCGCTGACAAACAGGGGAATATCAAGCTTGAGCGGTTTTTTGGCCTGCGGGCCGATGATCAATTCCGTGCCGACCTCATCATCATCGAGCAGCGGCCGGCGGGCCAGCTGGGCCGTCACAATTTGGATGTCATCCCAGCGGGGCAGCTCGTTTAATGGAACCCCCATGGCCGATACTTTGCCGTGATGACCGACTTCTGACAACCCGTTTTTGGCCAGATTTTGGATGTAATCATTATATGGTTCGGCCGCTGTCCCGGTATGATCGGCATAAAGACCCAAATAAGCGTCGCGATCATACGCCTGCGGCTGATCGGCATGCCAGGCAGTCACCTCATTTTCATCCACATAAACCGCGTCGTTTGATTCATCGATCCAGGCGGTGAATTTTTCCAGCCGCTCATCCGGATTATATGAGCTGATTCCGGTGTCATAGCGATAATCCCAGCTGTGAAGCCCACAAACCAGATTGCCGTTGGTGATGGTACCATCGGCCAGCAAGGCCCCTCGATGCAAACAACGGCCGTACAAAACCGATACTTCCCGATCATAGCGGATGACGACCAGGTCAACATTGGCCACCAGGGCGTATGCCGGCTGACGATCTTCTAATTCGCTCCAAATGGCCACTTTAGCCGGTTGGACAGGGTTCATGGGATACTCCTTCAAGAATAGAGATAGGGAAAAGAGACAATAGATTGATTGGTGTTATCAGGTTAGACGATTTTAGAACGAGATTCTCTTTCTTTCCACCGTCATTTTATTTTTGACTTGGGGTAAGGGCAAAAACAACCACAAAGATAATTGTGGCCACCAGGACCACAGCTGCGCCGGAGGCGATATTTACATAATACGAGGCGTAGACGCCGCTGACGCCAGAAAATGTGCCGATCGCGGCCGCGACAACCATCATGACAGGCAGACGACGGGTGAGGAGGGCTGCGGTAGCGGCCGGGGTAACAAACATGGCCAACATTAGGGCGATCCCCACGACCTGAAGGGCGGTAACGATGGTGATGGCGATTAAAATCAGCAGTAAATAGCGCAAAAATGTGGTTGGTAGACGCAGGGTTTGGGCCAAAATCGGATCAAAGGTGATGACCAAAAACTCTTTAAAAAACAGGTAT
The DNA here is from genome assembly GCA_030065875.1 of Ardenticatenaceae bacterium. Classification (GTDB taxonomy): domain Bacteria; phylum Chloroflexota; class Anaerolineae; order Promineifilales; family Promineifilaceae; genus WTJY01. The sequence continues at coordinate 77,355 of JASJCR010000020.1, read as the reverse complement.
ATTACCAGCAAAACGAGGACGCTTAAAATTGAAATCACCCATAAATCCGCGGCCGAAACCCCCAGTAAATTTCCAAACAGGAAGTGGGATAAATCAACCGTGTAATTTCCTGAGGCGGACAGCATGGCGATACCGAGAGCAAACATACCGGCAAAAATCACCCCGATGGCGGTGTCCTCTTTTATCGCCCCCCGATCGGTCAGATATCCGATCCCGATAGCCGTCGCAATGCCCACAACCAGAGCTCCCAGTGCCAGGGGTAATCCCAGCAAAAAGGCCCCCACCACACCCGGCAAAATGGTATGGGCCAGGGCATCTCCCAAAAAAGCCATCCCGCGCAGGACAACGTATGTACCCAGTACGGAGCAAACAATACCGACCATGATCGAAGCCAGCAAAGCGCGGATAATAAAGTTGAACTGTAGAGGGTCGAGAAGCCAGGTGAGCATGGAGGTTAGGTGTTGGGTGTTGGGTGTTGGGTGTTAGGAGATGGGTGCTGGTGGGGAGAGAGCCCACCGTAAGCGGCCAGCAGGTTTTCGGTCGTTAACACCTCATCGGCCGGACCAAAGGCGATGATATGACGGTTGAGCAGCATAATGCGATCAAAGTGCCTGGCGGCGACATTTAAATCATGAGTGGCTACCAAGACCGTTACCTCTTCCGGCCGGAGCGTGTCCAAAATTTCAAAAAGCGCGTTTTGACTGGGTAGATCGAGACCGCTCAGGGGTTCGTCGAGAAGGAGCAAATCGGTTTCGAGAGCCAGGGCCCGGGCGATAAACACCCGCTGCTGCTGGCCGCCGGACAGCTCACCGATCTGCTTTTTGGCCAGATGGGCCGCGTCAACCTGCTCCAATGCTTGGTAAACGATCTCCCAATCTTTTTTCCGCGGCCGGCGGAACAGGCCAATTTGGCGGGTGCGCCCCATCATAACCACATCAGCAACCGTCGCTGGAAAGGACCAGTCAATCTGATTGCGTTGGGAAACATAGGCGATGCAAATATGCTCTTCTGGTGGATTGCCAAACAGCTGGATTTGGCCGCTGTCCGGCTTGAGAATCCCGGCCAGTACCTTAAAGAGGGTGCTTTTGCCTGCTCCGTTTGGGCCGATTACGGCAATTTGCTCTCCTTCTTTTACCTGAAAAGAAAGTTCAGCCAGGGCATCAACAGGAGAATCAGCGGCAAACAGACGGCCGCCAATGGCGGCGTAAGACACCGAAAGATGCTGGCATTCAACCGAAGGAGAATCTGGTTGATGATCTGCACCGTGGAAAGCGATGCGGTGAATAAGGTCTGACATACTTTGCGTGAAAAATAAAAAGCAGAGATGCGCTTTGAGCCTGCAAATTGGTATTTTGTATCGATTATACTGAAGGGGAAATAAAGAGACAATAGACCACAGACGTCAGACTTCAGAATGGGGGTCTATCATCCCCAACCTTCTGTGGTCTGACGTCTATGGTCTGTGGTCTGTGACCTATAAAATCCGTGCGCGAACCCGGGAGCTCACATAATCCAATGTTCCAACCACGATGGCGATCGCGATCATCATGACGGCCGCGTCGCGGTATCTAAGAAGATTAATCGCCTGGGAAAGGACAAAGCCGATACCGCCACCACCACCAAATCCGATAATAGTCGACATCCGCACGTTGATATCCCAACGATAGAGCGTAAAGGCGATGTAGGGGGGAACAATTTGGGGAATCACGGCAAACACCACGCGCTGGACGGCATTGGCTCCGGTTGCGGTAATCGCTTCAAGCGGCCCTTCGGATATATTTTCCACCTGTTCAGAGAAAAGTTTACCCAGGGCGGCTACGGTATGCAGGGTGAGGGCCATGACCCCGGCAAAGGGGCCAATCCCAACCCAGACCGCAAAGGCGATGACGTAAACGAGCGGCTCAATTGAGCGAATCAGATTTAGAATACCGCGAACGATAGTGTAGGTGATAAACCCGATAGGCATCAGCCGTTTTGGAGCGATAAAGGCGGTGCCTACAGCCCCCAGGACCCCGCCGGCAATGGCTGGGATGATGGTCCAGTTCTGGGGATTGTCAAAGACATAGAGCCAGTTCAGGCTGCTGCCGATGCCAAATACGAGGACGGCCGTTCCGATCCCGGTAACCACAACCGACAATATTCGGGAGGAGCCATCCGGAAGACCTAGAACCGCTTCCTGCCCAAAACGACTGGCGTAGGACATGGCTACCAGGCCGACGAGAAAGCCGATGATGCCCGGGGCGCCAATCAGGAAAAATTCACTGGCCAGAGCCAAAAAGCCGCCGATAAAACCTAAGAACCCCAAATTACTTTCCAGCCATCCGCCAAAGACCAGACCGACCTGTCCCAGGTAAGCCAGGGCAAAAATGGATAAAATCGCGGCCAGGACAAACTGTAGGATGCTGACGATGCGATCTCTGGTGGTTTCCGGTTCGCCATCGGCCGTACGGCTGACCCCAAACTGCACGATGGCCCAAACGGCGATGATTAAAATGACGGCAATCACCAGCTGGACAAAGGTGTTGGTAATCAGTTCAGTGGTGGCCATATTGATCAGCAGGTTTGTAATCGAGCGGCCGACAAAATAACCAATGGGCAGGGCAATGATAGCTGACATCACGGCCGCCAGCGGAGATCCAAAATTTTCCATCAGGTTGCGGGCAGCGATAAAAGAAATTGGAATAGCCAGTATGGTTCCCACAGTCGTGGCCAGCAGGGCCAGCAAAATTGTTTCCGTAATTTTTTCCAGCGTAATTTGAGATGCTTCACTCAGACCGCTAATTCCGGTTTGCCATTTCTCCTCAACTTCGATTCGCTGTGGTTCATCGGTTGGGCGAACGTCCGGCATGGTAAATTCGATCTCGAAGTTTCCTTCACCATCGGTTCGAAACGAGCTCAGGGCCCGCGTGGTAGAGACATCTCCTGGGGGATACCAGCGAATAATACCGCTGGTGTTTGGCCGAAATCCTTCTCCTCGCAGCGTTAAGACATCCTGGGTTGTGGTGACGCAGTTCGGTGAGAGGGTCGTGGTGCGATCTCCAAGAGAGACTTGGGACCCGATTATTTCATCCCCGCAGGGCATGCGGATATTGATATCCATCCCCCGAATTTCTTCATTAAACGTAAACAAATTCGGCCGGGCCAGGGCGCGCAGCACGCGAATTGTCGTTTCCTGACGGCGGGGATCAAGCGGTTCTTCCAAATTAATTTGCGTATCTTGAACGGCAAAGGCATACACCAGAAACAGGATCACAGCGATTAAAACGGTGCGCAAGGCACTCATTCCGGGGCTTAGCTGCTCTTTTTTTCCGCGTTTGGCCATCTTTTTTCTCCCGTTTTAATGTGTTATCCGATTCGTTCAGCTTCTTTGCCGTATATGTCTTTAAAGCGCTCGTCGTCGATCTCGTCCGGTTTGCCTTCAAAGACAAGTTTGCCCTCATTGAGGGCAATGACCCGATCGCTGTACTGCTGGACGAGGTCGAGAAAATGGAGGCTGCAAAGAACGGTAATGTTGTCTTCTTTGGTGATGTCCTTGAGCTGGCGCATGATGCTGTGAGCCAAAACCGGGTCAAGGCTGGCCACCGGCTCGTCTGCCAACATGATTTCGGGGTCTTGCATGAGGGCCCGAGCGATCCCGACGCGCTGCTTCTGCCCACCGGAAAGCTCATCAGCCCGGTTGTCGGCTTTGTCGCCAATGCCTACCCGATCGAGATTATTGCGGGCTCGTTTGACGTCGCTGGCTGGAAAGCGACCAAACACGCTGGCCATCGGGTTGACATATCCCAGACGGCCGCTTAAGACGTTGGTGATGACAGGTGACCGATCAACCAAATTAAAATGCTGAAAGATCATGCCGATTTTTCGACGAGCCCGCCGCAGTTCTTCGCCTGTCACGTGGGAGAGCTGGGTCTCTTTCCACCATATCTCACCAACCGAAGGATCGATGAGGCGGTTGATACACCGCAGAAGCGTACTTTTACCGGAGCCGCTTAAGCCGACAACCGATAAAAATTCACCCTGGGGAACGTTAAAAGAAACATCGGTCAGGGCTTGGGTGCCATCGTCATAAATTTTGGAGAGGTTTTTTACACGTAACATCGGGCAGACCTTTCTCTATAAAATAAAAATTGAAAAGTGGAGGGGTTACTTTAGCTCCACACCCCTTTCACCAAAAGAGGATATTGACAAAGGCCGCGGGAGCGCTAACCGTTCCCGCGGCCTTGATTGAACCGGTGATTACTGGTTCAAAATATCTTCTTCAGTGTAACCCAGAGCTTCAATCAGGAAACGAACCGGATCAAAGAATGAGTCGCTGACCGGTGCCGCACCGGTCCAGTTATAGAATTCATCTGAACAGAGCGTTACCACGCCTTCAGCGGGTTCCTGGCATTCATCAGAAGAAGCATACGCTTCCAGGGCGCTGATGATTTCTTGCGCTTGACCCAGCGGGAATTCAGACCCAAATGAAACGGTGTCGTTTGGAATCTGATCGGTCAGGGCCAGAATGGTTGTGGCTTCAAAGATGTCGGGAGCGGTTTCTGCCGCACCAGCCCGCGAATCCAGGATGCGGTAGCCACCTTCATCTGGGCCACCGGCCACAAACACGCGGCCGGCTTCGGTGCGCTCGGCCGGGGCATCAGCATCGCGCCAGATTTCTGGATCGTCAATTCCGTATTCCCACGGGCGATCCGGCAGCAGGGGCGGGCTAAAGAACCCGGTAGCGAAGTCGACGTCACCGTTATAGACGGCTAACATCGCGCCGGTGTGTCCACCTGCTTCTACGATCTCTCCCGGCTCCAGACCCATGTCGGAGAACATGGCGCTGGGGAAGAGGAACCCAGAGGTTGAGGTGACGCTGGGGACGGCCCAGCTCAGGCCGTTCAAATCTTCAAGCGACTCGATGCCGCTGTCAGCCCGCACCACGATCTGGGCAGCGTACCAGGGCAAACCGAAGCGCACGGCGGCATTACCAACCTGAACACCGCAGCGTTCGTTGGCCAGAACATAGCCAAGGGCCGGGATAAAGGCCATCGTGTCGTCGGGTGAGGCGCAAATCGCTTCGATTGTGGCTGCGTAGCTGGTAGGAACACTGACCTCATAGAAGAAACCGGTTGCTCCATTTAAGGCATCGGCCAAAATTTCACCACCGGAAACGATCACGTCAGCATCAACTGAAGGCACAAAGAGGACCTGAATCGGCCGGTCTTCTGAACCAAGTGCTGCTTCTTCCATCGCTTCTTCAACTACGGTCTCGGTGACGACTCGGGTCACTTCAACAGGGACTTCGACTTCAACGGGAACTTCTTCAACCACCGTTTCTGTCACTGTTTCTGTTACCACGCGGGTAACTTCTACAGTTTGCGGTTGGCAGGCGGCCAAGGCTAAAACAGCCAAACCGGCAAGCAAGAACCATTTCATATTCTTTAAAGACATATTCTTCTCCTTTTGAATGTGTCAAATAAACAATTGGAAAACGGATTACAACTTCACCCAATCAGGCAAAACAGGGTGGTTTATATGAGTTTTAAAAATGGGATAGTAGGGTAGATTTGAGAAACGGTTGCCTGAAATCTATCAATTTTCTTATTTAACCAGGATGATAAATCAATCTTTCAGGTTCGGCAACAAAATGTCGTGAAATTCGGCCGTGAGGGCAAAATCAAAATTACGTTGTCTGCGTGGATCGGGAAGGGTTGCGGTAATAAACGTGGTTGGGTCGTTGAGGGGGAGGCGTTTGCAGTATAAAGGTAAAAATTGAGGCGGTTGCCGGGTACGGGTCCCCGAAACTCAAATTCTGGAAATCGTTTTTGGCAGAAACGGTGAGAGGCTTGCCCAGTGCCCACAAGACCGCAAAGGCCACCAAATCACCGTGGGTCACGGCCACAATTTCACCGCCGTTATATTTGAGCATCACCATTTTGAGAAAAGAATGAAATCGATCGATCAGATCGGCCGGCTGCTCGTATTCGGCTGGGGCGTTGGAATAGAGGTCCCAATTTTGTTTTTCAAGTTCCGGTCGGGGAAGGCCGTCAAAAGGGGAATATACCTCGAGCAGCTTTGGGGAGGGCGTTGGTTTTAAGGGGGAGGCGAGATTGCCGGCCAAGATGTTGGCCGTTTGGGTTGTGCGCCGGAGCGGGCTGTGAAACACAGCGGCAACGGGTCGGGCGTTGAGCGCCTGTCCGGCCGCGGCCGCCTGCTTCTCCCCTTCATCACTTAAGGGAAAATCGTACTCTCGGCCGTAATAAATGTTGTCCGGATTGTTAACCGCCCCGTGACGGACGACATGAACCGTGGTTGTATTTTGGTCTGACACTTGAATCTTTCTGCTTTTTGTTGTTGAAACGAAGCTGGGCGTTGAGTTCCTAAGTTGTTTACAAAAAATGTTATAAGAAAAATCGTCCGCAGACCCCGTAGGGGTGAACCGTAGGTTCGCAGATTTTCACAGATTTCTCTCTCTAATCTGTAGCCACCTGTGACCCTTAGTTTACCCTTTTAGAGGCGGGCAGTTAGCTTGATCAATGAGAAAATGCACTTTTCACTCGGGCAATTTCCCCCTCCCACGGGCGGATAGGTCAATTCATTGTTCGCGGACCCCTGTCATCCTGAGCGCCGCGAAGGATCCCGCCAACTGGCACGAAGGTGTCGTTTGCCATACGGGTATCTTTTCCAATCAGCCCTCCTGAACGCCAGGTTGAGGAGATTCTTCACGTCGCTGCGCTCCGTTCTGAATGACAGGTGGTTTACAGCCGACCTATCCGCCCCTGAACCCGACGCGGGGAAGGGAGCTTGCCGGACTAGTTAAGGGGCAGGAGTAGTTAACTCATACCCCTTGGGAATCTCTTGAATATAAGGATCGGCCGGATCGGGTGTGTTTTCCGTAAACTCAATTGTTTCAAATCCCAGCTGTTCAAGCAAGTTGGTCATATACGCCTGAGCGTTTTCTTCAGCTTCGGCCAGAAGCCCAAATTCTAATGCAGCTTCCTCCAGCACCTTTTCCCCTTCCACACGTACTTGAGATTCTAGTTGAGGGTCTACCCCGGTAAATCCGATTAACATTCCCTGATCCCGATCCACAACTGAAGAACGTTCGTTGTCGAGGGCCACGACCAATATTTCCGCATCCGGTAGATGGACCTGGACCGTTGTGGGATTGATGACCTGAATATCTTCCGGCTGTATTGCTTCCATATCGATACCGGCAATGACTTCCCCATAGGCCACAAAGACGATACTTTCTTCAAATAAACCAAAAAGGGAATCCGTGTTCTGTTCAGCCACAATGACTTTCTCACCGATAAATGAGGCGGTTTCCAAACGGGCAATTTGATTCACTTCACGGACGATCGTCACCGGATCCGGCATGATTACCGGCGTGGCCGGAATCATCATTTCCCGGGCCAGCCGCACGATGGGATCTTGCGAAGGGGTGTCATTGTTGTACAGGGAAACAAGGCCAAAGGCAAAGACCCCAGCTAAAATAACCACAACAATCGTTAATATTGAGACGATTCGTTTCATAGTGTAACTCGTGCTTCGTATTTCTTAATTCGTATCTCGTAAATCTCAACGCATGTATCACTACATATGAAAACACCTGAGTGCTTGCGAGGGTTTTGGGACTCTTATACTATTCTGCTTGTTCAATTTTTTGGTAGAGTATTCTCAGAGAGATTTGACCTAAACTTTCATTAACTATTCATTTTTTTTATTCGTTTTCCTGCTATGCTCATTGCAACCTGTCAAATTGAATTAAGCCTGGGCGGTGTATCTTCATTAAAAGAGAAAAGAAGTATTGTGAAATCGGTCATCGGCCGTGTGGCAAACAAATTTAATGTCTCGATAGCCGAAATTGATTATCATGACGTCTGGCAATCGGCTATTTTGGGGTTCGCCGCTGTGGGTAATGAAGCTGCTTTTTTGCAAGGGGTAATGGAAAATATCGTGACCTGGATCGAAATCAACCGGCCAGACGTCTTAATTGTAGCTTACCGCATTGAATTTCGTTGAAGGTGAGCTGATATGATTAACAGATTGTAAATAATCGTGCGTTTACTACCTGGCTATGAATTTATGAAAAAAAATCACCTGCTCTGGTTATTAACGCTGCTGTTGTTAAGCAGCTTTTTGTTTGGCAAACCGCTTTTTGCCCAGGAAGATGGGATTGATTTTCCCGCAGGGGAAGCGGGACAGCCGAATGATTTGGGGATCGCCCTGACAATTCGCAGTGGATATGATGGCTTTTACAAGCAAGGTTCCTGGCTGCCGATTACCGTTCTGGTCTCAAATGACGGCCCTGCGGTTGAGGGAACTATCGTCGTTCGCGGTCGAGATCGCCAGGCCGAATACATGGCTCCCATCACGCTTCCCAACCAGTCACGCAAACGAATTCGCCTCAACGCATATAATTTTAATAACTCAGGGGCTCTTCTGGTTCAGATTCTCGATGATCAGGGTGAGGTTGTGGCTGCTGTGAACACCAACAACGTGCAGTCATTGCTGACGACGAACAGCTTGCTGTATGGCGTAGTCAGCAGCCAGCCAGAAGCATTTGAGGATTTAGAAAAAGTTTTGGCCGGCCGAACGGAAGCTGGCGTTGCTTTCCTTGATTTGGATGAACTGCCCGAAAATCCAACCCTGTGGCTAGATCTCGATGTTTTAGTTTTCAACGATGTTGATACCAATGAGCTCACGGCCGACCAGCGGACCGCGCTGGAAGAATGGATTCGTCTGGGTGGACAGCTGGTGGTTACGGGCGGGGCCTCGTGGCAAAAAACAACCGGAGCATTTAAAGAAATATTGCCGGTTCAGGTGACCGGCAGCCGATCGGTAGACGATTTGCCGGCCGTGGCTGAGCAGGTGGGGCTCCCGTTTCGGGACGCTGGCCCTTACGTGGTTGCCGACAGTCAGCTGCGAGATGGAATCGCCCTTTTTAACCAGGCCGGTCTTCCGATTTTGGCCCGTCGTCAGCTCGGGCGGGGTGGCGTGTATTTTCTTGCTTTAGATCCTCAATTTGCTCCGCTTGATGATTGGGATGGGAGCGAAATTGTCTGGGATGAGATCGCCCAGCGCGCTCCTTTACCCTCCTTTTGGGAAACCGGGTTTGTAGTTGATGGGGAGGCGGCAAGCGCCGTGAGCAGTTTGCCCTCACTGACGCTCCCTTCAGTATTTCTGCTTATTGGATTTGTGCTGCTCTATATTGTGGTCATTGGCCCGCTGAACTATCTGTTTTTAAAACGGCAAAAGCGACGAGAAATTGCCTGGTTGACGATTCCGGCCGTGATCGTCTTTTTTAGCTTAACCGCCTATTTAATTGGTTTGCAATTTAAAGGAAATACGGTGTTAATCAACCAGATGGCCGTTGTCAGCGGCCGTCTTGATCAGCCTGTTGGCCAGGTCGATGCCGGGGTGGGGGTTTATTCACCCCGCCGTGGAAGTTATGAAATCGTGTTGGAAAAAGACGTTTTAATTCGCCGTTTGCAAACTTATCTTTTTGATGAGGTTGATATGCAGGTCATGCAGGGCAATGATGTTCGCCTGCTGGATACGCTCATCGACGTTGGTGAAGTCGGGACATTTGCCGTGCAGGCCAATCGGCCGCTGCCGGATGTTCAGGCGGCAATTACAGCTGATCCTGAGAACCCGGAACGTCGCCTCGTCGCTACAGTGACCAACGGCGGAAATTTTGATTTGGAAAATGTCGGTCTGTGGGTTGAGGGGAATTTTATTAATTTAGGTGATATGGACTCGGGGGATACCGTTGTTCAATCCTTTGCGGCTTCGGAAGGAACGATTGCCAAATATCAAGTCAGCGACCAGGGTCTGGTCTTTTATGAAACGTACCAGCAAGGCGATGATCTCAGCGGAAGCACTTATCAACCGAGCCCGCTTGAATCCAGCTACTACGACATTTTGGGCACCACCTCATATTATGGAGACGGCGTTTACTATCCCCGGTATGAACTGTTAGAATCCCTCTTCGATCATTACGGAGTGGAACCGATTTATGCGCCGCGGTCAACCGTGACTTTGATTGCCTGGTCCGATCAGCCGCAAATCGACGTAAGTTTAGCTGAAAACCGCTTTGAAAATAGCAGCGTAACCGTTTATTTTCTGGAAATTCCTGGTGGATAAAGTATGACCGCAATTATTGAAATTAACGGGTTAACCAAAAAATATGGCGATTTAACCGCCTTAAATGATTTAAATTTGTCGATCCACGAGGGTGAAGTGTTTGGCTTTATTGGCCCCAACGGGGCTGGTAAGACGACCACGATGCGCATTTTGACAACCCTGCTAAAACCGAGCGGTGGCTCAGCGACCATAGGCGGGTACTCGATCTCTGAACAGCCGCAAGAAGTGAGGCGGATGATTGGCTACATGCCCGACTTTTTTGGGGTTTATGACGATATGAAAGTGTGGGAATACCTCGATTTTTTTGCCGCCTGCTATGGTATCCCCTCGGCCGACCGTCAGGGAATGATCGGTGATTTGCTCGCCCTCGTTGACCTGACCCACAAGCGGGATGAATATGTGGAAAGCTTGAGCCGCGGGATGAAACAGCGCTTGTGTCTGGCGCGCACCCTGGCTCACGATCCACAGGTGTTGATTTTAGATGAACCGGCCAGCGGTCTTGACCCCCGGGCGCGCATCGAAATGCGCGAGCTTCTGCGTGCCCTGCAGGGGATGGGCAAAACGATCTTTTTTTCATCTCACATTTTGTCTGAGGTGGCCGATATTTGTACCAGCATCGGCATTATGGAATCCGGCCGCATGGTCACGTATGGTCAGCTGGAAGATATGCGCCGCCAGCTCAAAGTGCATCGCCTCATTCAGGTGCGGATCATTGGGGAAACGGTGCCCTTAAAAGACATTCTGATCAATCATCCGGAAGTGGCCATGATTACCGACGGCCGGGAAATTGAGTTAACCCCTGACGTGGTCCAGTTTGACTTCACCGGAGATGATAAATCATTGAGCAGCCTGCTCAAATCATTAATTAGCCAGGAAATTCAGGTCATCTCATTTACTGAAAAAGTGGGGGATCTGGAAGATGTCTTTATGCAGGCCACGGCCGGGAACAACGGCGAAAATGGCGTGGTGAACAACGGCAGTGATGACACTACCAACACCATCGCTGACGGCAGCCGTGACGGCGTAGAAGAAATCTAAGGGATTGTGCCCAGGCGGTCAATTTTGGGCGGCCGCTATCAACGTTCCGGCAATTTGATCAAAGATTCATGCTAAAAACCCTGCGCAGCTGGCACCGAATCCGCAATAACCCTATTTATCGCCGAGAAAATGGGTATTGGGGAGAACCCAACCACTACTATCGAGAAATTAATCGCTATATGCCCTTTGTGGTTTTAGGGGTGATGGTGATCGGTTTTTGCTGCGGAGCCAATACTTTGTCAACCATGTTTGGCCTCTCGACCAACGAGTCAGCGTTAACCTTGGCCGCCTGTTTGCCAAATTTTGTAGTCCAAATGATTTCCTGGGCGGCCATCGTGCTGGTGCCGGCCCTGACCGCTCCGATGGTGGTGGAGGAGGTCCGTCTGGGCACGTGGGAGATGCTGCGCCTGACACCCTTTTCAACTGAAGAAATTTTAATTTCAAAATTGTTGGGTGGATTGTTGCGGTTAAAAATTTGGCGCATTCTGCTTTTGCTGAATGCGTTTCAGCTGCTGGCCGCTGTGGCCGCCCTGCTGATTGCGGCTACGATCGATACGCTGGGGATTGATCTATTGGTCACCTTGGTGAATCCGGTGCTGATTTTACGGCCGTGGGTTGAAATTATTTGGGTGGCCTTAACCGGGCTGGTGTTGTCAACCTGGATGGCTACCGGCCGGGCGGCCCTGGTCGCCACTTATGGGATCACCATTGGCGTTAAGCTCCTAAACGGCTGGCTGCTGTGGGCCATTGTCGCCTCGATATCGGAACTGGCGTTTTCCAACACCACACTTTTCTCGCTGATTTTGACGCTGGGACCGTTTTTGGGGTACGTGGTGCTGTTGATCGGCACCTACTGGGTGTTGATTCGCCGAGCCCGATATCTCGATGAAAATGTGATGGTACCAGCGGGCTAAAGATTCAAATAGAAACGGCTAAATGGCCGATGGAACTATGTTATACTCCTCATCGTCTGAGGTTTATCAGAGAATAATTCATGAGTGAAATTGCCAAACAACCCTCCAATCCGGCCGGCCGCTGGCAGCGCTGGTACCGGCAGCTGGCTGAAAATCCCATCACCCAAAAAGAGCTGCGCAGTCGCATGCGAGGCGCGCGGGCTTTTGTTGTTTTGACCGGCTTTCTGGTGTTGATGTCGGCGTTTGTTTTGTTTACCTACCTCATTGTGGTTTTAAACGACAGCGGAACCAGCAACAGCAATCGCACGGCCGGTCAGGCGATTTTTATCACCCTGGTGACGGTGCAAACGTTCCTGGTGCTGTTTATCGCTCCCGCATTTACGTCTGGAGCGATTAGCGGTGAAAAAGAGCGGCAGACCTTTGAACTGCTCAAAACTACTTTGCTCTCTCCAAAGGCGTTTGTATTTGGCAAATTGGCTTCAGCCTTGAGCTATGTTTTCCTCCTTGTACTGGCGGCCGTTCCGCTGATCAGCCTGGCGTTTATGCTGGGCGGGATTACCCCTTCTGAGGTCATCATTTCACAGCTGCTGCTGCTTTCGGCCGCGATCGCTTACGCCACGATCGGCCTGTATTTTTCAAGCTCAATGCGCAGCACCATGGGGGCCAGCGTAGCCACGTACGTCGTTATCTTAATATTCAACGTAGGGATTCCGGTGGTTTACGGATTTGGTCTGGGGATTTTTGCTTCGCTCATGTTTAACGCTTCCTCGTTTGTTGAGGATATGTTTGAAATGATTTTCGCCCTCGGCGGTATGTTTTTATCGATGGTTAATTTGCCGGCGGCGATGGTTTTGAGCGATCTGGTTTTTCGAGAAGGCAACGCCCTGTTCTGGTATTTTGATCCGGGAACGCCTTATCCGATTATCGCTCCCTGGTCCGGTTTTTTGCTGATTCAGCTTCTGATCACCTGGTTTTACTTTCGCCGTACGGTTAAAAAAGTGGGGAAGGTGGCGGACAGCTAGTTCAATTGTCAATTGTCAATAATCAATGGTCAATTGATAATTGATTTTTATTTATGTTAAGTTTAGACCTCGCCTATCAAAAAATCGATCAGCAGCTTTCTCGCTGGGACGGCCGGCTCCGTCATCGCGACGCCTTGCTGTGGGTTCCGCGAGGATTGTTGGCCGGGTTGATGGTGGGGGTTGCCTTGGCCGCGGTCGCTCGTTTCCGCCCCTTGTTGACCGGCTCAGAGATTTTGATGGCGACCGCCATTTTTTCTGTTTTGGGGATGGTGGCGGCGGCCCTGTGGGTATACGTTCGGCGGCGGTCGGTGGCCCAAAAAGCGCGCTTTGCCGATCGGCAGTTTGGCTTAAAGGAGCGTCTCATCACGGCCGTTGAGCTGCGCGAAGCGCACATTTCCGCCCCGGAAACTCTGCGCGATCAGCAGGTGAGTGAAGCGGCCGAAATTTTAGATCACGTCGATACCCCCCAGGCGCTGCCCCTGGAAATTAACACCCAGGATTGGTCCCTAATTGTGCTGGCTCTGGCGCTGCTGGCGGCGGCCATGATATTGCCCAACCCCCAGGAATCCGCCCTGCGGCAAGCGCGAGCGGTTGAACAGGCGATTGTCGAGCAAGTAGAGCAAATTGAGGCAATTCAAGAAGAGATCCAGCAAAACGATAATTTGACCGCTACCCAGCAGGATGAACTATTGCGCCCCTTAAATGAGGCGTTAGCCGAACTGGAGTCGGGGGACCTGACCCAGGAAGAAGCGCTGGCTGCGTTATCAGAAGCACAGTCAGAACTGCGGGCGCTGCAGGGCGAAAACGATCAGTCATCCTTGCAAGATGCTTTGTCTGAAGCGGGAGGTCCCTTGAGCGGCAGCAGCACCACCCAGGAGATGGCGGAAGCGATGGCGGAGCAAAATTTGGGAGAAACCGGCCGCCAGCTGCGCGAGCTGGCCAGTCAGCTCCCCTCTCTAACTGAAGAGGCCCAGCAGGATATTGGACGGCGCTTAAGTGAGGCCGCTCAACAGCTGCAGGCAACCAACCCGGAGCTGGCTGAGCAGCTGGCTACCGCCGGCACCTCGCTGCAGCAGGGAGATGTTGAGAGCGCCCAGGAAGCATTAGAATCAGCAGCCGAGCAGCTCGAACAGGCGGCCACGCAGCAGGCGCTCAGCGAAGCGGCCGGTCAAACCGCTGAGCAGCTGCAGGAAGGGCGATCAGAAGTGGCTCAGGCCGGGCAGGAGCAAAGTTCACAGCAGGGGCAGCAAGGTCAAGAAGGGCAAACCGCCATTACCGAAGGGCAGCAGGGTCAAACCGGTCAATCGGGAGAGGGGCAATCAGGTCAGCAGGGGCAGAGCGGCCAAGATCCTGGACAAGGTCAACTGGGTCAGGAAGGGCAGCCAGGAGAAAATGGATCGTTTGGCGGGACAAACGAGGGAGGTGGTTCGGCCGCCCAGGTGTTTGTGCCGCCGTTCCGCGATCTTTCTGAATTTGAAGGGGTTGAGGTGGAGCTCCCGGCCGAATGTGTAGCCAGCCCGGAGGATTGTGGGCAGCTTCTCACTCAATCTCCAACCGACATTACCAGCGAAGACAGCCTGGTTCCCTATGAGCAGGTGTACAGCGAGTACGCCAATACCGCCTACGAGGCGTTGGAAGAAGATTATGTGCCTCTGGGCATGAAAAGCTACATTCGCGATTATTTTACCTCTCTGGAACCGGGAGAATAAGACCAGAGACAAGAGACGAGAGACCAGAGAATAAGTGTCGACCAACAAATACCAGGTTGTGTTGAGGTTTGGGATATTTTTTCACCCCCGCATTAAAATACGGGGCTAAAGGGGCTGACCGGATTGGTAACCAACCCTTTAGCCGTCGGTTTTAATCGACGGATGTAGAGCAATATTGAGCATCATACTGAATCAAATGTCAGCTGAACCCAGCCAATCTACTAAATACACAAATAACAAATAACCATTAACTAATTACTATCACCTACAAACTATGACCATACAACAACAAGAAATCACCGCATCTGAATTTCGGCAGCTTACTGAGACAATCGAGCGAGAAGTGGGCAAAATGATTGTCGGCCAGCGTGACGTGATTCGCGCGGTGCTGGTTGCCATACTTGCCAGCGGACATACGCTTCTCGAAGGGGTGCCCGGTTTGGGCAAGACGATGCTGATTCGCACGTTGAGCGAAGTGCTGGAAATGGAGTTTAGCCGCATTCAGTTCACACCAGATTTAATGCCGGCGGATATTACCGGCACGGAAATTATGGAAGAGACGGGTGACGGCCGGCGAGAGTTTCGCTTTCAAAAGGGACCGATTTTTGCCAACCTTATTTTGGCCGACGAAATTAATCGGGCGACACCTAAAACCCAATCGTCGCTGTTAGAGGCGATGCAGGAAAAAACGGTGACGGTTGCCAACGAAACGTACACGCTGCCGCAGCCGTTTTTTGTTCTGGCGACGCAAAACCCCCTGGAAATGGAAGGGACTTATCCGCTGCCGGAAGCGCAGCTGGATCGATTTTTGTTTAAAATTGACGTGAAATTTCCCTCGGCCGCGGAATTAAACGAGATTTTAGCCCGTACCACCGGAGAAGAAGATCCTGACCCGCAGCATGTGGCCGGTGGGGGTCAAATTATCGGTATGCAGGAATTGGCGCGACGCGTGCCGGTGCCAACCAACGTCACCGACTATATATCCCGCCTGGTGGTGGGCACGCATCCGGGACCGTCCGTATCGACGATGGTTAATCAGTACGTTCGTTATGGATCCAGCCCTCGCGGGGCGCAGGCCCTGGTGTTGGGAGCCAAAATTACGGCTCTGCTCGACGGCCGCTACAACGCCAGCTTTGACGATGTGGCTGCCGTAGCCCGGCCGGCGCTGCGGCATCGCCTCATCTTAAATTTTGAGGCCCAGGCCAACAACATTTCGGCCGATGAGATTGTGGATGATTTACTGGGGGTGATATCAAGAGATTAATAGCTCGCTGCTGTGCGGCGGTCAGCACGAGGCTGCGCCTCTGTCAGCACGGCCTTTCAGGCCTTGTAGCCCGCCGCTGCGCGGCTTTTAGCTCGGCCCTGCGGACCTCTTAGCTGTTAGCTGAAGGTGCGAAGCACCGAGCTGATGGCTGACAGCTGCACGCTATTGTGCCCAATTCTCGGTCTTTAATCCGGGAACCCGCTTAAATTCCCGTTCGTTGTTGGTGATGAGGGTTGTTTGGGTGGCGATGGCCTGAGCGGCGATGAGCATATCCATGCTGCCGATTAAGCGGCCGTCCTGCCGTAGAGTGGCCCGCAGACGCCCATATGCTTCTGCGGCTTTATGATCAAATGGTACGATAACAAACGGCAGGAGAAACTGCTCCAGGGCAGAGTGATTTTGCTCGACCTTGCGGCTGTTAAAAACGCCGTACTGCAGCTCGGCGGTGACGATAGAAGGGATACCGATCTCACCTGGCTCAAGCTGGGTGATGCGCTGAATTAGCGCCCCGTCCGGCTGATTGATTAAATAGATGCAGATGTTGGTATCAAACAGATAGCGCATGGCTCGAAATAATTTAGGTTTGATTTGTGAGGTTGATTATTTGATTAAGAAAAAGAGGTTTCCCGTTCTTGAACGGGTGGCTGCTGGCGGTCAACCAGGAAATCTGAGGAGAATTGCTCTAAGCTGTCCAGCATCGACTGCCACGGATGATCAATCGGCAGGAGCACCAGGGTATCCCCGACCCGCTTGATGTAGACGCGGTCGGCTTCGATGCGAAACTCTTTGGGTAAGCGCACTGCCTGGCTGTTGCCGCTCCTGAATATTTTTGTGATTTTGATATCGGTCATGGTTCTCCTTGAATAATATATACATTATTGTATATACAATGAGAAATGTCAAGATTTAGCAGATTAGCCCGCCGCTGCGCGGCTTTTAGCTCGGCCCTGCGGGCCTCTCAGCATATTAGCTGTCAGCTAAAAGGTGCGGAGCACCGAGCTGAAGGCTAACAGGGGCTTTAGCCCCGAGCTTTTTATGCCCATTTTTGATGAAACGACTCTCCGCCAGCTTGAACAGCTGACCCTCACGGCCGATCAGGTGCGTGCCGGGCGCATGAAAGGGGACCGCCGCAGCAGCAAGCGGGGTACCTCGATCGAATTTGCCGACTACCGCAATTATGTCCAGGGGGATGATTTGCGGCGGCTGGATTGGAACGTTTATGCGCGGCTGGAACGGCCGTTTATCAAGCTGCTGGAAGAAGAAGAAGATTTATCGGTTCACCTGCTTGTCGACGTCAGCAAAAGCATGGATTGGCCAGAAGCCGATCAGCCGGAACACAAATTGACATATGCGATGCGCCTGGCGGCCGGGCTGGGTCACATCGCCTTAACCGCAGGAGATCAGCTGAGCGTTACCTTGCTGCGCAGTGATGAAGATCGCCGTTGGGGGCCATTTCGCGGCGCGATCAGCAGCCTGCCGCTTTTCCAATTTTTGGAGGCCGGAGAGGATGCGGCCGGGATTACCGATCTCAACATCAGCTTAAACTCATTTGCCCTGCGCAGTCGACGGCCGGGGCTGCTCCTGCTTTTATCTGATTTGATGTCTCCCAATGGGTATCAGGACGGTTTGGCCGCCTTGCAAAATCGCGGGTTTGAGGTGTCCCTTCTTCACCTGCTGAGCCCCGATGAGATCGAACCCGGTCTGATTGGGGATGTGAAGCTGATCGATGCGGAAACTGCGGCCGAAGCTGAGGTGACGCTCGATGCCGCCACCCTCGACGCGTATCGGCAGCGGGTGAGCGAGTGGCAAAGCGAAATTAATCATTTTTGCGGGAGTCGCGGGATCGATTATGTACCGGTTGTTACCAGCTCGCCCTGGGAGCAGCTGGTTTTGAGGACGATGCGAGAAATGGGTATGGTGAAATAACAAATGCCCTTTCTCGCTCCTCTCTCTTTACTGTTCGGCCTGATTGCCGTGCCGATCATCATCATGTACATGCTTCGCCTGCGGCGACGTGAGGTGACGGTTAGCAGCACCATGCTGTGGCAGAAACTCGTGCGCGATCGGGAAGCCAATGCCCCGTGGCAGAAGCTCAAGCGAAATTTACTGCTGTTTTTGCAGCTGTTGATTTTGGGGCTGATGGTGGTTGCGCTGGCCCGGCCGTTTCTCCGCGTGCCAAGCCTCGTCAATCGCAGCATTGTCGTTTTGTTAGATGGCTCAGCCTCGATGCAGGCGATTGATGTGACCCCCAGCCGCTTTGATGTGGCCAAGGAAGAGGTAAACCGCTTAATTGGGGCGTTGGGCAGCGGGCATCAGATGACTTTGATCCAGGTTGGGCAAACGCCTCGGGTGTTGGCGGCTGCCACAACCGACAAGCGGCTGCTTTACGATATGGTCGCGGCTGCAAACCCGGAAAACGGGGCTGCGGATTGGGGAGCGGCTTTTGCCCTGGCGGCCGGTGCCGCTCAAGGGTTTCAGGATGCCCGAGTCATTATTATCTCTGATGGGGGTATCCCTTCCGGTTTACCGCCGCTGCCGGCCGAGACGGTTTATGTCCCCGTCGGCATTTCCGGTGAAAATTTAGCGGTCAGCGCCCTGGCAACTCGTGAAACGGAAGAAGGGGTTCAGCTTTTTGCCAGCGTCACCAATCTGGGAGAAAGAGTTCAATCAACCCTGCTCACCTTGGAAATTGACGGCGTACTCTTCGACGCCCGTCAGGTTGACGTGGAGAGCGGGGAGACGGTTGATTTGAGCTGGACGCTGGTCGAACAGCCGGTGGTTATTACCGCCCGCTTGGGGGACAATCCGGAAGATTTTCTGCTGGTCGACAATCAGGCCACCACCGTGCATGAGGCCGGTGTCAGCAATCGAACGCTGATCATCTCCGACGGTAATTTATTTCTCGAGCAAATTTTTGCGGTTTTGCCCGGGATCGAGCCGTTTAAGCTGTCGGTAGAGGCTGAATTCCCTGAGCCGGAAACAGACCCCTTTGATTTATACGTGTTTGACGGGGTTGACCTGCCCGACCCGCTTCCCCCGGCCGATCTGCTCATTTTAAATCCGCTGCCATCCCAGCTTGAAAATGGCCCATTAACGGTTGGTGAGGTCATTACCGGTACCCAACAAACGGCCGCAATTCGATTGGTGGATAGTCCACTGCTGCAGTTTGTCGACTGGGGCGGGGTCAACATTCGCCAGATGCGGCAGGTAGAGGCACCGTGGGCGGAGACGCTGGTTGAGGCGGCCGGCGGCCCCCTTTTAATGATCGGCGAACGAGATGGCCACCGCCTGGCGATTTTGACCTTTGACCTACGCGATTCGGATTTGCCACTGCAGGTAACTTACCCTATTTTGATGGCCAATTTGACCAACTGGCTGACCCCCGGCCGCGTTTTTGATACCCCTGATACCCTTCGACCGGGGGATGTCATCCCACTGGCTCCGCCGGCCGGGGTAACGGCGGCGGAAATTACCCGGCCGGATGGGTCTGTTTGGGCGGCGGAGTTTGGTGAAGATACACTCCTGTTTACGGAAACCGATCAAACCGGCCTTTATCAGGTGACCATCATGGATGAAACCGGTTCGCGGGCGGGTGGGCAATTTGCCATTAATCTGTTTGCTCTGGAAGAGTCGACCATTTTACCTGCGGATGCGGTTGTCGTGGGGGCGGCGGAAATTCAAAGCGGCAGTGAAGATGACGTAGGACAGCGCGAATTTTGGGTGTGGCTGGTCATTGTCGCCCTGATTGTGTTGATGATTGAATGGTGGATATTTCATCAGGGTGCTCGCTGGCCGAGCATTCCCCGCACGCTTAACCTGGAATGGCTTAAAAGTAAATTAACGAATTAGAGCAATAACTCGTTGGTGACGATGCCTGAGCGTGTCGAGGGCTGAGTCGGATCTAAACGGTAGGGTTGGCTTCGACCGGCTCAGCCAGCGCATATTGGACGTTTTTAAGCGCTTCCTTAATGCTCATCATGATTCGGTAACTGGAAGAACCTCCTTAAACATCGCTCATTATTAATTATTAAATTGTTAATTGTTTACTCCCGGTTATAATCCGCATATGCAAAAGCAACGGACCATATTCCTAATTTTACTTACTCTCATCATTTTTGTAGCATGCCAGAGCAGGAATAATTCAGGAGACGAAAATGGAATTTCTCCATCCGGTACGGTGCGACCAGACCCGATTCCCGTTACTTTTGCCACCCTCAACGCTGATCCTTTTACATTTTTAAATCGAGTTGTGCGGGTGACAGCGGTTTTTCGATCCGCCTCACCGGTCGGCTGTTTTCCCTTTACCGGCCCAAAAACCAGCTGGCGTATGGTCGCTGATGGTTTTGAGATGCCTGTAAACGGCCTGGCGGCTGTGGCGGAAATTGCTCCTGATGGTTTAGTGGTGACGATTGATGGCATCTGGCGCAAATATGAAGGTCCGTTTGGCTGTGGAGATGAGCCGGAGATCAGCACCTTCTGGTATTTGGAAGCCAGCCAGCTGGTTACTCCGAATCCTCTAGGGGGTAGCGATGGTCAGCCGGCCAACCAGTCTCCTATTAATCCCACCCCAGATGGGAACGCCGTGACCGGCACCCCGGCCGGTCAGCCGAGGGGAATGACACCAACCCCTTCATCAACGCCAACCAGCCAGGTGGTTTCGACGATTACCCCTGTGCCTACATTTACGCCGGAATCACAAACTGCAACGGCCACTCCTTCACCCACTACTGCTGGATCAACAACCGCTACGGTTACCCCTACGGGAACGATCGTTACCACGATTGCGCCGACTTCAACCGGCACAATTACGGTGACGCCAACGCCAACCCCAGGGCAGGGCACCACGCAGACTCCTGAACCAACCAGTTCAGTTGGGGAAAGCGGCTCCGGCACCCGCACGGCGGCTACCCCACGCCCCACCGATACACCTGAAGGCGGTTATCCACCACCAAACAACAACACCACACCTTACCCATAAAATATATGTTTTCATTTGATTCATCTGTCAAAGAACCCGAAGCGTTTGAGCAACCGGCCTGGTGGTATTTGTTTCAAGGGCATCGGCTGCTGGTTCACGCTGACCCCTCGGAGACCAACTCGCTTTACCAACCGTTCTATGAGGCGGATATTCGATCAAATTGGCCAGAGATCAAGCGCATTCATTTTTTAGGAGCCAAGGACAGCACCCCCTGTTATGTGGCCGAGATTGACCGGGATTTAACCCTCCCGGCCGAGGTAAAGACGATGAGTTTGCGCCGCCTTTTTGGCCAGATGTCCAAGACCCATTTGGGGATTGCCGGCCGGGCGATTCAAATTCTTAATTGGGATCGCAATCATCAATACTGCGGCCGCTGCGGGACATTGACCACCATTACCGATGACGATCGCGCAAAAGAGTGTCCATCGTGCAAGCTTCGAGCGTATCCGCGTCTTTCGCCAGCCGTGATCATGGCCGTAACCCATGGTGAGAAGCTGCTTCTCGGCCGCTCAAGCCGTCACCCACAGGGGTTTTACAGCGTTTTGGCCGGATTTGCTGAGCCGGGCGAGACGCTAGAGGAAACGGTCACTCGTGAGGTTTTTGAGGAAGTGGGACTGGACGTAAAAAACATTCGCTACTTTGGCAGTCAGCCCTGGCCGTTCCCCGACTCATTAATGATCGGATTTACCTGTGAATATGCTTCAGGGGATATTTCTTTAACGGACAGTGAAATCAGCGAGGCGGAATGGTATTCAGTTGATGAAATTCCGGCCGCTCGCCCCCCGGCGGAAATAAGTATTGCCGGTCAGTTAATTGATTGGTTTATTGCCAACAATACAATCGATCGGTGATACAAAATCGCGCTTTACACTTCTAACGACCGATTAAAGGTTTCAACTAGAAAAAAAAGATGATCAATTTGGGTTGTTGTGGGTGTCGACCCTGCTCCGATTAACTCTCGTATTTCTTTTAGCTCGCTTAAAATTTGCAGCTATTTTGGCTTAAAAAAAGTTGAAAGCTGAGCCAACGCCTTGGATTTTGAACGATGTGACTCCGCTATCTGCCGGTTTGCGGCCGACAATCTTTTGATTATCTGTTCTAAATCATGAAGGTCTTGTAATGCGGATTGGATGCGCGTCAATTCTCTGGTTCGATTTTCCACAACAATGAGTAAACCAGCAGAATTGAACGCAGAGATGTGAAAATCAAAGAATTGGGGGGAAATGCCTTGCCCTTCACGATTGATTTCGTGTAGGTGTAGTTCCGGAGCTTCTCCGCGCAAAATATTGAGCAGCTCCATTTCCAGGCCGACGAACTCCTCTATTACCTCAATGATGGGTTCCCCTACAACTTCGGATTGAGCTGGTGCAAAAATTTGGTAAAAGTTGGGAGAAACAAACCGAATCATTAGCCGTTGATCGACAAATGCATATCCAATTGTTTCCTTCAGTAAGGATACGATTTCTTGTTCGATAGGTTTCATGATGGCTTTCCTGCTGCATTTATTAAGGAATGAACCCATTGTAAATTGGGGCAAAGCCATCCCACATCCGTAATAATACGGAGAAACCATCAAGACGATTTGGTTTACGGTCCGAGCAAAATATTGGTAAGTTTGATTGTTGTGGCCATACTGCGCCCATCCCCATCGAGATTTGGATTGGGTAGTGAGACTGAAACACAGACGACCTGACCGGTTTGATAAATATGATCAAAAATCGCCCCTAATTCGGTGGTTGAGGGGCCTCCGGCGGCCGGGTAAGACACGGCCGGTATATCTTCAAGACGCAGGACGTCACAGTCAAAATGGATCCACAATGGTTTTTGTGACAGGTCGATTTCCCGCAGCTGTTCAATCGTTTTCAGATGAATGATGTTTGAGCGGTTGACCAGGTCTACTTCGCCGGGATCGAGGTCGCGGCCGTCGGTTAACACCACATCGGCCGGTGCCAGATGACGGGCTTCCATATCCTCCACGATTGTTTGTTCGCCCAGACCGACCATCATGGCCAGCGGCATACCGCCTAAAAAACCGCTGGGGGAGGTCTCCCAGTTGTTAAAATCCCCATGCGCATCAAACCACAGCAGCAGCGGATCAATCCCAGCGGCCTGCAGCCCGGCCAGAACGGGAATGGCCATCACACAGTCGCCATTCATTGCCACCGGAATTTCATCTTCCTCCGCGGCCGCCTGGACAAATGACTTGATCTTCTGATAAAGGGGCAGCACCCGGTGCTGGATGTCTGCAGCGGCGGGGTCAAGATCGAGGCGGTTGATGGGGCAATCTGAGGCGATTTCGCCTGCGGCATGAAGCCCCTCGCGATATTCATCGAGAAAATATGGGGTGAGCATGAAGCGCGACTTGGTCATGGTTACTCCTATAATCTATGCCTATTTAAAATCGGTAATGTTGAACTACTTTCACCCATCACCCATCACCCATCACCCATCACCCAACACCCATCACCCCGTATTCCGCAGCCCGGCCGCCACCCCATTTATGGTCAGGTAGAGGGCCTGCATCAATTCCGCATCTTCCGGTATATTGTCTTGAGCGCGCTGGCGGACCTTTTTTAGCAAATTGATTTGAATGAAGTTGAGCGGATCGACATATGGATTGCGAAGGCGAATCGATCGTTTGAGCGTGGTTTCATTGTCGAGAATTTGGCGCTGGCCGGTTACCCGAACAATCCAATCATGGGTGCGATTAAACGAGGTCAAAATATGGGCATAAATGGTTTCACGGACCTCTTCATCGCTGACTAAGTTCGCATAGAGACGGGCGATCCCCATATCCGCCTTCCCGAGTGAGACCTGAACGTTATCGAGCATCGTTTTAAAGAACGGCCACTCGGTGTACATTTCTTGCAAAAGAGCCAGGCTGGTTTCGTTAGCGGTGTCGTCTCCCTGCATCACAAAATTTTCCAGCGCCTCACCGACGCCATACCAGCCGGGCAGGACGTGTCGACTTTGCATCCAGCTAAATCCCCAAGGTATTGCACGCAGGCTGGCAAAAATGTCTCCTTTCGCTTGTCGTTTAGCCGGCCGGGATCCAATACGCATGCCGCTCAATTCATTAATCGGCGTGGCTTCCTGCCAATACGCCAGGAGTTTGGGATCATCGTAAACAAAGCTGCGATAGGCATTAAAAGCGGTTTGGGAGAGGGTTTTTACCGCTTCTCTCCAGGCCACTTTGGGGGTTGCTTTGGAGAGATGATGGGAAGAGCTTGAGACCAAAACGGCATTGATAAGCTGCTCGAGATGGCGTTTGGCCACATCCGGATGGCCAAAACGGTTGTCAATCACTTCTCCCTGAACGGTGATGCGAATCCGGCCGTCGACGGTGCCCGGTGGTTGAGCCAATATGGCTCGGTTGGCCGGTCCGCCGCCGCGAGCGATGGTGCCTCCCCGGCCGTGAAACAGGGTCAACTTTACTCCGTGATCGCGACAGCAGTTCCCTAACTGCTCCTGGGCCTGATAAAGTTCCCACTGGGCGGTCAGATAGCCGGCGTCTTTGTTGCTGTCTGAATAGCCAATCATAATGTGCTGATGGCGATTGTGACGGGCCAAATGTTTGCTGTAGCTGGGGTGATTAAACAGCTCGCTCATCACCCGCGGGGCGTTGACCAAATCTTCGCGGGTTTCAAAAAGTGGCGAGACGGCCAGCGCTTCCGGGTTTTCCCCCTCATTCATGCATAACCCATGCCATTTGCCAAACAGCAGCACCGTGAGCACATCATCCACATCTGTCGTCATGCTGATGATAAATGGGCCGATGATTTCCGCTCCGTACAGCTTAACGGCATTCCCAATCACTTTAAACAGAGCGAGCAGCTCGGTCGCCTGAGTTGACAATCCATCCAGCTGGTTTAGGTTGGGGGTTTTTTGGTCGAGCAGTTCGGTTAAAACGGCCGTTTTTCCGGCCACATCTCGCGTCAGATAGTCGGAACACAGGTTTAATTTGCCCAGCAGTTCATCCATCACTGCGTCATGAATGTCGCTGTACTGCCGAAAATCAAGACGAGCCACGTGCAGGCCAAAGACATCCGCCTGGATCAGGGCATCCCGCACGTCGGTATTGGCAATTTCGCGAGCGTTGTTTTGCACGAGACTGTCCTGGATTGAATCAAGAATATGACGGACATCGTCACCGGTGCGAATGTTAGTCATCGGGGAGGTTTCTTCGCCAAACAGGCGGGTTTTTACCGGATCTCGATTGGCATCATCAAGGTCCGAGCGAAGAACGGCCGCCAACAAGCGATACGGTTCTTCCGGATATTGGCTTTTTAAGAACTTGACGTGGGAAGAAAATCCCTCCTCCTCTTCCTCGGCCAGCAATTTCATCATTTGCGGGGTGACTTCGGTCAGACGGCTGGACAAGCTGAGGGAGCGGTCGAGGGAGCGCACTTTATCGCGATGACGGGTGATGGCCAGACCACGATGCAGACGGATGGTTTCCGCAGTTACAAACGCCGTGACGTTGGGATTGCCATCCCGATCACCCCCTATCCACGACCCGAATGACAGGAAGCGGCGCGGCATTTGCAAGCGGGGATAATATTCGGCCAGGGCGGCCTGCATTTCGCGGTAGATATCGGGCACTATATCCCAAATCGGATCCTCAAAATAGTACAGACCGGTTTTGACTTCATCGGTCACCTTCGGTTTTTCGACCCGACTTTGGCTGGTCAGCCATAAAATCATGATTTCCGCCAAAATATCTTCCCGCAGCCGGCGTTCTTCAACGGGCAGCAAATTTTGCTGTTCAAGCGTTTGTAACCCTTCGCGCAGCCGGCGAAGTTTGGACAAAATGGTGCGTCGTTTGGCTTCTGTGGGGTGAGCGGTGAAGACAGGTTCGATTTGCAGGGAAGCCAGAATCTGCTTCATTTCTTCTTCATCTACCCCCTGACGCCACAAATATGCGAAGGCAGCTCGAATCGAATCTTTGACCGGTGCTGGATACGCTTCCTGGGCCTTATTTCGCAGCCGGCGCACGCGCTGCTGATCTTCAGCTAAATTAACCAGTTGGAAATAAACGGTGAAGGCGCGGGCGATATTTTCCGCTTCATGGATGGTGAGCTGGTTGATGATCTCGTTAATTTTGTTGATGATGGCCGGATCATCATCGATGCGGCGAACTTTGGCCAGGCTGCGTATCCGTTCTTCGAGATCAAAAATGTCGACCCCGGCCTGGCGGCGCATGACCCGGCCGAGAATGTCACCCAGAAGGTGAATATCGCTGCTTAACTGTTCCTGTTCAGGGGTATTCTTGGCCATTTTCCTCTTCCTAATTGTATTTTTGGCTGCGGGTAATCACGAAATCATACCAGAGAATTGAGGATACACAATTTCCCGGAAAATGCTTTAAAGTAACCTGCCTCCTATCTATTTTCCGGGGAATTACCCCACCCACCCCCACCTGGCGTTTTGATTTGGATGCGGTCGCCCGGCTCCAGATCAAGGGTGATTTTCCCCGGCAGCAATTTTTCCTGACCGTCGCGGATCAACAAATTTCGGCCGGGCAACCCATCTTCACCACCCTCAAGCCCGTATGGACCTCGCTCGCGTCGTTCGCTCATAATCGTCGCGTTAACCGGTGCCAAAAACTCCATTTCCCGAATCAGCCCGTTGCCCCCGCGATGGCGTCCTTTTCCTCCGGAGTGCGCTCGATAAGCGTATTGGTGGACGCGAATAGGAAATGTCACTTCAAGGGCTTCAATCGGGGTGTTTAGGGTATTGCTCATATGAGCGTGCATGCCACTGCCACCGACGGCCGCGGGACCGGCCCCCAATCCCCCGCCGTTGGTTTCGTAGTAAGCAAATGGCCCGTCGGCGGTGACCCCGCCAAAGGTGAAGTTGTTCATTGTGCCCTGGCTGGCGGCAGGAATGAGGGTTGGGAGGGCTTGGGCAAACGCCCCGAAAACGGCATCCGTGATGCGCTGAGACGTTTCGACGTTGCCGGCGGCCACGGCATGCGGCGGCCGGGGGTTCACGAGGCTGCCTTCCGGGCAGATGACCTCAACCGGGGCAAAGGCGCCATCGTTCATGGGTAGATCGGCATCGAGCAGAGCCAGGGCGATACAGCGTACGCAGTAAGCGACGGCTGATTCGGCCACCGCCGGGACGGTATTGAGGTTGCCCCGCACGGCCGGAGAGGTGCCGGAAAAATCAACCGTGAGCCGCTTCTCGGCCGCGGTTAGGGTCACGCATATGGGAATTGGATTTTCCGATTGCCCATCGTTGTCCAAATAATCGGTGAAAACGTATGTGCCGGCCGAAATTTTGGCAATGGCTGCTTCAGTTAGCCGCGAGGCGTAGGCGATCAGCGACCGGGCCTGAACCATGGTTTCTTCTAAACCATAGCGAGTCACAATTTCCAGCAGTCGTTTGGCTCCAATTGTATGGGCCGCAATTTGGGCGGCTGCGTCGCCGGCCCGCTCGACCGGCGTGCGCACGTTCCGCAAAAACAGTTTCCAGGCCGCTTCGTTGCGTTTTCCGGCAGCGACGATTTTGATCGGGGGAATAATCACCCCTTCCTGGTACAGCTCTCGTGAGAGGGGCATCGAACCGGGAGACATACCCCCTACATCGGCGTGATGGGCTCGGGAGGCGACGAAGAATTCGGGGGAAGGGTGGCGGGTATTTGGTGATGGGTGATGGGTGTTGGCGGATGGTGGGGAAACAAAGACGGGGGAAACCATGGTGATGTCCGGCAGGTGGTTGCCGCCGAGATAAGGATCGTTGAGCATCACCACATCACCGGGAGCGAATGGGGCGCACTCGGTAATTGCGGCCTGAACGGATGCCGGCATCGCCCCCAAATGAACCGGAATGTGGGCCGCCTGGGCCAGCATTCGGCCGTCCCCTAGGAAGACAGCACAGCTAAAATCAAGCCGCTCCTTGATATTGGGGCTGTAGGCGGCTTGTTCAAGGGTGACCCCCATCTCTTCTGCCACAGAAGAAAAAAGATTGTTAAAAATGGAGAGGGTTGCTGAGTCCATGATCGCCTTTTGGTCAATCTTCATTGACAAAGACAGGCAAATTTCCCAGGGCCAGGATGTGTGACCAATCAGCCTCTCCCTCGGTGAAAACGGCCGCAATTTCCGTGACCGTGCCGGAGGCGGTGGTGACCACATTTTCCATCCCCTTGAGCGTGCTGCCGGTGCTGATGACGTCATCGAGGATGATTACTTTTTTTCCGGTGACCAAATGTCTATCTTTTTCATCGAGATACAAGGTTTGCTCCTTGCCGGTCGTTATCGAGACAGTTGTGGCGCTTATCGCCTCACCCATATAGCTCTTATAACTTTTTCGCAGCACCACATAAGGCAGGCCCATCAAGGCACTCATTTCATACACGAGAGGCATGCTCTTTGCCTCGGCCGTCAGTAAAACTTCTCCCTGCGACGTTTTTAGCCGTTCGGCCAACACCGCGGCGGCCGCTTTAACGACGTGGGTATCACCCAGCATGTTGAATATGGCGATTCGCACGCCCGGAGCAACTTCAAAAAGCGGCAGATGGCGGGTCAATCCGGCTATTTCGACGGTATGGGTTTCTCGATTGGTCATAGTTTCTCCTAAAACAGCATACAAATTAGCGTGGCCCTGTGGACCTTTTAACGCGGTCTGCAGCGCTTCTCAGCATGAAGCCGACCGCTGAGAAAGGCGAAGCCTTGAGCTATCAGGGACGCAGACCCGCGCTAATATCGCTAATCAAGTTTACCGAACGAGCGGCTATTTGAAAACATCATCTTGGCCGTTAGAAATCTCTTTGGCGGTTGACGTGGGACCCGTCAGGCAGTATACTTCCATTCGCTCTTTTGACTATTTATTTGAAGCGACGGGGTATAGCTCAGCTTGGTAGAGCGCTCGCTTTGGGAGCGAGAGGTCGTCAGTTCGAGTCTGGCTACCCCGACCAGAACAATTTTCAATTGACAATGGTCAATTATCAATGATCAAATAGGCTATAATTAAAGATACCCTTTTTGATCATTGTTAATTACTAATTGATCATGCGGGTATAGCTCAATTGGTAGAGCGCCAGCCTTCCAAGCTGGATGCACGGGTTCGAGCCCCGTTACCCGCTCTTCTAATTAATTAGATGGTTGTGCAAAAGGGCCCGTAGCTCAATGGCAGAGCAGTCGGCTCATAACCGATGGGTTCTAGGTTCGAGTCCTAGCGGGCCCATCTATTTGTTAATGAGTACCTCAGCCCCACCGCTGAGGTATTTTTGTCTTGAAATTGCTGGACCTGCTGGCTTATAATACCTTATCATTGCCATTAGACTTTCTTTTTGGAAATTATTGGGACTCGTGTTTTCAACAAGCGAACCACCGCCTGCATCTGCCATAAAGCCCGCAGATGATGAAGGTGACCCTTGCAGGTCATTTTGGCGAATCAATATCCTCAACTACATAATTCCCCCTGGCAAAGTTGACTTTGCCCTTAACCACTTACCCTGGGTTGACAGTCGTTGCTCAAACAACTGGAGCCGTCCCCTTATCCTTCCTGCTTGTGAGAGGTTAAGTTGATCCAGTTCTTGGTAATTCCGGCAACTATTATTTTGCTCGTATCGATTAATGCTCTTTATGTGGCGGCCGAGTTTTCGGCCGTGGCTTCCCGCAAAACGCGTATTCGACAGATGGCTGAAGGGGGGAACCGGATGGCCGGTATTCTTCTGCCGATCATGGAAGACAGCAGTCAGCTCGATCGCTATGTAGCAACCGGCCAAATCGGGATCACGATTTCATCACTGCTGTTGGGCATGTATGGCCAAAACGTCATCGCCGAAACCCTTTTAGGTTATTTACAGGGAGTCAACGAAGTTTTTGCCACCGCCACGGCCGAATCGGTGGGTATCATCGTCGTCTTGCTCTTGATTACCGCCCTGCAGGTCATTTTAGGTGAACTGCTTCCCAAGTCGATTTCAATCCAGTTTCCCGAGCAAGTTGCCCTGGCACTGGCTATTCCCATGCGCGTGTCGATGCTGGTGTTATCTCCCCTGATCGCCTTTTTTAACGGCAGTGGCCTCTTGATTTTGCGACTGCTCGGGCGGGATCATCAGGAAGGACACAGCCACATTCATTCCCCTCAGGAAATTGAAATAATCGTTTCAGAAAGCCATGAAGTTGGTTTACTCGACGATGAAGAAAAGCAAATGCTGCGCAACGCCTTCCGGCTGCGCGATTTAACCGCTCGTCAGGTGATGATCCATCGCACCCGGGTTATTGCCGCTCCCGTTGATTCTACCGTCACCGAAATTATGCGGCTGTCGATTGAGACCGGTAAAAGCCGTATTCCGCTATTTGAGAATGACATTGATCACATCCAAGGATTTGTGCACATCAAGGACATGTTTCGCCTCTACGTCAATGATGTGGATGATCTCAGCAGTGAAATACGCGACATTGTTCATATCCCAGAAGCGATGTCGGTTTCTGACGTGTGGGAGAAGTTGGAAAAAGCAGGGCAATATTTTGGGATTGTCTTTGATGAATTTGGGGGAACGGCCGGTTTGGTGACCTTAGAAGATTTAATTGAAGAAATTTTTGGCGAGCTGCAAGACGAATCGGATGATGAGGCGGCGTTGGTATACGTCGGCGAAAAGGGATTGGCCCGCTTCCGCTGGGATTGGCTGGTTTCTGACATTAACGAGTACTTTGATCTTCAACTGCCGGAAGCTGATGTCGATACGTTGAGTGGCCTGGTCATCAGTGAACTCGGCCGTCAGCCACAGGTCGGCGACAGCGTCGTCATCGATACAACCATCGTGCGGGTTGAAGCGATGGATGATAAGGGAATTTCCGAGGTATCAATTTCTGATCCGGGGAAACCAAAACTCAAAGATGCTTCAATTTTTAATTTGTTTAGCGACGAGCGCGTGACTTATGATGAGTAAGATCCTCCTGCTAACACCAGCCGTAAGTCTGGCGATAATCGTTGCGGCCGAAAGCGATCCGGCCGCAGGGGTAACCGCATGGATCGTGCCGCTCGTGATTATCGGCATTTTAATCGCCGTCAACGGCCTTTATGTTGCTGCGGAATTTGCCATTATCGGGTCCCGGCCGAGTCGAGTAGAAACCCTGGCTGATGAAGGAGATGCCAAAGCGGTAAAGCTGCTGGAGACCCTGGTTGAACCGGAGAAGCAAGACCGCTATATCGCCACCGCTCAGCTGGGAATTACCATCGCTTCTCTGGGGTTGGGCATGTATGCTGAACCGGCTATTGCCCATCTGATTGAGCCTTATCTGCAGCAGTGGTTTAATCTCACCGGCGACTCGGTTCATACCGTCTCCTATATTCTCGTTTTAAGTCTGCTGACCTATTTGCACATGGTGATTGGAGAAATGGTTCCCAAAGCGATTGCGCTCTCTAATGCCTCCGGTACGGCGATAGCCCTAAGCAGGCCGATGCGGTTGAGCCAGCTGATTTTAGCCCCTCTGGTAGGGACCTTAAACGCCATCGGCAACATGCTTCTTAAGTTACTACAGCTGCCGCCAGCGCAGCCGCGCCCTCACTCAACTGAAGAGATCGAGCAAATCGTGTCAGAAAGCGCCGAAAGCGGATTGCTCAATGAGGAAGAGGAAGAAATTATCCTCAATATCTTTGACTTCAGCGATCGTCGTGTCGGTCAGGTGATGACCCCCCGCCCGCGCGTTGAGGCGATGACCATCGATATGCCGGTACAGGATATGATGCGCATGGCGGCCCAAAGCAACCACACGCGCTTTCCCATCTATGAGGACAATCGCGATCGCATCGTGGGAATATTGCACATGCGCGATCTTGTTGCCCATGCCCTCAATCAACAGGCTGAGTTTGAAATCCGGCAGGTCATGTCGCCCGTGCCGGTTGTGCCACAGGATGAACTCGTTGAAGACATGCTGGCCCTGTTCCGTAGAGAACGGATTCACATGGCCGTGGTGATCGACGAGGTGGGGGGATTGGCTGGTGTGGTGACGCTTGAAGATTTAATCGAAGAGGTTGTGGGGGAGGTCCGCGACGAATTTGATATTGAAAGCGAGCCATTTATCGAACTCGATGTCGGTCTGGTTGAGGTAGCCGGTACCTATTTGCTATCGGATCTCCTCGTAAAAGGGATTATCGTAGATGATAACAGCGAATTGCCAGATGTTGAGACTATCGGGGGAGTCATCGTGACGCTTATCGGCCGGCCACCGGTTCCCGGAGACGGCTGTAAATTTGGTCGCGCTCAAATCACAGTTGTAAGCGTCGATGGTTTGGCCGTTGAACGCGCTCGAATTCATTTTCCACCTCAGCATCGCAGTCGCAATAGAGGTGATTATGAAGGTCACGAACAGCATTGACCCAACTGTCGTAAACGAGGATCAACCTGAACCTCAATCATACTGGTATTCTCTATTTGCCGTCCTCTGGGGGATGGCAATTTTATTTCACCTATTTGGGGACTTTCAAACAATTTCAGCCTGGTCTACCCTGGAACTGGTGCCATTATTCAGCGTTATGACCGCTTTGGCGGCCGTCGTTTTGGTGGCTACCCGTCGCGAAATGGCTCTGGGGATAATGGCCGTACTGCAAATTGTCGTCTTTTGGTTGGCTTTCCCCCAGGTCAGCAATCATTGGATTGTGACCGCCGCAGTAAATGCAGGAATATTAGCTGTTCTTGGGATGAGCTGGCGCGGCGGCTGGCATTTTGATCGAAATAAATTTTGGAAAATTTTTGCCCCCACCGGCCGCTGGACTTTAATCGCCTTTTACAGTTTTGCCGCCTTTGCCAAATGGAACAGCGACTTTTTTGATCCTGCGGTCAGCTGTGGGGTGTTTTTGGCCCAAATCAGCGCCTCTTCATTTGGATTATCCTCCCTCATGGCCATGCCTTTATTCCAATGGGCGGCAATTATCGGATCGTGGGCGATTGAGTCGGCCGTGCCGGAACTGCTGGTTTTTCGCCGAACCCGATATTGGGGAGCCCTGTTGGGGATCACCTTTCATTTTGTCCTGGCGGTGGACTGGGTGCGGCATTTTTACGATTTTTCAAGTTTGTTAATTGCGCTGTTTGTTTTATTTTTGCCGGCTGCCTTCGCAGATTGGGTCGATCGGGAACTTAACAACCGCTTAGGGCCATCAAGACGCAGGCTTGTCGAGGTGGTTGGTCTGGCATTGATCACTTTTCTGGCCGTTGCCCCTGGTTTTGGCATTGAATCCTTACAGGTCATTGCCTTTATTCTTAATCAGGCGATCTGGTATGTTTATGGGGGAGCGATTATTTGGCTCATCTGGCGCTTTGGCCGGGAAGAGAGCCGCCTTCCGGAAACGGGGATGTGGCGGGTGCGGCCGCTGCTCTTGATGGTGCTGCCTCTGCTGATGGTGGTGAATGGTTTTATGGCTTATGGGGAAACCCGTCGCGGCCGTGGGTTTGACATGTACAGCAATTTGCGAACGTTTGAGGGTCAAACCAACCATTGGGTCCTGCCGGCCTTTTCATTAACCGAAGGGATGTCCGATCCGGTTGTGATTGTATCGACGAGTGCTGAAGAGCTTGATTACTATGTTGATAACGATCTGGCGGTTTCTTTTCTGGCGCTGCGCAAATATATGAGTGCCCACCCTGACACGGCGATCACCATTGCTTACCAGGGAGATCAGCTCGAATTGGCCCGCGCGGCCGACTGGCCACCGCTGGTTGAACCGCTGCCGTGGTGGCAGCAAAAGTTTATGACCTTTAAACCGATTGATCTGCGATCTTCAAACCGCTGTTTTGATCAATTTCGGCCGCTGGATTAAGTGGTCCGTTTCCTAAATAACTAAATAGCCACAGATTATCACCGATTACTCTCTGTAATCTGTGAAAATCCGTGTTAATCCGTGGCTAAATTTGTGGCTTATTTTTAATTATCTTCTCGTATTTTGCTAGATTACACCGCTACTGAGGCTGACAGGTGGGGCAAAGGTACACCCTGCGTCCGCCCAACACATCTTTGATGATGGGTGTACCACAGTTAAAGCAGGGGAGATTTTCCCGGTTAAATACCCAGTGCCGGTATTTGCTGCGGGGAACCCCCTCATTTTTGAGCTTTTTGGCCAGAGCCAGGTCATTGGTGATCCCTCGGGTTTGATACGATTGGCGGGTCAGGTTGACCGCTCCGGCGGCAAGGGCCTTGATTTGTTCAAGCGAACAGTCCACCGGCCGTTTGTGCGGATGAACCCCGCCCACAAACAAAATTTCGCTGCGCAAATAATTGCCGATTCCGGCCAAAAAACCTTGATCGAGCAGCAGGGTGTAGAGCTTTTTGCGATGAAACTTCTTGCTTTGAAACCGGGTCGTGACCTGTTCAATGGAGATCGATTCGTGTAGTAAATCTGGCCCAACGCGGCTTAAAAACGGATGATTGGCCAGCTCACTGTCGTGTAAGACCGCTATATCAGAAGCGCTGTAAAGCAGCGCTGAGTATGAGTCGTTATGTATTGCCAGCCGCAGTGAGCGGTTGGTTTCCGGATAATCGTACGCCTGACGTATCATCCATCTGCCGTACAGCTGGTTGTGGCTGTAGATGTTGAGGTCATTGTCAAAGCGTGTGACCATCCCTTTGCCATACGTATCAATGGCGGTGACGGTTTGTCCTTGAAGTCGGGATTCATACCGTTGGAGGGCGTCGAACGCAAAATTGATTTCTTTAACCGGCCGGCCGACTAAAGCGCGGGCAATTTCATCAGCGGCCAGCCGGATTTCTGGTCCTTCAGGCATTTTTCCAAGATATCACGGTAAAAGAGGAAAGGTGTTAGAAGTGCTGAGTGCTGAGTTGAAAGTCCTAAGTCTGGTGGTCGAAATCGTTACTTGACAGGGGTCAGGTGGGGCTTAAACTGACTTAGGACTTAGGACTTAGGACTTAGGACTTAGGACTTAGGACTTAGGACTTAGGACTTAGGACTCAGGACTCAGGTAAACACCCGATTGGCCATCGGCTGACCCTGACTGACCTGCACGGTGGATTGGGAAGCCATATGGAAGAGGCGACCGAGATCGGCCGGGTTCAAATTGGCGGCTAACCCTTCGCGAAAGCCCAAGTCATCGGCCATTATTTGTACCGGATCCGGCTGCGTGCCGGTGTTGAAGCCCATTGATCGCTGATTGGGGGGCACAAAGGCCACCAGGGCGAAGCTGTAAATCTCTTGCTTGTACAGCTCAGTTACCGTGCGTTTGATATCTCTGGCGCGCTGTTTTGAGGTATTGTCTTGCCCATCGGTATACACCAGAAAAATCGTGCGCACGCTGATGCCCGACTGGCGCAGCTGTTGGGTGTACAAAACCGTGTTGGTAATCCCCCCGGCAATCGCATCGTAAAGGGCGGTGGAGCCGCGCGGCCGGTAGGTGCTGTCGGTGAGCTTATCGGCGTCTTCCGGGTGGACAAAGCCGTTGAGGAGTTCGATCCGATCGTCAAATAAAATGGTGCTGATCAATATGTCATCAGCTGCGGGGGAGGCAACGAGCATGCGCAGATATTTTTCGTTGAACGCCTGCATAAGATCGGCCGCATGCGGCGTCATGGAACCGCTCATATCGATGATGTTCATCGCCAAAGTCACTTCGGTTACCCCTAGTTCATCCAATCCAACCCCAACTGTTTGGGTCATGGTTGGACCGTTCAAGTTGGAAACGACCAGGTCGATGGTGCTGTTGGTTAATCCATCATCGGCCGCTCCCTTAAACAATTTGTCAAGGTTAACTAAACCATTGTTTGCCATGGTGAGAATCCTTTATTTTGGGTAATGGGTAATGGGTTATTGATTATTGGGTTTGTTACGCAAATGCTCATCGCATTTCGTAAATCGTAAATCGTATATCCCTACCCCTTTATCGGATCTTTGCTATCGACAAAATTAACCCCCTGCTTCTCAAACTCTTTAAAGCGCTTGAGGGCGATGGCGTGGAAGTCGATGTCCGGATGCACAACCGGCGAGGTGCAGTCGCGCAGGAAAAAGATTTTTTGCAGCTGATCCGGTTTGTTTCCAAAATCTTCCACGATATCCTCAACCGATTCGAGCACGCAGTGACTTTCCGCTTCGCCGGCGATGTACACCACGTCGGCATCGGCCAGGGTATCGAGAAAGGCTTTGTTTTTTCCGCCCATGGGGTGGGATGGGACCGGGATTTCCGGCTGAATGATAGAATAATGTTCGGTTTGGGGGACGCTTCCTTTTGTCAGGAAGGTGGGTTGAGTTTTGCGGGCCATGCTGTGCCACATGACGGCCGACCATAATTCCTGATCCAGGGCATGACCGATGTTGCCGATCATGGTGTGGTAAGGCCAGATGGTCAACACTTTTTTGGCCTGCTCCTCCAGTTTTTTTACATAATTTATTGAGTGGGTGGGGGCTACAACCGGCTTCCATTTTCCCTGGACGATGTCATCATACGTAATCAGCGTAAATGGTGCCGGATGGTTGCCGGCGGCATCGACCCACCATCCGGGAGAAAAAATCTGGTGGGGAAGATGGGAATCAAGCGAACAGGTGATATTGGTGATTTTTTCCGCATTGGTGTAGATAAATTCTATCGTGCGCTGCAAATCATCAAGGGCACCCGGTACGTTTAGCGTGCCGCTGGCGTGGCAAAAATCGATTTGCATATCGATGATCACCAGATGAACTTTGTTTTTGTCATCGCTGGCCGGTTTGAGACCGGCCTGGAGGGCATCACCGGCAATTGTGGCCACATCCGGGTGGAATAGGGTGCCGATACGGCTGGGATCGTAAAAAGCTGGAAATTGAGTCACAATAAAACTCCTTTTTGGAAGAGGGAAAAATTTAATGGCAATTAGTGTATTATATACACTTAATATGATAGTGTGTTGCTGACACTTTGTCAACCCCTAATTTTCTACTGATGCTTTTCTAACATAGATCTTTTGGGCGTCAACTCATTTCTAAGGTCAATTGAAGAAAATGATCAAATCAATTATGATGGGTGTGGAGGGTTAAATGACAGTTCTTAAATCAACCGGTCAAACAGAAAATATTTCAGCGAATCGGGCGTTATGGGCAGGGATCATATTCAGCTTTCTCTTTTCCCTGCTGATTTGGGTCATCCGGCCGTGGCTGCCACAGATTGACTTTCTGCCTGATCAGGGAGCTTCCTGGTATTACTGGCAGCTTCCCGAACAGACGGTCATGGGTCAAATTACCGCCTGGAGCTTCTATTTTGCCCACCAGGCGTTTACCTGGGGCACAATTTATGTTGCCCAGAGGCAGGGGTTAAAATACACCAAAGGGGTCCATCGCATCAATGTCATCGCCCTTCTAGGGACCGCTTTCTTCATTTCTCTTCATCTGCTGCAAACGGCCGTCTGGTATGATGGGCTGGCCCAGGACACCTCGATCTGGTCCTCGCAATGGTCGGTTATTATCATGCTGGTGTTCATTTTACACATGGAGAACCAGCGGCGGGGGATTTTCTGGGGCAAGAAAATCGGCTTTCTGACCGAAACCGGCCGTTTTCTGCGCAAATATCACGGCTACATTTTCGCCTGGGGGATTGTCTATACCTTTTGGTATCATCCCATGGAAAATACGCTGGGTCACGTCGTGGGATTCTTCTACATGTTTCTGCTTATGACGCAGGGAACCCTCATGTTTACCAGGGCTCACGTCAACAAGTATTGGACGTTTGTGCTGGAGATTATGGTGCTGTTTCACGGCACCACGGTGGCCATCGAGCAAATTTTCACGCAAGGGTACGATATCTGGCCGATGTTCCTCTTCGGTTTTGCGGGGATCTTTATCATCACCCAAATGCACGGTCTGGGGCTAAAAAATTGGCAAAAATGGGGCTTTTTAGGACTTTACATTGTTGGTGTTCTGGTGATGTACAGCGACCGCGGCTGGGTGCGTTTGGAAGAAGTGGCCCGTATCCCCATTATCGAGTATGCCTCAGTTTTTGTGGGGGCTATTTTGATCTGGATTGGGATGAAAATAACCAGCTACTTCAGACCCAAAGGCGATACCGGTAAAGTCGCCTCTGCAGATTAAATGGATCACGATAAGTTTGATTAAAAAACCAGCCACGGATTAACACAAATTTTCACAGATTTCCTACTAGCTCCTGCGGAGCTCTGCGAACCTTTGGCTCACACTTACGGGATCTGTGGATAAAGCTTAGAGAGTGGCCATGATAAAACCAATGTAGGGGCTTGGCTAGCCAAGCCCCTACACATGTTGACAACCTCCGATCTACATTGAAATAGACCCTTTGCGGAAGTCGGTTTTGCCAATAATGGCGTTGAGCAAAACCGGCTTTCCATTTTTAACCGCGCTGCGGGCCTTTTCCAGCGCTTCTGGGACTAACTCCGGATCATCAACCTTGATCCCTTCCCCCCCCAAACCGGCCGCACTGCGCTCGTAATCGGTGTGAGCCAGCACGGTGGCCACGTCATCTTTGAGAATTTCCACCTGCTCCCGGGCTATTTGCGACCAGCCGGCATCGTTGCCCACCAGGGCGATAACCGGAATATCGTGACGGGCGAAGGTGTCAAATTCGGCCAGGGTGTAGCCGACTGAGCCATCCCCATAAATGATCCAAACTTCCGAATCCGGCCGCACCAGTTTCGCCCCCAGGGCAAACCCGGCTCCTACTCCCAACGTGCCAAACGGCCCCGGATCGAGCCAGGTCAGCGGGCCGGGCGGCTGGACGATATATGAGGCGGTGCCCACAAAATCGCCCCCATCCGCAATTAAAATGACGTTGTCACCGGCCTCCTTTTCCATTTCCTGGAAGAGATAAATCGGGTTGATTTTGCCGGTGGCCTGCAGCCCCATGGCTCGAATTTCGGCATCTCGGGCATCGTTGCGCTCGCGCAAATGGCCGATCCATTCGGTCCAGCGCGACCCGGCCGGCAGCTCATCAGCCAGCAGGCGCAAAAACTCACCTGGATCACCGAGCACGCCGATATTCGGCCGTCTATTTTTATTGAGATCGATTTTACTCAAATTGGCCGACACGTAAAAGGAGCTGCCCCGAATATGATTCCCATAATCGAGGCGAAAATCACAAGGAACACCCGCCAGGAGGACAAAATCCGCTTCTTTTAAGGCGTTGCGCCGCTTGTGACGCATTTGCAGCGGGTGATTTTTGCCCAACAAACCGCGGGCCATGCTCGATAAATAGGCCGGGGCTCCGATTTTGCCCAAGGCGGCCGCCACGTGGTGTACCTGGTCCACATCCAACGTGCATTGAGCGCCCACGAGAAAAAGCGGTTTTTCCGCTTCCAGTAATTTTTGAGCAACCTGCCGAACCTGTTCCCGATTTGATTTGGGAATGGATGGGGTGATTTTCCCCGAAATTTGCTGCCCGTTGGACCCGGCAAACAGCCGGTTGACGTGGATTTTGAGGTAGGTGGCGATGGCCCGGGATTGTAGGGATTTTCCGGTCGGTACCTGGTAAAGGGTGCGCACCGTTTGCTCTTCATAGAGCAGATCGATGGGCAGTTCGACAAATACCGGTCCCGGAACCCCACTTTGCGCTTCGTAAAACGCCTTTTCGATGGTGGGAGCGATATCCTTGACCCGCCTGACCGATTTAGACCATTTAACCACGGATTTAAACAGCGACAGTTGATCGATATCCTGCAGGGCACCTCGCCCTTGCAGCGCGGTGGCGGCCGCTCCCCCCAATACGATGACCGGTGATTGGGCCATCTGGGCGTTTTTTACGGCGGTTAGCGTATTGGTCACCCCTGGTCCGGCCGTGACCGCCGCCACACCCGGGATTCCGGTTAAGCGAGCCACGGCATCGGCCGCGAAAACGGCGTTGACCTCATGCCGCACGTCCACCACGCGAATGTCGCGCTGCTTGGCCGCCACCAAAATAGGGGCGATATGGCCACCCGTCAAAGTAAAAATAAATTGAACACCTTGTGCCTTTAAAACCTGTGCTACCCAATCGCCGCCGTGCATAAGAGATCCTAGTCCTGAGTTTAAAGTTAAAAGTAATAAAAGTTTTGATTGATTTTAGTTTTTTTTTCATGAAACTCAAACAAACCTTCTCCTTGACGCGGCGAGGGGCTGGGTAGATTGGACCAATCTCCAAGATTGGTCCAATCTGAAAGCCAGGTTTCTCTACAGGGATAAAGTGTGTTGGATATAAGCCAACCGCCGTGGTTAAAAGTTGATCGCTTTCACAAGCGCCGTGGGCAAATCAACCCCATAGCACTCTTCCAAATAGGTTTGGAAATCGTAAATGGTGACGGCCGGGCACACTTCAAATTCCAGAAAATAGATCTCGCCTTGAGGAGTGACCCGAAAATCAAAGGAGAAGTAATCTTTGAGGCCGGTTACTTCTGCCATCTGCCAGACGGCCGCTTCAATTTGATCGGCGATTATCTGTCCATCGGGCTGGTGGCGGAGTTGAACCATACGCGGTTGAAAGGCGGCCGGCTGCTCAAATGGAGAGGCCACATCTTTTTCCCCTTCTGTGCGCGCTGCAGAGAGAGTCCAGTTGTCGTTCATGGTCAGAAACTCGCCGCCAGTTTCTCCGTTTTCGACATTGGCCAATCGATAAATTCCCAATTTTGGCCGGGAATCAGCAGCGTTCATGAAGCTCACGCGCACGTCATAGCCAGGTATAAATTGCTGCACGACGACTTCATCGCGGTAGCGAGCGTAAATTCGCCGGGAAAGATCGGCCGCCTCAGCGAGCGTGCGGCATTTGGCATCGCTAAAAATGCCGATTTTTGCCCCCAGCGTGTTTGGTTTTACAAAAAAGGGAGTTTCCGGTTTGAGGTGGTGGGTGGGAGTCAGGTAGCGGCCGTTTCGACACAGGGCGGTTATTGGGGTGGGAACCCCCACCGCCTGGGCCAGGGCGATACATTTAAATTTGTCCTGCGCCAGATGCTGCGCCTGCGGCGGGCTGCCGAAGGTGCGAACCCCCAGTAAATGGGCGGCGCTGGAAACCATGCTGGCCCGATAATAGCGGATGCCGTCGGTTAAATTCCACACGATGCAGCGATTTTCTTGAAAAAAGGGAAGATACTCGGCTGCCTGGTCGATTTCAAAAAACGAGACCGCCGTTCCCTGAGCGGCAAAGGCGGCCGTGATCCGCGCGGTATACGCCGTCAAATCGGTGGCTTGGGATAAGTAAGAGGCGATTTCTCGAGCGGCCTGGGGATCAAACCCGTCCGCTAACAGACGGGTTTGACAGGCTTTTTCACTTTCGTATAGGACAAGAAGATGTATCATTGGCGCGCGGCACAATTATCTTTTCATCTTGGCCGACTTTGGATCGTAGAGGGGCTCGGCCGCTACAACCGCCTTGTGACGCTGCCCCATGATCATAATTTCAACCTCTGTGCCAACCTCAGTATAAGACACCGGCAGATAGCTGTAGGTGATTGTTTTGCCAATTGAATACCCAAAGTTTGCGGTTGTGACGTGACCGATACAACTGCCGTTATCAAAAATCGGTTCATAACCAAACGGGGTTGCGGCCGGATCATCGATCGTCAGGCAGGTGAGTTTCTTCTTGAGCGGCTTTTTTCGGGCTTCGATAGAGGCTTCACGGCCGATAAAATCCCCTTTTTTGGTCTTGACGGTCCAACCCATACCGGCTTCATACGCGTTGTATTCGGTGTATACGTCGCGACCCCACAAACGATACCCTTTTTCCAGCCGCAGCGAATCAAACGCCCCCATCCCGGCGGCGATCATGTTGAACTCCCGGCCGGCCTCCCAGATGGTGTCCCACACCGGTAGAGAGGCGTCAAACGGGATGTGCAGTTCCCAGCCCAGCTCACCGGCATAAGAAATGCGCATCGCATACACTTTGGTCATGCCTACATCGATCCAGCGGCCGCTGTAAAAGGGAAAACCTGCATGGCTCAAATCGGCCGTGGACACCTTTTCCAGCACCCTGCGGGCGTTTGGACCCCACACACCAACAGCTGAATAGGCGTTGGAAATATCGTTGACCGCCACCGAGCCATCCTTTGGGGCGTGGCGTAAGACCCAGTCAAGATCCTGAGGCAGAGTTCCTTCACCGACAAACATCCAGAAGCGGTCGTCAGCCATGCGGGCCACGGTCAAGTCGCGTTTTACCCCGCCATTGGGGGTTAGCCAAAGGGTATAAACGACCTGGCCCACCGGTTTATCCATGCGATTGCTGCACAGGTACTCAACAAAATCGACGGCTCCGGAACCGGAAACCTCGATGATCGACAGACCGGTTAAATCAAAAACGGCTACGTTCTCGCGGACGGCCAAATGTTCCGCGCCTTGAATGGGGGACCAAAATTGAGCGCCCCATCCGGAGCGGGCCGGTATTTTTTCGTCATAAACTTCAAGCAGCCGCTGATTTTCTTCAAACCAGTTGGGCAGTTCGAGCCCGGCAAACGCCGTAAAATCCGCTTTTAGAGATTGTGACCGGCCGTGGAACGGTGACAGGCGGACGTTGCGCGGTTCGGTGATCGGTTGGGCAGGATGGATGATGTCGTAAACCTCTCGATAATTTTTGTTGCAGACCGTAGAAATATATTTTTCGGTGGTTTGAAAGTCGTGGAAGCGATGAAGATTAGCCTGTCGCAAATCCCATTCTGTATCGCCGTGAGTCATCCATTCCGCAATCGATTTACCCACCCCCCCGGAGTGGGTTATCCAGGAGGCCACGCAGGTCCACAACCCGCCAATGTGGCGCGACTCGCCCATAATCGGATAGCCGTCAACCGAAAAGGCGAACATCCCGTTAAATTTCTTGGTGAAGTTATCGTGCCCTTTAAGCATGGGCATGATGCGCTGCGCCTGATCCCACGCCTCTGAAAAGTCGGCCGGGGTAAATTCGTGGATCGCATTCCCCTTAATCGTGTGCCCTTTGTGGGGGATCGGCCGGTGCCAGTAGCTGCCGATCCCGTAGGCGTTCCAATGCTGCCGGTAATACATCGTTGAATCGAGTTCACGCATCGTCGG
The DNA here is from genome assembly GCA_030065875.1 of Ardenticatenaceae bacterium. GTDB lineage: Bacteria > Chloroflexota > Anaerolineae > Promineifilales > Promineifilaceae > WTJY01. The sequence continues at coordinate 34,369 of JASJCR010000020.1, read as the reverse complement.
GTAAATAATTTCATCCGCCTGAACGCCGGCTTGAAATTGGGCCAGCTCCGGCAGCGGATCGGTAATGACGTATTGATGTTCGTAGGCCAGCAGCGGCATGGGAACCCCGATTTTATCTCCCAAAACCGGCCCCCAGATGTTGGTACACAGCAGCACCTGCTCGCACTCAATGCGGGGCATCGCGGGATTATCGGTCAGGACGGCCGAGACCCGGCCGTGTTTAACTTCGATATCAACAATCGGCGTATGCGGCACAAATTTTACGTCGCCCATCTTTTCTGCATCACGGGCGAGGGCACCGGAAACGTGCCAGCCGGCCACGATGGCTCCCAAAGGGGCGAACAATCCTCCTTTGATTTGTGATGGATCGACAAACGGCAATTTTTCCTGAACTTCGGCCGGTGTCAGCAGATGGGCCTCGGAGTGAAATGAGTGAGCTTCCCCGTGCAGCCGAATCAGATCGTCCATTCTGTCTTGTGAAATGGCCATTTCGATGCCGCCGACCGCATTATATGTGTTGCGCCCCTCCTCGTAATTGTCGAGGCTTTTAAAGAGCTTGGAGGAATATTGGGCAAACTGATTCATCACCTTGGAATGAGCCAGAGCCACGACCCCTCCCGGCGCGTGTGAAGTTGAACCATCGTTTTCAAAAAGAGGGCCTTTGTCGACAACGATGATGTCGCTCCAGCCGAGTTTGGCCAGGTGATAGGCGGCGCTGCAGCCGATAATTCCGGCTCCAACAATGACGAGTTTGGCATGTTGGGTCATATCTTCCTCCAGGGAGAATGGGATAATGCCATTCTAACGAAATTTGAGCTGAAAAAAAGGGTTGTAGGCGACAAGATTTTCCCGTACGTGTTGTATGCCTCAGCCAAGTTAATTGCTAATTGCCAGGATTAATTGCTGATTGCTAAAACTAATAGCTAACACCCATCACCCAACACCCATCACCTATCACCCAACACCTATCACCCAACACCTATCACCCAACACCTATCACCCAACACCTATCACCCAACACCTATCACCCATTCTTTTTGAGCCAAATCGTTTCGTAAGCGCCGAGCTGCATCGTCTTTTCTTTGATCGGCTTATCGTGCAGCAGTTCGGTGCCGGGGAAGGGAAATTCAACGACCACCGGCCGATCGGAGACGTTGTGAGCGCATAAAATCTGCTCCCCATCGGTCTGGCGCAAAACAGCAAACACGGCCGGGTTGAGCTGGACAACTTCCTGTTTTCCATAAGGAGAAAATGCCTTTTCGGACGTCCGCACTCGCAAAAGATTGAGATAGCGGGAAAACACGGCACGCCTAAACCCGGATTTTAATTCCTGATTCAGATCGTCAAGCCGCAGTTTCTCCCGATTAATCGTCCGTTTTTGACCGGTTTGAGCCACCCCTTCGCGCCAGCTGCGCGAGCCAAAGAGGCTGTGAAAATAGATCCCCGGCACACCTCGCAGGGCGAGCATGATCGCCTGAGAGGTGATGAAGCGGTTGACAATCAAGGATTCAGCTTCTTCATTTCCTGGTTTGCCGAGTGCATCGAGAAAGTTGATGTTCAGTTCGTAGGCGCTCTCGCTGCCGTCTGTATTGGTTTTGTACGAGACAAAGCCATTGAGCCTTTCTACGCGGTCGGCAATACGCTGGATTTCTTCATCATTCAGGATGCCTCTGGCTGGGGTGAGGCCGACGCCATCATGGGAGGCGAGGAAATTAAAGAACGTCACCCGATCGGACGGAAGGTCAAGCGAGGCAGCCCACTTCGATAAGGTGGTGGCATCTCCCGTGTGAAAGGCGTGGAGCGTCAGCGGCGGCAGAGAAAAATTATAGACCATCTGGGCTTCGTTACGGCCGTCGCCAAAATAAGAAATGTTGTCCTGATGGGGGACGTTGGTTTCGGTGATCAGGGCCACGTTTGGGGCGATTTTATCCAAAACCGCACGCATGAGCTGGATCAGCGCATGGGTTTGGGGCAGGTGGATGCTGCTGGTGCCGATTTCTTTCCACATAAAGCCGATGGCATCGAGGCGAATCGCTTCAGCTCCATGCGCCACGTAAAAAAGAAGCGTGTCCAGAATATCCAGCAGCAGTTCTGAAGATTGGTAATTGAGATCGATCTGATCGGCGCTAAAGGTGGTCCAGACGTGGACCTTGCCCGAAGTGGTTTCTACCGGTGTCAGGAGCGGCAGGGCTCGCGGCCGGAAGACGGCCGATAGATCGGTCTGCGGGTCAACCCGGATAAAATAATCTTTGTAAGGGGATTCATTATTTAAAAACCCCTTGAACCATGAGCTTTGGCGAGAGATATGGTTGATCACCGCATCAAACATCAGCCGGAAGTGAGGTTTAAACGCCTTTACATCGTGCCAATCACCCAAATCAGGATTGACTTTCTGGTAATCGATGACTGAAAACCCGTCATCAGAAGAGTAGGGATAAAACGGCAGCAGGTGAACCCCCTTGACCACACCGCCAACCCACTCCTTTAAAAATGACCGCAGCGTCTGCAGCGGTTTTTCACCTGAATTCTGTACCATATCCCCGTAGGTGATCAGAATGGTATCGGAGTGATCGAAGGGCGGGGCGGCAGGTGGCGGGTGTGGCAGCCTTACTCGGTAGTTTTCAAGCAGGGCCTCAAGTTTGGGTTGAATTTCTGCACCTTTCTCTGCCCCATAAATAAAGGTTAACAGGTGAGTGATTTTGCCGTGCATGGAATTGTCCATTGAGATTGGAATTTTGTGCAACATTTTTCCCCCATCCGTTCCACTTCCTGGCTGAGGTTTGGGGATGCTGGTGGTTTATGGGGTGTCTCGGTTTGGGTGACAAATCTCCGCACCTGATGAAGGAAGCGGTTTGGTATATTAGGTGGCGGATTTAACGGTCCGCCACCATTATTGGCTTTACTAAAATTACGTGCGCCATAGTTAATTTCAAAAAACAGGATGACACGAATTAAATTCACTGTTACAAAAATATTCTTAACTTCTTTTTTAGAAACGCTATTTTGCCGCAGCCGAATAAATTCGGCCGCTATGGAAACCGAAACGCGATAAATCGCGTTAAAACCGGATTTATCCGGTTTCGGTCTCCATGGCCGATGGATTTATTCATCGGCCAAGTGAGGTGGCAATCAGGTTAAAAGTTTAGAAAACATTTGTTACGCAGTATTAAAAGGATTTTCTCTTCTGAATGGAAAAAATTCATGTCATTCGTGAAATCCTGTTTTAAATATTATCCTTTGACGCCGCCGGCCGTTAAGCCACCCGTCAAGAAACGTTCAAAGAACAGGAACAGAACAATAACGGGAACGCTGATAATAACGCTGCCGGCCATCAGAAATGTTCTGGGAACTTCCTGACTGTCAAGCTGCTGCAGCCCTAGGGGCAGAGTCCAGGCTGCCGGGTTTTCAATCAGGAAGAGCAGCGCGTATAAAAACTCGTTCCAGGCGATCATAAACACGTACAGCGCCACGGAAGCGATCGCCGGCATGGCCAGGGGGATCGTTACCCGCCACAGGGCGACCATCCGCGTCGCTCCGTCAATCATGGCCGCTTCCTCCAGATCGGGTGGAATGGTATCAAAGTAGCCCCGGAGCATATAAAGGGCCAGAGGGAGCGTGCTGGCCAGATATATTAAGGTTACGCCTACCGGGCTGCGGAGCTGAATGCCGAGCGACTGCTGGATCCGTACAAAGAAGACGAAGAGGGGAATCGAGATGACGATCCCTGGAAACATGTAAATCAGCAAAATCCCCCAGTTCATGGCGGATCGGCCGCGAAATCTGAGGCGGCTAATGGCATAGGCGGCCGGAACAGAAATCACAATGCTCAGCACAACGGTCAGGCCGGATAAGATCAGGCTGTTGCGAATAAACCTGAGGAAATTGAACTGAATCAAGACGGCCGCGTAGCTGCTGTTGCGAACCGCGCCTTCACAAAATTCCGGATCACCGCCAAAAATACACGATAGAGGGGCAAATACCGTCTGAAAATCCTGTACTCTAGGAATCAACCGCGTGGGGTCGGTTAATACATCCTGAAACGGCCGAAACGATAAATTCAGCATCCAGTAAAATGGAAATACGGTGATTAAAATAAAAAACGCAATGCTGAACCACTTGAGGAAAACCCCGAGACGTCGCTCAAAAATCTCTCTAGAAAATGTGCTTGTAGGTGAGGTGACATTTTGGGCCATTTTAAGTTTCCTCCTCAGCTGTCCACCGCTGGTACACGACCACTAAAATCATCAGGGCGATGGCCAAAACAACCCCCAGGGCTGAGGCTACGCCCACATTGCGTCGCGAAAAGAGCCAGTTAAAGATTTGAACCGTCAGCACTTCTGTGCCGGCCGCACCCCCATTGAGCAAGAAAATATCTTCAAATTTATAAAAGGTCCAAATAAAGCGCAGCAAAAACAGGGTAGCAATCACGCTGCGAAGCTGCGGGATGGTGATATACCACAAGCGTTGTGAGGGGGCAGCCCCATCGACTTCAGCTGACTCATAAATGTCGCTGGGGATCGCCTGTAAGCGAGCGAGTAAAAATAAATAAGCGAAAGGAAAGTAGCGCCACGCCTCAAAGGCGATAACGGTAATTAAGGCAATTGGCAATCCTACTTCCCGGCCAAAAATCATAAATTCGTGGCTGCGAGAGGTCAACCAGCCGATCGCTTCCTGCCCTTCTAAACCCAGTACGGCATTGATGATGCCAAAATTTTTATCCAGCATCAAGCGCCAGATAAACGCGGTCGAGATGACGGGGGCGATGTATGGAAAGAGCAGGAACGCACGAAAAATATTGCGCCCGGGAAACGCCTCTTTGGCCACAAGAGCGGCCCACAAACCGCCAATAATCGCTAAAACAGTACTGCCGATGGTGTATATCAGGGTCACCCGCAGCCCAATCCAAAACCGGGAAGAGATCCCATCGGTATAATTTTCAAGGGTCAGGTTGCTGAAATCAAGAAGGTTAAGGGTCGGTAAATCGCGTAATCCAATCTCCTGAAAGCTTAAAATAATGTTCCAGACCATCGGAAAAAGGATGATTATTAGAACCAACCCTAATCCCGGCAGGATCAAGAGGTAAGCGAGGCGGGCATCCCGGGCGGCCATCGTCCCCATTCCCTTTGAGGTCCCCTGTTTTTCAATCGTAACGTCAGGTTGCTGCACAGTCATGATTTCCCTCCTCCTGACTGTTTTACCGCATCAAGTGTGGAAGCGGGGCTGTACAGCCCCGCTTCCTCCAAAAAGCACTTAACATGTGCCACTATGAATCATCAATCAGGCCGGCCTGAATTTCTTCAACTTGCTCCTGCAGCTGCTCGGCCGCTTCTTCCGGCGTCAGGAAACCGTCGATAATATCGGCAATTGCCTGGGGAATGACCAGCTCAGAGTAAACGGCGCTGACCAGCTGCCCCTGCCCGGCATCAAAGCCCCAACGATCGATGTTGTTGGCACCCTGTACCAACCCTTCGAGGGTTTCAGGGCTGTAGAAGTCAGTCAACGGCGCTTTTCGGTCTACGCCGACTTCCAGCTGTGCCCACTCTTCGATAAATTGGGTGGGATTATCAGCCGTGCCTCGTCGCATCGGGAATTTCCCTTCAGGAGCGACGCCCAACCAGCCTACATAAGCCTCATCGCCCAACCAGTAGGCCAGGAATGTTTCCGCGGCATCTGTATTTGCTCCGCTTGTGATACCGATCGAGAAGATGGCGCCATATTGAGCCGGTGCGCCACTGGGGCCGGAAATGGCCGTGGCAAACTCAGTGTTTTTGGCAATAAAAGCCGGGTCGTCAGCACACTCATCACAGTTGGGGAAAGCGCTGTCCCGCAGCCCGGCCATCTCGTCCAGCAAAAACGGTGACCAAACGGTCATGCCCACTTCGCCGGCAAAATAGAGGGCGCGAGCTTGATCCCAGAAGGTGGCTGTGTCTTTGGGTCCGGCTTCAGCCATCAGGCTGCTGTAGAAATCGAGCGCTTCGATCATTTCCGGCGTATTCATCGTCACGTTGCCGTCGGCATCGGTCAGGGTTGCCCCATTGGCCATCGCAAAGTGCTCAAAGGTTTGCTGAGTGTATGTTTGACCGGGGTCGGTGCCGGACATAATGCCGATATAGCCGGCGGCGTCTAGCGCCTCAGCGGCCGCACGAATCGTTTCAAACGTATCGGGTGCTTCCAGACCCAGCTCTTCAAACAGGTCGGCACGGTAAGCGATAAACTGACCCCAACCATCGGCGGGGACCGCAACCGGGCCGCTGCCGTTGTCGAGCAGTTCAAGCGCCCCTTCGGAGAAGGTGTCGCGCCCCAGGGTGTCGAGGACACGCCCGGCTGCGGCTGGGTCGAGAATGCCATCCGCTTCCCAACCGGCGGTGAAATCAAGCGGAACAACGGTGACATCAGGCAGGGTTCCGGCCGCGAAATTTGCCGCCATGACGCTGTCAATGTCATTTTCTTCGACCAGGACCATGACAACTTCTATGCCGGTTTCAGCGGTAAAGGCGTCGATAATCGCCTGCTGCCGCTCCGCCCGGGCCGGTTGAACTTCTGTGGTCCAGAAAGTGATGGTTTGGGCAGCTTCACCTTCCACTTCTACGACACGAGTTACTTCAACCTCTTCGGAAACCGTCTCGGTTTCAGTCACAACTCGGGTGACTTCTTCGGTGACCGTTTCCGTTTCAGTAACCACGCGGGTTACCTCAACAATCTGCGGCTGACAAGCCGCGAGGGCCAATAAGGCGATTGTCAAAATTGAAAAGATTAAACGATATTTCTTCATTTCTTCGTAATCCTCCTTCAGATTAGATTGTTAGAAAAAAAGGTTGGTTTGGAAAAGTGACTCAATATGGCTTTACCTCCTTGACAGTGCAAGACCTTTTCAACATTTTATGGGAGTAGCGATGTTAATCACGCTGACGGACAGCGATAAATAACCTTGATTATAATCCTTTGGATTGTGGTGGTGGTGGGCCGGTTGACTGCCGAACAATAAGAGATGGCAGAAGCATGATCTGTTTTTCTTTGACAGCCTCACCGTGAATTTGTTTGAAGAGCATGTCACACAACTGCGCCCCGATTTCGGCGGCCGGCTGCCGTAGGGTCGTGAGGGGCGGATTGGCAAACTCGGCCAGCATAATGTCGTCATAGCCGGTGACGCTGACGTCTTGACCTACGACCAACCCCCGTTCCTGGACGGCGCTCATCGCCCCTAAGGCGAGCAAATCGTTGGCGGCAACGATGGCGGTCGGCGGGTTTGGCAAATCAAGCAGCTTTAAGGCGGACAAGCGGCCGGAATGCTGTCGAAAATTGCCCTCGACAATGAGGGCCGGGTCAACGGATAGGCCATTGTCAACCAAGCCCTGTTTGTACCCAAGCAGGCGGTTGTGGGATTTGCTTAAAATGTCGGGCTCGGTAATACAGCCGATGCGCCGGTGGCCGAGAGAAACCAAATAGTTAATCACCTCATGAACCGCTTTGAGGCCGTCATCATCAATAAAAGAGAAGTCATTTTTATCATCGGTCCGGCCGAAGGCCACAAAAGGGTAGTTGTACTGCTGCAGCAGTTGAATCCGGGCATCTTCTCGCTTGACCCGGACTAAAATAAACCCGTCTACGCGGTTGCTGCGAATGTAATTTAAATAGGTTCTTTCAACCTGATCTTCTGTTAGGGGGGTCGTAACGTTGAGTTCCAGACCGTACTGCGCGCTTTGCTCCACAATCCCATTGAGTAGATCGCTGAAAAAGGGATTGGATATGCGTAAGGATTCAATGGGAAGGATTAAACCGAGCGCCTCGGCTCGCTGCGTTTTAAGCCGTCGAGCATTTAAATTGGGGGTGTAACCGAGCGCCGTGGCCACTTCCTCAACCATTTGCTTTGTTTCCAAGGCAACATCGTTGTAGCCGTTTAAGGCGCGAGAAACTGTGGTGACAGATAACCCCGTTTTTTGGGCAACGTCTTTGAGCGTTACTTTCATAAGCGACGTCGATTTATTGAAAATTTAAGGAATTGGATAGAGATTGTGGAGCACAATCCGAAACGTTTTGGTAGAAAAACAGTCTAAATCAAAACGTTTCGATTGTCAATAATAACCCTCGTAGTTGTGCAAACTGCCCAATATTGACATTTTATGCGCTAAAATGGTTTTGCCCATTGACGGCAAAAAAATTTTTAATTATAGTGTCGGCGAAACCCCATTTTTATCGATGGCTCAAATGCTTTTGAGGCCTAACCCGCTGCAACCCTTCAACCGTAAGGATTTCTCATGACGACAAAAACAAAAGTACACATCATTAACCACACCCATTGGGATCGCGAGTGGTTTTTGACTTCAGTCTATACAAGTCAATGGATTCCAGGTTTGATTGAAAAAATAGAAGAATTGGTGAGTCAGAACCGCGATTTTCGCTATTTATTTGACGGCCAAACGCTGGTTGTTGAGGATTTAATTTCCATTCGCCCATCCTACGAAAGCCGCGTCAGGGCATTAATCTCCAGCGATAATCTTATTATTGGACCCTATTACTGCCAGCCCGATTGGCAGCTTTCAGGTGGGGAGACGCTGGTTCGAAATTTGGCCCTGGGCATTCAAGATACGGTTGCGCATGGCGGCCAGGTGACCCCCGGCTGGCTGGTTGATACCTTTGGACATATCTCTCAGGCACCCCAAATTCATCAGCTGTTTGGGATCGATTCTGTTTTTGTATGGCGAGGTGTACCGCTGCTGGCACCGTTTTTTGAGTGGCGGGGTAGTGATGGCCAAACCCTTTTTAGCGTTGATCTATTTGGCGGCTATCGCAACTTATATGGGATCACCTTGGTGCCGGAAATCGCCGTAGACCGCCTGGAGCAGGAAACCGCCCGGTTAATTCCGTATTATCCTTTAGGGGACATGCCGCTGTTTGACGGCTATGATTTGGAAGACAACCCCGAAGATCCACTCCGTTTTTTTAACCAGGTTGAAGATTTACCCGATTTGGTTGAATTGCGAGAGGCTACATCAACCTCATTTATCGAGGCGGTTCGTGACAAGGCGGCCGCCTCCGCTTCAACCCCCACGATCTCCGGGGAACTTGTGTCGGGAAAATACGGGGCAACTTTCCCGGGAACCTATTCAACGCGAACGTATCAGAAGATATCAGCTTACGATTGTGAAAAGCTGCTTTATTTAACCTGTGAGCCGCTGGCAGCGCTGGCTCATTTTAGCGGTCAACCATTTGCCGCAGAGCGCTATCAGCAGTGGACTCGAATTTTGCTGCAAAATGCGGTTCACGACTGTATTTGTGGCGTTAGCATTGATGAGGTCCATGAAAAAATGGACGTGCTTTATCAGCGCGTGTTTGATGCGGCCGTCGAAGATACGAAACAATCGTTGCAGGTGTTGTTGAGGGATTTTAAAGCTGGCACGTATGCTGTCTCTACCAATCCGTTTGCCGCTGAACAGTGGATCGAACAGGATGATGCCCTGTTTTGCGTGAAGAGTGACGGGATGGGGATATGGCCGGTCAAATCGGTGCATCCCTTGACCGTCCCCCACACCCCTCTGGATTCATTTCGATGGGAAAATGATCATTATGAAGCGGTTTTGGACGTAAAAACCGGCCGTCTGCAGTTGACGCAGGGGACCGTTGGAGAGCTGCTGGTGTATCAAGAGGAGGGAGATAGCTATTCCGACGATATGGGGAATTATCTCGGTCAAATCTTGATTGAAGGATCCGCAATATTGGAAAAAGAAGGACCTGATTACCGGGTTGTTCGGCTGGCCGGAGAATTTCATGACGCGGAGCGAGATTTACAAATCAAAACCGTCATTCGCCTCACATTTGATCAGTCACCGCTTATTAAATGGTCGATTGATCTCGATTCGTGGGGAGGTGATTTTCGGATTGAAATGAAATTTGTTCCTGGAATTGACGACCACGGGGACGAGGTGGTTGTGGGCATGCCCTTTGATCAACTTTCGCGCAGCATGGTAGATCGCGATTTACTGCCCCGCAAAATTGAAGGGGATTTGGGGCAAATTTTTATGGGGCAGCGAGAATTAAACGAAATTCGCACCTATCCCATGCACAACTTTGTGGGTTTTCAGGGAAGTGACAGGGCGGCGGCCGTCATGGCCAGGGGCAATCGCTCGTATCAGGCTTTTGAAGATGGCACGCTGCTGATTACCCTGCGGCGCTCCGTTGAATGGGTCACAAAAGTTAATTTAAGAAACCGCATCGGCGATGCCGGCCCCTTATTTTACGTGCCTGAGGCTCGCTGTGAACGGCCGGTGCAGCATGAAATCGGTTTTTACTGTGGTGACGACCGGCTTGACAGCCAGCCGTTTCAAACCATGCTGCAGGCATTTCATAGGGTTCCCCTCTTGGTTGATAAAAAGGGGACGGGTACCCAGGAGAGCGAGAGCTTTGGTCAAATTCCACTGCCGCTCAGCGGTTTAACCATTCAAAATGAGCGGCTTATCGGCCGCTTCTACAACCCTCTTCCTTCGGAGATCGATCTCGATCACTCAATCACCCAAACGGATGTTTGGGGGAAGGCGCTGGGTCAAATCAAGCGGGTGCCGGCCAAAAAAGTTGTCCAGCTGCTTCTCGATCCGCCCTCCGCAAATTCACCGCTGGATTCTGCCCAAAAGGTGACCTGGCTCAACCCGCCGCGGTGGCGCGTCGGAAAAAGTCATGGGGCTCCCGATATGGAGATTCTCAAGGATCTGAAATTGAAAATCGATCAACTGGAACAGGCGGCTGAAGCAGCCGAGAAGCGGTTAGCCGAAAAAACCGGCCGGGAAAAATTGCAAAGCGAACATCAAGTTTACATTCTCAAGCGGGAGCTGACCGAATATATGCTGACCGTTTATTTAAACGAAAAGCGGCAAATGCGGGATAATTTTTCAGACGAGGAGTATTTATTTACGCCCGATCGAAAAATCAGTGAGATCGGCTGGCAGCTCAACCAGCTGCGCATCAAGCGGCGGATTTTTGACTACGTGGCTAAGGTTTTATGAACCCTTTGGAAATGATCGCCGAAGGAGTGATGCTCCTGGCAAAGATCGAGCCCCGGTCAAAGCCGCACCTCTCTCCTGCTGAATCACGCGATTATGTGCAAATGTTTCTTCAAGCGGTGGCTCAAATTGAAGAGGAGAACAACCCCTGGGAAACCGCCCTTCAGGACCTCAATGACTCCATTCTCGCCCAATTTCTTTTAGAGGGGGTGCGCCAACTTCGTGGTGAATGGCCCAAAGCTTTGTCTGAGAATCAGGCGTTGGCGGCGGCCGCGGAAACTTTGGCAAACCGCCTGGCGGCCGGTGAAAATCCTGCTTCACTGCACGAACAATTTTGGGCGGTGTTTTTTCCCGAGGCGGCTGGCATCACCGGACACGAAACCCAGCGAATTGCTGAACTGCGTCAGAAACGCACGGTCAAAATCAGCCGCCTCAGTTTAAGCCCCCTGCAAAACCCGGCCGAGGAGATCCTGTTTACCGCCAACGTGTTGTTGACCCTACCCGAGCAAGATTTTCGCCTCGAAAAACTCCAATTAGAGACTCCCCTGATCGAAAAATTGCGGCGCGTGCGGCGGGAACCGCAGCGCTACTGGTACGATCATCCCATTCAGATCGGTGTCGCCCCGGAAAATAACGAATTTATATACGGTCTGCGGGGCTTGAATCAGATGATGGCTTATGAAAAAGAGCGGGGACAGGTTGCACCTGATGTGCGCCTGACCTGTCTGCTCTCGGTTTCGGTGACCCACGACGGGCTCCATGAAATCGCCAGGCCGTATCTAGAAGCGGTGATGCGGCAGGCTGATCCGCTGCCCCATTTAGAAGTCTATCTGTTTACCGAAACAGATACCCTTCGCCTGATCGATGAGATCCTGCTGCCTGCAGCGGAAAAAGTTGTTGTCCGTGAGGAGGCCCGGTCTTTGCTAACTGCCGTATTTGGGGTTGATGGGTCGTACGGCCGGCATTATTCATTTCTAAAGGCGATCGCCCCATTATGGCGCATTCTGGCCGACGAAAAAATTCGGGCCACCTTTAAAATTGACCTCGATCAGGTTTTTCCGCAAGAAGAGCTGGTGGCGCAAACCGGGAGATCCGCTCTGGAGCATTTTAAAACCCCGCTGTGGGGGGCCACCGCTGTTGACAGCGACGGCCGGTCGGTGGAGCTGGGGCTGATCGCCGGGGCACTGGTGAATGAAAGTGATATCAATCAGGGATTGTTTACCCCGGATGTGCGCTTCCCGTCGTCAGAGCTGACGGCCGATCAGCTGATTTTTCACAGCCCAATGCCCCAGGCTTTGTCCACCCAGGCAGAGATGATGACCCGCTATGACCAACCTCCGCTCGACGGCCGCGCCCACGCCATTCAGCGGGTTCACGTAACCGGCGGTACCAACGGGATCCTCATTGAGACCTTAACTCGATTTCGCCTTTTTACCCCAACTTTTTTTGGTCGAGCGGAAGACCAGGCGTATCTTCTGATAAGATTAATTGGTGAAGGTGTCCGGCCGGGATATATCCATCAGCCGGGATTGATCATGCGTCACGACAAAGAGGCCTTTGCCCAGGAGGCGATTAAGGCGGCGGCGGTCGGCAAACTGATCGGCGATTTTGTCCGCATTTTGTATTTTTCCGCCTATGCCCGCATTTTAGGCCAAGGCGACGTGACGGCGATCAAAGCGGCCGTTGATCCTTTTACGGGAGGGTTTATTTCTCGAATACCGATCACCGTCACCCTGCTGCGCTTTTGCTTAAAGGCCCATGAGCAGCTGGGACAGGACAATCCCGCGATCGGGGAAGCGTTTCTAAAGGAGGGTGCGGTTCGTTTGGCGGCCGCTCTCAAATTTGTTCAGGGTGACCCCTCGCCGATGCGCCAGCAATTTGAGCAAGAAAAAGAGGGGTGGGATCTTTACTTTGATATTTTAGAAGAGATTGCAGAGAACCCTGATGAATACCGGCCGCAATTTACAAAGCTGATTGCCGCGTGCCGTTTTACCTAACAATTTGATTTTCCTTGTCACGAACGGCCGGTGCGGATTAAAATTACCGCATGCAATCTGACCCCCTCTCATACATTTTGGCGACAATTGCCACCCCCGATATCGAAGAAGATGTTGATGCTGATGTCGAGCAAGAGGCTGAATTAGAGCCGCCCTGGCGCGTCTTTATCATCAACGATGACGTCACCACCTTTGAATTTGTCATCCGCATATTGCAGTCGGTGTTTGAAAAAGATTTGATGACGGCCGAGCAAATCGCCTGGGTTACCCACACCAAAGGGTCCTGTTATGTGGGCACATACCCTCGCTCAGGGGCGGAAACTAGGGTGAGCAAAGCAAAATTTGCCGCTCAGCTGGAGGGGTTTCCGCTGCGGTTTCACATGGAGCCGGAGGAGTAGCGCATTAGCTCGGCCCTGCGGGCCTATTAGCTCGGCGCAAATGCGCCTCTCAGCACGCCGCTGCGCGGCTTTCAGCTTTTAGCTAACGGCTGAAAGGGGCGTCAGCCCCGTGCTAATCTGCTAAAAGGCCCACAGGGCCGAGCTTGCAAGCTAATTATGGACAAAATTACCCAACTCAAACAACGGCTCAAACACGGCGTCACCCCGGCGATGGCCACCCCGATTGACACCAGTGGGTACGCCGTACATGGTGACGTGGTGCCGTTGCTGGTAGATTTTTTAAGAACGCGAGGAGTCAGGGGTTTATTTATCGGAGGAACAACCGGTGAAGGGATTTTATTGAGTATGGAGGACCGCGGCCGGCTGTTGGAAACAGTGTTAGACTGCGTCGATGGCACCTTCCCGATATTGGCCCACGTGGGTGGGAATACCACGCGAGACACGATCACCCTGGCCACCCATGCGGCCGCCAAAGGAGCTGCGGCCGTGGTGGTAATTACTCCCTGGTATTTTGGCATGGATGATACGGCCATGCTGGCCTATTTTGAAGAAGTGGCCGCGGCCGTGCCCGATACGCCGGTCATGATTTATGATATCCCGCAGGCGGCCGTAAACGGCGTGACCCCGGCGCTTCTAGCCAAAATCCAGGATCATATCCCCAATTTTGCCGGTCTCAAATGCAGCCGCACCGATATCCAGGTGATCCGGGCTTTGCTGGACACCCAGCGAGACGACCTGATTTTCCTGGCCGGGAATGAAGCCATTGCCCTGGGGTCTCTGGCATTGGGGGCGGACGGCATGATAAGTGGCCTTTCAACCGCTGTGCCGGAACCGTTTGTGGCCTTAACGGCCGCCTTTGGGGAAGGTGATTTAGCCGAAGCGCGGCGTATCCAACAGCGAATTAATCAAATGCTCGCGCTGCAACCTCCCGGCCGGCGTATTGGCGGCATTAAGCGACTCCTTCAGGAGCGCGGCGTGCCGGTGGGGGATACAATTCCCCCTCGAGCGATGCCGGATGGAGGAGTGTGGGAAAAGATGAGGCGGCACTTAGGACTCAACACTTAGGACTCAGGACTGAAATGTCTCCTAAACTCATCCTTTTTGATATAGACGGAACGATTCTCCACACGTATGGTGTCAGCAAACGGATTTTTTGCCGCGCTTTATCCGAGGTGTTTGAGGTTGAAGTTCGCTGGGAAAATTACGCTTATCAAGGTCAACCGGATCGCAAGGTTGCGCAAGATTTTCTGGCTCGGCAGGGGATTGGAGTAGATTCAGATTCACCGTTGTTGAAACGAGCTTTTGAGCGGATGGGAGAGCTGTGGCATGATCATCCCGTTGGTCAGGATATCGAAGTTTACCCAGGGGTGATTCCCTTGATTGAGCGGGCGGGCTCTCGGACGTATTTGGGGCAGCTAACGGCCAACGTGCAGCCGGCGGCGGTGGGGAAGCTGGTGGCGGCCGGGATTGATCCTGATGTGTTTCCGACAGGTGGGTACGGGGAAGATGCAGATGATCGCAACGAACTTCTGCCAATCGCTCTCGAACGCTTCCGCAGTCGTTTTAACCAACCCTTTGACCCCCAGGAAACCGTGTTGATCGGTGATTCACCGGCCGATATTCTTTGCGCCCAATACGGGGGAGCACGAGTTGTGGCCGTGGCCACCGGCCGCTACGATGCACAATCACTGGCACCCTTTAATCCCGATTTGCTAATTCAAGATCTCGCCTCTGGTTGGTCAACCGTCCTTGATTTTTTGCGGTTGGGGGATTAATAAATGTTAAGAAACGGGGTTCGGGGACTATTTTCCTAGTCACAAGCCATCTCAACCCATTTACAATCAGAAGTGGGGCAATTGCCCCACATTGCCTTTGCAAATTTAAGGGGGAAGCGTGTATCCCAATGAAATTGAGCTGTCCGAAAAACCGCTCATCGACATCATCATTCCAACCCGCAACACCGGTGGGTTGATCAAAAAAACGGTGGAGAGCATTACCCGGAGTAATCTTTCCCGATTTGCCGTGTGGATTGTCGATCAAAGCGATGATCAGGCTACCCAGAAGGTGGTTCAAGAAATGATCGATCGGGATTCCCGGCTGCATTACGTCTGGCTGGAAGAAGTCGGCTCAAACATCGCCCGCAATTTAGGCGCACAGCTTGGTCATGCCCCTATCATCGCCTTTACCGATGATGATTGTTGTGTGGCTCCCGACTGGCTCGATCAAATTGCGGCCGAACTGCAGGATCCGGATATCTGGGCGGTATTTGGGCGGGTTTTGCGAGATGAAGAGGAATTGCACCAGGCGGATCCGGAAATACAGCATTTGGCTCACGTTTTGCCGGTAGCCATCAAAGAATCTTTGGACCGCGAGGTGTTTGGCTCCAACCGTTTTGATTTGGGGTTTGGGCATGGCGCCAATATGGCGTTTCGCCGCGAACATTTTCAGCAGATTAAGGGATTTGACGCGTGTTTGGGGATTGGCGGCCGCTTTCGAAGCTGGCCCGAACGAGATATCGGGTATCGAATTTTGCATCGAGGGGGCAAAATCGTTTATTCACCCGGCATGCTGGTGTTGCACAACCACTGGCGCAAGTGGCAGCGGCTGCAAAAATCGTTTAAAAATTACGGATATGGGGCGGGGGCAGCGGCCGCAAAATATTTGCGCTGCGGCGATTGGGGTGGTGCTTATCTGCTAATGGAATGGGTCCTCGATCAGGGAGTACGGCAAATGATTTCGGGCGCTGTCAAGTGGCGCAGCTGGCACAAATTTCGGGTAGGGACTTTTCAGGTCATCTATCCCTGGCTAGGGTTTTACCGCGGTTTGAACCACCCGGTAGACCGCCAGAACATGATTTATATCGAGCGTAACCCCATCAACCACCGTTAAATCACGGTGCTGTCGGGGATATGAGCGTTTTTGGGCACGATAACAATGCCGTCCCGGGAAACCCAATTTTCATGATCCTGATCCGGCCGGTCGGCCATGTGGCGAATGATCACCCCTTTGCCGATACGCGCATTTTTGTCGAGGATCGCCCCGTCGATAACGCTCCCATTGCCAATGCCAATATTGGCTCGTTTGCTACGCCGGTTTTTGGTTTGTTCCGCATCGGTTTCGAAATAATCGGCCCCCATCATGATCGTGTTGGTTAACGTTACGCTGTCGCCAATGACGCTGCGTAACCCCACGACGGCGTTGCGGATGGTGGCGTTTCCAATTTTGCAGCCATCAGCCAACAAGACGTGGTCAAGTGCTCCGCCGGAGAAGGTCGAGCCGGGTAAAAAGCGCGGCCGGGTAAAAATAGGTGCCTCCGCGCTGTAAAAATCAAAGGGGGGGTCCGCCTGAGCCATCATCAGGTTCACCTCATAAAAGCGGCGAATCGTCCCGATATCTTCCCAAAATCCATCAAAGACAAACCCCTGAACTTTTTTACTTTCCAAGCCCGCCGGAATAATGTTTTTGCCAAAGTCATCGCCATCGACCGCTTTGAGCATTTCGTTTAGAACTTCGGTGCGAAAAACGTAAATCCCCATCGAGGCCATAAACGGCTTATGACGATCATCGGTGCTGACCATGGAATCAAGTTCTTCATCCGTCTGCGGTTTTTCTTTAAACTGCACGATCTCATCGTTTTCGCCGAGCTTTAAAATGCCAAATGAGGGGGCGTCTGGGCGACTAACCGGCTGCACGGCAACGGTAATATCAGCCTCACTGTCGATGTGCGCGGCCACAAACTCCCGATAATCCATCCGATACAGGTGATCACCAGCCAGAATCAGAATATGGTCTGCACCGGCCTGAGATATTTCAATCCACTGTTTCCGAACCGCATCGGCCGTGCCCTGATACCAGTCATGGCTGGTGGGGGTTTGCTCGGCGGCCAAAATTTGCACCCACCCTTTGGTGAACATGTCTCGGACATAGGTGCGATAGATATGACGGTGCAGCGAAGCGGAATTAAACTGGGTTAAGATCGCGATTTTGTCAATATCCGCATGAAAACAGTTGCTCATGGGAATATCGATCAGGCGATATTTACCGGCCAGAGGCACCGCGGGTTTTGATCGTTCATGGGTTAGGGGATAAAGTCGACTTCCCTGACCACCACCCAAAATCAACCCCAACACTTTTCTCATCTCAACCATTACACTAAACCCTCACTTTTCCCCGATGATATTGATTTGATAGAAAACGGTGCGACGGGTCGATTGTATCATAGCCCCTTCGATTGCGGAAATTATGACCTGACGTCGCTTTTAACCAAGATATGCCTTGCCGGTTGACTGCGTTTGGGTATTTATTCAGAGCTGCCTACATCAATATGATCAATTATCAGAAAATCCTGGCTGTCGGTGATTTCTAGACGTTTAAGCGAATTTCTCTCGTACAAACCTGTTTGAAGCGTATATCGTCCTGCCGGGAGATCTTCTGGTAACGTCATGGTATGCAGTTGAGCAAACTCGTCGTTTTTATTCAGCGAGGGCACCTGCACACCGAGGCCATCATGCTGGGCGACGAGGGTTCCTTCAGCGTTTAGCAGATGGATAAAAATTGACAGCTGATTTTCAGTTTGCGCTGACATTCGCCAGAATGTTAGAAGATCGAGCGGCTGACCTGGTTGATATAAATCGGAATAGATCATCTCGTGACCCATGAATTCAACAGTTTCTGCAAAAAGAACAGGTGAATCCGGTCTGGCGGCTTGACTATTTTGCCTTAAGCGCTCTTCAACCGGGGAGTCCGGCCAATGAAAAAGCTGGTAGCTCCAATTGACATCTTCACGATCAACACTTTGACCTTTGACCACCGTTTGGCTTTGGCTATAAAATCTTGCCAGATTTGGGTTTTGGGGTAAATGTCCGTCACCAACGCCCGCCCAGGAAGCTCCGGTTTGGCTATTGGGCCACAAGAAACTCGTGCGGGCATCATAATAACCCAGTTTGATATCGTTACTGCCCAGGGCCTTATCAAAATCGGCCAAAGTAATGCGATTAACCCCGATACCCGACAGCGACAAATTTGCCGATTTTCCATCAGGTTGGACCTCGTAAATAAAAAGTGAGTATCCAGCTTTGTTTGTCGGTTCTTTTTCACGGAACCATTGGAAACGGTCGGGATTACTCAAATAAACACCATGTAATTGGGTGACGCTAATGGCGTAAACGCCAGGGGCCGGCCACGGTTCATAGAAAAAGTCGGTGAGCCCATCATTTTTTAATTGTGGCCAATCCTTAATTAACTCCGCTTCAACTCCATAGGCGGAAGCGGAAGCTGCTCCGAGGAAGCTGAGATAGACCAGATCAATCTCCTGGTCATTCATGTAAGCGGCTAGAGAGGGCAAATCTTGCCCCCAATCTATATTGGAGTCAACCACAATTTGCCAGCCGTTATCCGGGCCGCCACCCAGCAGGTTGAAATACGCCAAGTAGTGGGGGTGTACCCAAATGGTGGCCAGTAGAATGATGGGCACCGCTGCCCCCGTGGCGAACTTAAGCGGCGCAGCTCGCAGATAGCGAGGTTGAGCCAGTTGGCCCACAACGACAAACATCAAGGGTAAGACCGGCAAAATATATCGATAGCCTATGTTGACGTTACTAAACACGCCTGCCCCAGCGAATCCGGCTGCCATCAGGACAGGCCACCAAACATCCCAATTTATCTGTCGCCGAGCCACAAGAAGGGTCGTGGCAACGAGCATAAGCAATATCGTTGCTATTGGGGTTTTGACGGCAAATACTATTGGAAAATAATACCACCATCCATCTCGACTTAACTCACCAAAAAGATATGCGCTGTGACCATCTAATTGATGGCTTTGTTGAAAGGAGTAATCTGCGGCCAGCGTGGAAAAATCGAAGCGATAAACGATTAAGAAGACCAGGGCTCCAATGGCTAACCAGCTTAAAATCTGAGCGACCGTTTGCCAGACGGATCGGTCGTGGTTTTGCTTCGTGAGGTGGCGAAAGGCAGCCATCATAACGATCGCCGGTATTAGAATAATCCCCGAAAATTTAGCGCTGAACATCAAGCCTGTAACCAGGCCAACGAGTAAAAAAAGTCCGATTTCCACCGCTTTGCCATGTCGCCGGCGCCAGTACTGCCATACAACATAGGTAAACAGGGTAGTGAAAAAAGCGGTGCCTAAATCGGCTGTGGCCAAGAAGCTGTGCGCCAGAATATTGGGATCAAACGTGTATAGAAACAGGGTTAATAAACCGGCCGCCGTACTTTTGCTGAGCTCTTTGCTCCACCGAAAGAGTAGAGCACCATGCATAACCGACAGAAGCATGATTGACAAACGCCCAGCAAATATTAAGGCCATACCGTTGGCATTAACTTCCCACAGGAATGTTTGGCTGATGGTAAGCCAGTTTCCGCCAGCCCACACCGGATGATCAAACGCCAGGTTAGGTTGAAAACCAAGACGCAGCGGAAGACCGATAATAGCGTTGATTAAAGGGGGATTCTGGACAACGCTGTAGAGGGAATCGCTGTGCCAATATAAAGCCCCGTAATAGAGGTGAAGCACTTCATCAAATGTGATGGATTTAAGCAAAGAAGCATGCACGATTCGGCCGAAAAATATGAGCAGCAAAATGGGAGCCAGCCATCGACCACGCTGCGTTAGCAGGTTGTACGTCTGTATCAATCGCTTGATAAACGGTAAATTTTCCATATTTGTGAATTTAAATTGCTTGGCGATGAGATGTCCGGTTAGCCCAAATTAAGTAAACGACGGCGATTAATAAAACAATTAAGGCTGCTCCCGTGACCGCCACTCCATAGTTCAGAATATCGGGTTCAAAATCAAACACAATTTCATGGGTACCGGCAGGCACGCACACCCCGCGAAGGCCATAATTAGTGGGTTGAATGGCTGCAGGCGAACCTGAAACAGCGGCTGTCCAGCCTGGGTAGTATAAGTCACTTAGCACCAGCCAGCCGGTGGTTGGCGTATCGGTTTTTAGCACGACTTGCCGAGGATTATAAGCTAAAATTTCAACCTGAGCGTCTGCGCCTGCGGGAGGTGTTTCGATTGCGCAGCTTGTATTCGGGACAACTTCTACCACTGCTGTCCTGGTAAAATCCAGGGCCGGATCATCAATTAAGCGCAGGCTGTGCGCTTCGTTTTCGGCCGCGATTACATCGTATACGATAAACGCTCTACTTTGAGCATCGATCCGCTCGTAGATTTTTACCCCTGCGGGTTGAGCAATTAATTCCCAACCGGGCGCTATCGGCTCTTTTTCATAGCGAAATCCATGGAGTAAATACTGCGTGCCCAACAGACGAGCAATACGGGCATCATCGAAGGCCCGATCTCTCAACTCGAGACCTGTTTTTGTACGGAAGTCATCATAGCCATCAACATGATAAAAATCGTAAAGGATGCCCGAGTTTTCAGCTAATCCTTTGGATAAGATTCGATACTCAAGACGGTTTGAGGGCAAGCTTAAATCAGCCATGACCCACCCCACCTCTGGTGTGGCATCCTCCAGGGTAATAAATTGATAGCTGTTGCCCCATAAATCAATAACAAGCAGCACAACCGCCAACATCGCGATTTGCCAGCGCGGCCGTGCTTTTGCCCCGATTAACAGCAGGATTGCCCCTCCGCCCAGTAACATTAGCCTGATGAGCTGGCTGGTAATCCCCCCGATCTGAGCGCTAATTTCATCTTCATTGGTTTGGACCGCCTGCCATAAGACCGACATCACCACCAGCACGCTCAGCAAACCCAATCCACGCCACAATGCCTGGCGCAGCCGGGGGATCCATTTCTCGCGTT
Organism: Ardenticatenaceae bacterium; assembly: GCA_030065875.1. Taxonomy (GTDB): domain Bacteria; phylum Chloroflexota; class Anaerolineae; order Promineifilales; family Promineifilaceae; genus WTJY01. The sequence continues at coordinate 13,191 of JASJCR010000020.1, read as the reverse complement.
CGCTGTTCGATAAATCCAGCCAGTGATCAAATAATAGGCCAGTAATCACGGCCGCTGCCAAGACAAAAAAGTATCCCATTCGGGCCGGAACGCGGAATAAACCAAATCCGGGTACAAGATGATAAAGTATGCGATGGATGGCCAGAGCCGAGCCGGAGGCTAAAATCAACCCTCCCAAACCAAATACGAACCAAAAACGCCATGAACGTTGGCCGAGCGGCCACACCAGGATAAACAAAATAAAAGGTAAAATGCCCGCATAAATTGCATATTCCCAAAACGCATTGATCGGCGCCGCACCCCAATAAAGAATGTCACCAACCGGATCTCCATATAAACCGGGTAAAAGCAGGGTCAAATAATTCCAGGGTGGCATGGAAAGGCTGTTTGCAAACGCATAATCTGCCCCGGCAACCCGACTGGAAGCAAGGGTCATTTCAACCGTCGGTAGCAGTTGCACGGCCGCCAGCATTCCCGAAAATAGACCCAAGATTACGAGTTGCGCCAAAATCCACGCCCCTTTCGCATATTCTCTTTTTTGCCATTCTTGCACCGCCAGCCAGAGCATCAGCAAGGATACGGCGGCGACCAGGAATGGAAAAAATGGAGCATACCCGGCCAGCATGGCTAAACCCAAGGGAACACCAGCTAACAAAGTTGCAGCAATGGACCGGCGCTGAACAGCCCAATGCGCGGCCGCGAGAAGCAATGGCAAATAGGATAAGGTCATGAGGTGGGGAACATGACCCGCATGCAAGCGGGCGATCATAAACCCGTTAAAGGTTAATACGATCCCCGCCAGCAGTGCGCCGGACCAGCGACCACCTAACTGCCGGACCAGCAAATATCCCCCTATCGCCGTCAAGGCAAAGTGAAAAGCATACAGGAAAGAAAAAGAAGATTCTATGGGCACCCAGGCAGCGAGCCACATGGGAGGATAAAAAGTAGAAAGCTGTGGCTCAGCATACTGAGGAAAACCCAGAAATAGATATGGATTCCAAAGAGGGAGCGCACCCTGGCGAAAATTTTCAAAGGCGAATTCTCCCATCGGCCGAAAAAGCCAGAAGAGATCCTCTCCCAGAATAATTTCATTCTCATTACTGGGGAAAAAAGTCCCGGCAAAAAAGAATAAACACAGGCAGACTAAGGCGCCCATGGCGATAATATCACGGCGGTTAGGCTTCAAAATTTTCCTCTAAACCTTTGTAGTTTGATGGTTGTGGCTTTGTTTTTCAGCCGCAAACCTGGGATATTTTAGGGCAATCAAACCACTTATCAAAAAATCTTATTGTTGTTTGGGGCTGAGCTTAATCTCAACCCATTCTCTACCATCTGGCAGGATTAAATTTTGACCGGTGGCCAGGTGATAGACTCCGATTCGCAAGGTGGTTGATTCATCCTGCACCGAGATGGATTTTATGTCAACTACTCGTTCTTCCACATCCCAGACCCGCGTAGGATAGCGGCCGTTAAGCGGCTGGCTATCCGCCTGAGATAACATATTTCCGTCGTCATCGATCACGTGAACGAATGTCGTGTAGCTTAAATCGATTGATGATGCCCCTTCCCAGACGAGAATTATGTTTTCGGCGGTAATTGTTGCCCCTATTAATTGCAACTGCTGCCCAAACAGGGCGTTGGCCTTGATTTGGGGCTCTGCGATAATGTCTTGCTTGCCCGGCAAAATAAGCTCAACAGCGGTATGGGGTGCTTCCAGAACCCGTCCGGTGGCCGATTGAAATTCAATCAGCTCACCTTGGTTTTCATCACGCAGTTGGGCCGCGGCATACAATACTGTCGGCCGGGGGAGATCGGCTGGAAGTTGGATTTGGACCGGAACATCAATCAACTCATCCGCACGCCAATTGAGTGAATTTTGCTCCCGACCGACTTCTGTGCCGTCAGGTAGAAGCAATATGGTTTCCAGGGTCCCCGCACCCTCAGAGCCGATCATTCCCAAACCGTGCCAGGTAAGATTTATCGCACCCCCCGTGATCCTCTGGTCTCCTGATACCCCATCTAAAAGCAGTCCGGACCGGGTTCGCATGCATACAGCCTGGGCGGTGGTCGGAGGGCTGTAAATTTGCGGCCTGGGATAAGCAGGGGCGACAACGCCAACGAGCAGGCTCAAGACCAGCCCGGCCAGCCCGGCGAGGAGAAATTTCACAAAGCGTCTGGGAAACAGCATCTGCCAACCGGCCGCTAAAATAACGGCAATTGGGGCCACGGCCGCAAACGCCAGACGGCCTTGGTAACCCGACCAATTGATAATTTGAATATAGCGCAATAAAGAGAGGTAAATGAGTAAAACGGCGCACCCGATTAACCAGTGAGAAGGAGAAAGGAGGCCCCGTTTGCGCCACATAATTCCTGCAGCACCCATGATTCCAACCGCTGAAATTGCCGCATAAATAACGTACACCCAATTGGGAGCAGCGATGTTGAGCCAGCCAAAAACCGCCCAGAAAGAAATGAAGTGCCAGCGGGCAAATTCAAGTAAATCTGTCCAGACAAACGGGGATTGACGAACAACCGCCGCCCCCTTGGCCTGTAAATGGACATCCCACACCAGGGGATCGCCATACAGCTGCCAATTGTGCCAGTAAAACCAACCGGCAATCACCATAACCGGTACGGAAAACAGAAACCCTTCCCAGGCCAGACGGCCGATAAGGTTTTGCTGTTTTTTTGTTTGAAAATCGGTGAAAATGGGCCACAAAATAGCCAGACCGATCACCCCGCCGTAAGCGATTAAAGCGTATTTGGTGAGGAGCCCCAGACCAAATAAAATGCCAAGCCCGATTAATCGCTTCTGACTCGGCCGGGTTGTGTAAACGGCCGCTTGCCAAATGATGGCTGCACCGAGAAGCGCGGTCAGCACATCGTTGTTGACGCTTCCGTTGATAAACACAAACTGCGGATTAAAGGCCACGAGACCGGCTCCAAGCAGAGAAAATGGCTCCTTTAATCCCGCCGCTCGCCCTAGATGATAGGTGATCCAGACGGTTCCACCACCCAGGAGAACGGAGAAAATTCGGGATAAATGATAAGCCAGGGCCAACCTGTTTTGCTCAAATGGGAACGCTTCAGTTGGATCGTGCCGGTAGAGCGTTTGCCGGCCGGCATCCGCTAGTTCGATTGAAAAACAGCTGTTTAGTGGCCCGTGAATCGCCTCGTCGAGCGGCCACCAGCCGGCCACCAGCACATTGAGGGCGTAAAAAAGTGGTGGTTGATTGGCTTCCATCGTCTCGTTTTCAGCGGCTATGGGGGACATGATCGGTAGCCGGGCGGTTTGGGCCAATACTCGAACATAAGCAAAGTGATCGGGTTCATCTGGGGCTTCGTTTAGGGGGACTACTAAGCTGAAAGCGGTTCCCAGGGCCACATAAGTAAGCAGGATCAGGGCCAACGGCCGGGTCATCCAGGCTATTTTTTCTTGGTTGCCGGCCATAAAAACAATCCTATACAGAACAGCAAAGCTATCCCACTGACGGTCCCACCGATCATAAAATCAAGAGGCCAAAACGAGAAGTGAATCTCATGGCTGCCGGCCGGAAGAAAAACCCCGCGAAAGATCGAATTTGTGCGGTAAATTTTAGTTGATTCCCCATTTATCCGGGCGCGCCAGCCTTCGTGATAAGTGTCGGCCAAAACTAGCAAGCCCGGCCGTTCGAGTTCGGCCGTGATGATCACCTCGTTTATGCCGTATCGCTCGATGGAAACAATTTCCTCCGCAAACGGAGGTTCATTGCTTTCGGTCGTTAGCAAAACGGGATCTCCAGCGGTGTTTTCAACGACCGCCCAGCGGTCTAATAGGTTTTGATTGGCCAGCAAAAGGTTTAAAGTTTCTGACTCACCGCTTGAAAATGTAACCTGGGGCACCACATAAGCCCGTGGTAAGACATCTTCGTTAAGATAAACCTTCGTTTTCCCGGCTTCGTGGGCCAGCGGAGGACGGGGCAAATAATAGGCGGTAAACGCGGGCCGTTCCCCTCCCAGAAGGGTTAAATTGGCCGCATCACTTTCCACCACCAGAACAAATTCTCGCCCCCATTCTGAAGGAAAAGGGGAAAAGAAAAACGAGAGCCAGCCCGCTGCTTCAACTTCTGCCAACGATTGGCTGGCGTTGGCAAACTCATATGTTTGATCGGCCGATAGAACCCGAACCGTGACCGTACCCGCTGCTGGTAATTCCTGATCGCCGGCGGCCGGTTCCAGCCAGATATCCACCTTTTGCAGACCGGCTTCGGGCATGGAAATGGCCCACTGTTGAGGTAGGGTGAAGGTTTTTGTGCCAGGTGGTTCTTGATCCGCAATGAGAGGTTCAGGAAGCCATTTATCGGCGATCGTGACGATATATTTGACGTTAGCCGCATCGAGCAAAGGAGATTCTACCCCTTTGTCCGGCATGGCAAAGCGATCAAAGTAAAGAACATTTCCACCTTCTGCGGTGTTTAAGTAGTTAATCACGCGGCGGGTGATTCCAGGTTCGTAGCCGCTGATGTTGTGCAGCTGATCAACTTGCGACGTATTGGGGAAGTATGCGGTGCCATTGGGCACGGTGACGATGCGATTGGGCGCTTCTTTTTGCGCTTCCTGAAGAAAGCGGCCGGTTTCCGTTGGAGGGAAAATTTCGGCCGTATGGCCGATGGTGTTAAATTCCTGGCCTACCAGCCATAAATCAGCCACCAGAAGCATGATAACCGCCATTGTCACCCGGCGGTTAGATCCCCGTGTTCCCCACCACCACAGCAAACCGGCACTGAGCAGCAAAGCGGCCAAAAAATGCAGATACTGCCAGCGGATGAAGCCCCAGTGTTGAGACACTTGCTCCTGATAAATTAGGGAAAAGCCGCCGATGATCAGGAGAGCGGCCACAAATGTGCCCCCGACTGTCCAGGTGAATTTTGAAGATTGATATTCTCGCTTTTGCACCAGCCAATCCACCCCAAAAGCCCCCAGAATGGTCAGGGCGATCACGACGACGATGGCGGCACGGCCGGGGTAGAGGCCGTTAAAAACCGGAAGCCAGTGAAGTAAACGATAGGCGGGGGTGCCCAGCGTCCAAAGCAGCGCCAGACCGCCCCACAAGGCGAAAAAACGCACGGCTCGTTCCCGGCGAAAAACGATGGCTATGGTGGCCAAAAAAATCGGTAAAAGACCAACATAAACGGCCGTTTCCACATCATTGGAAACGCTTAAATCGATGATCCAAAAATTACTGTGCAGTGAACTGCCATAAAAATGGGGCATCAGCCAGGCGGCACCCCGCGATCCCAGGGCGTGGTTGCTGATCAGTTGCTGATAGGGTACGGCTCCCTGACGCTGGGTTTGACTCAAATAGAGAAAGGCGGGCAGCAGCTGCACGGCGGCTAACATGGAGCCAATCCCAAAGGAGAGAAAAAGTTTTTGGCCGAGATGAAAAAAACGTCGACCGGCGTTTGGGTCAACCCAGCGCACGGCCGCATAGAGGGCTGAGGTCAAGCTCAGATAAATCGACCAATTCCAGTGCCCTCCAAGCCAGGGCAGGGCGAAGAAAAAAGCGAGCAAAACCAGATTGCGACCCTGATTAGATGAAGATTGGGCGCTGCGTTCAACCAGCCAAAGCTGCCAGGGAAGCCAGACGATAGCGGCGTGAACAACCTGCCATTCAAGCCAGGCAACCATATGCCAATTAAAAAGAAATACCAGTACCCCAAAGCACACCGCCGGCCAACTTAAGTTGAGGCGTCGCAAGTAGAGGGCCATCCCCACCCCTCCGCAAAGGAGCTGGCCCAGAATCACCAAATCGACGGCCGTGCTGCCCGTAAACACAAAATACAGCCAGGTAAAGGGATAAAAAAGACCGGCCTGCGTATTGTAAGTTAACGGGTAACCGCCCAGAACTGTAGGATTCCAGCGGGGGAAAATCCCTTGCTGCACCTGTTGAGCTGCCCAGACCTTTAGTGGGTAAACGTAGTTAATGGTGTCGGCCTGAATGAAGTTGTGGACTTCAACCGGAACATTTGCCGGCTGCCAGGGAGGCCAACGATTTGTGACCAGATCGGTGGGGAGCAGGACTCGGCCCGGCAACAGCGCCTGACCAAAAAATAGTAGGGTAACAGTAACGACCGCCAGCAAGAGGTAGAGCCAGGGAAGAACGGTTAACTTTGAACGATAATTTCCCATCAACAATCGAATAATACCGATTTGTTTCTTTTGTGACCACAACTTATGATTAGACTGGATCATGCTGCGTATTCATTGAATGTTGATATAATTGCCCGGGTGCCGGTTAATCTAATTTCCACTGGTGCCAGAAATAACTCGGGAAAAATATGTCAAAAGCGAAAGTAATTGTGGTAATGCCTGCCTATAACGCGGCCGAGACTCTGGTTGATACCTATCGATCAATCCCGTCTGATTTTGTTGATCAGATAATCCTGGTTGACGATGGCAGTGTAGACAATACCGCTTTAATCGCCCGAACACTTGATATCGAAACGATCGTTCACCCCCATAATGCCGGATATGGCGCCAACCAAAAAACATGTTATATGGAGGCCCTACGCCTGGGAGCAGATATCGTCATCATGCTTCATCCTGATGGGCAATACGATCCGAAAATTATTCCGGACATGATTAACGCCATTTTAGATGGAAAAGGTGATTTTGTGATCGGGTCCCGTTTTATGCCTCCAAAAAGTGCATTAATTGGGGGGATGCCCCGCTACAAATACATTGCCAATCGCTTCCTGACCGGGACTGAAAACCTGATCATGGGCACCCAATTATCAGAGTGCCATACCGGTTATCGGGCTTATTCTCGTCGTTTGCTGGAAACGGTGCCTTTTTTGCGCAACTCCAACAACTTCGTTTTTGATACGCAAATGATTTTCCAGACCAATCATTTTGGCTTTGGATTTGCTGAAGTTCCGGTTTCGACAAAATATTTTGATGAAGCATCCTCAATTAGCTTCAGCGCCAGCACCATTTATGGGTTGAGCACCTTGTGGACCGGTATGCGCTATCTGTTTCACCGCTGGGGCGTGGTCAAATCAAGCTTATTTGAACCGGCCCGCAAAAAACAGCATCCTCGCCGGTTAGAAGAAGCCTAACGCTCCACTCTATATGCGTGAAAAAATCACCATTGTCGTTCTGATGATTCTCATGATCATCAAAGGGGTGTTGTGGAGTGCTGCCTTTCCCCTGTGGCAGGGTCCGGACGAGGACGATCATTATGCGGTGATTCAATTTATTGCGGAAACTCGCCGGCTGCCGGGGGTTGGTGATGAGGTGCTGCCGGATGAGGTTGCTTTGTCTCGCGGTCTGGCTGATGTCGGCCGGGTGCCGTACGCTCCAGAGCAGCGGCAAGCTTTTTCAAATTCCTCCATTGGACCCAACGAAGCTGCGTTTGCCGACCTTGATCCGAACCTGAGGCGCACGTTTGAACGCGGTGATGTGGGCAAATTGATGCACGCTACCCCGCTGTACTACGTGATGGCTGCTCCCGTGTACTGGTGGTCGAGCGATGGTGACCTCCTGTTCCGGGCCCACGTGCAGCGATTGCTGGCCGTTTTGATCGGCTCACCGATTGTCATCGTGGCTTATTTGATCACCCGTCGCCTGTTTCCCAATGAGGATGATACTTTTCATCAAGCAATGCGCCTGACGATACCGATTTTGGTTGCTTTTCACCCGATGATTACCGAAATAACCGCCGTGGTATCTGTTGATGGCCTGCTTATTTTGTGCTACAGCCTGCTTATTTTGCTGACGATAGACGTATTGCAAAAAGGGCTCAGCTGGGGCAACAGCATATGGATCGGCGTTGTCTTCACGATTGGGGTTTTGACCAAACCCACGCTCAACGGCTTTGCGCCGCTGGTGGCCCTGGTTATTTTTTATGATTATTGGCGGAGCCCTGCCCGGCGGCCGGCAATTTTTAAAGCGGCCGTGCTCATGAACGCCATCATTATTCCGCCATTGATTTGGTGGATGCAGCGAAGCTGGCGTCTAAATCAAGATCTTTTTTATTTTAATCCAATTTTAAAGGGACATCGTATCATCAATAACCCCCTTTACGATTACGGCATCTGGGATCACACCGTTGATTATTATGGATCGATATGGGGTGGGATGTTTGCTACCTGGTGGGCTCATTTTGGCTGGCTCGATACACCTGTCCAGCCGTGGGTTTATCATCTTCTTCGTTTGTTGACGGTTTTGGCGATTGTGGGGTGTCTTTACCGGCTGTTAAACCATTTTCGCAAGCCGATCGCCGCTGATCAGCTAATCAGTTGGGGATTTTTGGCTCTGACCATTGCTGTACCGGTAATCATGCTCCAAATTTATGACTTAACGTTTTGGTGGGATTTTGGGGTCGGCCGCGGTATGCAGGGGCGTTACTGGTTAGGAACTGTGGTTCCCATGTTGTCATTTTTTGTGATCGGCCTTCTTTTTTTGATCCCAAAACGTTGGCATTTATTGACCCATCACGTACTGCGGATCGGCATTGTTATCTTTAACTTTGCCAGCCTGCTGGCGTTTATTTTGCCGCGATATTATTTATAAAGATGAAATGGCTGACCGCTCGTAACCTGTTTTTAATGGTGTTGGGATTAACCTTCCTGGGGTTAAATTTCAGCTGGTGGCGCAGCACAGGGGTTGGACCTCAGGTTCAGGTGCCGATGTTTTACGACTCCCATTACGCGTTTCATCGCCCATGGACCCAAATTCAAGCTGCGCCTGGGGTGCCCCCTCCGGCACCGCTAGCGTTGTACGGCCAAAATCAGGCGAGCCAAACGTTTAAGAGTGGATCCGGCCGCTTCGGGATGATAAAAATCTGGCTCGGCGGCCGGGTTAACAACGCTCAAATTTGGCTGACGGATCAGGACAATCACCGCTATTTGCATGTTACCTCGGGAGAGTTGGCTGGAGATCGATATCATTATTTTGCATTTCCAACCGCAGATGACCCCAAAGGCGCTACTTATACCTTCACCGTCATGGCCCCTGAGGCCACGGCCGATGACCCGCTGCTGGTGCAAACGGTTGGTGGAGATCGACTGGGGGCATCGATGCGCCTGAATGAGTATCAGCGTCCGGGGAATTTGGCGCTTTACACGTACAGCCGCGGTTGGATTGGCCGCTGGTGGGTTGATGCGCAGCTGGCCCAATGGCTGCCAACCCCCTTTCTTCTTCGAATCCAGCAGTACAAACCGTTATTTTTTAAGGGGGCCTCTTTCCCGGTGCTGCTGCTCCTGACGGGGTTGATGGCCGCTGCCGTTCTCGTTTTATCCTGGCCTATGACACCTGAGCGACGTTTCCGATCGGGGTGGAGCGTTCTGGCGGTATTGTTGACGGCCGTTCTGGTGTGGCAGCTGGTCAGCGGCCGGCTGCACCTTTTCCCTCCGGTCCAGGAATTTAACGCGGAGCAAAACGAAAACGAAGCTGTTTTTAGCCAGCCAACGTTGGACAACGAGCAGCACCTGGTTGAGGATTTTTCAGCCATACTGTGGACCGCCGGCCGGCTGCCGGAAGAGCGATTCTTTACAACCCAGACAGCCCCAAACTCGAACGGTATTGTGGTGCCCGGTCAATCACAACTCAGCTACAATCTCGCGATCCCATTTAACGGCCGGTTTCGCTTTGCTCCTCAAGCGATGCGAACAGAAACCGCGTTTCAGGTGTTTGCGCAGAACGATCTGCTGTATGAAACCCTTGCTTTGCCTGCCGATGAGCACGCCCTGGTTGAGCTTGACTTAAGTGTGTATGGCGGGCAAACAATCAACTTGCGGCTGGTAACAACGGCCGACGTCCCAGACCAGGCACCGGCCGCCGTTTGGCATCAGCCGCAGATCGTTGCTGCTCGTGACTGGCTTTCCGCACCTCTAACAACAGACCCAATTTCTATCTTTACCCATCCCAATATGTCCGGTGAGGTGGGTCTGCACGAAGTGATCATCAATAAAAATAACCCAGCCGAAAACGAGGTAGTGATTAACATCCAGTGGCAGCTTATCTCGGCTGTCGACGCGTATCCCACGGTTTTTGTTCATCTGCGCGATCAATCTGGGCAAATAGTGGCTCAAAGTGATTCCCCACCGGTTCAGGGAACCTACCCGGTTGCCAATTGGCCAGCAGATTTTGTCATCAACGACACCCATCGGTTAACGTTACCCGCTGATCTCCCATCAGGAGATTATTCGATTGCCGTTGGTTTGTACCAGCCGGATACGCGTGATCGATGGACGGCGGTTGATGAGGAAGGGGCGGCGCTGGCCGATCAGCAGGTTATTTCCCCTGTTTTTTTGAGGATTGATTAGGTTTCGCTGACATTTGATTCGATAGGATGCTCAATTTTGCGATATTTTTTATATCCGTCGATTAAAACCGACGGCTAAAGGGCTGGATTCCCATCAGGTCAAGCCCTTTAGCCCCGCATTTTAATGCGGGGGTGAAAAAATATCCCACATGTCAACACAACCTAGAGAATTAAGAGGTTTACAAATTCTCTTCAAAAATGGTTTATCCGCAGATGGCCACAGATTTATCTCTTTGATTCTTTGGCTGAGCCCAGGACAGGTTCCGGGAAAACCCGTGCCGTCCGCGGCTAACTTTATGTGTTTTTCTGATTGCGCCAGATAGAAATGAGGTAAATGGGAGCGCCGATCAAACCGGACAGGCGCAGCATTAAAAAGACAATCAACGAGGTCGAGACGGCCGCTGAATCACTCAATCCCGCCCCGGCAAACAAAATCGGGGCGATCACCTCACGCACCCCCAGCCCCCCAAAGGTAGGCACCAGCAGAGCCACGGCAAAAATCGGCACGACAAGCAAGCCATAAGCCAGCGAAATAGGGGTGTTTAAGGCGTAAGTGGCCATCACCCACCAGCCAACCAGAAGCAAACTAAAAATAGCGGAGACGCCAATCGCCTGCCAGATCGCCGGCCAGCCGCAGCTGGAAACGGCCGCCAGAAATTTGGCCAGAGGGCCGTCTCCGGCCGGTGAAATGAGAGCCGGTAATTTTTGTGACAGAGGCAGGCGGGAAAACCAGCTAACCAGCCGGCCGTCGAGCAGTAAGAAGCTGGCTACCAGCCCCCCAACGCTGACCACGGTGATTGAGAGGGTTAAAAATTCCGGAAAACCGGCCGGTCGAAACGGCAAAGCGATTAATCCCATCACAAACAGGACGATCAATCCGGATAAGCGATCGAGGAATACCGTGCCGGTGGCCACATCGGCCGGAATTTCTCTCGTGACCTCGACCGCCCTGACGACATCACCCCCAAAACCGCTGGGTAAAAAGGCGTTAAAAAAATTGCCCACAAAATAAAGCTCTATGAGGCGGATGAAGCGGATTTGCCGGGCACCTGCCCCCACAAGCAGCCGCTGCCAGCGATAGGCCCGCACCACCATGCTCAAATTGACGAGCATGAATCCGGCAAACACCCATATCCAGTTGGCCTGCGACAGCAGGTCAACCATTTGATTAAAATTGATCTGTTGAGCCGCAAATCCCAACCCGATCACGGTGATTGCCACCCTTAAAAATGCGCCCCCATATTTTTTAAGTGGTTTCATGATGGCGGAGTTTAGCAAAAAGAGGTCAGTTAAACGAGGTTTAGATGAATCGCGTTTTTCTTCAGGCAAAGAGCGATTTATAATCTTCAACTCGATGAGAAACTCAGCCAAAACAGGGAAAGATCCGCAATTTATTTTTCAGGCGACGGCCATTTTGCTACTGTCAGCCGTAGGGCGTTTATTTCGGCTGGCTCAACTGCCGCCCGGTCTTTCCCAGGATGAGGTGTTGAATGCGGATATCGTTGAGAATATTCGGGCCGGTCAACATGCCCTGTTTTTTCGCGAGGGTTTTGGTCACGAACCGCTTTACCATTACTTTGCGGTCCCCTTTCAAATCTTACTGGGAGACAATTTGCTGTCTATCCGGTTGCCAGCGGTTGTCGTGGGGATGCTGCTGGTGGCGATCATCATCAGATGGGCACGGGTGCGCAGCGGCCGGCAGGTGGCCCTTCTCACCGGGATTTTAGTTGCTGTGAGCTGGTGGCCGATCATTTTTAGCCGAATTGGACTACGGCCGATAATGCTCCCACTGTGTTTAGCCGCCGCGGTTTGGGCGTGGGAAACAAAGCGGGGTTGGTTGGCTGGAGCGCTGCTGGGGGTGTCGTTTTACACCTACACCGCGGCCCGGGTGTTTCTGCTGCTGCCGCTGCTTTTGCTTCTGGTTGACGGCTTGATCCGCTGGCGAGAGACGGGGAAGCTTGCCCCTGTCACCATTTTGAACTCGACGACCGGCCGGATGACCTTTTTATCAGCTTTGCTTTACCTGCCGCTGCAGATTACCCTGTGGCTCGACCCCACCTTACAAGAAAGGGTGGGGCAACTATCCGGCCCGCTGGATGCCTTGCGGCACGGAGAGTGGGTTCCGATTTTGGAAAGTTTCTCCCAGACGCTTGGTGGATTTTTTATCGCAGGTGATCCGCGGTGGACCTACACGGTAGCCGGCACACCGCTGTTTGATTGGTTTACCGGTTTGCTGCTGTTGTGGGGGATCGGGTTATCGATCGTTGGCTTTACAAAGAGCGGCCGACATCGATTGACCATCTTTTGGCTGCTGCTGGGGCTGCTCCCCAGCGCGCTGGCACCGCAGGCGCCATCGATCATTCGATTAATCGGTTTGCTGCCGCTGGCTTTTTTGCTGCCGGTTGAGGGGTTGGCAGATTTGATCGCCCGGATACCCGGCAACCAAATTGATTACTTTAGCCCGAAGAGGATTTGGTTTGGCTTTGCCATCTTGTTGGTGGTGCTAAATGGCGGCCGGGCCTGGCAAACCGGTTTTGTAACCTGGGCCAAGGCACCGGAAACTGCGGATAAATACAGCTCGATTTGGCGTCAAATCGCGCTTGATATGGAAGAGAATCCACCAGCGGCCGCTGTGGTCGTTGACAGCTGGGTCGACCCCATTGACGACGACGCGCTGCGGAGAAATTTGGGGCGAGATCCGCTGGCTCGCTGGGTTCAGAGCGGTCCGGGTGCGGCCGGTGCGCTGGTGTTCCCGGCTGGGTTACCCTCGACCCTTTATGTGCCCGAATATGTCGCCCTTGATCCGCGGCTCCTCAAGGCAGCTCAAATTGAAGTGCCCGCGCGCGTTGTTTCCGGCACGCCATCGTTTGCTGTATATCAACTCC